>JBFXEJ010000020.1:0-64370 GCA_050180235.1 Desulfococcaceae bacterium
CAAAAAAACACCCTCCCCACGGGGGGGAGGGCTGGGGTGGGGCAGATTCACCCTCCCCCTGCCCCTCCCTCAAGGGAGGGGAGTACTTTCCCCTGCATTGATCCCCAATGGGATGAACTGCTGGGCTTTCTGGCACAGGAACTCAAAGGCACGCGTTCCCGCATTCTTATCACTTCCCGGCATATGCCTGCGGTTTTGTCCGGCAATGACGGGGTTCTTCCCATTCTGCTTGGCCCGCTGGCCTTTGCCGAACGCGGGCTGTATATCCGCAGCCATCCAAAACTGCGGGAACTGATGTTTTCGGATAAGGAAGGAGAGGAACTGGCAAGAAGTCTGCTGACCATCTCCCGCGGCCATCCCCTGATAATGAACCGCCTTGCCGCACTTGCCGACAACCGCAAAGCTCTGGCAGAGGCAATGGCTGCCATTAAAAACAAAGGCTTTGCCACCCTGCCGGATCTGTTTGCGCCCATGTCGGAAAAAGACAGGGAAAAGGAACGCGCGTATCTGGAAGACGCGGCCATCGGGTCTGTGGATTTTTTAATTGAACGGATTTCTTCTGATGCCCGGCAGTTGCTGTGGATGATCACACAGGCCAATGAACCGGTTTCGGAAGAATTGATTCAGGGCGTGTGGTCGGGGAAACCGTTTGAAAACGAGCAGATGGAACAACTCCGCATGTTGTTTCAGATTGCGGATCAACTGCCGGAAGAAATACGGAAACAATTATCTGAACTGCCGCCGGAAATCAGGCAACTGCTTCAGTCTTCTGCAAATATTCCGGATGTGCCGGACATTGAACCCCTGCTCGGTGAACTGACCCGCTCCGGACTGATCAGCCGGGAAAGTAAAGCAGGGTTCCAGCCTGCTTCATCAGATGGCGCAGGCAAAATGCCTGCTATACAGTATTCCTTCCATGAACTGGTGCGGGAACGCATGACTGCATGGATGGACAGCCACGAAACCGAACGCGGGGGAAAAACCGCAGAACAGATATGGGTGGCCTATGGCGGGCGGTATGAGGCAATGTTTGAACAGCTTGAACAATCTGCAAAAGAACAGGCCAATGAAGCCGGTCGCCGTGCTTTGGTGTATTTTGTACGGGCAAAAGCCTTTGACAAACTGGGTGTTTTGGCAAGCGGACTTGTCACCGGCACAAATGACCCCGCGCTGCTTGGCGGAGTGATTGCCGAATTGCAGGCCGTGGCCGATCTGGTTCCCGCAGGCAGAGACCGCTGGGTTTTGCGGCTGAATCTGGCGACCGGGTTAATGCAATCAGGACATCCGGATCAGTCTCTGCCTTTTTATGAACAGGCATGTGCTGAAGCCGAAGCCGCAGGAAACTGGTCTGATGTGGGCGCAATCTGCGGAAACTGGGCAAATGCGCTTGGTGATGTCGGGCAGTTGGACAAGTCAAAGGAAACCCATTTGCGGAGTGCGGAAGCTGAAAAAAAAGCAGGCAGCCCGAAAATTGACATATACGGCAGCGAACTCGAAGCCCTGCGCATAGACGTTTATCAGGGCAAAGGACGGGAAGTTCTGCCGGAAATTGAAAGCCGTTTGAAGGAAATCCGGGGCTGGTATCATCGCAGCAGAAAAGGGGAAACATTGCCGGAAGCTCCTGAACCCATGTATCTGTCGCGTGTTCTGATTTCCGGGCTGGATATTGCCATGAATGCCAATTTGCAGATTGAAAACTGGGAAGCCTGCCTGTCTCTGCTGAAAGAGACAGAGCAGACCGAACAGGAAAACGGCGCAGGCAGACAGGAACTGTTCCGCACAAGGTTCAATCAGTATGGGCCATTGATGAAACTGGACAGGCTGGATGAGGCGCAGCAGGTGTTGGGAGAATGTCTTGCGGTGTTCCGGGAAGCAAATGATTTGACAAATCAATCCAAAGCTCTTTCCGCTCTTGCCAACATCTGGGATGAACGCGGGGACATGGGACAGGCCATCGCGCTTGCAAAGCAGGCATTGGCAATATGCAATCAATTGCCTGATCCTGCGGAGCGGGCGATTTCGCATGGGAATCTGTCAAATTATCTGAATAAAGCAGGCAAGATTGAAGATGGGGCAAAACATATGCTTGCTGATATTATTTATCGTTTTCTCTCTAAACGATTTGATATTCTTCCAATATCTTTGAACAACCTCAAAAATCTAATCCAGCGCGCCGCCCAATCCGGCTCCCGCTATGACCTGCCCCGCATTGCAGCGCTGCTCTCCTTACCCGAATTTGAGGCATTGCACAGCTTT
This sequence comes from Desulfococcaceae bacterium, assembly GCA_050180235.1. Taxonomy (GTDB): domain Bacteria; phylum Desulfobacterota; class Desulfobacteria; order Desulfobacterales; family Desulfococcaceae; genus JAABRU01. The sequence continues at coordinate 2,257 of JBFXEJ010000020.1, forward strand.
TTGCAGCACCGGCAGGTGGATATGGGGCAATTGCAGGAAACGGTTGACCAAATGGTGGCGCAGGCGCGGGGTAATTGATGTAGGGTGGACACGGTTTTTTGTGCCCACCTAACCGTCAATGATGAAAAATGAACATGGTTTTTTTGTGCCCACCATAACCGTCAATGATGAAAAATGAACATGGTGTGCATGGTGTTATTTTTTTTCAAAAAATAACACCATGCACACCCTACATAAATTATTGCAGGTTGTATTGTGGGAATGGTTTTGTTGTGCCCGCCATAACCAGCAATGATGAAAAATGAACATGGTGTGCAGGATGTGATTTTTTTCAAAAAATCACATCCTGCACACCCTACATAAATGATTGAAATTTATGGGGTGGGAATGGTTTTTTTGTGCCCACTATAACCGTCCTGTGCGGGAGGTATAAATGTCGAATTATCATCGTGCATTTTTACCCGGTGGAACGTTTTTCTTTACGGTGGTGACATTTCGGAGGCGGAACATTTTCAATCAGCCTGAATGCCGGAAAATGCTGCGGAATGTTGTTGAACGGGTACGGCAAATGCACCCTTTTTTCATTAATGCCTGGGTGCTGCTGCCGGAGCATATGCACTGCATATGGACATTGCCCGAAGGAGATGCTGCTTTCTCAAAACGCTGGAGTCTGATCAAATCAAATTTTTCAAAACAGGCCAAAGATATGCTGCACAAACCCGAATGGATGAATGTCTCCAAAAAGAAACGCCGGGAATGCACTGTATGGCAAAGAAGGTTCTGGGAACATCTGATCCGGGATGATGAGGATTACCGGTTCCACATGGATTACATTCATTACAATCCTGTAAAACATGGGTTGGTAACTCAGGTAAGGGATTGGCCTCATTCAACCTTTCACCGTTATGTCAAAAAAGGCATTTATTCCGAAAATTGGGGCGGTGGAACAGCATACGGTTTGGATTATGATATTGGAGAGTAGGGTGGGCACGGCTTTTTGTGCCCACCATAAAAACCAATAAACACCAATGATGAAAACTGTAAATGGTGTGCATGGTGTTATTTTTTTTCAAAAATTAATATCATGCACACCCTACATAAATAATTGCAGGTTGTATTGTGGGAATGTTTTTTTTGTGCCCGCCATAATAAATCATTGGAATTTGTAGGGTGGGCACGGTTTTTTGTGCCCGCCATAATAAATCATTGGAATTTGTAGGGTGGGCACGGTTTTTTGTGCCCACCTTTTGAAACTGAATCCCGAACCTGCGGCAAACGCAGATTAGGAACCGGGCAGGCGGGAACCTGCCATGCAAACAATGAGGAGGAGAACATGGGAAAAGGAAGAACTGTCATTTTCATGGGCATACTTCTGCTGCTGTATGCCCTATGTCCTGCACAGCTTTTTGCTGCCCAGGATGCTGCTGTGACTGCCGGAACCGGGGGAGGAACCAAAAAAACCGGAACCTTCCGGGTGCTGGACATCAGCGAGCGCACTTATGACAACGGCCCGGCCATTGCGGTTCTTGTCTCGGAGCCGCTGGACCCGACCCTGCGCCATGATGAGCATTTGCGCATCAGCGATACCCGTGAACTGCTCAAAAGTGCGTGGGTACTGTCTGAGGACGGACGAACCCTCTGGTTTCCCCATGTGGATGCGGAAACTGAGTATTCCGTCACTGTTCTGGAAACTTTAAAAGCCGCGAACGGTCAGGTTCTTGGCGAGCGCAAGAGCCAGTCTGTCACCACAAAGGCCATCAGTCCCATTATCAGTTTTGCGAGTGAGGGTTTTCTGCTTCCCGCGAAAATGAACAAGGGACTTCCCCTTGTCAGCATCAATGTGACTTCCGTGTATGCAGAATTTTTCCGCATGAAACCCGAAGGACTGATAAACCTTGTGGACTGGGACAATACAGCCGGTGAAAAGGATTATTATCAACTGGCACAGACCAAAGACTATGGGGAAATGGTGTATTCAGGCCGTTTTGATCTGGATGTTCCCAAAAACCGGCGCACGGTCTGCCATATTCCGGTCGAAAACATTGAACCTTTGCAGAAACCCGGTGTTTATCTTGCCATTCTCCGCGAACCCGGTCAGTACAATTACGCTTATCAGGGAACCTATTTTCTGGTGACAGACATCGGACTTCATGCCAGAGCCTATGCGTCTGAATCCCTGATTTTTGCTTCCTCTCTCAAGACCGGCGCGCCTTTGCCTGATGTGCAGCTCAAATTTTATGACAGCAACAGCAAAGTGGTGGCGGAAGGCGTCACAGATGAAAACGGGCAGTACAAAACCGCTCTGGTGCTGCCGGGTGATATTCAGATAATGACTGCATCTTATCAGGATCAGACCGGTGTGCTTCCCATGCGAACCCCGGCTTTGGATATGAGTGAATTTGATCTGGGCAAACGCGCATACCATCCCCGTGAAATTTTCCTGTACAGCCCCCGTGATTTGTACCGTCCCGGAGAAACTGCCACTGTATCTGCTCTGCTGCGGGATCATGATGCACAGATGATTGACACCATACCCCTGACAGCAAAACTGTTTCAGCCTGACGGCCGGGAAATCCGGACATTCACATGGCACGCGCAGGAAAATGAAGCCCAGGATATGGATTATTTCCGCACAGAACTTGATTTTCCCACTGATGCACAGACCGGAAAATGGGAACTCCGGGTTTGGGATGACCCTTCCGCAACCAATCCGGCTGCTGTGCATGAACTGCAGATTGAGGAATTTCTGCCGGAACGCATGAAGGTGGACATAAAAACCCTGCCTGATTTCCCTGGGCCAAAGGATACCATAAAAGCAGAAGTGAACGGCATGTATCTGTACGGCGCGCCCGCGAGTGAAAATGAAATCGCTTTCCGTATCCGGGTTAAAGCCAAACGGGATTTGTTTGAAAATCTCAAGGATTTCCAGTTCGGGGATATCGCGGATGAGGAATACCGGGATTACTGGGAAACCGATACAAAAAAACTGGATGCACAGGGCAATTTCACTCTGGAAGTGGAAAACCGCTGGTCAGAAATGCTCAGTCCCCTTACAGTGAGAGTGGTTGCGGATTTGTATGAAAGCGGTGGCCGTCCTGTCACCCGTTATGCAGACAAAACCGTATGGCCTGCCCAGAATCTGATTGGCATCCGGCCTTTGTTCACCGGAGAATCTGCGGACGCGGGCCCCATTAAGTTTGAAGTGGTCATGGCAGACACTAAGGGAAAACCTGTAGCAGCGCAGGGTCTGCTGGTGGAGCTCATCAAAGAGGACAGGGATTATTACTGGGAATATTCCGAATCCACAGGCTGGCTGTACAAATTTACGGAAAAAACCTACAATTTCCTTACAGATTCTCTCAATCTCAAAGGAGACAAAGCCACGCCTTACACCATTTCCCTGCAAAACGGCCAGTATGTGCTGGCCATCCGGAATCCGGAAAACAATCTGGTTTCCAGTGTGCGTTTCCGGGTGGGGAGATGGTGGTACGGAGAGGACGGAGAAAAATCTGCACGGCCTGACAAAGTGGTGCTGACACTCAATCAGGCAACGTACCGTCCCGGCGATTTTATCAAACTGACCGTGACTCCGCCCCACAGCGGAGAAGCCCTGATTCTGGTGGAAGGTGACAAACCCCTGTGGACAAAACGGGTTCCGGTGGATGGCAAAGGCACGGAAGTGGAAATTCCCATTCTTGCTGGCTGGGACAGTCACAATATTTACATCAGCGCGGTCGTGTTCCGTCCTGCGGATGCCGCAGAGAAAATCACACCCAACCGGGCTGTGGGACTGATTCATCTGCCTTTGGAACGCTCAGACCGGAAAATTGCACTGGAAATCGATGCTCCAAAGAAAACTGTTCCCGAAGGACCTTTGACTGTAAAAGTGAAAATGACCGGGGAGCGAAAGGAAACCCCTATTTACGTTACGCTCGCGGCTGTGGATACCGGCATTCTGAATATCACGGATTTCAAAACCCCTGATCCCTTTGCCTGGTTTTTTGAACCCCGGAGATATGATGTGAATGCGTATGACATGTATGCCAAAGTCATAGAAAATCTGGATGGCAATCCTGCCGCGCTGCGTTACGGAGGTGATGCGGATCTGGCAGGGGGCAAACGTCCCGAAAGCAAAGTAAAACTTCTTTCCCTGTTCCATTCGCCTGTGTCCTTTGATGAAAACGGCATCGCGGAAATCACCTTTACCCTGCCGGATTTCAACGGAAAACTGCGGCTTATGGCCCTGGCCTTTGATGCAAACTGTTTTGGTTCCGCAGAAGCTGATGTTACAGTGGCCGCGCCTGTTGTCACGCAACTGGCCATGCCCCGTTTCATGGCTCCCGGAGATCAGTCAGTCTTTACGCTGGATGTGCATAACCTGAGCGGCAAAAAGCAGGATATTGCCATCAGAATGAAAACCGAAGGCCCCATTGCTTTGGAAAAAGGGGAGCAGAATCTGCCTTTGGCAGACGGGGAAAAGAAAACCCTGCGCTTTCCGGTGCGGGGCGCGGACAATTACGGCACAGGCAAAGTTTTTATGGAACTCAAATCCGGCGATTTTCAGCAGAAACGCGACTGGCAGATTCCGGTTCGCCCCGGTTATCCCGGCACAGTGCGCAGGGTGTTTCAGATACTCAAACCCGGCGAAGTTTTCAGTCTGGATTCCCGTCTGGCCGATGATCTGATTCCGTCAACAGTGGACGGAGAAATCAAAATCTCTGCGCAGATGCCTTTGGATTTTCAGGATGCCATGAAAGGACTTATCGGCTATCCATACGGATGTCTGGAGCAGACTTCCAGCAGTGCATGGCCCCTGCTCTATGCCACAAAAGATCAGATTAGCCGCTATCATCTGACACCCATTACGCCTGAAGAGCGGACAAAACGTCTGAAGATTGCAATGGAGCGGCTGGGAACCATGCAACTGGATTCCGGGGCTTTTGGACTGTGGAACAGAAACAGCCCTGAAGCTGCCTGGCTTACAGTGTATGTAACGGATTTTCTGCTCACTGCCCGCGATATGGGCGTGGAAGTGCCGGCAGCCATGCTGGACAAGGCTCTCAAACGTCTGGAAAATTATGTGTCCAAGAGCGCACCTCTGGATGATTACGGTGACAACGCGGCACGGGAGCATCTGGATTTTTCTGTGCGCAGTTATGCGGGATATGTTCTTTCCCGCCTGAACCGTGCGCCTTTGGGAACCCTGCGCACCCTGTATGACAATCACAAAGACAAGGCCGGTTCCTCTCTGCCGCTGGCGTATATGGGCATTGCCCTCAAACGCATGGGCGATCTGAGCCGCAGCGCGGAGGCTTTGAAACTCGCTGCAAAAAAACGTATTGCAGAATACGGTTACTGGGGAGATTACAGCAGCCAGATCCGGGATCTGGCCTTTACCATTGCCCTTTTTGTGGAATACAATGCAGACAGCACCGAGGGATTTGACAGTCTCATGGTGGATTTGGATGCGGCCATGCGTCAGCGGAGATGGCTCAGCACACAGGAAAAATCCGCGATTTTCCGGGCAGGAATTGTTCTGCAGGAACGCGCAGAAAAAGAATGGAAAGGCAAACTCACGGTTTCCGGCAAAGAAACTCCTCTGATGCAGAAAGGGGATTATTTCAACGGACTGGGAGCAGGGGAGATTTCCGGGGGCGTGAATTTCGTGTGTGAAAATCCGGAGCGGATTTATGTTTCAGCCATTGTGCGTGGCTACACCAAAACCCCGCCCCCCAAAGAGGATGCAAAGATTTCTGTTGTGCGGGAACTCTATGACATCTACGGAAAACCTGTGGACAGAAAGGAATTCAGCGTGGGAGAACTGGTGCTGGTGCATCTGAGGATCAGTGCCAAACAATGGCTTCCGGACGGTCTGGTCGTGGATATGGTTCCAGCCGGGTTTGAACCGGAAAACCAGAATCTGAAACACAGTTTCAAGATGGAGGATATGAATCTGGACGGCAAATCCATCTGGAAACTGAAAGAGGCTGCTGTGATTCTGCATGAGGAATACCGGGATGACCGGTATGCAGCGGCTGTGCAGTTGCATGATTATTCTCCCACTCATCTTTTCTATATGGTGAGAGTGGTCAGTCCCGGCACATTTTCCATGCCTCCGGCCTTTGCAGAATCCATGTACAGGCCTGAAATCCGGGGAATTGGGGATACTCCGGGGCAGATTACGGTTGTAAACAAAAGCAGATAAAGTGTTCAGGTGTCAGGTGTCAGGAAGAGCAGAACCTATGCTCCGGCTGATATGAGTTACCCCTGAAACCTGACACCTTAAATACTCAACTGTATATTTTTCGGCATAAGGCAGGGCATAAGGTGATTTCCGGAAAAGAATATCCCTGCAAAGCAGCAAAAGCTTCCGGTTTTTGCCCTGTGCCTGTTTGTGCCTGTGAACTGAACCGGGTTATTTATTTTCAGAAATCACATAAGGAGACAAAATGAAAAAAACATGCACATTGCTATTTTTACTGACTGCGTTTCTGCTGCTGTCTTTGGGCACAGTTTTGGCAGAAAAGGAAAAAACAGACTTCCGGCTACAGGTGCTTCACAGTTCTGACAATGAATCCTCTTTTCAGGATCCGAACACCCTGGAGCCAAAGATTCTCCATTACACAGCCATACTGGAAGGACTGCGGAAACTCGCGGAAAAGGAGAACATGTCTTCCCTTTATGTCACAGCCGGGGATCATACACTGCCGGGGCCTTTTTATGAAGCGGCAGCAGAGGTGGCAGGATTTGGCGCGCACGGCATCGGGGATATTGAAATCTTCAATGCCACAGGACTGAAGGCCAATGGCATGGGGAATCATGAATTTGACGGTGGCATGGAAGATTTTGCCCGTATGCTGCACAGAGCCCGGTATCCCTTTGTTGCCGTGAATCTGGATTTTTCCAAAGTCCGTCTGCCGGAAGGTGTTCCGCCTATCCGCATCGGCAAAGACGCCGGGAGTATTGAAGAGAACGCGGGAAGGGTTGTCAGGAGCACCTATGCAGAAGTCGGAGGGGAAAAAATCGGCATCATAGGCCGGGCACCGGCTGATTTTTTCAATGTTGTGAAAGATCCGGATGTCACACTGCCGGGACTGGACTTTTTTGGCGGCAGGAATGCGGAAAACGCTCAGCCCCTTGTTTCTGCAACACTGCTGGTGCTGGAGCAGGTAAAACTTTTGGAAATGCAGGGAATCAGCAAGATCATTCTGCTGGATCATTCCCAGGATTATACCAATGATCCCCTGTCTGTCAGGCTGCTGCAGGGAATTGACATTATTGTAATGGCCGGCGCCACAGGTTTCATGTCCCGTGCAGAAGCAGAAGGCCCTTTCAATCTGCTGCGAAAGGGGGATATGCCGCTGGGCACATACCCGGACATACGGGAAGACAGTGAAGGCAGAACTGTTCTGGTCATCAACACGGATCAGCAGTACCGCTATGTCGGCAATCTCATGGTGACATTTGACGGGCAGGGCCATATCAGGGAAATTGATCCCCGCAGCGGCCCTGTGGCAGCATCGGCTGAAGGAATTGCTGCTTTGGAACAAATTCTGGAGCATTCTGTTTCCGCTCCTGCCGCAGTGGAAGAAATTTTCACTGATTTGAAGAAAACAAAAATGATTAAGGAGCATTTTCAGACCATTGGCATAACAGAAATGCCGCTCAACGGCATCCGGGCGGATGTCCGTTCCCGTGAAACAAATCTGGGGCATCTGACTGCGGTGTCAGCACTCTGGTATGCACGGCAGGTGCTTGGAGACAAAGGCCCTGACATTGCACTGAAAAACGGGGGAGGAATAAGGGATACCATTCCCGGACCCCATATTACCCGTATGGGCATTGCCGCTGCCCTGCCCTTTGACAACAAACTGGCAGTGGTGGAAATGAAAGCCACTGAACTGCTGGCTGTCATGGAGAATGCTGTCAGCCGCTATCCCCGCAAAGACGGCCGTTTTCCCCAGACAGCGGGAATGATGATGCTCTTTGATCCGGAAAAACCCGGAGTATCTGATCAGACAGACATGGACAAACCTTCACGGATCAGGGAACTCCGCATTCTCCGTGCAGGGGGAGGCAGCGATATTCTGGTGGAAAATTTTGAAATACAGGGAGACCCGAAACGCAGTTTTAAAATGGTGACAAATGATTTTCTGTTTACCGGCGGGGATGGCTATCAGGCACTGAAAGCTGCGCAATCCCGAGGAAAAGAAACTCTGGAACTCCGGGAGCAGGAAATTCTGGCCCGGTATATACGCGAGGTCTCGGCCGGAAATGTGAATATCCCTGATCCGAGGGAAAAACCGGAGGTTATCTGCCTGCATCAATAATGCCGCAACTGCTCTGTCATTTATCTGCTGTCATATCTGAATTTGTTGTTCCTCAATTTTTGTACTTTATGACTGTGCAAAAAACTGACAGTATTGTATAAAATCAATAGCGGTTTGGTATAATCCAAACCTGGCAAAGCTCTATCCCCTGCGCCTGCGGATGACATTGCGAAGCAGGGAAATCACTGCGGCAAGCAGGGTTCCTCCAAAGGAAAAACCGATTACCGAATGAATGATTCCGGAATGGTTTCCGCCAATCAGTGCCACAGACAGAACCGGTTCGATCAGATTCACATCCGCGGTGCTGATTCCCAGCATACCGAATCCGCCGACAATTGTGATTAGCAGACAGCCTGATATATAATAATATAATGATTTCATATTATTCCCCTTTCACACAGCCTAAGGCGGGTCCGGACACTTTCTTTACTTTTTTTTATAAAATATAGCGATATATAATAAGAGAAGTCAATGGGGCGGATCCTGTATTTTCAGGTGGTAAATTCCCGCTTTTGGTGTAAGGAAAAGGGGAGATGATTTTTTTTACTTGAATTGTTTGAAAAAAAATCATAAAGTGGGATGGCAGTCAGGATATATATGTGAAAAAAACAGATCAGACAGCCTGCGGAAAGGTATGGCGGAACGTAAACCAAAAGACAGTCATTAAGGATATTTAATGCCTCATTTTCTGCTTATTCTGAAAAAAACCTTTGCCCTGATCCGCCGGTTTCAAATCTTTCAGGTCTTTCTGACCGTATGTTTTGTCACCCTGGCAGGCAGCGCGGGGTTTGTTTATTTTGAAAAAAAAGAATTTCCGGATGCCCTGTGGTGGGCTGTGGTGACACTGACCACTGTCGGTTATGGCGATATTTTCCCGGTGACAGGCGGCGGCAGACTTGTGGCCGCGGCCGTGATGATCGTGGGCATAGGTTTTCTGGGCATTCTTACGGCAGGTATTGCCAGCATATTTGTCGAAAACAGGTTTATGGAGAACAGGGGTATGAAAGCCGTGCATGTGTCTGATCATTTTATCATCTGCGGATGGAATTTCAGGGGAATCCGGATTGTGGAGGAGCTGAGGGCAGACAGCAAATGCGGCGGACTTCCAATTGCTGTTATTGCGGATCTTGTCGAAAAACCTGTCAATGATCCAAACCTTTTTTTCATCCGCGGGGAAGTGAATACGGAAAATCTGAAAAAGGCAAGTATTGAAAAGGCAAGGGTGGCCATCCTGCTTTCTGATGACAAACTGGATGCGTATTCCAGAGATGCCAAAACAGTGCTGGCCGCCCTGACCATTGAAAGCATGAATACAGGTGTTTACACCTGTGTGGAACTCATGGATGAAAAAAATGTGGAATACTGCAAACGGGCAAAAGCCGATGAAATCATCGTAAGCGGGGAACTGAGCACCAATATGCTGGTGCAGGCTGCTCTTGATCACGGAATTACCCGCATGATCAGCGAACTGGTAAGCAAACGCTGCGGAGAGGATATTTACAAGGTGGAACTTCCGGCAGAGCTGAAAGAGAAAACTTTTTTCGAGGCAATGTGCAGACTCAAGGAGAATCAGGGCATTCTCTGCATGGGTGTTGAGGACAGCAGCGGCAGAAAGTTCATTGCCAATCCGGATAAGGATTATGTCCTTAAAAGCGGGGATCAGCTTATCGTTATTGCTTCGCAAAGACCGCATTTGTGAAGGTAGCTGTTGAATATTGAATGCAGGATGATTATTGTCAGACATTGTTCCGGCATTCATTCACAGGAACCGGAAATATGCACATATTTTATGCCCTGAATGAATAATATGAAAAATATTGAAGAAATCAAAAAAATTATCCCAATTGTCAGATGTTCAGGATTGTAAAGTTTATGAAAGAACGTGACTACAAAATTCTTTGCGAACTTAAAGAAAAATTATCCAAAAAGATCATATTATTGGATATGCGAATCTTCGGTTCCAGATCAAGGGGGGATGCAGATGAGTTTTCTGATTTTGATGTCTTTATTCAGACAGAAACACTTGACAGGAAAACAAAGGAAACAATAAAAGATATAGCATGGAAAGTCGGAATCAAAAATATGGCGGTAATATCGCCGCTTATATTCTCCAGATATGATCTGACTGATTCACCTCTCAGATATTCCCCTGTTGTGGAAAATATTATGAAGGAAGGAATCAGAATATGACTGATGACAGACAGGCACTGTTTGAATATACTGCTTCAGCCTTAAAGTGCAGAACTTAAGTATCTCAGCTTTAATTATTTGAATTTATTGTATTTGATAAAATTTAACAGGAAATAAAAACAGATGTGCAAATCCCCAGTTAATTATTCGGAATCATTGGCCATATGACAGTCACCATTTAACCATTCATCATGAAAACAGGAGGTTGTAATGAGAAGGAAAGGCGATTTTGAACTGGTGAAGGAGTATCTTCACGAAATGGGTATGGTTATCCTTGAGGAAGACAGGGAAAATGAACTTGTTGTGGTGGAAAAAGAATCCGATGGCATCAAGAACATGATTATTGACTGCGAAGCTCCGGTTGTAGTCGTTGAGCAGCTTATCATGAAAGTGAAACCGGATTCAGGTGCATTTTTCAAACGCCTGCTGCAGATGAACAGGGAACTGGTGCAGGGAGCCTTTGTGCTGGATGAAAGCGGGGAAATGCTTCTTTTCCGGGACAGCCTGCAACTGGAAAATCTGGACTTAAACGAACTGGAGGGAACCATCAGCTCGCTGAGTCTTGCCATGTCGGAATACGGTTCCGAACTGCTGGAATACGCGGCAGGATAAGAATGTCCCAAAACAGATTTGAGAGCTTTATTTTCCTGATTTCAACCGGAATGCAAAACAAGGAGGACGGTTATGTCATCATTCTTTTCAAGAGTTTTTAAAATCGGACAGGCGGAAGCCCATTCGGTAATTGACAAATTCGAAGATCCCATCAAACTGACAGAACAGGGCATCAGGGATTTGAGAAATGACCTACAGGCGGCCATGACCAGTCTGGCCGAGGTCAAGGCCATTGCCATCAGAACCCGCAGGGATGCGGACAACAAAAAGAAACTGGCGGCAGATTATGAACGCAAAGCCATGCTGCTGCTGCAGAGAGCCCAGAACGGCACGCTGGATATGGCCGAGGCAGAACGGCTGGCAACCGAGGCTCTTGCCAAAAAGGAACAGCAGGCCGGTGAAGCTGTTCGCACCACACAGGAAGCAGAAAGGCATGAGCAGATGGTCAACCAGTTGCAGGCCAATGTGAACAAGATCAAATCAGCGGTTTCCACCTATGAAAACGATCTGATAACGCTCAAGGCACGTTCCCAGACAGCTTCCTCAACCAAAAAAATCAACCAGCAGCTTGCCAGAATTGATTCATCAGGAACTTTGGCCATGCTGGAAAAAATGAAGGCAAAGGTGGAAGAGGAAGAGACCCTGGCCATCGCGTACGGGGACATGGCCACGCCGGACAAAAGCGTTGATGATGAAATCAACACTGCTCTGGTCAAAGGTCAGACACCCACGGCCAGTGCAAGTCTTATGGAACTGAAAAAGAAGATGGGCATTGAATAAAACAGGAGAGAACAGGATGGGCTGGAAAGAGCTTTTCGGCTTTGGCGATAAAAAGAAGGCGGAACCGGAACCTGAGTCGCTCAGGGATCTCAACCTTTCCGATCTTCTCCCGGGCTGGTTTGTGGATTATGATATGAAAACCTGGGAGGTGACGGCCCGTCATTATTATGACTGGGGCGGCGGGGATCAGACTCATGAATGGCAGTTGAAAACCCATAATGACACAATTTATCTGCTTAAAGAGTCTGACGACGAAACCGTATGGAGCATCTGCCGGCCCATCCCCTTCGGCCGGCTGGGCGAAGAGGTGCTGAATCATATCCGTAACAACGAAGATCCCCCTGATGAGATTGTTTTTGAAGGGAGCACCTATTATCTTGAGGAGTTCGGGGGAGGACATTTTTACAAAAACTGCACCGGCTCCGGCGAGGAGTTTCTGTCCTGGGATTATGAGGATGATTCCGGCGAAAAACTGCTTTGCATTGAACAGTGGGGGGAAGAGGATTTCGAGGTGTCCGGAGGAGAACCGGTAGAGGAATATCAGTTCAGCAATATTCTGCCGCGCGCTGTTTCCTGAAACCGGCAAATCCGTATAGAATCAGTCATTCAGATACCCCGCAGTCTGTGCTGCGGGGTATTTTTTTATCTGACTTATTTAACAGACATTATCGGAAATAAAAAAGCAGCACAAACTTCCAGTTTGCGCCGGGTTTCATGAACAGGCCGGAAGCATGTTCTGCCTTATTTCCGATAATGTCTATTTCATGAATAAACAGTCCGCTCCATCCAGCACCATATGGATCAGCAGTCCCAGCCCGGTTATGCGAAGATTCCGGGACTGGGGAACAAAAGTCATCAACGCATAGAGACCTGTGGCCGCAGCACTGTGCAAAGGATGAAAACCGATGCTGCACCGGTTTGGATCAAAAACCGGGTCCGCGAGAAGATGGTCCGCGTCCACAATCATTGTTGCAAGCATGATACCCCAGGCTTGGAAAAAAATTTTTCTGTACAGCACCCATGCCGCAAGAGCGGGAACAAAAATATGCAGCATAAGATGAAGGAAGGCTCTGTCTGCAAACAGCATTATGTCAATCTCCAGAGGAGGATTTTAAGGATGATAATATGAAATCTGAGGCCTCCATTCATAAGAATTTATGTCTGAACTCTGATCAAATTCAGGGTTGATTTAAATATCAGTATATTATACTGTAAACTGTAGCCGGCTGTCAACTGATGAATAAAAAATAAACAGAAAGTAACACAAAATAAATAAATTCATATTATTAAGCATTGATTATATTGAAGATATTTGTATTGCAGTTTCAAAAATGCATGGAACTGATGCTGAAACTGTGCTGAAACGGGCAGGCAGCATGACGCGGAAAGGAATTTATCCTGTTGCAAAAATTAATAAAAAAAGATACAAAAAAGGAATTTCACTGAAAAAGGCCGCCATGCGTTCAGTTGAAAAATTCCTGTCAGGAAATCCATTTTTAGCAAAATGGGATATTTTGATCAGTCTGTATGAGGTTGTCTGATTTGGTATATTTTTTTTAATATAACATCAGTGATTAACTGCCGCATAGGGCGGCTCCGCAGATTTTCTGTCAGTATAAAAAGTCCCATTACCCAAAGTTTCTTTACATCGCAGAAACGGCATCCTGCCGTTTCCGTGGCGGCAGAATGCCGCCCCTACGGTGGAAAAAATGTAAAAAAATATATTTGGCAGACCAATCAGTTTACAGGAGAAAAACATGGAAAAATCCATACAAAACAGGATGGAAGTACGGCATGGGGATATTACACTGCTTGCAGTTGATGCCATTGTGAATGCTGCCAACAGTTCATTGCTGGGCGGAGGCGGTGTGGATGGCGCAATTCACCGGGCTGCCGGGCCCGAACTGCTGGCAGAATGCCAAACTCTGGGAGGATGTCCGACCGGAGGAGCCCGAATCAGCAAAGGATACAGTCTGCCGGCAAAATATGTGATTCACACAGTTGGGCCGGTTTACAGCGGCAAGCCTTCGGACAGTGTGCGGCTGACTTCCTGCTATGAGAACAGTCTGCGTCTGGCTGCGGAAAACAATGTAAGAACCATTGCATTTCCGGCTGTCAGTTGCGGAGTTTACGGTTATCCCATTGAAGAAGCGTGCCGGGTGGCACTGGATACAGTTGCAAAATTTCTTTCAAAAAATTCTTTGCCTGAAAAGGTGATCTTTATTATTTTTTCTCCGGATTATAAGAAGATCTATGAGAATTATCTGAAACAGAAATTCATTTCCTGATCTTTGGATGTGGTTTCAGAAATCTTCAGGAATCTGATCGGCAAACAGGGAGGTGATGCTGTCTAGAAAACGCATTCCCCGAAGGGACAGCGCACAGCGGGCAGCATCATCTTCCAAAAATCCGCTGTTTTTCAGGTCTTCCGACAATTTTCCGAATAACTCATCAAAAGAAACTGCAAATCGTTTTTCAAATTCCCGGATCAGAATTCCCTTTTTTTTTCGCAGTCCAACATATACGGCTTCCATCATTTCCTGTTCAGATGTCAGCAATTCTTTCCCGGCTTCCGGAAGAATATTCTGTTTAAGAAAAGCGATATAATCTGTCACAGAACCGCAGTTCCAGCAGCGCTGCCGGGGAAAGAAGGAATGAGCGGCCGGCCCCAGACCGATATACGGGGCAAAAGACCAGTATTTCCGGTTATGCCGGGATTGCAAATCCGGGGATCGGGCAAAATTGGAGATTTCATACTGGGCATATCCTTTGGATTCCAGAAATTCAGCCGTGAATTCAAACAGGTTTCCGGAAGATTGCTCTGCCAGGGGAGAAAAGAGCCCTTTTTCCATCTTTTGTGTCAAAAGCGTTCCGGATTCATAACTGAGCATATAACAGGAAAGATGCGCGGGGGCAAAGCCAAGAGCATGTTCCATATCCAAACGCCAGTCTTTTTCCGACTGTTCCGGCAAAGCATAAATCAGATCAAGTCCAATATTTTCAAAACCGGCTTTTTCTGCCCATACAAGGGCAAAAAGGGCTTCCTGTGCTGTGTGAATTCTGCCGAGAAAACGGAGATTTTCATCGGAAAAAGACTGCACTCCGATATTGATGCGGTTCACACCGATGTTCCGGAATTCCCTGAGCGTTTCCGGAGATACTGTACCGGGGTTGGCCTCCAGTGTGATTTCCGCATTGGGATGAATGTCAAAGCACTGAAAGGCCGTATCCAAAATTCTCCGGATGTCTTCCGGTTTCAGCACGGATGGCGTGCCGCCTCCCAGATAAAGCGTGTCACAGGGAAAATGCACACGGGAAGACCTTATTTCCATTTCCCGGATCAGAGCGTGCAGAAATTCCGGTATCAGGGAAAAGTCCGTGACAGAATAAAAATTGCAGTAATCACACTTCCGTACACAAAAGGGAATATGGATATAAATGCCTCCGGTGTTACTGTCACAGGAATTTTTTTCACTGCTATATAAATTATAATTATTTGTTTTCATTTATTAAATTTTAAAATAACGAATTTGTGGAAAGTCAGGTTACAGTTTTCCGTCATTTCCCGGAATCCTGTATCTGCAACTTTTACGTGAAAAGCCGGGCGAATTTCTCCCGGATGAGTGTCTGAAAAGTCAGTTTCCATGCAAATCAGGGATAGCGCCCCTGTATTTCATTCCCCGGTCTGTTCCCTGAGAAACGCGGCCGGCCTATGCCGCAGAATGGAAAAGGATGCCAGATAAGCAACCGTTATCACCAGTATTATGGTTGCAACTGACATAAGCACGCTCTGTGCGATGTATGGATGCCAGGTTATGTCAAAATATTTTCCGCAGATAATCCATGTGCCTGTATGGGAAATCAGCAAGGCGAGAAATACGCTGATTCCGCCGATCAGCAAATTCTCCATTGTGAACACTGCAAGCACGAAACGGGTTTTTGCTCCCAGGATTTTATAATAAACAGCCTCCTGAATCCGGGCAAAACGGGTGGCAAGAATGGAACTGACAATGATGAGAATACCCGCGGCAATGCTGAAAAAAGTGAAAAAACGGATCAGCAGGGAAAGCCGGTGTGCAATGGACGCAAATGAGGAAAGGGTCTGTGTGACATCAATCACGCTGATATTGGGAAAACGGGAAACCACGCGGGTCTGGGTGTCCGCGATATGATCGGGCCGGACACGGATGGCTGTAAAAATGGTCTGGGGTGCGTCTCTGAGTATGGAATTATCCGGAAATACAAAATAAAAAAAAGGTTTGACAGATTCCCCCTTTCTGCCCCGGATGCTGGATACTCTGGCTTCCACCGGAACTCCCTGAATATTGAAAACAAGAATATCCCCGATTTTCATTGTTTTCATTTCCACGACAGTATCCAGCAAAGAAACCTGCAGTTCCTGTCTGTCTTTTTCAAACAGACTCTTGCCTTTAATCAGAATCTCATCTTCCAGAAGCTCATCCCGGTACGTCAGATTAAAGGCACGGGACATATTGTCACCCCTGCGCCTTGTTTCCTGATTTCTGTCAATTTTCTCTCCGTTTACGGAAAGCAGACGCGCGCGGATCACCGGATAAAATACCGGTTTCATCCCAAGCAGTTCCGCAACCGCATCAGCCTGATCCGGCTGAATGTCAATGAAAAAGAGATTGGGCGCATCTGCCGGATAGGAGCGCACAAAGGCCGCATTCAGATTTTCCTCCAGCAGGTAGATGAAAAAAATCACAGCAAGGGATGCGCTCAGGGTGACAATGACAGAACCTGTGGCATTTCCGGGACGGAACAGACCTTTTACAGCCTGGCGCAGAATCAGGGAGCGGAAATGTATATGCCTAAGGCCGGACAGAATCAGCCGTGCTGTCAGCGCTGTGAGCAGAATTAATCCGCCCATGCCAAGAAGCACATACATGCCGGTTTTCAGATCTGCAATCTGCCTCAGCACCAGTGCAATGAAAAAGGCAAAGACAAACAGGATTGACAGATAAAAGGCAGTTCCTTTTTCCTTACTCCTTGTTTCCAGACGGAATACAGCAGCGGGCCGGATATTCCGAACCCTGTGCAGTGGCAGAAATGCGAAAATTGCCACTCCCAGAATTCCCAGAACAATGCCCTCACCGGCTGTCTGCAATGAAAAAACAATGTGCATATCCTGGGGCAGCAGGTTTGCGAAAAGATACAGAATGATATGCTGCAGCAGAAATCCCGCGGCCAGACCCAGCATGGTTCCGGTTATTCCGAGTATACTTATCATCGCAATATAGTTGACAAGCACAAACCTGCCGGTTCCGCCCATTGCCCGGATAATGGCAATGCTTTTTTCCTTTTCCCTGAAAATGGCCTGCACAGTGCTGCGTATGCCAATGCCAGCGAGCAGAAAGGTGAAAATGGCAATGAGCGCCAGAAAAAAGAAGAAATTGTCAAAAAATCTTTTGATCCGGGAGCGGGATTCTTTGAAGGTTTCAACACGTTCCTGATCCACAAGAGCGGATTTCCGCAAATCAGCGGCCAAATCATCCGGATTTGCATTTTCCGGGATTTTCAGCAGAATGGCATACCTGACCCGGCTGCCTTTTTTCAGCAGATCAAGGGCTTCGATATCCGCAGCCGCAACCAGAAGCCTGGGGCCGAAAGAGAGAAAACTGACAGGCCGATCCGGTTCTTTTACAATCAAATCCGCTATGGTGAGAATCGCACTGCCCGCTCGCAGGGAATCTCCCACACGCAGCCCAAGACGATCCAGAAGATTCTTTTCCGCGACAGCGTTTCCTGAGCGCAGAACTTCCCCAAGTTCCCGGCCTGAGGCCAGTTCAGCTTTTCCGTAAAATGGCCAGGCAGGTTCCGCTATTTTCACATCTGCAAGCAGGGAACTGCTTTCATCCGGGGAGCGCACCACAGAATAAAACTCGTATATTCTTGCGCTGCGGACTTTTCCATTTTTTTCAAGCTCAGAAACTTTTTCCGTCAGTCCCGGAGAAAAGGGAAAATGGGAACGCAAAATTATGTCCGCACCCTGCAGGGTTCTTGCATCCCGCAGCAGAGAGTTGCGAATACTCTGACTGAATCCGTTAAGAGCGGTGAGGGTGACAAGGGAAAGCATGACGCAGAGAACAAAAACAGTATACTGGCTTGGGGAAGCTGCCAGTTCCCTGAACACAAAACGTTTATGAAGCATGATTTTTCACCGTTTTATCACTGTCCTTTTTCAGTTTACTCCGTCCTCAAGCAGGGATTTATCCCCAAATAATCTGCCCAGTTACAGGGGCGAAATATTTTTCACCCCACTAATGTTCTGTCAAGTTTGAATTTGTGAGTTCATAAACCCTTAGGGTTTATGCTGAATTCTTTTTCAGCTTTCATATAAGCTTATTCATCGCTGTTTTCCGGCAATGATTCCGGTATTTCTGACCGGTAATCTTCAAGAATTTCAAGAATCTGATCTGTGTACTGCCGGGGCGCACGGATTTCCCCCCATCCTTTCTGTGCCTGAAACAGACCGTCATAGGCTGTGTCGTGATATGAGCGGATTATATGCGGAATATTTTCCTCATGCAGCATTCCGGCTGCAATCTGCGCTTCAAAGGGATCTTCCAGTATGGCTGTTCTGACATAATCTTCTGTATTATTTTCCATATTTTCTCCTGCAATGCTTCTTAAAAATCAAAACAGAAACCCGCACGGGAACGGTATGCAAGTCAGCATAAATTTTCGGGTATAAAGTATTCAGAAAAACCCGGTTTTCCGGAAAAACCGGATTTTCTGAATACACAAAAAATTTCGTCTGCCTACTTATCTCTCAGAGAAAATCTTACTATACCAACTTATGTAATTCAACATAAAAATTTCAAAACATGAACAGAACGGGCTGCAATGCCGTTAAATTAAAGAATGAAAATATGCAAACAGTAGTGGCGGCACAGGGGCCTGCGACTCTGCACATGGAATGCAGAAGTTATAAAATTCCTGAGACTAAGTGCTCTGTCAAAAAAATCCTTTCACATATTCTGTATCGTGGTGGTGGCATCCTGCAGCCCCGGAACCGGCAGGATGCCGGTTCTGCTGTTTTGTTAAAAAAATTATTTGACAGAGCACTAAGCAATCTCCGGAGTGCCGGTCTGAAAGTCTGAAATTCATTCATGGGCTCCTTTATCCTCAAAAAAATGGCATTGGATATATGATTGCCTGTTTATACTGCCTATTCATGCTTTGGAACTTTTAAAAACATATGGCGCGGACGGTTATTTATGCTTTTTCAGCCAAAATATTTTCTGCTGGTATTTAAACTGTGAAAATGGTATCATATAAAATAACTGATGTTACGCCGGATCGTCATACTGACGAAAGTCAGTATCCGGAACATATTAAAAACACAGGATTCCGGGTTTTGCCGGAATGACGGGAAATACAGCAGTCTGCCGGATTCTGAAGGATTGGCGTAACATCAAATTTTTCCGGTTTTCTGCCACGAAGGCACAAGGTTCCGCAAAGATTAACAGGCAGTGGGAATTCTGATACTTATTACTGCAGAGGTGACCCCAGAAAAACAAGCAGGCACAGGTTTCTGTAAGTATAAAAAGGATTAATGCTCAATTATTTTTCAGATTTCATATAATGTTCAGAGAATGGGCAGGTACATACTGATTCAAATGGAAAATCTTGGGTAGTGCTACACAAGTAATGCTGATATTATTATATGCAGTTTCAGATTTATAACGCAGTTTTTTCAAATCAGCCCATATGGAAGATACTGGGTTTTTCTGAAACCGGAAAGCTGTCAGGTACCGCATTACAGCGGTTTCCTTTGTTCCGGATACCGGTCCGGAGAAGAATGCCCGGAAACGGAAAAACATGATAATATCCTGTAAATAATTTTAAAGCCGTCAGCATTACTTGTGTAGCACTGCCAAAAATTTCAAATCAGTGCAGAAGATATTTTCCCTCAGATTATGATCCGGGATATTCTGCAACTGCCTATATTTCTTCCTGCAAATTCTGATGCAGAAAATCCTGATGCTTTGCTTGATCAGATGCCTGATTTGCACAAAAAATACAATGAATATGACTTGCCGCAGGAAAAAGCAGTTTTGCAGCGTCAGATGGAATCAACAGACAAACAGATTGATCAACTGGTTTACAAACTCTATGATTTGACAGATGAGGAAATAAAAATTGTGGAAGGGGAAAGCAATGTCTGATTTTGCAGAATGCAAAAAAAATATTGACATCCCGGCAAATCTGCCTTTTCTTAAAGCCGTATGCTGGCAGACAGAGGATGTGACACATTTCACTTTGTCAGAAATGCTGAGCCTTTATGAAAACGGATGGAAATACCGGGGTGTTCTGGCTGATTTGGAAGGGGAGGAACTGCTTTTTGTGCGCAGTCTTGCAAAAAAATCAGGTTCATGGATAGCCCGCGATGTTTGAACTGGATCATCATAAAAAAGTGATAACTGTGCTGAATGCCATCCGGTCAGATTTTTTTATTGAAATTTCAGCATATTTTGGCGGCGGCACACTCCTGACCTTATCCTGTGGCGAATACCGGCAGAGCAAAGATATTGACTTTATCTGCCCCATCGGCGAAGGTTACAGAATGCTTCGGTCTGAAATTTATGACAGAAATTATCAGGCTGTTTTTAAAGACTTTTCCGGGATCAGGCTTCCGAGGGAAATAAAAGCGGATCAGTACGGTGTCAGATTTCCTGTTATGGTTGAAAATGTTCTGATAAAATTTGAAATTGTGGCAGAAGCCAGAATATCTCTGGAACCACCTGAATTTCAAACATGGTCGGATATTCCATGCCTGAGTTTCACAGATGCGTGTGCTGAAAAACTTTTGTCCAATTCGGACAGATGGGCAGACAGAGCATCAGAAGCAAGGGATTTGATTGATCTGTCCATGCTCCGGCTTCAGTCGGAAATCTCTGAATATTCATTTGAAAAGGCGGAATCTGCTTATCCTGTCATAAAACCGCTTCAAAAAGCAATCCGTGTTTTTCAGGCAGAACCTGCTTACAGAAACGCCTGTTTTTCTTCCTTACAGGTGAAAAACAGAGCGGAAATAATAAATGGTCTTGATCTTCTCGCTTCTGATTTCGGTATTTCCCCCACAAAACGGAGAGATGACGAATATCCTGATTTTTGATCATGCGGTATATTTTATAGGCTTTAAGAAAATAATTTTGGGGTTTCCTGCAGGTTGGGGTTAGGAACGAACATCAACAATTTCAGATTGTTGTGGTTCACTGAGTTCACCCCAACCTACTCCAAAATAATTATCTTAAAAGCTATATATTTCAGATATACAGATATTTCAACCATGCGTGTTCACGCAAAACAGGGAACTGATTTTTTCAGGGATTGACAGATGAACAAAAAAGAACTTGAAGATTACCTTTGGGGTGCTGCAAACATTCTGCGCGGAATGATTGATGCGGCCGATTTTAAACAGTATATTTTCCCCCTGCTGTTTTTTAAACGGATAAGTGATGTATGGCTTGAAGAATACAGGCTGGCACTTGAAGAAAGCGGAAACGATCTGGACTATGCCGGGTTCCGTGAAAACCACCGGTTTCAGATACCAAAAGGCTGCCATTGGGAAGATGTGCGCAAGGTTACTGTCAATGTAGGAGATGCGCTGCAAAACGCATTGAACGGAATTGAAAAAGCCAATTTTGAAATGTTTCATGATGTTTTCGGTGATGCCCAGTGGACTAACAAACGCCGGATGAGTGATGAAAAAATGCTTGATCTGATTGAGCATTTCAGCCGTATGGATTTGACGGTCAGCAATGTTCCCCATGATGTCATGGGAGAGGGTTACGAATACCTGATTAAAAAATTTGCAGATGACAGCGGCCATACCGCAGCCGAGTTTTACACCAACCGAACGGTTGTTAAACTCATGACCCAGATTACTGATCCGCAAAGCGGTGAAAGCATTTATGATCCAACCTGCGGAAGCGGGGGGATTCTGCTTTCAAGCGTCCTGCACCTGAAAGAACAGGGGAAGGAATACCGTAATTTAAAATTATTTGGACAGGAACTGAACCTGATTACCTCTGCCATTGCCCGGATCAACATGTTTATGCACAATGTGGATGAATTTGTGATTGTGCAGGGCAATACGCTGGAAAGTCCGCAGATACTGGAAAACGATGCACTGAAAAAATTTGATGTCATCATGGCAAATCCGCCATACAGCGTAAAACGCTGGAATCAGCAAAAATGGATGAATGATCCCTTTGGCCGGAATATTTGGGGAACACCGCCCCAGGGCTGTGCTGATTATGCTTTTCAGCAGCATATTATGAAAAGTCTTCATCCTGATACCGGCAGAAGCGTGGTTCTCTGGCCCCACGGCGTTTTGTTCAGAGATGCTGAAAGCGAAATACGCAGGAAAATGATTGAGGGGGATTATGTGGATGCGGTGATTGGGCTTGGAAAAAATCTCTTTTATAACAGCAGCATGGAAAGCTGTCTGCTGGTATGCAGAATGAAGAAGCCGAAAGACAGAAAAGGCAAAATTATTTTTATTGATGCCAAAGAAGAACTGCGGATTGAGAGAACCAATGCCTGGCTGGAACCGCACCATATCAGAAAGATAAGCGATGCCTACTGGAAATGTAAGGATGCCAAAGGGTTTGCCAAAGTAATGAGCAGCAGGGATGTGCTGGAAAACAAGGGAAATCTGAGTGTGCAACTGTATGTAAAGAAAGCGGACAGCAATAATGAACACAATACCGGGGAACTGATTGCAGAGATTAAAGCAGGGCAGAAACAGATGAATGATTCGCTCAAACATTTGTTTACCCAACTCAAAAATATTGGGATTGATTTTTAACTGTAAAATAACGCATAGTAAAAAAAACTCTGTGGGATTCTGTGGATAACTCTGTGAGACTCTGTGGTTAAATTTTTTTAAACCACAGAGTTACACAGAGTGCCGCACAGAGTTTCACAGAGTAAAAAAAACTCTGTGGGACTCTGCGGATAACTCTGTGAAACTCTGTGGTTAAGATTGTTTTTAAATAAACCAAAGAGTAATAAAAACTCTGTGGGACTCTGTGGATAACTCTGTGAAACTCTGCGGTTAAGATTGTTTTTAACCACAGAGTAATAAAAACTCTGTGGAACTCTGTGGATAACTCTGTGAAACTCTGCGGTTAAGATTTTAAATAAACCAAAGAGTTACACAGAGTGCCGCACAGAGTTACACAGAGTAAAAACTCTGCATGACTCTGCGGATAACTTTTTGAAACTTAAAAAGGAAATTGAAGCATGAAGCTGAAAAAGGATAAATGGAAAGTTATTGAACTCATAAAAGTAGTTGATATTGTTAATGGATCAACACCTAAAGCAATCAAAACAGCCGTTGAAAATGGAACATATCCATTCCTACGAGTAAATGACATGAATTTGGATGGAAATGAAATTTATATAAAAAACTGCTCTTGTTTACTTACAAAACAAGATATTGATAAATTTAAAATAAAATTATATCCGAAGGGAACTTTAATCTTTCCTAAGAGAGGAGCATCAATTCACACTAATAAAAAAAGGATTCTTCTTCAAGATTCAGCAATAGATTTGAATACAATGGGATTTGTTCCAAGTAATAAAATTGATTATTATTTTTTGTTTATATGGTTTCAAACTATAAATCTTAGCACTATCGCTGATGGTTCCTATATACCTCAAATTAACAGTCGAAATATTAATGGGATTGAAATCCTCCTTCCCCCACTCGAAGAGCAAAAACAGATAGCCGCTCTTTTTCAATCCATAGAAACCGCTATGGAGCAGGTGGATGGGCAGGAGAAGAATTTACTGAACCTGAAAAAACAATTGCTGTGTGATTTGTTTGGAGAGAATTTGAAATTTGGTAATAGTTTGAATAAAAATGATTTTCAGAAAATCAAATTTGAAAAGATTGCTTTAAACATATCTGAAAGAGTAGAGCCTCAAAAGACAAATCTGGATACTTATGTCGGTTTAGAGCATTTAGACCCTGAAAATCTTGCTATTACAAGAACAGGAAAGCCGGATGATGTAATTGGTACAAAGTTAAAAATCTATAAAGGCGACATTATATTCGGAAAACGCAGAGCCTATCAGCGTAAAATATCAGTTTCACATTTTGATGGCATTGCTTCTGCCCACAGCATGATTTTAAGAGCCAATGAAAAACATATTGAAAAAGATTTTCTTCCTTTTTTTATGCAATCCGATGTTTTTATGAACAGAGCAATTCAAATTTCGGAAGGTTCATTGTCGCCAACAATCAAATGGAAAACATTGGCAGCACAGGAATTCATTCTGCCCAAGAAAGAAAAGCAAAAAAAATTGACAGAAGTGTTTAAACAGTTTGATATTACACTGGCACAACTCAGGCAGCAAAAAACAACTCTCAGAAACCTGAAACAAAAACTGTTAAGCGAAATTTTGGGATAATCCTATGAAAAAAATCTCATCATCAAGAGGAAGTCACTATGTCCTTTAACGAACTGAACAGTGTGGAATATTTCATCATCCATCAGCTTACCGGCATTAACCTGAATCAGGTTCCGCATGGCATGTTAAAAGAGGATGATCCCCCCTATTGCGACAGTCCAAAATGGAAATATGTCCGGCCTGAAATGCTTTTAAGAGAAATTACAGATATTTTTCTGGAAAATGAATTAAAAGAATCCATTATCCGTCTTAATCCGGCAATAAAATCAAATCCGGAGCGGGCTGAGGAAGTCATCCGCAAACTTCGTGCTGTTCTCATTTCTGTCAGCAATACAGGTCTTGTGCGCGCGAATGAAGAATTTTCCAAATGGCTGCGGGGAGAAATCTCCATGCCGGTTGGCAAAAACAATGAACATGTGAATATCCGTCTGATAGACTTTGAGCAGACAGACAACAACTCTTTTCTGCTTACAAATCAGTTCAAAATCAGAGCAGCGGAAACAAAAATCCCGGATATTGTGATGTTTGTAAACGGCATTCCGCTTGTTGCCGGTGAAGTGAAAACCCCGGTTCGTCCCGCAGTAAGCTGGCTTGACGGTGCGCATGACATTCATCATATTTATGAAAATGCAGTGCCTCAGCTTTTTGTTCCCAATGTGTTTTCTTTCGCGACTGAAGGAAAAGAACTCTTCATCGGGGGCGTAAAAACGCCATTGGAATTCTGGTCACCCTGGAGACTTGAGGATGAAAAAGATGAACTGCGCCATTTTGCCGGTTTGCAGGATATTGCCAGACAGATCAACCATTTGCTGAATCCTTCCACACTGCTGGATATATTGCAGAATTTCACCATTTATGCCACAAACAGCAAAAAAACAAAGATAAAAATTGTATGCCGTTACCAGCAGTATGAAGGGACCAATGCCATTGTTGAACGGGTGAAAAAAGGCAAAATAAAGAAAGGCTTAATCTGGCATTTTCAGGGTTCCGGCAAATCCCTGCTGATGCTGTTTGCAGCGCAAAAAATGCGCAGGCAGCAGGAACTCGGAAATCCCACTGTTCTGATAGTGGTTGACAGAGTTGATCTTGACACACAGATTACTGCGACTTTCAATACTGCCGAAGTTCCGAACATGGTGACAACCGACAATATCAGAGAACTGCATGAGATGCTGGAAAAAGATACCAGAAAAATCATCATCACCATGATTCACAAATTCAAAGATGCCTATCCGGATATGAACACACGCGAAAATATCATTGTAATGGTCGATGAAGCGCACAGAACACAGGAAGGAGATCTGGGCAGAAAAATGCGTAAAGCCCTGCCCAATGCGTTTTTGTTCGGTTTGACCGGAACACCGATTAACAAAGCCGACAAAAATACGTTCTGGGCATTCGGGGCCAATGAGGACAGAAGCGGATACCTGAGCCGCTATACATTTCAGGACAGTATCCGTGACAATGCCACACTCCCTTTGCATTTTGAACCGCGCCTGCCCAATTATCACATTGACAAAGAAAGCCTTGATACTGCTTTTAATGAAATGGCAAATGACCTGAGCGAAAAAGACCGGGACAGACTCAGCCGGAAAGCCGCGAAAATGGCAGTATTTTTAAAGTCTCCGGAACGGGTGAAAACCATTGTTCAGGATATAGCAAAACATTTCCGCAGGCATGTGGAACCGGAAGGTTTCAAGGCAATGATTGTCACACCGGATCGTTATGCCTGTGTTCAGTATAAAGAGGAACTGGACAAACTGCTTTCCCCTGAATCCGCTGCTGTTGTCATAAGCACTTCTGCCAATGATGATGCGGAGTTCAGGCAAAAATACGCACTGGACAGAGATCAGCAGGAAAAAGTGATTGAAAAATATAATGATCCGAATTCAGACCTTAAATTCCTTATTGTCACCGCCAAACTGCTGACCGGTTTTGATTCGCCTGTTTTGCAGACCATGTATCTGGACAAATCACTCAAAGATCATACGCTGCTGCAGGCAATATGCCGGACAAACCGGCTTTTTCCCAATAAAACATTTGGACGGATAGTTGATTATTTCGGTGTTTTTGATGATACCGCGAATGCCCTGGCATTTGATGAAGAATCAGTAAAAAAGGTTATTACCAATCTGCAGGATCTGAAAGACAGGCTGCCCGGACAAATGGCACTCTGCTTATCCCATTTCAGGGATTTGGACAGGAATATTGAGGGTTTTGAAGGTCTGCAGGCCGCGCAGGACTGCATAGGCTCAGATGAAAAGCGGGATGCTTTTGCAAAAGATTTCAGTTTATTGTCAAAACTGTGGGAATCCATTTCTCCGGATGGGGCATTAAACCGTTTTCAGAAAGATTATAAATGGCTTTCACAGGTTTACACTTCGGTCAAACCGGGTTCTGACGATAACGGCAGATTGTTATGGCATGTTCTGGGCGCACAGACTACGGCACTTATTCATGAGCATATCCATGTCGCGGGTATCAGTCAGGATATGGAAAAAATGGTTTTGGATGCGGATGCAATTGACAGCCTGATGAACAAAAAAGACCCTAAAGATGCTGAAAAAATTATAAAAATATTGTCAGGCAGGCTGGGTAAACATAAAGACAATCCGGTTTTCAGAGCCTTAAGCGAAAGACTTGAAGCATTGAGAGCCAAAGCAGAAAAAGGTTTAATCAGCAGCATTGAATTTATTAAACAGCTTTGTGAAATTGCAAAAGAAACCTTACAGGCTGAAAAGCAGAATGGCAGCAGTGAACAGAAAAAATCGGCAAAAGCAGCCTTAACAGAATTGTTTCTGGAACTTAAAACAGACAAAACACCGGCCATTGTTGAAAGAATCGTAAATGACATTGATGAAATAGTCCGTCTGGTCCGCTTTGACGGGTGGCAAAATACCATTCCCGGTGAAAGAGAGGTTCAAAAATCTTTGCGCCGAACATTGCTGAAATATCAGTTGCACAAAGATGAAGATTTGTTTCATAAATCGTATGCTTATATTAAAGAGTATTATTAGAGATTATATTTAACCACAGAGTAATAAAAACTCTGCGGGACTCTGCGGATAACTCTGTGAAACTCTGCGGTTAAGATTGTATTTAACCACAGAGTTACACAGAGTACTGCACAGAGTTGCACAGAGTAAAAAAACTCTGCGGGACTCTGCGGATAACTCTCTGAAACTCTGCGGTTAAAATTTTTTTAAACCACAGAGTAATAAAAACTCTGCGGGACTCTGCGGATAACTCTCTGAAACTCTGCGGTTAAAATTTTTTTAAACCACAGAGTTACACAGAGTAAAAAACTCTGTGGGACTCTGCGGTTAAATTTTTTTTAACCGAACACACTTTAACCACAGATAACAAACCCGTTTTATAAAAACCATAGAACAGAATGAAAATTTATGTTTACAGGAATCATAGAAGGATTGGGAACAGTCCGGAGCATACAGGCTTCGGGACAGGGACAGAGGCTGGGCATTGAAGCTGATTTTGCGCTCGATGGCACAAAAATCGGGGACAGCATTGCGGTCAGCGGAGCCTGCCTGACTGCGGTTTCTTTGGAGGGAAAACGCTTTTTTGTGGATGTTTCCCCGGAAACCGTTACACATACCACTTTTGCCAAAGCAAAAATCGGGGATCGGGTCAATCTGGAGCGTGCGCTGCGGCTTTCAGACCGCATTGACGGGCATCTGGTTTCCGGCCATATTGACAGCATGGGAACCCTGAAGGAACGGAAAATTCTGAGCAATGCCATTATTATCACGTTCAGGGTTCCGGAAAATCTGACGCGCTACATGATTCACAAGGGTTCTGTGGCAGTGGATGGCGTGAGTCTCACCATCAACCAATGCGATGCAGACAGTTTTGATGTAAGCATTATTCCGCATACAGCAAAACTCACAACCGTGGGATTCAAAAAACCGGGCGATGCGGTCAATATTGAAACCGATATGATCGGCAAATATGTGGAAAAGTTTGTCAGTGGCAAAGGAAAGGGGAGCGGAGAGAAAAGCGGATCATCTCTGGATATGGCTTTTCTGGCAAAAAATGGTTTTTTATAAACGGTTGCCATATGGCAAACACCTTTCCATTTTTTCTGATCTGAAAGATTTTTCTTTATTATGTATTCAATATTTGATATTGGTCATTATTTTTTTCAGCAAAGAGGAGATAAACAAAAAACAATGTCACATCTTTCCATAGAAGAGGCCATTGAGGAAATCAGGGTTGGACGCATGGTCATCCTGGTGGATGACGAAGATCGGGAAAATGAAGGCGATCTGACCATGGCTGCGGAAAAGGTAACACCTGAGGCCATCAATTTCATGGCAAAATACGGCAGAGGACTGATCTGCCTTTCCCTGACCGCTAAAAAATGCGATACTCTGGATCTTGCCCCCATGGTCAAAAAGAACACCTCCCCGTTTGAAACCGGGTTTACAGTTTCCATTGAGGCCAAACGGGGTGTAACCACAGGGATTTCCGCAGCAGATCGGGCCACCACCATTCAAACCGCAGTGGCTGACAACTGCAGACCTTCGGATCTGGTTCGGCCGGGGCATGTTTTCCCCCTGCGCGCAAGGGATGGTGGCGTAATGGTGCGTGTGGGACAGACCGAGGGTTCTGTTGATTTGGCCCGGCTGGCAGGTCTGAAACCCGCCGGAGTTATCTGCGAAATCATGGATGAGGACGGAACCATGGCCCGGATGCCTGCTCTGGAGAGATTCAGTCAGCAGCACGGCATTGGCATCTGCACCATCGCGGATCTGGTGGAATACCGCATGAGAAAAGAGTCTTTTGTAAAAAGGGCGGCGCAGTCTGAAATTCCCACACTGCACGGCGGAGATTTCAAAATGATAGCCTATGAAACCGATGTGGACAACCTGCTGCACATTGCCCTGGTCAAGGGGGAAATTGATCCGGAAAAACCCATACTTGTCCGTGTGCATTCCGAGTGCATGACCGGAGATATTTTCGGTTCCCTCCGGTGCGACTGCGGGGATCAGCTCCACAAGGCCATGTCCATGATCAATGAAGAAGGAACAGGTGTAGTAGTCTATCTGCGTCAGGAAGGCCGGGGTATCGGGCTGGTCAACAAACTCAAAGCCTATGAACTGCAGCAGAAACTGGGACTGGATACAGTCGAGGCCAATATAGAACTCGGTTTCAAGGCGGATTTGCGGGATTACGGCATCGGTGCGCAGATTCTCAGGGATCTGGGGATCAGAAAAATGCGTCTGCTGACCAACAATCCCAAAAAAATGGTGGGTCTGCAGGGCTATGGCCTCAGCGTCACAGAACAGGTTCCCATTGAAGTGCCGCCCAATGAGTATGACCGGTGCTATCTGGAATGCAAAAAGCTGAAAATGGGGCATCTGCTGAATCTGGATATATGTGAAACCCCATAAAATTCCCAAGAATATGAAACGGTAAACACATTTTCGGAAACTGTGGTTTACTCTCTGAAAAATTCCGATGGGTATTTACTGTTTCATGTACCGTGAGCAGATTCCGAAACCGGGAATCCCTCTGAAATTCATAGGGGCAGATTTTCCGAGCCTGCCCATGCAAATAAACGGAGAAAGAGAATGCCGAATTATATTGAAGGAAAACTCAATGCCGAAGGCAAGGTTTTTGCCCTGGTTGTCAGCCGTTTCAATGATTTCATCACAGACCGGCTGGTCGGGGGCGCGGTGGATGCCCTGATCCGAAGCGGCGCAAGGGATGAGGATATTGATATTGTCAAGGTTCCGGGCGCATTTGAAATTCCCATGCTGGCAAAAAAAATGGCAGAGAAGAAAAAATATCATGCAATTATCTGCCTGGGGGCCGTGATCCGGGGTTCCACACCCCATTTTGACTATGTGTGTGCGGAAGCCTCCAAAGGCATTGCAGCAGTGAGCATGGAAACCGGAGTGCCGGTCATTTTCGGCATTCTGACCACAGACACCATTGAACAGGCTGTTGAACGCGCAGGAACCAAATCCGGCAACAAGGGATGGAGTGCTGCCATCAGCGCTATAGAAATGGCAAATCTGACAGAAACTGTCGGCGTATAAACCGGACGCAGATATCAGGCATACAATGAAAAATCGCCGTAAAGCTCGTGAAAGGGTATTGCAGGCTCTCTTTTACATGGATATCCGGCAGGATATGTCCCAGGAGGCAATTGATCTGTATTGCGAGTGTTTTCCGCCTTCGGAAAATACTGCTGAATTTTTTCAGATACTTGCCAGGGGAGTCATGCGGAACAGGGAGCAGACAGATTCTATCCTTGCACGCTTTTCCGACAACTGGAAAATCAGCCGCATGTCCTGCGTGGATCGGAATATCATGCGCATAGCCATATATGAAATGTTCTACTGCGAAGATATTCCCTTCAAGGTCTCCATCAATGAGGCCATTGACATTGGAAAAAAATACGGGACAGATGAATCAGGCGCGTTTATCAACGGTATTCTGGACAGGATTCACATTGCTTTGGAAAACAAAGAAATTTTCCCTGAAAACGAGTCTCTGAAGATCCTTCCGCAGAGATCACCCAGAGAAATGCCTCCCCCCCTGACAGAGGATGAACCGGAGCCGGCTTCCTTCTCACGGGTCAGAGGACATACCGGTGTTGTAAAACGGAGATCCCCTGTATCTTCATCTGCTTCGGACCCACACAACAAGGAGTGATACAAATGGAAATCAGAAAAGTGTATTTGACAGAAGAGGAAATCCCCCGGCAGTGGTACAACATTCTCGCGGATATCCGCATGAATCCGCCGCTGGGGCCGGACGGGAAACCGGTAAAACCCGAAGATCTGGCTCCGGTCTTTCCCATGAATCTTATTGAGCAGGAAGTCAGCACACAGCGGTGGATTGACATTCCCGAACCTGTGCTGGATGTGCTGCGCATCTGGCGGCCATCACCTTTGGTGCGTGCGCTGAATCTGGAAAAGGCTTTGGGAACTCCCGCGAAGATTTATTACAAAAACGAAAGCCTCAGTCCTCCGGGCAGCCACAAACCCAATACTGCCGTGCCCCAGGCATATTACAACAAAATATTCGGCATTGAGCGGCTTACCACAGAAACCGGCGCGGGACAATGGGGCAGCGCGCTTTCCTTTGCCTGCGCGCAGTTCGGGATTGAGTGCAAAATCTACATGGTGCGCGTCAGTTTTGATCAGAAACCCTACCGCAAAGCCATGATGGAAGTATGGGGCGGCAAATGCGTTGCCAGTCCCAGCAGGGAAACCAAAGCAGGACGGGATGCTCTGGAAAAAGATCCCAACACACCGGGCAGTCTGGGCATTGCCATCAGCGAGGCCATTGAGGAGGCTGTAAGCGATACTTCCGGCAAAACCCGTTATTCCCTGGGAAGCGTTCTCAATCATGTGATGCTTCATCAGACCATCATCGGGCTGGAAGCAAAAAAGCAGTTTGAGAAAATCGGACAGTATCCGGATGTCATTATCGGATGCGCGGGAGGGGGCAGCAATTTCGCAGGGCTGGCCTTTCCCTTTGTTCTGGATAAAATGAACGGCAAAAAGATTGACATTCTGCCTGTGGAACCGGCCGCGTGTCCCACTCTGACCCGTGCGCCCTTTGTATATGATCACGGAGATACAGCCCGGTACACACCTCTGCTGCCCATGTACAGCCTCGGACATGCATTTGTGCCCCCGCCGCTTCATGCGGGAGGACTCCGTTATCACGGCATGGCCCCGACCGTAAGCCAGTTGGTGACAGAGGGTCTGCTGACACCCAAATCCGTAACCCAGATGGAGGCTTATGAGGCAGGTCTGCTGGTGGCCCGGACAGAGGGCATTATTCCGGCTCCGGAAACCACCCATGCGCTGGCGTCTGTTGTGAAAGAAGCCGTGAAAGCCAAAGAAGAGGGAAAGGAAAAAGTTATCGTGTTTTCCTGGAGCGGACACGGTCTGCTGGATTTGGGAACCTATGAAAAATACATAGCCGGTTCCCTGCAAAATTTTGCGCTCAGTGATGCAGAGATCGCAAAAGCCGGGGAGATTTTTGCCAATTATCCCAAACCCGAACTGCTGAAAAGCCGATAATGCCTGTAAAAGCTGATACCTATGACTGTATGGAACGCCGGTGCCCCCGACTGGGGGGGCCGGTGACTTTCCTTTATTGCAGAAACTGTCCGGATACGGGCGGTTTCTGCCCCAAAACAGCAGACTGCTGGTGGGAATATTTTGATGTGGCTGCCTATCTGAAGCAGTATCTTTCAGAAGAGGAAATGAAAGTCTTTGCAGAAGCCAAATTCAAACCCAGAGTCACGAGTCTTCTGGAAATGATTCAGAAAGCCATGCAAGGTGAATAAGTTTGCAGCCGCGCTGAATTTGGAATAATCCCTTCCTGAGAGCCCAAAGAGAGCCGGGCTGTCAGGAAGAGATTTTCACAGCAAAGGCGAAAATATGAACAGAAAAGACAAAGAAATAGAACAGCAGTCTGAAATTATGTCAATTATTCAGAGTGCAACGGTCTGCCGTCTTGGCATTTTCGGAGATGAATATCCCTATATTGTTCCGCTTTGTTTCGGATATGAAGACAATAGGCTGTATTTTCATTCTGCAAACAAAGGGATGAAGATTGATCTGCTGAAAAAGAATCCAAAGGTTTGCTTTGAAATGGATGCGGGACATGAAGTGAAAATCCTGTCCAAAACATGTGACTGGGGGATGCGTTACCAAAGCCTTATCGGATTCGGAGAATGTGAATTTCTGGAATCAGATGAGGAAAAACGGCATGGGCTGGATGTGATTGTCCGCCATTATGATCCGGATGCATCATCAAATTATAGCGATACTGTTCTGAATCATACCGCAGTCATCAGGGTGCACATCCGCAGCATGAGCGGAAAAATATCAGAGTGATCCGGGAAAATTTTGTGCTTATATGTTTCAAACCAGTCGTTTCAGAAGATAAATCGCTGAACGCAGATGTTAGGAATGGAGTCTGACAGTATGAAAATAATAAAACTTGACTTAAACAACTACCGCTGTTTCCATAAGGCAAGCTTTACTTTTTCTGACCATGTGAATGTTCTCGTAGGGAATAATGGGGTTGGAAAATCCTCAGTACTTAATGCGTTAGCCATTTTGCTGTCCAGACTCATTTGGCGCATCCGATCCAACAGATCCACTGGAAGGCAATTCAGCCCTGACGATGTTACAAAGAAAAAGCTGACAACTTCCAACTCAATCACAATCAGCTTAGAAGATAAGGAAATAATTTGGACAGTTGGAAGAAGCCGGGCAAAAGGAAAGAAACAAACCATAACAAACTTGGAAAACCTCAGTGAAACAGTCAATCGGATACACAGAGGATTGGATAAAAAAGATAATAATTTCAACATTCCTCTTGCTGTTTACTACAGTGTCAACAGAGCTGTCCTTGACGTTCCATTAAGAATCAGAAAGACACATATCTTTGAGCCATCAGCAGCTTATGATGATGCTCTGTCTGACAAAAGGAAAGAAAATGACTTCAGGCTTTTTTTTGAATGGTTCAGAAACAGAGAAGATTTAGAGAATGAAAACAGAAGGTATTTGAACTCCAAATTTAAGCCGGACAATTTTGAATTCCCCGACATGCAATTGGAGGCAGTTCGTAAAGCTTTGTCTGTCTTAATGCCGGATTTTAAGGAATTACAGGTCAGAAGAAGTCCGCTGCGTATGGTTGTCAACAAGAGTGGAGTGACTTTTGAAATAACGCAACTGTCTGATGGCGAAAAGTGTATGCTGGCTATGGTTGGAGACTTGGCGCGCCGCCTTGCACTTGCAAATCCGGGACTGGATGATCCTCTTCTTGGGGCAGGAGTAATAATGATAGACGAGATAGAACTGCATCTGCATCCTGCGTGGCAAAGGGTGATCCTCTCCAAATTAGGCGAGGCTTTTCCAAGATGTCAGTTCATTGTATCGACCCATTCTCCCCAGGTGTTAAGCGAAGTAACACCTGAGAATATATGGATACTTACCCAGGACAGGGAATCTGATGAAATAAAGTGCCAAAGACCGTCACAGACTTTTGGATTGGATTCCTGTGAAATTCTTGAGGAGGTGATGGTAACACCAAGTCGAAATTTGGAAGTCAGCAAACATATTGAACATATCTTCGATCTAATTGATAATGATAAATTTGAAAGGGCAAAAGAAGAGATTGCCCGGTTGAAAACAAAGGTTCGGGGCAGCCTCCCTGATATAGTGCAGGCAGAAGCCATGATCACGATGCTGGAAGATGATTCGGAGGTGGCAGAATGAGGAACATATCAAAGTTCCACGAACCCAACTCTCTCGTTGAGCATCGATGCCAGAGTGACCCAAGTTTTAATAATCTCCCTGCTGCAGCCAAAAAGGAGATCCGCATACAGTTACTCAAGGAACAGGGGTATCTTTGCTGCTACTGCATGTCCCGCATCTCTGATCACGATTCGCGCATTGAACACTGGCACAGCCAGGCGAATTACCCTCAGAAACAGTTGGACTACGGAAATCTGTTACTCGCCTGCTGTGGTAATCAGGGTAATCGTCCGGAGTATCAGTATTGTGATGTCCGCAAAGGTGACCATGAAATTCTGTATAATCCGGCTGATCCAACTCATAATGTTCAGGATAAGCTCAGGTACCATGGCGATGGTATGATCGAATCTAACGACAGCATCTTTGATAAGCAGTTGAATGAAATATTGAATCTGAACTTTTCAAGGCTTCAGGCAAATCGTAAATCTGTAATTAAAGGAGTGTGCATAGCCATAGACAAACGCGGAGTTCAAGTTACCAAAGGTCAGCTGCGGCAGGACATCCGGCGATGGGATAGCACAAATTCGAATGGAGAGTTAAAGGAATACTGCCAAGTGGCTATCTATTTTCTCAATAAACGTTTGAAAAGGGCTTGATAATCTTTGGATTCCTGACCAATCAATCAAGCGGACGGCTGTCGTCGCCACTGACCTTAGCGTTAAAACTCCAGTTAAAGATGCTTTTAAAACTCCGGTCTGAAAGTTCCGGACATCAGAAAAACCAAAGTTCCTGAAAGATTTATACAAAAAGATTTACGTAAGATTATTTTCACTGTTCACTGATAACTGACAACTGACAAAAAGGAGGCAGTTTTGATTATAGAAAGTTTGGAAGTTGGGCCGATAATGGCAAACTGTTTTATTCTGGGATGTGAAAAAACAAAAGAAGCCGCTGTGATTGATCCGGGCGGAGATGCAGATGAGATCCTCATGAGACTGGCCCGACTTGGGCTGAAGGTCAAATATCTCATCAATACACATGGACATTTTGATCATGTTGGCGCAAACAAAAGAATGAAGACCGTCACAGGAGCGCCGATTCTGATCCATTCCGGGGATGCTCCCATGCTGATGCGTCTTTCCAAAGATGCCCTCATGTTCGGTCTTACAGCGGAGAATTCTCCGGAACCGGATCAGCATATCAATGACGGAGACAAAATCCGTTTCGGGGAAATCACCCTGAAAGTGCTGCATACTCCGGGTCACAGTCCGGGCGGTGTTGCCCTGCTTACAGAAGGCCATGTGTTTGTGGGAGATACCCTGTTTTCCGGGTCCATTGGACGCACCGATCTGCCGGGAGGGGATTATAACACCCTGATTTCCAGTGTCCGGAACAAACTGTTTATTCTGGATGACAATATGGTTGTCCACTGCGGTCACGGCCCGGATACCACCATAGGCAGAGAAAAGCAGTACAACCCTTTTTTCCGTTGATTTGAATAACTGATCTTGCGCCACCCTTAAAAAATCAGCAGGCTGGTGCTGTTGCCCTCTTCCGGTGAAAAGCGGAATCCGGTTATTTCATCCTGTTCCGGATACCGGTTCCCGGTTTTTGCCGGGACAGGTTTTTCCGGTATGGCGCTGTGGCGTTTATGCAGAGTGCACATGATTTTATTTTTTGAAAAAAAACAAATTCATGCGCACCATTTTCATCCGGGAAAATTTTCGCTGATCTGCTTATTATGAGTGTGCAAAAAAACCGCTCAGCGCTCAATTTTTGCTCATCCGGTATAACCGCAGACTCCGGTACGCGGGGAATTGACCACAGGCAGCAGCATTTCCTCATCGCATTTGTGTTTTTTTGCACAGGCTTTGCACAGCCAGCCACCTCCATCCCAAAGACATTCCGTACAGACCTGCACCGCAGGAACCGCGCCGCATTCCGAGCAGGGAATCTCCGGGGGCTCATTTCTGGCCATAATTTCAATTTTTTTGCCTTTGGGCATGGGGCCTTCGTATCTGTCAATCACTTTGACAATAAGCTCTGTGGTGCTTCCGAAATCATACTCATGCAGCAGTTCCAATCCGGGTTTAAAAATATCTCCCACTTTTTCATCCATCTCCACTTCTTCCCCGTCCATGCTGAACGCACTCATATGTCCGCAGCATTCCAGCCATATATCCCGCAAAAAACGATCCAGATCTCCAAGCTTCGCGTCAGCCGCAACTTTCAGGTGCATCCAGTACAGAAAGGGAGCATGAAGGAAAGATACAGCAGCATGGTAAAAGGCTTTGCTTTTCTTTTTGCTGTCTTTTGTTTCCAGATGTTTGGGAAGACAGGATTTCAGATGCTTTGTCATGCCTCTTCCGGTATACTCTGATTTGCAGAGCAGACACTGGCCTTTGGGTGCTTTGATTTCCATTGGATTCTCCTTTTGTGATTAGTACAGTTATGATACCGGTTAAAGGTTAAACACTCCGGAATCAATAAAAAAACTGGATAAAAAACCGCATTGATCCGCAGCTTATGAAGGATGATGAATCTGCTTCTGGATTTGTCCTGATTTTGCTTTTGCCGATTTCAGCACTTCAAGACTTAAGGGCATGTCAAGGCGTTTTTTTTCTTCAATAATTTCCCTGATAGTGACAATCTGAATTCGGTTGTAAGCCTTTCCCATCAGCGGATGTTCATACATTCCTGCTGCCATTGCCGCCTCACGCATCGGCTGTGTCGGTTCCTCCAATGTCAGAAAAATTCCTATCTTAGCGTTTTCATCATCCGCATCGCTGCGGAAACCCGCAATGTCTGAGCGTTTCACTTTGCCGGATTTGACCTGAAACACCATTTTTTCTGTATCAGTCGGGGATGACATAAAATAGGCGGTTCCGTCAATTCCCTTATCCGCACCTTTCTTTTCGTTGATAATGGCATGATTGTCTGAATAGGTCAGAACTGCCCATTTTTCAAATTCCTTGCGCAGCCGGTCATCTTTTTTGTTCGCCAGTGCTGTTGCGGAATCCATATCTTTGGGAATGCCGTCAAGAATGATGGAATCGGAAATTTTTTTGCCAAAGGAATCTTCAAGTCTTTTGATTATTACACTGATACTCTGATAAGTAATGTCAATGCCTATCCATCTGCGTTTCAGCCTCTCTGCCACGATTATTGTGGTTCCGCAGCCGCAATATGCGTCTAAAACTGTGTCACCTTCCTTGCTGCTGGCAAGAATAATGCGTTCAAGCAGGACTTCAGGTTTTTGGGTGGGAAACAACTGTTTAATTGGCGGAACCCGTCCGATATTCCACACATCATCCAACGGCACTCCTTCTGAATCATCTTCCTCTGTTTTTGACGGCAATCTTTTTCCGGCTTCATTATGGCCTGAAACGATTTTTGATTTGCCAAATCTTTTCAGTGTTGATTCAGAACGCTCCATAAAAAGCTGATTAAATGTTCTGGCTTTGCTTTCCGACTTACTGTAAAAAAATATAACATCATGATTTCTGACAAACTGCTGCTGGCGTATTGACCATTTTCTGTAGTGCCAGATAATTTCATTTCTGAAATCTCCGCCTTTGGGACAAAATACTGCATCCAGAACAAATTTCAGATAATGGCTTGCAGTCGGATCGCAGTGCAGATAAAAACTTCCGGTATTTTTCAGAACCCTCTGTATTTCCGTAATGCGCAAAGTCATGCTCACAAGATAGGCCAGCAGAGAACCTTCCCTGACAACATTCCGCAGTCCTTTGATCAGTTCTATGACCTGAACAGTGAATCCTCCCTCATGGTTGGTGATGATTTCCTGATACCCCTGAACTGCATGACTGTCCCATTTCCATGTGTCAACAAACGCCTGTGTCTGCGCCTTATCCTCTCCAACATTAAGATATATCTGATTATACGTTCTTTTGGAATTGAACGGCGGATCAATATAACACAGATCAATGGTTTCATCCTTGATTTTTTTTCTCAGTATATCAAGATTATCCCCGTAAAACAGGGTGTTTTTGCTTATGTTTTTCATATGTTCAATCCTTGTTGAAGTTTTCCGCAGAGGACACAGTCTGATCGTTTTTTTTCTCAGAAAGTTTATGAAAATGCAAACAGGACAGAAAATTTATCAATTTTTTATTTTAAGCAAATTCAAATATATCTGTCATAACAGATTTTACAGGTCTGGCTTTTCCGTGAACCATTTCCCTGATTTTTTCAACTGTATCAATATGAAATACCGGTTCTCCGCAGCGGATACAGACTGTTGATGGAATATTTTCAACTATGACCGGTTTGTCATTGATGAAAAAAATATGGGTTACTGTATCCTGACGGGATTCTTTTCCTCCGCATACATGACATTGAAACATTTCATAGCTCTCATATTGCTAAAACGGAATCTGATAATTTCTGTGTGACCAGACTGTTCAGGCTGATTCCGGCTTTTCCGGCTTCAGATACGAGGGCCTGATACAGCAGTTTATCAATTCTGAGATCCAGTTTTTCTGTGTCGGGTTTGGGTATCGGTTCATTGTGATGCCGATAGCTTTCTTTCACTCCTTCCCATGCGGTTTCAAGCTGCCTCAGCGCACCTTCCGGTGTATCTGAAAATGCCGAAATATTAGGTAATTCAATAAAATGAGCCAGCCAGTCCCCGTCTTCATCTTTATAAAGATTTATACTGAATCGGTCAAATCTGTCCATCTCTGTTTTCCTTCCCGTATTGTTCCAGAAACTGTTTCACCTGATAGCCTTTTGCTTTTCCATCCTGACGCTGTTGAATCGGAAGACGGAATCCTGCGGGTGAATACCATATACTGTGGCTTCCCTGCTGACGATCAAATGTCCATCCGCTTTGCGAAAGAATCGTTTCAAATTCTCTGAACAGCAGTCCGGAAGGATTATTGAAGGCTTTGCTCAGCAGTTTTTGAACTTTGGTCATGTATTTCCGCTTCTGTCCATATTTTATCTGAGTCTGATGATTACCGGACTGATTGGCAAAATTCTGTTGCGCTGAAGAAGTCAGCTTTTTGGAAATTGAGAAAGAATCCTTTCCGCTGCCGCCAGCAGATTTTCTTCAACATATGTGGGACGGATTCCTTTTGCTGCAAGGATTTTCTCTGCTGCAAATCCATTGCCGGTTTGCACCAGAATAGAGTGTCCGCATCCCGCGCTGATGGCGCATTCCATATCTTTGGCACTGTCTCCCACCATCCACGCGGCAGCAAGGTCAATTCCGTACTTTTTCTGCGCGTGCCAAATCAGGCCGGGTTTGGGTTTCCGGCATTCGCAGTTTTCATCGGGCCGGTGTGGGCATAAGAATATATCGCAGATTTCTCCACCCTTTTCACGAATCTTTTCCTGCATTCTGATGTGCATATCTGTCAAATCTTCCGGATCGATAATCCCTCTGCCAATGCCGGACTGATTGGTGATAAGAATCACAGCAAAACATGCCACAGTCAGTCGCCGGATTGCTTCTTTGCTGCCCGAAATGAATTCAAATTCATTCCAGTTTTTGATATAATCCGGTGAATCTTTGTTGATTACACCGTCGCGATCCAGAAAAACGGTTTTTTTCAGCATAAGCAGGTCCTGATCTCATCGTTCATATATACCATTACTTAGAACATTTGATGGTGCTGCCACGAATTGCACGAATTACACGAATTATGTTTTGTGCAATTCGTGCAGATTCGTGTCATTCGTGGCTATACTGTCAAATCTTCTGAGTAATGATATATCACTGTCCTTGTTTTTTCAACAATTTGTACACCATTTGATCAATCTGAAAAATTTCAGCATCAAACCCTGAGGGTTTTGAAAACCCTCAGGATTTGTAACAGGTTCCTGATACTGTCCCCTATTTCTGCTTTGCCATTTTCTCCCGCAGAGCCGCATGGGCAGCCGCCAATCGTGCGATGGGAACACGGAAAGGTGAACACGAGACATAATTGAGTCCCAGTTCATGGCAGATGGCAATGGATGCCGGATCTCCGCCATGCTCTCCGCAGATACCGCATTCCAGATTCGGATTCACACTCCTGCCTTTTTCAATGCCGATCTTCATCAACTGGCCCACGCCATCCCGGTCAATGGTGGCAAAGGGATTGTCCGGCAGAATGCCCAGTTCAATATAGTTAATGAGAAAACCGGCTTCTGCATCATCTCTGGAAATGCCGTAGGTGGTCTGGGTCAGGTCATTGGTTCCATAGGAGAAAAATTCCGCATATTCCGCTATCTGATCCGCAGTGAGAGCAGCACGGGGCAGTTCAATCATAGTGCCGAATTTGTATTTGATTTCCAGCCCTTTTTCTTTCATTACGGCCTTTGCCTCAGTTTCCAGACGTTCCCTCTGGACTTTGAGTTCATTCACATGCGCGGCCAGAGGAATCATGACTTCCGGAAACACTTCTACGCCTTCGCGTGTCACAATGCACGCGGCCTCAAAAATGGCCCGCACCTGCATAGTCGTGATTTCCGGCACGATAATACCCAGGCGTACCCCGCGCATTCCCAGCATGGGGTTGGCTTCGTGGAGTTTTTCCGCACGCTCCAGAAGTTGCTCTTTTTTCCTGTACTGATCCAGGAGTTTATCAATTTTTTTCATATTGTGGGCATGCTGAAGCCGAATTTTGATATCGCTCAGTTCCTGCCGCAAATCCAGTCGGTTGGGAAGAAATTCATGCAGGGGCGGATCCAGCAGCCGGATGATGACCGGCAGTCCGTCCATAGCCCGGAAGAGGCCCGCAAAATCTTCGCGCTGAAACGGCAGTACGGCATCCAAAGCCTCCCTGCGCTCGCTGGGCAGATCGGTCATGATCATCTTGAGAACATGGGGCAGACGCTCGGATTGAAAGAACATATGCTCGGATCGGCACAGTCCGATACCTTCTGCACCGTAATCACGCGCCCGTTTTGCATCCTTGGGATAATCCGCGTTGGTCCACACCCCCAGCCTCTTGAACTCGTCAGCCCAGGACAGCAGCCGGATCAGCCAGGGATCTTTGATATCCGGAACAATGGTGGCAAGTTTTCCCATATAGACTTCCCCCACCGTGCCATCAAGGGATATCCAGTGGCCTTCATGAATAACCTCTTCGCCCACCCGCATTTCCCGTTTGTTCATATCAAGTTCCAGGGCTGAAACGCCAACAACAGCGGGTTTTCCGAACTGCCGGGCCACCAGCGCGGCATGGCTGGTGCGTCCGCCCCGTGTGGTGAGAATGCCTTTGGAGGCCAGCATTCCGTGAACATCGTCAGGTTTGGTTTCAGGCCGAACCATAATGACATCCCGTCCTTCTTTACTCCACATCTCAGCCAGATCCGCGTCCAGTGCCACCACACCGCAGGCTGCGCCCGGCGATACATTCAGTCCGGTGGCCAGAAATTTGCCGTCTGCTTTGGCCGCATTTTTGGCTTTGGAATCAAACTGGGGATGCAGAAAAAAATCCACCTGATCAGGACTCACCCGCAGCACAGCTTCTTCTTTGGAAATCAGTCCCTCATCCTTCATGTCAACCGCAATCCGCACCGCAGCCTGTGCAGTGCGTTTGCCGTCACGGGTTTGCAGCATCCAGAGTTTGCCCCGTTCAATGGTGAATTCCATATCCTGCATTTCCCGGTAGTGACTTTCAAGTTTCAGGGCAATATCTTCAAACTGGGCATAGGTCTCCGGCATTTCTGTTTTCAGTTCCGCAATGTCTTTGGTCATACGGATACCCGCGACCACATCCTCGCCCTGCGCATTGATGAGATAATCCCCCTCAATGCGTTTTTCACCTGTGGAACCGTTGCGGGTCATGGCCACGCCTGTGGCACTGTCATTGCCCATATTCCCGAAAACCATTGATACAATACTGACTGCCGTGCCAAGATTATGGGGAATATTGGCCGCATTCCGGTAATCCACAGCCCGTTTCCCGTTCCAGCTTTTGAACACTGCCTCGGTCGCGAGTTTCAACTGCGCATAAGGATCCTGTGGAAAATCAACACCGTTTTTCAGGCGGTAAATATTTTTGAAATCTTCAATAACCCGCTGCCAGACAGACGCGGGAAGTTCCGCGTCTGTTTCCACACCCTGTTTTCTCCGGGCAGTGGTAATGATGTCCTCAAACATGTCATCCTGAATACCTGTCACCACACTGCCGAACATCTGGATCAGTCTGCGGTAGGAGTCATAGACAAAGCGTTCATCACCGGTCAGGTTCACCATGCCCTGCGCGGTTTCATCGGTCAGGCCGATATTGAGTACCGTGTCCATCATGCCGGGCATGGAAAATTTGGCTCCGGAGCGGCAGGATACCAGAAGGGGATTGGCCGGATCGCCAAAACTCTTGCGGGTTTCAGCCTCAATTTTGTGCATG
Organism: Desulfococcaceae bacterium; assembly: GCA_050180235.1. Lineage (GTDB taxonomy): Bacteria > Desulfobacterota > Desulfobacteria > Desulfobacterales > Desulfococcaceae > JAABRU01. The sequence continues at coordinate 45,235 of JBFXEJ010000020.1, forward strand.
GCCTCCTTTTCCTCTTCCCACAGACCTTCCGGCCAGACACCGCCTCCGTCCAGATAGGAATTGCAGGCTTCGGTGCTGACTGTAAATCCGGGCGGAACCGGCACTCCGATGCGGGCCATTTCCGCCAGATTCGCTCCTTTTCCGCCCAGAAGGCCCCGCACGCCGTCCCAGCTTCCAGCGTACTTTTCCGCCTCATCCACCTCATGAAAGAGATATATCCATTTTTTCATCTGATTCTTCCTTTAAAAAAAATTATAAAGATATGATAGGCCAGTTTCAAAACTGGCAAAATTCGTAACACCCGCGTAAACCGGTGTCCGGAAAAGACCGTAAACACTGAATTCCTGCTTATACCGGAATAAGACTGGCGGACTTTTGCAATTGGCTCTGATATTTGTACAGTCCGTTAAGGCTATTTCCATGAAAAAATGTACCATATTGTAGGGTGGGCACAGCTTTTTGTGCCCACCGTCCTGCTGAAACGGTGGGCACAAAAAGCCGTGCCCACCCTACGAAAAACGGTATAATCTTTAATAGAAATCACCTAAAAAAATCAGCATATTACTGTCTGATTTTACGCAGCCTTTCCAAAAATCAGGCAGTTATTCTCTTTGACCGTCATTCCGGCGAAAGCCGGAATCCGGTATTTTCAACGGCTTCCGGATACCGGCTTTCGCCGGTATGACGATCCGGCGTAACATCAGTTACTATATATGATGTCATACCGGCGGAACTGGAATCCGGTTTTCGCGGGTATGAGGACAGTGCATAACATCAGTTATGAGTTCAAGATTGTCACAGCACATTATTTTATCCGTCAGTTGCCCTTTTTTGATGAATCCGGCACTCTGAGACTTATAGCCTGAACGGTATACCTGACATTTGTTTGCAGATTGCCGTTAAGTACTTTATTTATCCTAAAATTCTATCTTATGTCAAGAGAATTTTCCGGGCTTTGGCAGTCATGTTTTCAAAGATATATCCATAGTCAGGAACAGTCTCAGTCATTGGTTTCCGTACATTTTCAGGGATGGCGCACAGCATGAACCATGCCTCTTTCATGCAGATTGGCATATTCATCGCTGATGCGTTTATGTTTTCCGGGTCTGACAATCCGGGCTGTCCGGTTCCATCCTTTTATATAGGTTTCACAAGTCCAGTACCATTTTCCCCCGGTATCGGGAAACACAGGATCAACCATATAAATTTCAGCCAGTTCCGAGGAAGTCGGCAACCGCCAGTTCCTGTATCCTCCGGTTTGCAGAGTTTTTGCATAACGGACTGCACTGCCGTAATCCAGATAATTTCCGGTTTCCTGATAGGAATTGAGAATACACCACATCAGACCGGTGCGGGTGTCTGTAACCGTTCCATCGGTTCCGGAAACAAACCTGCTGCCGGATTGGAGGAGATGCTGCCGGATGTAATTCCGGTACTGCCGGATGCGCTCTTCCCTGTTTTTTTCCTGCGGAGTATTCCTGCTTTCCGCGGGAGGAATACGGGCCAAATAGTCCCGGCTGTGGTTCATATCCTGCCGGATGTTTCTTTCAGATGCTGATCGGGTGCCTGTATCCGGCCCGGAATTCCGGGCCGGAAATTTTTCTTTTGGAAGTATTTTATCAATTATTTCAAATAACTGTACTTTATCTTCCGGATTCACCTTCACATCTTTTACTTCCCTGATTTTTTCCTGCTCTTTTTTTCCTGTCCTGGGAAAACCGCCTTCTTTTGGAATTACCGGATCAATTGTTTCAGACAGTGGTACGCTGTCTTCCGGTGCCTTCACATCTTCCGTTTCCCTGATTTTTTCCTGCTCTTCTCTTTTTTTCCGTTCCTCTTTTTCCCATGCGATTCTTTGTTTCAAATCTTCCAGCCAGGTATAATCTGCTTCTGCCGAATCCGGGGTTTCATTTTCTTCGGTCTGCATCTGCGGGGCCTGCACTTTCACAGTTGAAGTAGAAGAAGGATGGTTCTGTTTCTCCAGTTTTTCCAATTCATGGGGAGAAAGCCGTATGGCAAAAAAAAACAGGACCGTGAAAAACAGCAGAAGGCTTCCGAAGAAGACTGTCAGCAAAACAGTTTTCCACTTTTTCAGCCATTCCCACGGTTCCGGAAAAATCTGCCTTTTTTTCTCTTTTTCAGGCATATGATCTTCGTATTCTGTCTGACCGTATACACTGTCACCGTTTTCAGGCTTCTCCCCGCTGCCATCCGGCTGTGTTTTGGACTGCCACGATCCATTTTCATACAAAGAAAGTCTGCGGATATTCTGATAGGCAATATTGATGCGTTTTAACTGTTCCTCTGCTTTTTCCCGCAGCCTGGGATTATTGGCAAACCTGTCCGGATGCCAGACACTTACCAAATCCCGGTATGCCTGTTTCAACTGATCGGGGGAAACTCCGGGTTCCACTCCGATGATTTCATAACAGTCGCGAATATCTGTTTTGTCCAATTTTTTTTCCACAGAAAACAAAGAGTTTTTTTGTGATTGCGGAGAATCTGCTGACTGCCGGCAGATCGTAAAATTTTCCGCAAAGCAGTTTCAGGGCGGTTCGGGAGTGCAAAAATTATATTTTTGCAGGTCTGTACTGCCCGGTTCCGGAGTGACTCCTCCGGAAAGGTTTCGATGTCCTGAATATTGCAGAATTACGCAGAAATTTCGGTTCTGTCAATACAGAGATAAGTTTTTTCCGGAAATATGAGGAAATGAAACATTTATCCCTGTGCTGAAAATCCTTTTCAATCTGCTGAAAAAATGCGAAAGTGTGAAAGGGTCAGGATTCAGGTGTAAGAGACTGAACACTGACACCTTAAACAAGTACCCGGAAAACGGAGAACATTATGAAACGGACAAAAATATCTTCTTTGCTGGTCTCGGAATCCCCTTTTGATGAAGTGCTTGTCAAAGGATGGGTGAGAACCCGGCGGGATTCCAAAACCTTTTCCTTTATAGAACTCAATGACGGTTCCTGCCTGAAAAACATTCAGATAATAGCGGACGAATCCCTGCCAAATTACGAGGAAGTGAAAAAACTTAGCACAGGCTCAGCCGCGGCTTTCTGCGGAAAACTGTCAGCTTCCGAAGGGAGCGGGCAGAAATGGGAAATTAAGGCTGAAAAGGTGGAAATCATCAGTCTGTCTCCTGAAACCTTTCCTTTGCAGAAAAAACGTCACACTGATGAATTTCTCCGAAGCATTGCCCATCTGCGTCCCAGAACAAACAAATACGGCGCGGCCTTCCGCATCCGCTCGGAACTGGCCTGGGCAATTCACAAATTTTTCAGGGAAAGAGGATTTTATTATATCCACACGCCCATTATCACAGGATCAGACTGCGAAGGAGCGGGGGAAATGTTCCGGGTGACAGCCCTGGATTTGGAAAATCTGCCCCGGAAAGAGGGAAAAACTGATTACTGTTCAGATTTTTTTGGCAGAGAGGCCAGCCTTACGGTATCCGGTCAGTTGTCGGCTGAGATGTTTGCCCTTTCTTTGGGAGATGTGTATACCTTTGGCCCCACTTTCCGCGCGGAAAATTCCAATACCAGCAGACACGCTGCAGAATTCTGGATGGTGGAGCCGGAAATGGCATTCTGCGACTTAAACGGCAATATGGATTTGGCAGAGGAACTGATCCGGTATCTGACGCAGCATGTGCTGGACAACTGTGCAGAAGACGTTGAACTCTTTGCCAAATTTGTGGACAAAGAACTGATGAGGACTCTGGAAAGCATTCTCAAAGGGGAATTTGTCCGGCTGCCTTATACCGAAGCAGTTGAGATTCTCACATCATGCGGAAAGAAATTTGAATTTCCCATTGCATACGGAAAAGATCTGCAGTCTGAGCATGAACGGTATATCACAGAAGAGCATTTTGGAAAACCGGTGATTCTGTACAATTATCCAAAGCAGATCAAGCCTTTTTACATGCGGGTCAATGATGACGGCAAAACCGTGGCTGCAATGGATGTGCTGGTTCCGGGCATTGGCGAAATCATCGGGGGCAGTCAGCGTGAGGAAAGGCTGGATGTTCTGGAAGCCCGCATGGCGGAAAGCGGTCTGAAAAAAGAGGATTACTGGTGGTATCTGGATTCACGGAAATACGGAAGTGTCCCCCACAGCGGTTTCGGCCTGGGTTTCGAGCGGGTGATCATGCTTATGACCGGCATCCGGAATATCCGGGATGTGATTCCTTTTCCCCGTACTCCCGGCAATATTGAGTTTTGACATCATGAAAAAAGTTCCTGATTTTTGAAAGGGCTGCATAAAATGAAGACATGAGTTCGATATAAATCTGTCTGAATTTTTAATGAAAACAGGCAGGGCAGATTTTGCTGCTTCCTGAATCTGAAGGCATTTTTCAGCCGCAGAGACACAAAGGTTCATGAAGTCTGAAAAAAATCTGCCCATGCTTATGCCGAACTCACGTTAATGAATACCTTTCATACCAATTCTCTATTGATTTGATGCAATATTTATTGTCAGTTTTTCCTCTGCTGCGCGTGTGCAAAAAACCGCTCCGCTTAATTTTTGCACTCCTCCGGATCAGTTTCGTCCTAAAGTGCAGATTGTATCAGGTCAATGGAGATTTGGTATCAGACCTGCTTAAAGACATTGGAAACAATATGAAAAAGCCGCAGAAAATGACCCGTTCAGAAAACATGTCCCGCATACGGAGTACGAACACCAAACCTGAAATCCTGCTGCGCAAAGCCCTGTGGGCCAGAGGACTGCGCTACCGTCTTCATTCCGATCTTCCGGGACGGCCTGATCTGGTATTTTTCCAGGCCCGTGTTGCAGTATTTGTGGACGGATGCTTCTGGCACGGCTGCCCCATTCATTATAGCGCACCCAAAACCAGATGGGATTTCTGGAAGGACAAACTGCGGCGCAATGTTCTCCGGGATATGGCAGTTGATGATGAACTTAGGGCACTGGGCTGGAAAATTGTCCGCATATGGGAACATGAACTGAAATATATGGATGAAATCACAGAAAAAATTTCCGGCCATATTCACGGTAATCAGCCCGGAGTAATGTATGAAACAGAAACTTTTTCCGAAATGCGTGTGGGCGAACCGATTTCTGTGTATGGAAAACCAGAGGATGAACAGCGGATATGCCCATGCGGCAGCAGGGATATCCGGGTTCTGGAAGTCAGTGGCCGGGGCTCTCTGAATATCAGTTCCAAAAACAGAGCAGACAGTGCGGAATTCATCTGCCGGAAATGCAGAAACCGGTTTCATGTCCAACTTTTTTAATCTCCATGTACTGCCGGAAAGGATTCTTTGCATTCTTTTTTAACCGCAAAGGATGCAAAGAAAAAAATTTTGCGATCTTTGCGGTAAATAAAGTTGTCCAGAAAAAATTTGTTCTTTCCCACAGAGGACACAGAGATTTTCACAGAGGACACAGAGGATTTTTTTGCTTCTTCCGATTTGGGATATCCTCCCGCTGACGGACAAACTTATCTGGAGAACTATTGCATTGTTTTAACTTAAATTGTGGGTGTATTCCAAATGAATTTCGGGCTGTCGGATTACGCTTACGCTAATCCGACCTGCAATTTTAAGTGAAATGATGCACTATAAATACAATTTCTGCACTCCTCAGGAAAATTTATGAATTGGAAAAAAAATGAAAAAAGAAATTTGGGTACAGGCCGGATGGCTGATAGACGGACGCGGGGGGCCGGTTCAGGAAAATGTTCTTCTGCATATTGCAGACGGAACTGTCCGGGAAATCAGAAATATAAGAGAAGCAGATACAAATCTGCCGGAAATGTTGAACCTGTCAGACTGCACTCTTGTGCCCGGTCTGATTGACAGTCATCTGCATCTGTTCATGTCCGGAACCGGTGATTTGGCAGTCCGTGAAAAACAGTTGAATGCAGGATTTGAGGAAATGAAACCTGTCATATCCGGACATCTGGAGCAACTGCTGGGCTGCGGTGTGCTTGCTGTCCGGGATGGAGGGGATTATGCAGGTCATTCCCTTCAATACCGGAATCTCTATATGGACAAAATGCCTGTCCGTATAATGTCCCCAGGCAGAGCCTGGCGCAAAGATGGGAGATACGGACGTCTTATAGGCAGACCTCCGGGAAAAGGGCGAAGTCTTGCTGAGGCCATTGCCGCAGAATCCGCGGGGATCGATCATGTTAAAATTGTGCAGTCCGGAATCAACAGCCTCAAAGAGTTCGGAAAACAGACGCCTCCCCAGTTTGATTTGGATGAACTGACGCAGGCCGTGGCTGCGGCCCACAGTCTGGGACTGAAAGTCATGGTGCATTGTAACGGAAATCTGCCTGTGGCCTCTGCCATACAGGCCGGATGTGATTCTGTGGAACACGGTTTCTTCATGGGAGAGGAGAATCTTAAACGCATGGCTGACAGGGGCGTGTTCTGGGTTCCCACAGCCATCACCATGAAAGCCTATGCACAACATCTGGCTCCGGGCAGTTTGGAAGCCGGGACAGCCCGGAGAACTTACCTGCATCAGGCAGAGCAGATCTCTTTGGCAAGGGAACTGGGCGTTTCCATTGCCCTGGGCACAGACGCGGGAAGTCTGGGGGTTTTTCACGGTCTGTCTGTCAGGGAAGAACTGAAGATACTGATGCAGTCCGGTTTTTCCGTATCCGAGGCTGTGAAATGCGCCACATGCAACGGTGCCGGACTGCTGGGGATTTCCGCTGAGGCAGGCAGAATTGCTTCCGGATACCCTGCCATATTTCTTGCGGTAAAGGGAAAACCTTCTGACTTGCCGGAAAATCTTAAACAGGTTCGGATTTTCAGAAAACAGGGATTTCTGTAAGTAACGGAACTTTGCCATTTTTGCAGACTGCCTGAGACTGTCACCCTGAAAAAAAATTTTGCACACATATTTTTTTTGTAACCTTTTCTGTATCCCTGCGACTATACCTCACGAAGGCAGAAATGCTGAGACAAAACCATTAACAAAAGGAGAAAAAAATGAGACTCAGGAAACTTGTCATTACGACAGTGGTATTTGCCATGATTTTTGGCGGTGCTGCAATGGCAGCAGCCAGGGGACAGGGACGCGGCGGCAATTGCGCAGGAAAGGGCATGGGAGGCCCCGGAGGCATGGGAATGCGTTTTCTTCAATCTCTGAATCTTACGGATGAGCAGAATACAAAGGTGCGTGAGATTCTCAACAGCCATCTGGATGAGATCAAAGCGAAAAAGCAGAGTGTCATTGATGCCAGACAGAATATGGCCCAGGTAATTCACGGCGCAAATCCCACAGAGGAAAATGTGCGGGCAGCACATAAAACAGTGGCAGCAGCGCAGGAAGAGGCGACTGTGCTTCGTGTAAAAATCATGAATGAAGTCAGACAGGTGCTGACCGATGCACAGAAAGCCGAAATGGAAAAACGCCGTGCGGAAATGACGGAAAGAATGAAAACGCGGTTTGAGCATAAATGGGACAGAATGGAAGACTGGCTTGACGGATCTGATGCCTAAGGCATCCTTATGAAGTGCGGGAGCCAGGCTTCCGCACTTCTTTACTTTTCCGGAATCTGAATGCACACAATGGAAAACATCCGTCACACATCCGAACCTGATGATTCTGTGATCATCGAAAAGGTGATACAGGGAGATGCCAACGCATTTGAAATCCTGGTCCGAAAATACGAATTCCCTGTATTGAGGATCGTAAAACGGCATATTCCCTTTGCTTCGGTCGAAGAAACAGCCCAGGATGTTTTTATACGCTCATATCAGGCACTTCCTGGTTTGAAAAAAAGATCTGATTTCAGAAACTGGATTTCTGCCATTGCAGTAAGAACCTGCTATGATTTCTGGCGGAAGAAATACAGAGACAGGGAAGTTCCCATGAGTACGCTCAGTGAGGCCCAGCAGGAACGCATAGAAATCCTTCTTTCCGTTCAGGCGGCAGAGAGTTATGAGGAAATGGGACGGAAAGAAGAGGCCGGAGAGCTGCTGGACTGGGCATTGGCGCAGTTGTCACCTGAAGACAGAATGGTGACAGAACTGGTGTATCTGGAAGGACTTTCCGGACAGGAGGCAGCACAGATGCTTGGATGGACCGTGGCAAATGTTAAGATCCGATCTTTCCGTGCCCGGAAAAAACTCCGCACCCTGCTGAGCAGAAAATTCGGGAAAAAGGAAACACAATCATGAAGATCAATGAAGAAAAAATCATGAAACTGCTGGCCTCTGCCGGAAAGCACAGAGAGCTGGCTGTAATTCCTGACGGATGGCAGATCAAAACCATGCGCCGGATTCGGAATATGGAGCCGCCCAATGCAAAGATTTTTAATCTGGCTCTGTTCAACCGCTTTGTCTGGCGTTTTGCGGCCACGGCCTGCGTTCTGGTGATTCTCCTGTCTGTTTATGCGTTTCAGTACGATTTTCAGACTGAATATGAACTGGCCCGGATGCTTGTGAGTGATCCCCTGGGTTTTGATTTGGTGCAGTCTTTTGGCCTGTTATAGGCGGAATATCTGAAAAATGAACAAATTCAAAATAATGGCAGGTATAGTTCTGGTTTTTCTTCTGGGAGGAATTACCGGTTCTCTGGGTACATCCATATACATGGGAAAGAGATTCCGGACAATGATGCAGGGACCTCCGGATGTTCTGATACCGAAATTCATCAGAAAACTGGAAAGGGAACTGGATCTGCGTGTGGAACAGCAGGTGCAGCTCAGGAGAATTTCAGCAGAACTTCGGGAAGAACTGGATGAATTTATGGAAAAAAACCGGCCGCATGCCGAAGAAATCCTGGATCGCCATATCAACAGCATCAAATCAGTACTGACACCGGATCAGCAGGAAAAAATGGAAAAAATCCGGGAGAAAATGAAACAGGGTCTGATGAGGCATGGACATGGCAGAAACCGCAGAATGGTGAATCCGAATACGGTACTGTCCCGGCTCCGGGAACGGCTCGGTCTCAGTGATGAACAGATTCGGAATATGCGGCCGCTTATCAGGGATAACATGCGTAAGCAGCGGGAAATGTGCGGAAAAAGCGGGCCGGAAGGTTCTCTTCCATTGCCCGAAGACAGGTGGATGCCTGATCCGGAAATGGAAAAACACCTGGAGAAAATTCTGACACAGGAACAGATGAGAGTTTTCAGAGAAGATATGAATGCGCGGTAAACGGCATTCCTTCCTCTCTGACAAAGGTACTGCTGTTAAATGTCCAATCTGCCATCTTTCAGAAAAACAACCCGATCCGCCATATCCGCAATTTCTTTGCTGTGTGTCACAAGCACCAGGGCAGCGTCTTTTTCCTCCCGCAGTTGGCAGAGGATGCTTAGTACTGCCCGGCTGTGTGCTGAATCCAGATTTCCTGTGGGTTCATCTGCAAAAATGATTTTCGGTTCATTGATCAGAGCGCGGCAGATGGCGACCCGCTGTTTTTCACCGCCTGAAAGCTGATGGGGAAAACTGCCTTTCCGTTTTCCCATGCCTGCCCGTTCCAGCAGAACCCCGGCTTTTTCAGCCGCATCCGGATCGCGTCTGAGTTCTGCCGGAAACATGACGTTTTCCAGAGCAGTCAGGGATGGAACCAGATGAAAGGACTGGAATACAAAACCGAACACAGCGTTGCGCAGTGGAGCGAGTTCATCTTCTTTCAGATGACTGATGTCCCGTCCCTGAATCAGCACTTTGCCGGAATCCGGTCTGTCAAGCCCGGACATCAGTGTCAGGAGCGTGCTTTTTCCGCTGCCGCTGCTCCCTGCAATCACAAGAAATTCCCCGGCATCCACTGAAAGGCTGATCTGATCCAGAATCAGAATTTCCCGGTTTTCCACTTTGTAACTTTTGCACAAATCCCTGGTTTCAGCCATTTTCATTTTTTTGTGTCCATTGCATAAAGTCTGTCGACTATTTTGGGAAAATCTGCCATAAGTTTTTCCGTTTCCCGGATGTTGAAATGCTGCGCATGCTCGCAGAGCTTTTTTCCGTAAGCAGTTACAGGAGAGATGCCGTACTGCTCTCCCAGCTCTCTGAGCTGAATCGCGAACTCCGCAATTTCATCAATGGCCAGCACCTCTCCGATCTCTTCGCGCATGGGGATCAGTTCCGCCTCCAGCCGGGAAATGAGTTCAGGGAATCTGCGTCTGCTTTCCTCCGGCACTTCCGCCCACATATCCTCCGATTCTTCCGCAATTGCGGTTTTCGGGACATTGCTGTAGGGAAGAAAACGTTTGAGCTCTTCAAAAAGCTGCCGCCGGGAAAATGGTTTGCGCAGGTATCCGTCAAAGAGTTTTTTTATTTTTTCCTCCGTATCCTTCATGGCCGAGGCTGTCAGGGCAATAACCGGAATCTGTTTCAGATTCTCATCCTGTTTGATGATTTGGGTCACCTCATAACCGTCTCTGCCCGGCATTCGCAGATCCATAAGAATCAGATCCGGTTTTTTCCGCAGATGCCCAAGCAGTTGAAGGGCAGCATCCCCGCTTTCTGTTTCCATCATGCTGATGTCCGTATGTTCCAGATATCCTTTCACCAGATCAATATTGGAGAGAATATCATCAACAATGAGAATGCTGCAGTTTTCAAAACGGACAGTTTCCGTTTTCGTCTCCCCGGCATCTTCCAAACGCGGAATTCCTTCCGCTGTTTTCACATTCCCCAGTTCCACCCTGAAGACACTGCCTTTGCCCACACTGCTTTGCAGGAAAACCCTGCCCTTCATCATTTCTGCCAGACTCCGGGTAATGGCAAGCCCCAGACCTGTGCCGCCGTATTCCCGGTTTTTCTGTCCCTCCTGCTGGCGGAAGCATTCAAATATCACTTCCTGCTGATCTTCGGGAATGCCAATGCCTGTGTCTTCCACTTCAATGATCAGACAGACGGCGTTTCCGGATACATTATTCTGTTCCGCCCGGCAGTATGCCCGGACAATTACACCTCCGCTATGGGTGAATTTCAGTGCATTTCCCAGCAGGTTCATCAGAATCTGCCTGATACGGACTTCATCCAGAAGCAGCGCGGGGGGAACAGAATTTTCCAGCTCTGTTTTCAGTGTGAGTCCTTTTTCCCCGAATTTTGCAGAAAATATCTGCACTGTATCATGGATGAGCCCTTTTAGATTTACAGGTTCTTTTTGAATTTTCATCCTGCCTGCCTCAATTTTGGAAAGATCAAGAATATCATTTATGAGGGAAAGCAGGGTTTTTCCGCTGGAATGGATATTCTGAAGATATTTTCTCTGCCGGGGATCCCAGATTTTGTCCATCAGCAGTTCGCTGAATCCGAGAATGGCATTCATGGGAGTGCGGATTTCATGACTCATATTGGCCAGAAACACACTTTTGGCACGGTTGGCCGCCTCTGCCGTCTCTTTGGCCTTCTGCAGTTCCATCCGGTTCTGTCTGCGCTGAGTGATGTCCCGCGCGTTGAGCACAATGGCCTTCATAGCCCGGTTGTCCAGAAGATTGACGCAGTGGGATTCCACGTACAGGTAATGTCCGGCCCGGTGACGCATCCTGTGTTCAATGGAGCGGGGGCCTTTTCCTCTGAGCAGGGACGTAAGCATTTCCTGCCATGTTTCCCTGTCTTCCTCATGGAAAAGGGAGAAAACAGAAGATCCTTCCAGTTCTCCCGCGTCATATCCCAGCACCGGAGTAAGTGAGGGACTCTGATACACGATTTTTCCGTCCGGCCGGAATGTCAGGATAATATCTTTTCCATATTCGGTCAGGCCCCGGAAACGTTCTTCACTCTGCCGGATCTGCCGGTTGCGCAGAAAAACCATCCCCAGAATGATTAGAATTGCCGCTGCGGCCTGAAAAATGAATTTGCGCACAAGAACCGGATCAAAGCGCTGTTCGTAACGCACAGAAAGCCATTTCTGACGGATGGCGTTGTGCTCCTCCACAGTGATGGAGGCAATGGCCTTTTCCATAATGCCGGTCAGTTCAGGCCAGTCTTTGCGGACTGCAATGCTGAGATCATAATATTTGTATGCGGTCGGAGCTGCGATTTTCAGATTTGCCAGACCGTTTTTTTCAATCAGATAACTGGCAGCGGCCAGATTCGCGATATGGGCATCAGCCTGTCCCACAGCCACTTTTTCCAGGCATCCGAGAGGGGAATTCGCAAACACCGGAATATAGTCAATCCCATCCCTTTCCAGCCAGCCGTGGGGGAAAACTTTGGCAACCACAGATATTTTTTTCCCTTTCAGGTCTTCAACACCGCTGACAAAAGGAGCGTCCTTCTGAGTGATAATCACAACCGGAAAGGAAAGATAGGGGGAAGTGAAGTTCATATATACTTCCCTGTCCGGTGATTTGGACGCGCAGGAAAGCATGTCAATTTCCAGGTTTTCGACTTTTTTCAGAACTTCGGGCCAGGTCATGTCAGGCATTTCTTCAAAGCGTATCCCCAGACTCTGGCTGATGATTTGCATATAATCGGCACTCATGCCGTGATGACTGTTGTCCTTTTCAATAAAATGAAAGGGCGGAAACGCGCGGGGGCCTGTAATCCGGATGTTTTTGTGCGATTCCAGCCAGCGGATTTCCTCCGGTATCAGGGGAATTGTCTTTTTCTGCCCCTCTTCCGCCCGTAAAACAGAACCTGCAAATGCAGTCAGGATAAGTATCAGGAAAATATGTTTCTTTTTTATCAGCATATGGATTCACAGCCCTGTTTCCGGTTTGAGATGTTCATAGGGAGGAAGGGTGGAAATGCGTTTGTCCTCAACTGCTTTCCCCACAGTGAAATGATAAAGGCTCTGGAAGGAATTGTCTTTGAGACCAATGAGTTCATGCACGGGATCATCAAAAAAACAGCCAATGCCGGTTCCCCGGAACCCGTGTGCCTCGGCCTCCAGATAAAGCACCTGTCCGGTCATGCCGCATTCCCGGAACAGATCGCGGTAACGGAAAGGCTCTTTTTCCACCAAAGATTTAAATTCTGCCAGCATTCCCAGAGAAAATACGCTGTTTCCCGCGATGGCCTGATCACAGCTGAGGGAAACCGCTGTCTCTGCTGCATCCCCTTTTTGGAGCAGATACAGGGGAAAATCCTCTGTGATTTGCTGCCACAGCAGAGCTTCAGAAGTTCTGCTCCGGATTTTGGACAAATCCGTCTCCGCGCGCAGAAAAAAATAAATTCCCGGTTCCAGTCCGTCCACCCGGTGGACAAAAATCAGCAGATGCACACGGGGATTTTCTGTTTCCGCATCAAAAGGCGGAGAATTTTTCCGGGGAACGGTTTTATCCAGTATGGCAAAAAAAATTTCTCTGTCCATGCGGCCTGCTGTGCTGAATGCCGAGACACTTCTGCGGGAGCGGATGATTTTCGCGGCAGGGAGAGTGGAAATAACATCTTTTCGGAAAGGGCGGCTGCCGATATTGCACGGAATTTCCAAAGTGCGGGGTTTGCGTGTGCATTCAGCAGTATTGTAAATAATGTCCCATCTGATCGGACGGGAACTCAGGGCATTGGGAATTCCCTGCACAGAAAGAGCGGAAAAATCCCCAATAATATCATCAGGCAGATTATGGGGAATTTCTGATCCAAAGGCATGAACTGCGCACAGAATTTCCGCCTCCTCTGCTTCGCATTCTCTCCACTGTGTCCGGTCAAAACCCAGAATCATCTCCATATCTGCATGGGAAAGGGTGTCCAGACTGCTAAGTTTCCATCCCATAAGACCGGCTGAAAAAGACATCGCTGCCAGAGCATGACCTGTATCCAGATGGCAGTAACGGAAAGCCCTTTCCCCGTATTTCCAGGATTCCCGCCAGAAAATGCTGCTCAGCCCGATAAGAAAAACTTCGGTCTGAAAATGATGCCGGATCTTTTCCCACATTTGTGCAGGAACAGTTGCACGGGGCTCTGCCGCGTGCAGAAAAGAGTTATAATGATACAGACCCGATGGCAGATATTCCATCGCGGGCAGTATAATATGGGCCTCTTCCGGGTGAAGATTTCCGCTGGACGGATTTATTCTCAGGGGCCATCGCTCTGCGCCTGCTGATTTCCACGCTGAAAGCCCCAGAGAAAGCTCCAGAAATCCGCTGATATTTTCCAGAGTAAAAGGCCGGACAGGATTTTTTCCCCTTTGGTACAAATCCATATATTTTCCGGCCGGATCTGTTTTCAGCAGGGGAAAAGATACGGGTTCGCTTCCTTTATAAAACCGGAAGGGATTGGGCTGATTTTTCCAGTCCATATATCCGGCAGACCTCGCGAAGCGGTGAAAATGATGTTTGCTTTCCTCGTGATACCGGAAAACCTCTTTGGCATTCTTATCCATAATGATACCCTCCCCGCTGAAAATCAGACCGGAACAATCTCATAATATGACAGTGCAAAAAGATATTTTAACCCATATTCTGCTTTTCAGGCAATAAAAAAAATGGAAATTTGCAATCTGATCTGATTTGTGATAATTGGCAGGCATGGACACAATGAATCAGATTATGGAATGCGTACCCAATTTCAGTGAAGGCCGGGATCAGGAAAAGATGGAAAAAATCCTTGGGGCCTTCCGGGGCAGAAACAGGGTCAGACTGCTTGATTTTCAGCATGATGAAAATCACAACCGCATGGTGGTCACTGCCGCGGGAGAGCCGGAAGCACTTGGAGCGGCTGTGATTGCGGCCATTGGAAAGGCTGTGGAACTCATTGACATGACAAAACATCATGGACAGCATCCCCGGATGGGGGCAGCAGATGTTGTGCCTTTTGTTCCCATTCGGAATACAGATATGGCCAAAGCAGTGGAACTGTCAAGGCAGGTGGCAAGGCAGGCAGCGGAAAAATATGATCTTCCGGTCTTTTTATACGAAGCCTCGGCCTGTGTTCCGGAACGCAGGAATCTGGCCAATATCCGTAAGGGACAGTTTGAAGGCATGGCCGAAAAGCTGCGTGATCCGGCATGGAAACCTGATTTCGGCCCGGCCCGGATTCATCCCACTGCCGGAGTCACAGCCGTTGGAGCTCGGATGCCTTTGGTGGCCTTTAACGTAAATCTGGACACTGATCGGCTGGATATTGCACAGACCATTGCCAAAAAGGTGCGGCATATCAGCGGCGGACTGCGTTACTGCAGGGCAATGGGCGTGGAAGTAAGGGATCGGGGCATGGTGCAGGTTTCCATGAACATGACAGACTGTGAGAAAACCGCTTTATACCAAGTGATGGAGCTGATCCGGATTGAGGCCCGCCGTTACGGTGTGCGGATTGCCGGAAGTGAAATTGTCGGTCTTGCGCCCATGGCCGCTCTCATTGACACTGCCGCATATTATCTGGGGCTGGAAAATTTTTCCGTGAACCAGGTTCTGGAGTCCCGGGTGCTGGAATAAACAGCAAAAACCGCATGAAGACCGCCATATAACAAAAAAGGGATCAGGCATAAATGCCCAATCCCTTGATTTCATTGGTGGAGCTGAGGGGGCTCGAACCCCTGGCCTCTTGACTGCCAGTTATAATTTTGGAATTTTAAATCAATAATATCAGATTGTTATAATGGTCTGGGCCGGTGCATAATTCCGCTTTTGGCATATGAAACCGGCACAATACCGGCATAAAATTCCGCAAAATTCCCCTGCCCTGTGATTGTTCAGGAGCAGGGTTTTTTTTTATGCTGCCTTTTGCAGGGTAAACGGTTCCGGAAGGGGAATGCCGTCTTCTTTGTACACTTCCATGAATCCCAGAGCCGCAGTCCGGGCTTCCCGCGCCGCGTCTTCAGGGGTTTTGCCAAACGCGGACAGTCCGGGAAATTCCGGTATTTCCGCTATGTAACACCCGTCATCCTCACTCCATCTCAGGTTTACAGAGTATCTGAACATATCAATCCTCCTTTATCAGGCCGTATTGCTTTATGGTTTTAAGCAGTTGTATGACCTGATACTTTTTTGCCATGTTTCCGTCCGGCTGGAAGTTCATCATTTCCCCGTTTTCCGGGTGTTTGTAAACCCGGTGACTTCCTCTCTGCTTCCGGAACACAAACCCTGCCTGTTTTGCCAGACTGCATAACTCGTCAAAGGAAAGGCTGCCGGGTGAACCCAGAGCCTTTTCATACAGTTTTGCTTTTCTGACCATCAGTTTGTCTCTTCCTGTGCTGTTTACAGGTTCAGGCTTTTTTCAACTGCCTTCCGGCATGTGTCGGCAATCCATGCTTCTATGCCTTTGTTTTCCCGTCCGGCTTCAAGAGCGATAAAGGCCAGCAGATCAGGCTGAATTTCCAGAATCACTTTTCCGGGAATGGGTTTTTCAGGTTCTTTTCCCATTTCCCGGCAGGTTTCAAGGTAGTCATCCACAGCGTTTCTGAAATCCTGTTCAAGTTCCTTTACGCTTTCCCCTTCAAAACCGATAATATCCGCAATCCCCAGCACGCGGCCGTGAAAGGTTCTGTCTGCGGCATCAAACTGAACGCTTCCGGAATATCCATTGTAATTCAGGGTGTTATTCATTCGGCTTTTCTCCTGTGATTTCCAGAAAATCTCTGACAAGACCGACAGCGTATTTCTTCATTTCCTTGTGCGGATGCGGGGAATGAAGGTTAAGCACCCGGTTATGCAGGATAACCCGTACACGGGAGCCTTTGCCTTCCCTGATTTCCGCACCGCAGGCAGTCAGAAGGGATTTGACCTCATTCCATTCCAGATCACAGCGGGCCGGCTTTTCAAAGATTTTCTCCAAAGTCCTTTTCTGTCTTGCGTTCACCGGGCATTCTCCCCGGCTTCCGCTTCATTCCCCACAGCCGGATCAGGAACGATCGTCATAAGGTCGTTTGGGGAACAGTTGAAATAGCGGCAGAGCTTTTCGATGATTTCAACCTGAGTGCCATAGCCCCTGTTGTTTGCTATCCGTGACAGGGTACTTCTTGCAACCCCCAGTTCCGTTGACAGTTCATTCAATGATACAATCCTGTTTTCATTGAATTCTTTTTCAGCAAGCAACTGTTTGAGTCGGTATTTGACCACGATTCCCCCTTTATATACAGAAAACATATTGTGTTTGTCTTTATTTATATCCAAGTGTCTTATTTCTGATACATTTTAATCATAAGATAACCTATTGTCTGTATAAAAGCAAAAAAAAAGTCTTGACTGAATAATAATACAGATGTATGAAACATAGTCATATATGGTTATATTTATATCCATATAATATTTAAATTAATCTATTTGTATTAAATATAATACGATACGGTTTTTAATTCAGAGCGGATTTATCCCAAAACTAAGAAAACAGACAGGACAGGGAACCTGTGACATTTTTTCACGGTTTGATACCCTGCCTTTAATGCCTGCGCAGGCAACAAACCTTATAAGGAGAATGAAACATGAATGGAAACAATGCTTTGGTAAAGATTATGGGGAAAGAGGTAAGCAGGATTGAATACCGGAATGAACCGGTTATCACCTTCCGGATGATGGATGAACTGCACGAGAGACCGGAGGGGACTGCAAAAAGGAACTTCAGAGAAAACAGACACCGGTTTATTGAGAATGAAGACTATTTTGAAGTCCCTTATGCAGAGTGGATTGAAATCTTGACCATACAAAATTCGTCCTGCCAAGATGAAGGCAACGGGCATGGCGGGCACAGGGGCGGGATGATTTTTATAACCCAGCCCGGCTATCTCCTTCTTGTCAAATCTTTTACGGATGACCTTGCATGGCAGGTACAGAGGCAACTTACCACGTTTTATTTTGCTGTCCGGGATAACCGCTTTTCCCCTTCCTCCCCTTCCCAGTGGCCGGATTATCTTCAGTCTGCGGACAATGAACTGAAAATGCTGAACGTGATACACAAACAGCAGGATGCCGCGTCAAAGGCTGCGGAAAGGATTGTGAATAAACAGGCAAGAATGGAAGATTATGACTGCGTACCCATAACCCGGAAGATGATTGAAAAGACAGTGGCGGATATGCAGGAGAATGAGAGTGAAGACAGCCTTACTGCTTTGGAAATGGCAAAGGAAGGGGCCAGCATGAGTGCCATAGCAAGAAGACTGTGGGGGAGTTCAGGAGGCAATCAGGTAAAAAAACTCCGGTCAATGCTGTCGCGGCATGGAATGGTAACTTACGGAATGAAGGCAGGCAACGCATAAAGAGGAAATTCCCCTGCCCGTCAATCCCTGAGAAGATACCGGGCAGGGGAACGCTGTTTCACATTGCGGATATTGAACAGGGTTTTGACCTGTCCGCCATGTGACCTTTTGTTTACCGCAACAGCGGGAGGAGTCATAGCACTTTTCCCGCAAAAAGCAAAGGAGGTTTTTTTATGATTATAGGAGTTACGCAGTTAATCAAAATGCATAAACAGGATTCGGGAGATAAGTTCTGACAGCATCCCGTATAATGCGTGTTTTAGCTTCAAACCAGTTATAACCGCTTTTCAGACTGAAAATCTCAAATCTGAGAAAGGTTCTCACTGCCAGAGCGATATGATTTCTTTGGGCTTTTGCACCTCTGCACTGACAGCGTTCTATACCGCAGAACTGCTTAAGTCCGCGATGATACTCCTCAATTGTCCAGGAAAAATCCGAAAGCCGGATCCGTTCCAATTCATCCATACAGAGGTTATTGGTGGCCCAATATCCGGTGTTACCTTTTTTGTCAACAATCCCGAATATTCTGACGAATCCGTAACCTTTGAGATGGACAACACTTCCACTTTCGGAAATATCCGCAGATGACAGCGGAATATTTCCTGAACCGTCAGGGTTTATCAGGCGGTTCGGTTTAAGCCTGGTCAGCCACAACCATTCATAACTGTTAATAATTTTGAGATTTTTTAACCCCGGATACCAGCTGTCGGACAGAATGCATTCCGGCCCGAACCCCGCAGCCTTTGTTTTGAAAAGCATGTCGGAAAAATGGGTAGTGGGTCAAACCGGTTTATGATGCGGAAAAAACTCTCCTCCCTTGAGGAGGAGTGGGTGAGGTGGAAAAAGTTTATAATTTCAGGGCATTTTCCCCTCCCATGCCCCTCCCGCCGGGGGATGGGAATTTCAGAATCAACTGATTTGACCCACTATCGAAAAATGATCATTTTTGGTTTTGCCGTCACCTGGTTTGTGATAAATCCTGAAATCACACGGAATATGGGCATCACCGTCAGTCCACAGCAGAGATACCAGATTGATTCCGCTTACAACACTGTGAT
>JBFXEJ010000021.1:0-63307 GCA_050180235.1 Desulfococcaceae bacterium
CTAATTTGATATTTCAGAGTGATGACGGCTGCGAGAAAATATATCGTTTTGTTTTTTCTCAGTGGAAAGAAAGTTATTCTTGCAATACCATTTATTCTGTTGATATGACTGTTAGGGATTGTACAAACCCTGCTTGTCAGCCTTGCTCTCCTTCTACTTTCAATCTTTCTGTTGGTGCCGGTGGTACAGTTTCCGGTAATGCTTGCTCTAAAACTGTTTCTGGTCCCGGGACTTTTCAGTCTACGCCTCCTGAGTGTGCCTGTTCTGTTTCTGTAACTGCTGTTTCTGATATTGCCGAACTTTATCCTTTATGGACATGTGACGGAGAATATTGTTCTATTATCGGTGATTCGGTTTCCTGTTCGATTGGTGATGAAGATGGTGGCGAGACTGATCATTGTTCGGTCGAGTTTATCACTGCTTCTCAGCGTGATAAAACTCGCTGTATAGATTCCCTTGGATTAGAAGATGGTGATACTGTCGGCAATTGGACTTGGAAATCTTTGGGTACGGATGAACAATGCAGGGGGCTTTATGTTTTAAGTTATATTGTTAAGAGTGGCGGGGTTTCCCGTTCTGAGACTGTTCAATTTACGGCTGCTTCTCCCAGGTCTGATTGTACGCCTGGAGTTTCTTATATTAATATCGGTGGCGATTCTACTTCCGGATATGGTCTTGATTCAATTTGTGAATTTCTTAATGAACGTTTTGATGCGGATGGTGATCTTTCAACTGGTGATGATGATACAGGTGATGATGATATTGATTGGCCTGATATTGTTTCACCTAATGATTTGGAGCCTATTCTTCCGCCTCCTGATTTGGATGAATCTACGCCTCCTCTTGAGGAGCCCCCACTTGGTGAGAATGGGGAAACTTGCGATACCTGTCTTTATAATTTGATGAATCCCATATCTCAAAATGTTGAAGCTCTTAATAATAATATTATTGATGTATCGAAACAACTTTCTGATATGCAGACTCTTTCCAAATCTCAGAGTGACGCTACCAATGACAAACTTTCTTCTGTTGTTCATAATACCTCTTCAATAGATAATTCTGTTACTTCCATGGATCAGAATCTTTCATCTAAATTGGATGATGTTTCTGTTGCTTTGGATGATGTCGCAACTGCTATAAGTGATAAAGAATTTAATTTTGATGATTCCAGCATTGTATCTGCCATTGAAAATAATGTCTGGACTGAAGAAAATGAAGTTAATGCTATGACAACTTATAATGATCAGGTTACACCGGAAGTTCAGTCTGTTGCCAATTCTGAGCAGTCTAAAATTGATAATTCTGTTGGTTCAAATGTGGCTGATTATGCTTCCAAAAATGATGTTGATACTGATTTCAGTCAGGTTTCGGAATTGGATTCGGATATAAATCAGAATAAAGAGACTATTAATACTGGGCTTTCTCAGATTAAGGAAGTTGTTGATGATATTGCTTCTGACAAGGTTGGTGTCCGGCTTATTGATCCTGAATGCTCTTTGTCTCTTTCTCTTTCTCTTGGCTCGGAATCGGATAATATTGATTTAAATTTTTGTAACTGGGCTGATGTTCTAGATACTATGGGATTGGCTTTGCTTGGGCTTGTTTATATTCGTGCTTTTATAATTCAGTTGGAAGCATTGGGGGATTAAATATGGCTTTGCCTTTGTTGCCGGCTCTCGGCTTTATTGGGGGGGCTTTACTTTCTTTTCTGAAATCTTATGCTTTCAGAATTATTATTTACAAGACTCTTCTTACTGGGGCGATTCTTGTTCTTCTTCCCCGTGTTGTTTCCTGGTTCTTGTCATCCTCCGGTGTATCTCTGATTAATTATTTTATTACTCAGGTCTCGCCGGATTTTGCCATGTTTTTTCAGGACAGTTTCTTTGCTGAAGTTGTCGGGCTTGGGGCATGGTTTGGCAGTCATTTGCAGCTCGATGCTTGTGTTTCTGTTCTTTTAAGCGCTTATCTGTCTGCTTTTTCAATACGTATCACCAAAAAATTTATGAATTTTATTACTACGGCCGGATTTAGATATACTCAGATTCCGCTGCCTGGAATGGGGTCTTAATGATATATTGTTCGACGGGTAAAAATGGCGCTGGAAAAACTTACTGGGTTGTCCGGACTGTTCGTGACAAATATATGGAATGTGTCCGGGGTGTATGGCGTGTAAAAGATGAATATCTTGTTCTTACCAATATAAACGGTTTTAATCATGAAAATGTTTTTCAGCTTGATGATTTGTTGGAAAAAGCAGGAGGTATAAGCAAATTTTTTAATTTTGATTATCAGACGCATCTTACTGAGGAGGCGGCTGCTGATGGTAAATCTATTGTATATCTTATAGATGAATGTCAGAGTTTTTTTCGGAAGTATCTCAGAGATCAGGATGTTTTTCTTTATTTTGAAAAACATCGGCATCTTGGTCACGTCATTTACATGACAACTCAGCATTTAAGTAAGATTCCTTCCGATTTGCGGCATCTGATTGAGTATGAAGTTAAGGCTGTTCCCCGCGGTGTCGGTATTCCCGGCACTTTCATCTATAATTTCCGTTCTGATGGGGATCATGTTAAACGTCAGATATGGAAAGTTGACAAGTCTGTTTTTTCTCTTTATAAAAGTCAGGAATTTTCTGAGTCTGAAAAACTCAGAAATCCGCTTTTGAAGTGGGTTTTTATTGGGCTTATTTTTACCGGCGGGTCGTTTTATTTTTTTCTTGATTCCATGAAATTTTTTGACAGAAAGAAACCTGATCAGATTGCTGCCGGTTCTTCTTCTCCTTCATCGGCTCCTTTGGCCCCTCAGGTTAAGAAAAATTATGTTGTTCCTGATATTGTCTACGATTCTGAATTTGATTTTATTGAACCCAAAAAAAAGTTTAAACTTTACAAAACAAAGGTTAATGTTGGGGGTACAGAGTATAAGAGGGTTAAACTCAATACTGTTGATTTTTATAATGCTGCTTTAAAACGTCATGTCACCTATATTTATAATCCTGTTTTGGAGCAGTTTCAATCTTATGAGCAGGCCAAAGATCAGGTTGAAATGGTTATGACTTTTAACGGAGCTTCTTATTATATGTTCGTTCCGTCTTATTCTGTCGAGTCTGATTTTGGCGGTTTTGATAACACCAGGAGCGGGGGGGGAGGTAGCTCTCCGAGCGACCGAACCTCCCCCCCCGCTCCTCCGAAGGTTAGGGAAGAGCCAAGCTATGATTCTTAGATTTTTTTTGCTTCTTTTTTTGGCGTTGCCTGTCGGAACCCAGGCTGCAGATTATTATTATCCTACTCTTGAACAGGCTTTGTCTGCTGCTATGATTCAGGGTTTTACCGGTTTTTCTACTGATTCAGATCCTTTTAAATGTTGGGATGTTTCTTGGGATATACACGGAGGTAATCATTATTCTCCTACTTTTGATTATTCTCCCGTCTGTCTCTCTGAATATGAGTTACATGGGGTTTTTCTTGACAGATACGAGTCTTATAAATTTCTTAAAGGACTGGCGGGCATTGTCTGCGGTCTTCTCTTTATTGGGGCAGTTATTCACAATATGTAATTCAGTTCTCTGTGCATGTTACATCAATATTTGTAATATCCCATTTTTCAGATGGTGTTTTGTATCTCCTGTATACTTTTTTATCTTCCCTTATAAGGTCTGAACGGTTTCCACCTATATTTGTCAGATTTGCTCTGACAGATTTTCTCCTTCCGTTTCTGTCTGTGCATATAATTTCAGCTTCGAGTTTTTCGCAGTATTCACCGTCTGAAACTCTGCCCCTTACGTTAAGCATATCTCCTACTCTGTTGGCGCTTATATTGAAAGTATATCCGTTACATTCATAAATGCCTGGTGAAAGTTCCCTGAATCCTGTTTTTTTTTCCGGTCTCTTCGTATAGGATGCGGGGGTATAGCTTGCTGATCCGTCCGGTGCTGGTGTTCGGCTTGTCCTGTATTCCGGGTTTTGCCTGGCATATTTTCTTACCGGTTCCGGTCTGCTTACCTCTGCTTCCCAGGCTCTCTCCACAATGTTTAAATTTTCCGGTGGTATGTTGGTATAATGCTTTATTCCCTTTTCATCAGTCCATGAGTATATTTTCGGTTTGCGGGTTGCGGGGGGTTTATTACGGTTTACAGTGCGGTTTACATGATATAATGGCTTTCCTGTCTGTATTTTGGGATTATAAGTTATTGCACTGAGATCAAGATCAGGCTTTGGGGTATAGTTTTTTACTTTGATAGGCGGAGCTGAATTTTTTTCAGGTTCGGCATATCCGGTTTTCTCTTTTATATAGTTCATGGTGTCATCAATATAGGTATTGTTCGGGGTTTTCTGGTATAAGATAAAACCTGTGCACATAGCACAGAGAAAAAGCATTAACCATATTATGACAAAAGAATCTTTCTGATTGTTCATCCTGCTTTCCTTTTTTCCAATTCTCTCCTGATGGTTTCCAGTTCCTCTTTCATCCGTTTTTTTTCGATAATTCTCTGATTGTATCCTTCAAGCTCCCGGAGTTCTTCCTCGTTCATCTCTCTGAGCATCTGGGTGATCTTTTCTATCATCCGGTCTTTCGGATCTGTTTCCCCACTTCCGGGTTGGTCGTCTTGATCCGGATGATCATCTGCTGCGTGATTCCCCAGAAGCGCACTCGGTTCTTTTTGGGTTGGTGTCAAAAGTGCGGATTCCGCACTTTTGGAAAGTTCCCTGCCGAGGATCAGCATGTCCAGATGTGTTGTTCCAAAAAAATTTGCGATTTGTTCTTTTTTAGAGTCTGAGAAGTTCTTTTTATTATTTAATAAAGCACTTATATGTCTTTGATCTACATTTATGTTTTCTCCTAAGACTTTTTGAGTAATTTTCTTAGAATTCATAATATGTCTTAATGCAATTGTGAAATATTTTTTGTTTTCCATAATTTTAATTTTTTTATATCAGATAAATGTGTAAGAAATCAAACTCATAAAAAATGTGTAGATTTATCTTGACATACACCTTATTTATATGATATATATACACGTAAATAAGGTGTAAAAATATGAGACTTAAAAGTGGGATTTTAAAAAGGTTATCGATAAGTACGGGTATAGACTCAAGGCATTTGGCGGGGTATGTTTCTACTTGTATCCGTCCTGGAAGAAAACGTGCTGAGTTTCTGGAAAGAATAACGACTCAGTTGGGCTTCCCGGTTCCCAAAGAGCTTTGGGTATTCGGTTCAAAGGATGAAATCAAAGCAGCCCTTATGAAGGGTGAGAGGAGATCACAATGAAAATGTATCAGATACCGCTTCCGTTTTTTTCTGAAGATTACCATAGGGTTGTTATGGAAATTTTGACTGATCGGGGTAAACAGATTTCTGATGATATGTTTGATCGTCTTTCCCGTCTTATGGAGTATTTTGAATTTATTTCTGATATTCTTATGAGAAGCAGGAATTATTTTTATGTTTCTTTCTATGGCTATAAAAGTCTTTTTGTAAGACATTATGTATCTGGCTGGGCAGGTTGAGAATGAAAACATATGAAGATGAAAAAATAGAATGTGCGCTTTTGTTTTTAAGGGATATCAAGAAATCTCTTAATGATGATGATAAAATCCGGATTAATGTTGTTATGGAGATTCTTAAATGCGGTTTTGAAAAGGAGGTTCCTGCTGCCTTGATGAATATCTGCCGCTATTGCGGAAAGTCCTTTCGGTCTGATTCCGGGTTCTGTTCTTTTGACCTTATGCCTTTTGCTGCTACTGCGCCCTGTTGTATCTGGCCTGGTATCTGTCCTGAATGGATGGATGGTAAATGTTCATGGTTTGTCTGCAGTGAGTGTTCTAACCGTCCATATCTTTTGGGAACATCTGAAAATACAGGGACTGATCCGGAATTTGAAAAATGAAAGAATTTTTGTCTGTTTTTCTGCTTTTTGCAGTTTATCTTTTGGGCTTGGCGGTATTTGTGTATTGGCCTTATGTTTTTGGCATTTTCCCGTGGTGAAAGGAGATTAAAAATGACACAGCTTGCTGTTTTTGATTACAGTTCCCTTGTTCCGGATGTCAGGGAATTTCTGATTTTGAAAGAAAAAACTATCAAATATCGGATGGCCACCAGTATCATTGATACAGGCCGTGACCTTATCGAAGCCAAAGAAAAATGCGGGCACGGGACTTTTCTGCCCTGGGTAAATCATGCCTTTGGCATGAGTAAAGAACGTGCTGCCGAATATATGCGGGTTGCGAAAGAGTTTAACGGTATAGATTCCAATCTCCTTGATCAGTTCGGCAAGTCTGCGCTTGTGATGCTCTCTTCCCGCTCCATGCCTGCCGAAGTAAAAGAAAAGGCTTTTGATCTTGCTGAATCAGGTGAGCATGTCAGTGCTGATGTGGTCAAAAAGCTTCGTGAGGAAATTAGTCTTTTGGAGCATCATAATGCTAAAAAGGATATGGAAATAAGAGGATTAAGTCGTGCTAATGAAAATCTTGAATTTCGTTTGGATGAATTAGAGAATCAGGTTCCTGAAGTTAAGGTTATTGAAAAGGAAGTCCTGGTTGATGTGGTTCCTGAAGATTATGATTCTTTAAAATCCAAAGCATCTCAGGTTGATTCTGTTCTTGAAGAAATTGATGACCTTCGGGATGAAATGAACCGGGATCGTAAGGAATTTGATGATCTCAGAATTGAGCAGGATATATTAACTTCTGTTGTTCGCATTCATGACGGGATTGAACTTATTCATACGGCTCTTAATGTACCCGGAGTTGATGGTTACAGGCTTTCTGTTTCTGATCAGTTTATGATTGCTGACTGTATCCGCTTTTTGCTTCCCATGATCTCTGTTGTTCCGGGACTTGAATATACTGATAAATGTTCCCGTGATAAGCTTCTCCGTTCCGGTTTTACGCTGATCCGTCCGGATGATGAAAACAATCTGATTAAAAAATATGACGGTTCCGGGGTGTGGTCTGTGCATTCCCGGTATGATAACAGAAAGAGTTACAGGGATGCTCTGAAATCGCTTTCTGCTGATGATATGGTGATACTTGCATGACATTTAGCAATCCCTACAGAATCATGCCTTTTGGGATTTCCAACGCTTCATGAAATCTCAAAAGGCATGATTCTGTTGGGATTGCGGGTTACTTTCTCTGAGTCTGTTTTAATGTGGTATCTTGGCGCATTAGGGGGGGCGGGGCGGATTTTTAACCTGAAACCCTTCTCTCTCTCTTTCTCTCTCTCGCTCCTCCCGGTTTGAGAGTGATGCCCAAGTACAGGAAAATCAAAAAGTTTTGAACTGTGTCAAGAGAACTGTTAAGATGATTTTTTTCAGTTTTTAAATTTTTTTTTAGCGGACAGTCTTTATTTCCATTTATTTCAAATCTATTATGATTTTTATTTAAATAACGTAAAAAAAAAATTGAAAAACTGAAAAAAATCAACCTTTAAAGTCCTTCTCTTGACACAGTTCAAAATCTTTTTGATATGATGTCGTATAGCAGAATCTCTCAAACCACTGCACAGTAATTTTTTTTATTTGACAGTATAGAGGATTGAAGAATTATGAAAGGTAATATTTATTCAGATCAGGTTTGTTCGGTTTGTGATTCCCGGTTTTATCATAATCCGGATCGCCGGGGTCTTTTCTGTCCGCTTCATCCAAAGCAGAAAGCAACCGGCCGTTTTCAGGTCTGGTTTGGCCGTTCCCTTTCCCGGAGGTTTAATACCTATAAAGATGCCCGTAATTTTCTTGACGGTCTGCAGTTGGTTCGTAACGATTATGTCAGACTTTTGCCTTTTTCGCATGTTTCGGAAAAATGGCTCAAGATCAAAAAGAATGAAGTATGTCCATCTTCTTTCCGCAATCTTTCCCGCTGTATTTCCCTGGCGTCCTCTGCCTGGGGGCAGACTGATGTCCGGAATATCCGTTTTCCTGAAATTGAAGATTTTCTGCATTCACAGAATACTCTCAGCAGAAAAACGGTTTCCAATATGAAGTCTGTTCTTCATTCTTTCTTTACCTGGTGTTCCCACCGTGAAGATTTCCCTGTTCCCCGGTTTCCGTCTGTCAGATATGAACTTGGTTACAGAAATACAGTTGACAAGCGCACACAGCAGAAAATTATTGATTATCTGCATAAGAATTTTCCTTTCAAGGTTTGGCTTGGTGTCAAGTGGCTGTCTACGTATATATCCATCAGACCTAAAGAGATGATCCGGATGCGGGAAAGAGAAGTTGATGCGGAGTCCGGTTATTTTTTTATTCCTCATCCAAAGGAAAAGAGACTGAAAAGGGTTCCTCTGATTTCAGAAGATGTTGATATTCTCCGTCAGGTTCCCCGCGGGCTTCCGGATCAGTTTTTTTTCCGTCATGCTTCCGGGGTATCGGGCTGCCGGATGGATCAGGGATATGGTGACGGTTATTTTTATAAGTGCTGGAAACGTGCCTGCGGTGCATTGGGTATTGAGGGGGTTGATCTCTATGGAGGTACAAGGCACAGCTCTGCTCTTTCGCTTCGGGGGGTTGCTTCCCCTGAAGAAATCAGGCGGGCCATGATGACCAGTACCAATAAGGCGTTTGAAAGATATTTCAGGATTGAGGCTGACGAAGTCCGTGGGGTGTATGAGCGGACAAGGGGTTGACATGGTAAACGGAAAGGTGGTTTTTTATATGCTTAATACATTTGAAACATTAGATAAATGGTGGAGGCGGCGGGAGTTGAACCCGCGTCCGAAAATATTCCACATCGGCATCTACATACTTATCCTGAAATTTGAATCTCGCTTTTCAGGTCTCCTTCAGGCAGGATACACTGAAACGCCAGCCTGTAAGAATTCGCCTTTTCCGGACCAGGCGGCCGGAAGCGGCTATCCCGCAAAGTCGACGCCCTTAACAGATCCGCAGGAGGAAATCTGTCAGGACGGAAGCTGCCTAAGCAGCTACGGCGTAGTTATAATCGTCTGCGATTATGTTTATTTCCCGCGTTTAGCGAGCAGCAGGAAAGCTCGGTATGCAGCCTATGCTTCTTTATCCCCGTCGAAGCCGTTTCGCCCCCTTTTGAGGGTATATATCTGAAAGAGCATTTTTCATTGCTATTAAATACACAGATACTATAATGGAAGGATTCGCATTTGTCAAGATTATTGCGATGATTTCTTCGGGCAGGGTTGCGTTTGTTTTAACGCTTGCATTTTTTTGCAGATTGCTGTAAGAAAGAGACTGCATCAAAGAAACGGATTCACCGCTGACCGTCATAAACCGTCATAATATGAAGAATCCGTCCGGATTTCTGAAAATTTTTTGAAAAAGGGGCAGATCTGGGGCACTCTCAGGTCTGGAGGCATTCAACTTGGCAAAAAAACGGAACAGGAGATGCCTATGAATTTATCTCACACATATCAAAGAAAAAAAAGATTCCTGCTTACCGCCGCAGTCCTGTGGACCGCTTTTTTTTTCTGGAGTTGCGGCAGTGACGAACTTCCTCTCAAAAAAATCGAAAAATCGCTTGCCAATGTCCCGGAATATTCCATCATTTTGGAGGACATGAAAGAGGAGGGAAATTTTTTCAAGGAATATTCCCATCAGTACCAGCTTGTTCAGCCGGACAGTGTGACGGACAAAGGCTGGTTTGAGGTTCCGGAAAATTTTTACCGGGCCAATGAAAATTTTCTGGGCATGGCCATTGCAGGCAGAAAAGAGGGGGAACTGATCGAAGCTGCTGCTCCGGCCATCTATCCCTATGTGGGAGATTCCCGCTACGGACACTGGCAAAGCGGCACACAGGGCGATATCTGGAGATTTTATCCGGCCTTTCCGCTTTTCATCCCTCTGGGCATTGACAGACATCCTCCTGTATACCGGACAGATTTCAATGCCTACAGAAATTCCGTGTCCGGCAAGATTCCTTATTACGGTTCTGAAAACCAGTACGGCACAAACGGGGCCTTTACAAAAAAAAGCAAACCCGCTTTTTTTGCCCGGCGCATGGCAAGGGAAAGTCTTAAAAAAACCTCTTTTTCTGAAAAGGTGTCCAGCCGTGTGGGACGGTCAAAAACCAGTTTCCGCGGCAGATCCGGCAGCAGCGGAAAATAAATCAGGAGAAAAGATATGAATCTCGATTCTCTGCTTACAGCAGCGGTTCTGATTACAGCCTTTTATATCATTTTTTTCATCGGCAAGGTTGTCAACGATCTGATTCACCGGGAATACAACCTGACCTATGAACTGGTGGAAAGGGACAATCCCGCGCTGGCCCTTGCGGTCGGGGGATATTATTTCGGTCTGGTTCTGGCCATCGGCGGCACACTGGCAGGCCCCGGACTTGGCATTGTTGACGATCTCATAGACCTGTTCATATACGGGTTTCTGTCCATCATTCTTCTTAATATCTCCTGGCTGCTGTGTGACAAAATCATTTTGTACAAATTCAAATCCAGTGATGAGCTGATCCGGGATCAGAATCCTGGGACAGGCGTTGTCATTTTTGGCATCTGTGTCTCATCCGGGCTGGTCATTTTCGGAGCCGTGACAGGAGAAGGCGGCAATATCTGGACAGCCATTGCCTTCTGGGGAATCGGTCAGTTTATGCTGATGCTGGCAGCAAAGGTTTACAGTATGATTGTCCCTTACAGCATTCACGATGAAATAGAAAAGGACAATATTGCCGCAGGGGTCAGTTTTGCGGGTGCGCTGGTGGCTATGGGCATAATTGTGGGGCTTGCAGCATCCAGGGATTTCCATTCATGGTCAGATGATCTGCCTGAATTTGCAATTATTTCAGTCTCAGGTCTGCTGATGCTTCCGCTTATCCGTTTTCTCACAGACCTGGTGCTTCTGCCGACTGTGAAACTTACTGACGAAATAGCCAGACAGGAAAAACCCAATGTCGGCGCCGCGTATATTGAGGCACTTTCCTATATCGGAGCAGCTTTTGTCATACGCTGGTGCATCTGATACCTCCCGTCTCGGATTTGTGCTGAAAACAGCGATTTTTGCCACAGGATGCGCTGGTATAATTGCGGAATTTGTCCTGTCCACACTGGCGACCTATCTGGCAGGCAATGCTGTTTTTCAGTGGACAATTGTCATGTCCCTCATGCTCTTTGCCATGGGAACCGGCAGCCGGATCAGCCGTTTTTTCCGTGAAAATCTGCTGGATATCTTCATCATCACCGAATTTGCGCTTTCGGTTCTGTGTGCGGCATCCTCTGCCATAGTATACAGTGTGGCTGTATACACTGAATATACGCAGATTCTGGTGTATTTCCTGGCTTTTGTTATCGGAAATCTGATCGGTTTTGAAATTCCCCTGGTCACGCGCATTAACGGTGCGTATGAGGAACTGCGGATCAATATTTCCGGCATTCTGGAAAAAGACTATTACGGCTCCCTGCTGGGCGGCATGGTTTTTGCCTTTGTTGCGCTGCCGTATCTGGGCCTGACCTATACCCCCATTGTTCTGGGAGCAGTCAATTTTCTGGCTGCCTCCCTTATTTTGAGGTATTTTTTCTTTCTGATCAAAAACAGAAGGCTGCTGCTGACTCTGTTTTCCGGGTGTCTGATTTTTTTAATCAGCCTGGCATTTCTTGCCAGCCCGATCATTCTTTACGGGGAACAGCGGAAATACAGGGACAAAATCATATATTCCGTGCAGACCGCGTATCAGAAAATTGTCATGACCCAATGGAAGGACTGGTACTGGCTCTATATCAACGGTCAGCAGCAGTTTTCCACCTTTGATGAGGAAAAATACCATGAGCCGCTGGTGCATCCGGCCATGAAACTTTCCCATAACCCGGAGGACATTCTGATTATCGGCGGCGGGGACGGACTTGCCCTGCGGGAAATTCTGAAACATAAGGGGGTGCGCTCGGTGACAGTTGCGGATATAGACCCGGTCATGACCGATCTCGCGCGCAGTCATCCGGTGCTTACCGTTATCAACCGCGGGGCCATGAATGATCCGAGAGTGCGGATAATAAACCGGGATGCCGTAAAATTTATGCAGGAAACAAAGCAGTTGTACGGTGTGATTATCGCTGATCTGCCTGATCCGGATTCCGCGGATCTCATGCACGTATATTCTGCGGAATTTTACAGCCTGGTGAGGCATCATCTGGCAAAGGGCGGAGTTTTCGTCACCCAGGCCACCAGTCCCTATTTTTCCCGAAAGGCTTTTCTCTGCCTGATCCGGACAGTGGAGTCCGCGGGATTTTCGGTTCTTCCCTACCACAACCAGATTCCCACGATGGGCGAATGGGGCTGGGTGCTGGGGGTAAGATCAGAGGATGCAGACAGTGAAGATCTGAAAAATATTATGATGAAAATCACTTATCCGGATATCGAAACCCGTTTTGTCAGCAGGGACGCGGTGATTTCCATGATACATTTCGGCAAGGGGGTTCTGGACACGGATGAAATGGAAAAAATAAAAATCAACACGCAGATAAGGCCGGTTCTGTACCGTTACTACCAGGAGGGATCATGGGGAATGTACTGATGAAAACAGGGGGGAAAACTGGCAGTTTATGGCAGGAAAATCCTACCTCTGCATACACCTTTTCCCCCAATTGCTGATTTTGCAGGATTTACACTCTGCTTTCCTGTCATAAATTTACTTGACAAGCGGAGGGGTTTTGAATAGGTAAAGAATGCAAGGGCAGGATCTGTAAGGTGCGGGTTTCAGTCCGGCCGAAGCGGAGATATGATTTTTTTATATACGTCACAGGGCATAAAGGGTAACAGGCGGTTTATAAAGATGCAAGGACGGGTTCGGAATCTGTCCCCCCTGCAAAATGCAGAATGTTTATAAACCGTAAACCACAATGCAGAATGGAGAACGGAGAGAATCTATGGGTGAGAAAAAAAGTTTGCACACAGGAATTCTGCGGACAGGGTTGCAGAAAACTTTTCTGCTTTTTTGCATCATTCTGTTAACGGTGACGGGCTGTACCACAGTGCCCACGCCGCAGGAAATGGACAAACAGAGGGAAGAAAATGCCAGACAGGATGTGGAACTGATCAAACCGGCCATGAAATACGGCAATTTCGGGGAAAGCGCGCTGACCCTGGAGGATGCCATCCGCTATGCGCTGGAAAACAACCTGGAACTCCGGGTACAGCGGCTCAGGGAAGAAATTGCCAAAGAGTCAACCATGGTGGAAAAACTTGGTATGCTGCCCAGTCTCAAGGCTGATGCCTCATGGAGACGCCGGGATGTACTGAGAAAAAGCAATGTTTACAACTGGCTGATCGATCAGGATCAGGAAGATTACACAGTTTCGGAACTGAAAGAAAACTGGTGGGCCAACCTGGTGCTGACATGGAATGTGCTGGATACCATGATGGCCTATGTGCGGGCCGGAGAGATGGAACTCAAAGAGGAAGTGCTGAAACAGCAGCGCATCCGGCAGTCCCAGAATCTGGCTTTGGATGTGACCCGTGCATACTGGCACGCAGCCGCAGTGGAGGACGCACTGGATTATGTTCATGTGGTGGAAGACAACCTGAAAAAAGTCAAAAAAAACATGGAATCAGCGCTGGGGGCCGGAAGCATAGACAACATGGCCGCCAAAGATGCGGAAATGCGGCTCAAGGAACTGGAACTGACCATCAGGCAGTTGCAGTCCAACCTGTCAAAGGAAAGACTGGAACTGGCCCAGCTTATGGGACTTAACCAGAACGTCCAGTTCACCCTTGCCCGGCCGCCCATAAAACCCATTATCTCAGCCCTGCCCCATACCAAGGAGCTGGATATTGACCGGCTGGAGGAATACGCACTTCTTCACCGGCCCGAACTTTTTGTAAGCGATCTGGAAGTGATGATCCAGAAGGAAGAAGCCAAAAACAAGATTCTGGCCATGTTTCCGGGAATCAGCATTTTTGCAGGAACCCATTATGAGGACAACAGACTTCTGCTTTCCAACAACTGGAACACCATCGGCGCAGGCGTGGGTCTGGAACTGCTGGATCTGCCCGCCCGGTATGTGGCATACAAAGGACAGCTTAAATCTGTGGAAATGGCCAAGGCGCAGCGCCTGATGACCACTGTGGGTGTCATCACCCAGGTGCATCTGGCACTTTTGGACTATGCGGTAAAGGTGGATCGTTTCAGGCTGCTGGATGAAACCTATTCCCTGGCCACCAATCTTTTTGAAATGGCCCAGACCAAAAATCAGGCAGGCCGTCTGCCGGAACTGGCTGTTACCCAGAGGCATCTGGAGGAAATGGCTGCCAAACTCCGCAGGGATGAATCTGTCGTGGATATGCTGGTGGCCCACAAACGGCTGTGCGTCACTATCGGTGTGGATCCTCTGGAATGCGACAAAGGTGTTCTGAGCTCCGGCAGACCGGGCACAGGATATGATTACACACCAACAACCGGGCTGAAAAAATGGAAGTGTCTGGAATGCGGTTATATCCATACCGGTTCTGAACCGCCGGAAACCTGTCCCATCTGCGGTGTGGGCAGGGATGCTTTTGTGGAAGTGACTGACGATACCGGCACCACTCCCATTACATCATCAACCATCAGTTCTGCGAATGTGGAAGATGTGTCAGGATGGGGAGAAGGCAGTACCCCGCCACCGCTGCTTCCCGGTGAGGATGTGGCCAGAAGCACATCAACTCCGGGCATGGCAGGTCCGGCTTCGGACAGTTTTCTCTGGAAAGTTCAGATGGGCGCGTTTACAGATGCGGGAGGGCCCGATAAACGCATAAGCGAAATCAAGGGTGTTACCAGCCGTCTTTTTGACAACCGGGATACGGAAATCACCACAACACGGATGAACGGAAGGCTTTTCAACCGGGTGCGTGTGCTGGGACTTGCTGAATCCCAGGCCAGGGAACTGGCACGGAATCTGGAATCACGGGGTATTGATGCCTGGGTGATTCCGCCCCACAGCTCACACTGGTAAAATTCAGTGAGATGATGTAGTAGGGTGGGCACTGATGTGCCCACCCTGCTGTTCACTGATAACTGAAAAAGGGGAGGTTTTATTATGTTGAATCTGATCAAACTGGAAAACAGAATTGTTCTGGACGGCGCGGCTGTGGGGGAGGCTCTGGAGCATGCTGCCGACCATGAGGCAAATATTCATACAGAGAATGTCCAGACTCAGGATTATAATGCGGAAAGTTATGATGTATCTGCTGCTGCCGCTCTTCTGAACGATGCAGATGCGCATGCCCAATCCCTGGATATTGTCCTTGTTTCCGACAGCCTCCCTGATTATCAGAAACTGGCAGATGCGGCTGCTCCGGGAACAAAGGTGATTGTGTATGATGCAGACAGTGAATCCGCGGAGGATGTGATTGGCCGGGTTGCGGCTCTTTCGGAAAGCGAGGGGATGGAGATAAATTCCCTTACCATTCTCTCCCACGGGGGCGCAGGTTATTTTGAACTTGGAAATGAGGCCGTCAAAGCTGAAAATCTGAGCAGTTTTTCAGATGCCTGGGCAGCTCTTGATGCAGCCATGAAAGATGACGGTCATATCTATATTTATGGATGCGGCATGGCAAACGGGGAGGGACTGTCTCTGCTCGACGATCTGGCCGAGGCCACGCATACCCGTGTGTTTGCCTCGGATGACGTGACCGGTCACAGCGGAGACTGGGATTTGGAGGCAGCCTCGGAAAATGCCGGTGATGAAAATCCCGCTCCGCCGATCAATTTTGACATGCTTGCGGATTATGAAGGGGATCTGACCAAAATAGCAGTTCCCACCGCCATCACTTCAACGGAAGATCAGCCGGGACTGTTCGGTATATACATTTATGGAACGGGAGAGGATGCAGACAGCCGGGATGCAGACAGTGTTACACGCACCGGAACCCTTCCTTCCATTCTGACAAATGCCACTGTCAGGTATGACGGATGGATAACGAATCAGCCCATTACCATTGAAGGCGTGACCGTTACGGAGTATCACAGATGGTCTGTGACTTATACGCCAGATGAAGATGCCTTTACAAATGACGGAACATACGGCAGTGCCATACTGAATTTTAAAATTGCAGAGGAGAACCAGACATACAGCACTGATGTTACCATTCTTCCGGTAAATGATCCGCCTGATTTTGAATACAGCGATGAGGATGACAGGGTCAGTATTGATGACGGAACTGTCACAGTTACGGTGGACGAGGACAGCGGCAACAACGGGCTGATTACAATTGACAATTTTGCCACAGATATTATCGCCGGGCCGGACAATGAATCCAGCCAGAAGGTGAAATTCATTGTTCAGGGTGTTACAGTTGAAATTGATGGTGTTGAGGTGGACAGCAGTGAACTGTTTGATGTACTGCCTTCCATCAGCCCTTTGGCTTATACAAGTTTGAGCGGCGCGAACGGAGACCTTACCTTTACCCTGAAGGATAACGCCTATGGCACAGCAGTGGTCTCTGTCCTGGTGCAGGATGACGGAGGCACACTGTATGGCGGAGATGACACCAGTGCGGTAAAAACCTTTGTTATCAATGTTAAACCGGTCAATGACAATCCGAATGTACCGGAAATCAATGAAGACTGGCATATTTATGAAGACAACGGGGATCCGGACAACAGTTATGCTCCCACACCTGAAGCCGGGGTGGAAGGTTTCCGGGTGGATGAATTCATTGAATCCGTAACAGACCCGGATGTGGACGGAGAAATTCCCATTGCCATTGCCATTACCGACATCAGCAGTGATATGGACGGAGACGGGGATTCAGATGGAAAATGGCAGTTTCAGATGGCCGGATCTGATGACTGGACGACCATTGAGGAAAGCAGCCTGAGCGGAGACAAGGCCCTGCTTCTGACGGCTGATGACAAAATCAGATTTATTCCCAATACAGATTTCAACTCGGAAGAACCAAGCAGCGCAGCAGAGCCTTTTCTTACTGTCAAGTCATGGGATCAGACAGGAAACAGTGACGGCAAAGAGGGAACCTATTACAGTATTGCCAGCACAGACACTGCCTTCAGCAAGGACGGTGTGGATGTGCCTTTGGAAGTGAGAGCTGTCAATGATGCCCCGGAACTGTGGAAAGACGATGCCCTGATGCCGGATACAGACGGCCCCTACAAAGCCAATAACGGAACAGTTGTCATCACAGATATATCTGTAAAAGATGCGGATATTGCACGGGGTGAAGGGGATAAACGCGTACAGGTGACACTGGATGCGGAACTGGAAAACGGAACGATTTCACTGGGCAGCACAGCCGGACTTACGTTTGTAACAGGTGACGGCACAAATGACAACAAAATGGTATTTACCGGCCTGCTTTCCAATGTGAATGCAGCCATCAGTTCCCTGACCTATAAATATAATGGAACAGTGACCGCCCCCATTACCACGGATACGGTGACAGTTGAAGTGAGTGACTTGGGGAATTACGGTGTTCCAAGCGCCAAAACCGATACTGCTCTTATCAAAATTGATCTGAATCAGGGCCCCGGAGTCGGTGAAGTGGATGAAGTTTTCATTGAAGGCTGCAATGCTGTTCCTGTGACTGATGGAACTATTCATGATGCCGAAGGTGATGAAATCCGTTCTGTCACCATCAGTTTCAAAGACAGCACATTTATAGCAGGTCAGGATGTTCTGCACTACAGCACGGCAGCCGCGGGCAATATTCTGGCAAATTACAACAGTCAGACCGGAACCCTTACGCTCACCGTCGCTGGCGGAGGCACTGCTTCGGAAAGTGATTTTCAGAAAGTGCTGAGCACTGTGACATATGAGAATACTTCTGACACTCCCAATACGGTGCAGCGCGAATTCAATATTGTTTCGGTGGATGAATACGGCAATACCGGAACAACCGAATCTGTTATCAGTGTGGTTCCGGTAAATGATGCGCCCATAGCAGGTATGCCGGGTTCCATATCCACAATCTCAGACACATCAGTTGTGATCAGCAATATCTCCCTGGGGGATGTGGATATGTCTCTGGGATTTGTCAATATTGTCATTCAGGCAGATCATGGAATCCTGTCCATCGGGCAGAGCGCCATTGACCTTATTGTCAGCAACGGCGGAAGTGTAAGTAACAATGGAACCAAATCTGTAACAATAACCGCCAAACTCGCGGATGTGGCTCCGGGAGGCACGCTGACAGCTTTGACCTATACTCCGGAAGCCGGATACAGCGGAACGGATGGCATAAAATTTAAGATCAATGATCAGGGATATACAGGATTTTTCAGGGAAGGTGAAATCATCTGTGAGCTTGCAGATGAGCTGAAACTGATACTGGACGAAAACGGACAGTTGCCGCCCGATCCCATTGAGACAGACGGCACGCCAAGCGATCCCAATGCCCAGGAAATTGAGAAGGAAATACCGGTTATCGTGATTCCGCCCAATACACCACCGGTCATTGATCTGGATCCGGATGGAGACGGCGGTGACGGGCCGGATGATGGCCCTGAGCCGGGCAATCCGGGCGACAGCCCGAATTTTCATGTCGCGTATGTGGAAGGCTGCGATCTGCCAAACGGAGTAAAAATTGCTGACACAGATGCAACCCTGATAGATGCGGATGAGGCGGATAAGATCGTATCCATGACAGTCACCATCACAAATGCAACTGCCTATGATTTGCTGAATGCGGATGTTTCCGGAACTTCCATAACAATGACATCTTACACATATGACTCAACGACCGGCAAAGTGAGTCTTCATTTTTCCGGTGCGGATAGCGATGCAAATTACCAGAAAGTTCTCCGGACGGTCACCTTTTCCAATACGTCCGAAAATCCGGTTATGACACCGCGCAATATTACGATTACAGCCGTTGATGATCACAATAATACAAGTTTGCCTGTAACTTCAACAGTGTATGTCATACAGGTCAACGATGCTCCTGAAATCACATTTCCCACTGTGGTTGGAACGACACAGGACACATCAGTGATTCTGAGCGGCATCAGTGTAAGTGACAAAGACATTGAACTGACCGGAGGAACAGTTCAGGTGATTGTCAGCAGTTCGGAAAACAGCATATTGGAAATTACCCATCTGAATTCCGTTGCAGCAATCAGCGGAAATGGAACAGGCAAACTTGTCATTGAAGGTTCATTGACAGATGTCAATGAGGCACTGAAAGATTTGAAATACACTCCGTCTGCAGGTTTTACCGGAGATGACAAACTGACCATTGTGGCAAATGATATGGGTTATTCCGGTATCGGCAGGATTAACGGCATTGAAAGCACTAACCCTGACACTGTCCCTAACACTGTCCCTGAATTTTGTACTGCAACCGACAGTATGACCATTGCAAAATTGCAGGAGCTGGCCAATGAATCCAACAATGAAGCGGGGTCAAAAAATGACAGCGGTATCCCGGACAGTCCCCATGCTCTGGAAGATCAGGAGACACTGATTATCCGGGTAGCCAAAAACGGGCCTCCGCCTGTGGAACCCCCGCCCCAGCCGCCCACACCGCCCGCGCAGCCGATTGTGACTCCCGGAGATGCGGAACT
This sequence comes from Desulfococcaceae bacterium, assembly GCA_050180235.1. Classification (GTDB taxonomy): domain Bacteria; phylum Desulfobacterota; class Desulfobacteria; order Desulfobacterales; family Desulfococcaceae; genus JAABRU01. The sequence goes on from JBFXEJ010000021.1 coordinate 19,467, forward strand.
GGGCGGAATTCCGCTGGGTGCTGTCCGGCTTCCCGGAGCTTTTGGCCTGACTGAAGGGCCTGGAAGACCAAGCCTGAGCATCCGGGCGGGCGGTGAGGATTTCTTTGACTTCTGCTCTCTGGAGGAAGCCCTGAAAATCGGATGCCGTTTTGCCAATACCCGTGATCCCGAAGCCCAGTTCAGTGCGGTTTCCTGGGATTTTCTCACGGATCTGGGATGGACAGAACCTTATCTGGATGAGGAATTTGATCTTTACAGCCGTCTCTTCCTGCGTGAAAAAGGAGATCCGGGCTTAAATATTCCGGCAGGCGCATTTGAGATTGATCTGGGCGGACAGCCCATACAGAAACCTCTGGTCTTCCAGCAGGGCGGAGGTGAAGATTTTAACTCCTACGGCCCCGGTGAACTGAAAAAGGCTTTCTTCTCCGGACGTGAAAATCTTGACAGAACCGGCAGAGGGCCTGAACCCAGAGCTGCGGGATAATTTCTTCAGGGGCAGATTAAGATTAAATTTCTGCCCCTCAGAAATTAACTATGGATTTTAAGAAAATGTTTGTCCCAAAAACCATTAGGGTTTTGAAAACCCTAATGGTTCCAGGCGGAAAGTCCTTTTTTTAAAGAACGGTATAAACAGTGCCTGAGCCTTTCAGGCACTGTTCGTTTTTTGGAGAAATATCTGTCACAGAATGAAATTCAGGATATTGCCGCCTGCTCATCAGATCAAAAATTTCGTTTGCCTACTTATTCTGATACAGATCCTGACTGCCGTTTAACCAGGCGTTGCAGCGGACGGGCTTATACTGATTCACCATTGACCTGATACAGTCTGCAGTTCCGCCCCGGAATGATCCGGAGGAGTGCAGAAATTAAGCGGAGCGGTTTTTTGCACACGCAAGCTGAACCCCGGAAAAACTGACAATATTGTATAAAATCAATGGAGAATTGGTATTAAACCCTGCCCGCCACTGAACTTATTTTTGCCGGGGAAGCTTTGCGCCCCGGCAGCGGGCATATATTCTTTTCCCACAACCAAATGATATTTTTATCAAAGGGAGGATGCCATGCATTTAAAAACTTCGGAACTGCCGGTTATGGATCTTGGATTTGGCGGATACACCTGCAACTGGGGTACGCATTTCTGCGGACTTTACGAATCCGAGGCGGAACGGAATGAAATTATGTTCGGTTATCTCGCACAGGGTCTCAGGGAAAAGGAGCTTATTGTATGCTGCCCCGGAGAGAAGCATTATGATCATGCCCCTGACAGCGTACATGCACTGTGTCCGGAAACCGCCCGTCCTGACCCGGATTCATTCAGACTTTTTCATTCCGGTGATCTGTACCACCCCCAGGGTTTCTTTTCCCCTTATGACATGCTGAAGGCCCATGATAATATCTGGGATGAAAATCTGCGCACCGGCGCGAGAAATGTGCGGGGAACTGCGGAGATGGACTGGGCTCTTGAGAAAATTCCGGGCGTGGAGCATCTCATGGCCTATGAATCACTTCTTAATACCTTTATCTGGGGCAAGTCATGGATCAGTATCTGCCTCTATGATGTCAACCGTTTTCCCGGAGCTACGATCATGAAGGTGCTGCAGGTTCACCCTTTTGTCATAACAGGCGGAGGCATCTTCGAAAACCCCTATTTTATTCAGCCGGAGAAATGGCTTGCCAAATACGCGCCGGAATTTCTCAATGCTCTTTGAGATTTCATGATGAAGCTGTCCCATGAAGTACTGCTGGCTCTTGCATACGTATCGCAAATATCCGATCCTGATTCGGTAAGATCACGGTTTATTGAATCACTGAACGGGCTTGATGAGGGCTTTGCCTTTGAATTTGCTGATCGGCTGCCGGACGGGATTCCGGAATGCCGCATTATGCCCATTGCAACGCTTCGTTCGTCCTTCGGATATGCCGTAATCGCGGAAAGCCCGGAAATATCAGAGACCGGGCTGGCTGTTTTCAGAAGTGCGTTCAAATTCCTGGCTGTCATTCTTGAAAACAGGATGCAGGCGCGCACACTGGAATCCAAAAACCGGTCACTGCTGAAGGAAATAAAAACAGAGAAATCACTGGTGCGCACCGTGCTTGATACGCTGCCTGTGGGTGTCTGGGTTGCGGATGGGAATGGCAGGATTCTCATGGGAAATGCCGCGAATGAAAAAATCTGGGCAGGTCCCTCTTATATCGGCAAAGCCCGGTGGTCCGGCACAGGCAAAAATATTGAACCCGATGATTGGGGAATAAGCCGGGCTATCAGGGCGGGCGAGACTGTTACCGACCAGGAGATCTATATAGAGTGCTGCGATGGCAAGCATAAGACTATCCTTCATTCGGCAGCTCCACTTTTAAATGACGAACAGTGCGTTATCGGCGCGGTCGGCATAAATCAGAACATAACCGAGCGTAAGCAGGCAGAAAATGCTCTGCACGAAAGCGAGCGGATTCTGAAGGCCACCCAGCGCCTGGCCAAAACCGGCGGGTGGGAATGGGATGTGGTCATGCAGACCATTAAATGGACAGACGAGACCTATCGCATCCACGATTTAGATCCCGCGCAGTTCGGGCCAGGGTCTTCAGCGCATATTGATAAAAGCAGGGACTGTTACGCACCTGAGGATCAGAGCGTTATTATGGAGGCCTTCCGGCGCTGCATTGAACAGGGTGAACCTTATGATCTGGAGTTTCCCTTCACAACAGCCAAAGGCCGAAAGCTCTGGATTCGCACCACAGCAGAAGCTGTGCGCGCGGACGGACGTGTTGTCAGAGTCGCGGGCAACATCATGGACATCACCGAGCGCAGGCACGCGGAAGAAAAAGTGATACAAAGCAGGGATCTGCTCGCCAACCTCGCGCGAATGGTACCCGGTGTTATTTATCAATACCGGTTATATCCGGACGGGCGTTCCGCATTTCCATACGCCAGCCCCGGTATAATTGACATCTATGAAGTGACTCCTGAGGAAGCCCGGGAAGATGCCACACCTGTATATGACCGGCTGCATCCGGACGACCGCGACCGTGTTGTTGAAGCCATTATGGAGTCAGGCCGCACCCTGCAAACCTTTTATTGTGAATTAAGAGTCGTACTGCCCCGGCAGGGACTGCGCTGGCTCTGGTCCCAGGCACACCCGGAGCGGCTGGCTGATGGAAGCACCCTGTGGCATGGCATCATCTCGGACATCACTGAACGTGTGCAGGCCCAGGACGCTCTGCGCGAAAAAGAGGAATTCCAGAGAACTTTGATTGCGGCATCACCTCTGGCCATTATCAGTTATACAGCGGATGGGAGCGTGCTAAGCTGGAGCACAGCCGCAGAACGTATCTTTGGCTGGCAGGAAAAAGAGGTGCTGGGAAGGTTCATTCCCATTGTTCCAAAAGATCAGTATGACGGATTTGCCAATTTGCGAAAATCTGTAACTGAAGGCGGAACTTTTTCTCAGATTGAGCTGACACAGCAGTGCAGGGACGGTTCGCTGATCGGGGTCAGCCTTTCAATGTCGCCCATCCGCGACAAAGAAAACCGGGTTTCCGCCATAATGGCTGTTCTTGAGGATATTACAGATCGCAGGAAAGCTGAGGAAGAAAAAAACAAACTCCAGGCACAACTGATCCAGGCACAGAAGATGGAGTCCGTGGGGAGGCTGGCAGGTGGAGTGGCCCATGATTACAACAACATGCTCAGTGTGATTCTCGGATATACGGAGATGGCTCTGGAAAAGCTGACTCCGGAAGACAGGCTTCGCCCTGATCTTGAAGAGATAAAGGCAGCAGCCAGGCGATCCGCTGATATTACACGGCAACTGCTGGCCTTTTCCCGGCAGCAGACCATTGCTCCCAGAGTGCTCAGCCTGAATGAAACCGTGGAGAGTATGCTCAGGATGCTGCGGCGTCTGATAGGCGAGAATATTGACCTTTCCTGGTATCCGGGCGCGTGTTTGTGGCCGGTTTACATGGATCCAATCCAGCTCGATCAGATTCTGGTCAATCTGTGCGTGAATGCGCGTGATGCAATCAGCGATGTGGGTAAAATTTCCATTGAGACAGGCATAAAAACCTTTGACCAGGCCTATTGCGCGGATCATGCTGATTTTATGCCCGGTGATTTTGTTCTGCTTTCCGTAAGTGATGATGGCTGCGGAATGGACAGGGCAACCCTGGATAAAATTTTTGAGCCCTTTTTCACAACAAAGGAAATTGGCAGGGGAACAGGACTGGGGCTGGCCACAGTTTACGGGATCGTCAGACAGAACAGCGGGTTTATCAATGTGTACAGCGAGCCCGGCCAGGGCACGATCTTCAGGATATACCTGCCCCGGCATAAAGCCGCAGCAGAACAGGTGCAAAAGAAAGATTCTGCGGCTCCTGCCGACGCTCTGGGAAGCGAAACCATACTGCTTGTGGAGGACGAGCACACGATCCTGAAAATGACAGCAATGATGACAGAACGGCTTGGCTACAAAGTGCTGACAGCAGGCACTCCGGATGAGGCCATAGGTCTGGCCGGAGGACATTCAGGACGGATTAATCTGCTCATAACCGACGTGGTCATGCCTGATATGAACGGCAGGGATCTGTCAGAGCGGATAAAATCCATCTCCCCCGGCATTAAGGTTTTGTTCATGTCCGGTTACACAGCCAATGTGATTGCGCATCGGGGAATACTGGACAAAACTGTGAACTTTATCCATAAACCATTTTCAAAACAGGATCTTGCTGCCAAAATCCGGGATGTGCTGGACAAAACAGAATAGATGACTCAGCCTTTTAAAAAACCGGCCGATTGCTGTATCCGCTGTCATTCCGGACTAAGTCTGAATCCATAATGTTATCAAAAAAACAGCAAAGGATTTATGAAAAACTCTTCGCCTGACCTTCAATCGCTTCCTGAAAAAATTTCCATTAAACAGTTTCATCAAATTCCCTGGATGGGGCTGCGCCCTGATCTGATTCTGTATCCGGGGCCTACGGATTTTGACGGCCAGCGTTCCTGGATTCTGGAAGATCCGGTACGGGGAAACAATTTCCGTTTGGGACACGCTGAAGGGGAACTGATTTACCGGCTTAGCAATCTGCCGGATCCGGATGCGGCAGTGGAACATCTTTACAGAACCACACCCCTGCGCCCCGGCCTTCAGGAGATAGTGATGTTCATCACCATGCTCCAGAGGGAGTCCCTTGCGGTTCTTCCTGCCGAAGCTGTCATTGACCGGGAAAAGCAGAAAAAAGGCATGGAAACTCCGGGTTTTTTTCAGCAGATTATGCGGGGCAATATTTATTTCCGCATTCCCCTGCTGCGACCTGACAAATTCCTGAGCCGCACCATGCCCTGGATTTCCCTGCTCTGGTCCCCGGTTCTCCGCTGGGTTTATCTGTTATGCGGACTTGCGGGACTGACTCTCACGTTGCAGGAAATTGAACTGTATCTCAAAACCGTCAATTATCTTTTTACCCCCCAGGGATGGCTGTCTTTTATTATATGCCTTGCACTGCTCAAAACCGGACATGAGTTTGCACATGCCTATACAGCCAAATCAATGGGGCTTCATGTCCGGAGCATTGGTGTTCTGTTTATCGTAATCTGGCCCCTGTTTTATACAGACACCACTGATGTCTGGAAAGTGCCTGATCGGCGCAGGCGCATATGGGTCAGCATAGCAGGAGTCACCTTTGAACTTGTGGTGGCCGGTATTGCACTTCTGCTGTGGGCTTTGCTGCCGGACGGCATTGCGCGCAGTCTCATGTTTTTTCTGTCCGGCACTTCCATTTTGTCCTCTGTATTTATCAATCTCAACCCCTTTATGCGCTATGACGGGTATTATGTGCTCATGGATCTTTGGGGAGTGGACAATCTCCGTCCCCGTGCTTCCGCTATGCTGCGTCATGCCATCCGCAGACTTTTTCTGGACTGGAAAGGCCCCGCGCCGGAAATCCATCCCCGGCAGCGCAGTCTGACTGTTTACGGATTCCTGGCAGCACTTTACAGAATATTCATCGGCTTTTCCATTGCGATTGCTGTATATTATCTTTTTTTCCCAATGCTTGGCATGATCATTTTTGCTATGGAAATATGGATGTTTATCCTTTTTCCCCTGTGGATGGAAATTCGCGCTGTGGTTTTGCAGAGGAATTTTCTGGGATCCAAATTCCGGCTGCTTTTCAGTTCCCTGCTCTTTCTGACGGTGATCGCCATGCTGGTACTGCCCCTGCCGCACACAGAAAATGTGCCTGCCCTGCTTGTGAACAAAGATGCCTCGGAAATGAAAGCCCAGACTCCGGGTGAACTGGTTATGGATATGCCCAAAGAGGGAAAAGAGGTAAAGGCAGGAGAACTGCTGGCACGTATCGCGAGTGATGCTCTGGAATATGAAATGCGTCAGGCAAAGTTTGATCTGCATGGCGTGCGTGCGGCTATCAGCAGTCTGGGCAGCGGCGGGGAACAGGGAGCGCACCGCAAATGGCTGATTGCAGAGGAGCAGCGACTGCGCACTTCTCTGGAAAAATACAGGCAGGCTTTGGCCCAGTTGGAAATACGCTCTCCCATCAGCGGCAAAATTGCGGATGTCAATCCTGATCTGTACAAAGGCGCGTTTGTGGCAAAAGATACATGGCTGTTTACTGTGGCAAATCCCAGGTCCTATGAAATAAAGGCATTTGTCCATGAAAAATTTATCAGTTACCTCAGTGCATCCGAGATTCTGCAAACCCGCGCCCGTTTTGCAGGCCCGGAACTGCCGGAACTGGAGGCCGATTTTGTGGGCAAAAGCCTTTTTCCGGTGCAGCGGCTGCCCGGCAACAGCCTTTTTGATTTTTCCGGAGGCCCCATTGTTTCGGTTCGGGATATGTTCGGTGTGCGGCCCAGGGATGCATATTTTGTCTTTACCTTCAAAGTGAAACAGGCTCCGGAGGAAATTCCCCACGGCCTTCCCTCATGGGTGAAAATCAGAACCCCGGAACGCTCTTTTCTGGGGGATCTGAGCACCAGGGTTTGGAAACATATGCTGGAAAGGGGAATTTTCTGAACCATTCCGCCAAAAAACATTTGAATACGCCTGGGTAAAATGGTTCATTTCCGCAATATTGTCATTCATGAATACCGGAAGACACATACCGGTATTGTAAAAAGTGTGATACAGAATGACTGTAGTGAATTGCCTGTTTTTGCAGAAAAGATAAGGTTATTTGTCTTAAATTGCATATAATTTTGAAAAAAACGGAGGAAAAAATGAAAAACATTTTCAGAAAAACGCTTATTATTGCTTTTGCCGTGTCTGTGCTTGTCTGCCCGATCATGCGGGAAACAGGCGCTGAAACAGTGGAAGATGAGCCGGCTGCAAAGACCGGAACAGTATCTGCGCCAGCAGGCGGTGAGGAATCCGCAGATGTGGAAGATGAGCCGGCTGCAAAGACCGGAACAGTATCAGCAACCGGAGAGGAAACCGCAGAAGATGAGACAGGGACAGAAGAGACTTACAAGGCATATCCTGTGATGTTTGAGGCAAAACAGAAGGCTGTGCTGTCCGCGGGTCTGGCCGGTTCTCTTACCAGCGTAAAATACGATGTGGGAGATCAGGTCAAAAAAAATGCGGTCATTGCCACAGTGGATATTGGTGATCTGGCTTTGAAAAAGAAACGCAGTGAACTGGCCCTGCGGCATCTGGAGGTTCAGGTAAAAGATCTGACCAATCTCAAGCAGCAGGGACTGGCCACCAATGATGATTTGGCAAAATCCAAAATGGAACAGGATGTGACCCGGACAGATGTTGACATTTTCCGCCGCCAGATCGGAAAATCCACCATTTCCGCTCCCTTCAACTGCATGGTGGTTCGCCGCCATGTACAGCCACATGAATGGGTGAATGAAGGACAGCCTGTGATGGATGTGGTAAATCTGGATGTGATCCGGGCTGTTGCCAATATTCCAGCACATCTGGCGGTGCAGTTGAAAAAAGACAGTGTCCACACCTTTTTTGTCACAGATCTGAATACCGAAGTCAGCGGAAAGGTGATGGCTGTGGCCCCTGAGGTGGATGAACGGAGCAATACGGCCCAGGTGATCTGGACAGTGGAAAAAGGCGGTACAAACCTGCTGCCCGGCATGAAAGGGGAAGTCCGCATTGAGCCGTAAACCGCCATCATTTACTGTCATGGGAACTGCCGGACAGAACCGGGAGGAATATCAGGCCGTATCCGGAAATCCCCCGGAAACGGAAAAACCGGCCCTGCCTGCGGATAAACCTTCTCCGGATGTTTCTGCCATACCGGAGAAGAAAAAGATTGAAATCCGGCTGGTTCCCCGTACAGAGCGCAAAGAGCAGCAGAATGCTTCCGAAAATCCGCAGACAGAAAACGCTTCCCAAAAAGAGGGGAAACGCAGAGCGGAGCAGGCTCCGGCCGGGCCTGGGAATGGCGGTTCTGTTCAGACACCGGTGCCTCAGGCAGGTGCAGATCCCCGTCAGATCATTCTTGCGAGGTTTATCCGCTTCTGCTCGGCTGTATTTTCAACTTCCCTGCCCCAGGAGGCGGCCGCTCTTGCCGTAAACCGCATATCTGAACTGGTGAGGGTGGATCGGGCTGTTCTGGTGCGCCTGAAGGGAAGAAATCCCATTGTTGCTGTCACCGGAGGAGGAATAGCAGCACAGGACAGCGGGTTTGCGGATGCAGTGGAATCTGTGCGGGATCGTTACAGGGGACGCCAGGAAACCGTTGTGGTTCCCCGCATACCGGATGAGACAAAGCAGAGCCTTCCCCATCTCTGGAAAATCCAGCAGAATATGGGCGGAACCCGTATTCTGTGGCTGCCCCTGCGACTGAGCCATGAGGAAAAAATTTTCCCCCGTTATGCCATGTGGCTGGAACGCTGGCAAAACAGTCCCTGGGAAAAAGGGGATATTGAACTGCTTCAGCATGCCGCTCTTTTTCTCGGACACGGTCTGGAACGGACAAAGAGTGAAACCCGATCCCGCGGTCTGTTTTCCCGAATAACCATGCTCGCTCTTGTTCTCATGTTTCTTGCCCTGCCTGTAACCTCTTCTGTCACGGCTCCCGGCCGTGTCATGCCGGATCAGCCCCATCATATTTTTGCGCCTATGGACGGCATACTCAAAGAACTGCTGGTTCGGCCCGGTCAGTGGGTGGAAAACGGGGCGCTGCTGTTCCGTTATGATGCACGGGTGCTGGACAAACGTCTGGATGAGGCACACCGGAATGTGGCTGTTGCCAAAGCCAAGCTGATCCGTCTGGAAGGCGCAGCCCACAAAGATCCGGAAGCACGCGCGGAAACTCCGGTTCAGGAACTGGAAGTGCAGAGGGCCGAGGCTGATGCACAGTTTTTTGCCAGACAGCGGGCCAGAGCGGATGTGCACACAGCCAGACCCGGAGTGATTGTGCTCGATGATCCGGATGCTCTGATCGGAGCGGCTTTGCAGACCGGTCAGGCTGTGATGAGTGTGGCAGATCCCGCGCAGACCAAACTCCGCATCATGGTTCCGGCAAGTGATGTGGGATTTATAAAAAGCGGGGCTCAGGTGACTGTCAGGCTGGACAGCAATCCGCTGCGGAATCTTCCCGCTGTGATTACCCGTGTGGGTTTTGAAATGAAAATATCTGAAGAGCAGATTCCCTCTGTGCTGGTGGAAGCTATCTGGGTGGGAGAAGCACCGGAGGAGGCAAGCCCCGGACAGAAGGCAAGTGTCAAAATCCTGGGGGATTCCACTTTCATGGGCTGGCAGATTCTTCGCAAACCACTGATCAGACTGCGGACACTTACAGGATTCTGATTAGGTGATTTCTGAAAATAAATATCCCGGTTCAGTTCACAGGCACAGGGCAAAAACTGGAAGTTTTTGATACTTTGGCGGTATATTCTTTTCCGGAAATCGCCTTAATGGGTTATGAAAAATTTTTCATAATATTCTTAGGCGATTTCCATGAAAAAATGTACCATCATTGCAGGGTGGGCACGGCTTTTTGTGCCCGCTGTTTCGTCAGGACGGCGGGCACAGAAAGCCGTGCCCGCCCTACGAAAAACGGTATAATCATTAATGGAAAGCACCTTATACCGGTTCGCCATTGATTTGATACAATATTGTCAGTTTTTCGGCTGTTGTGCGTGTGCAGAAAAACGCTCCGCTCAATTTTTGCACTCCTCCGGATTTGCGTGTGCAGAAAACGCCTCGCTTAATTTTTGCACTCCTCCGGATTTGCGTGTGCAAAAAACCGCTCCGCTCAATTTTTGCACTCCTCCGGATCTGTATTCCGCATTGCATAAATCCAATGGCGATTTGGTATTATACCAATTCGCTATTGAATTTATACAATAATGTGAGTTGTTTCCTCTGTGTTCTCTGTGGTTTTTTTCTCTCTGTGTCCTCTGTGGGAAACCGAATCATAAGTATATTTTCAATGGAGAATTGGTATTATAACGGAGGCCGTCTGCATTTCACAGATGGCCTCTTCCAATCCAATTCAGAATGATTTTTGCGATTCTTTCTGAAAACCTGCGAAATCCCTGTCCGTGCCGCTTATCAGATGCTGCAACTGCGCAACATAGCGATTCAGCTCACGGGCCTGGGAATACATTTCTTCCGCGGAAGAATGGGTCATCTGCGCGTCTGCGGCATTCTGCTGTGTCACCTTGTCCATCACAGAAACAGATTTGCTGATCTGGGATATGCCTTCGGCCTGTTCATTGGATGCCTGGGCAATTTCGCTGAGCAGTTCGCCCACTTTTCCGGCACTTGATGCCACTTCCCCAAAAGCCTGACTGACTGTGCTGACAAATTCAGCTCCGCTCCGGATTTTATTCACAGTGCTTTCAATAAGGACAGATGTGTTTTTGGCTGCCTCGGCAGAGCTCATGGCCAGATTCCGGACTTCTGCGGCAACAACTGCAAAGCCTGCGCCTGCCTCCCCTGCCCTGGCAGCCTCAACAGCCGCGTTCAGGGCCAGCAGATTGGTCTGGAACGCTATTCCGTCAATGGTCTTCACGATTCTGGATGTTTCTTCGCTGGCTGTGCTGACCTCTGTCATTGAGACCGTCAGTTGTTTTACAGCCTCATCTGCCTTTTTTATCACTGCGGCAGCCGCCTTCATAAGACGGTCGGCCTGAGCCGCATTCTCCGCATTGCGCTTTGTCATGGCTGCCATTTCTTCCAAAGAAGCGGAACTCTGCTCAACAGAGGCTGCCTGATGCGATGAATTTTCAGAAAGGGACTGACTTGCATGGGTGATTTCCTGTGAAGCCCCTGAAACCAGCTCTCCGGCACAGATAAGTCCCTCTGCTATCACGCTGAGTGGTTTCACGGTTGCATTCACCAGCCGGAGAATCAGCAGTACAGCAACGGAAATCACAATAACAGAAAGCAGGATATTGACATTTCTTACATGTCTGACGGGAGCCATGATTTCACTGTTCGGGGCAGCAACACCCACTGTCCAGCCTGATTCTCCGCATGGACTTATGGCAAGGGTTCCGCCTCCTGTTTTGGCGTCTTTGTATGCAAAATGTCCCTGCTTCTGATTCACCGGAGCGGAGCCGAAAGAAAAGTCTTTTATATTTCTGTTAATGGCTGAATGATCAGGATGCGCGATGATATTCCCTTCTCTGTCATACAGGAAGGCGTATGCGGATTTTCCCGGATGAACGGATTGGATAAAACGGGTGCTGATGAAATCCAGTCTGATGATACAGAAAAAAACTCCTGTAACATCATCTCCGTATCTGATGGGAGCGGAAACGGCAAAAACAGGGTTTCCGGTAACCCTGCTGCCAAAGGGATCAGAGATATAAAGTTTTCCGCTCATGGATTCCTGAAAGTATTTCCGGTCTGAAACCTTGATTTTTCCGATAATACTTTCGTCTCCGGCTGCCACCAAATCACCGCCGGGATCAGCTATGCAGATATTTTCAAAGGCAGGGTAATTTTTCAGGAGAATCTTAAGGTCCTGACTGGCTGATATACGGGCATTTCTGCCTACATGGGTATCTTTGAGAGATATTTCATAGAGTCTGAACTGGCTCCATCCTTTAATATCCATTTTCCTGTCATCCACCCATTCTGCAATGGATTTGGCAGTGGCATCCGCAATATGGGTAAGCTGCACATGGATACCGTCTTCTATGGCACGGGAAATCATAACATAGGAAACAGCAACAGAAATAACCATACCTGCGGCTATCAGCGCAACAGTGGGTATCAGATACCTTCTTTTCATAGACAGTTTCATCGTTGTTCCTCTTTTTTTTCAGATAATTCCATATAATAAACCGTAACCAAATGCGTCCGGAAAAAACAGGGCCGCAGGACATCCGCAGTTTTCATAAAGACTTTAATGAGTTGCTTCTCTTCTCCTTTCTGATAAAAATTTTTTTCGTGAACAAATGACATATTGCAATATGAAATCTGAAAAATTTTCCCTGCTCTTTTTAATTGCCACAAAGGGGATTTAAAGTGATTTCCATTAAAGATTATACCGTTTTTCGTAGGGTGGGCACGGCTTTTTGTGCCCACCTTTTCAGCAGGACGGCGGGCACAAAAAGCCGTGCCCACCCTACAATATGGTACATTTTTTCATGGAAATCACCTAACAAAGACTGTGGTATGTAACATGAGTTAAAATTTATATCCACTCTTTTGTCATTTCATCAATTTTGTGCATCTGTTCAATGGAAAATGCAAGAACTCTGATGATATTTTTCAGGTTTCTGACTTCTGCGAGTGTAAGTATTCGTTTTTTCCTGTCTTTCAGATATTTTGCCAGAACCTGATACCCCCCGATCTGAAACTGCCATACATTTTCCGGCACGTTGTCAAAATACTGATCCGCATTGATATGCACGCGTTCATATTCAGTGTTTTTTCTGTATTCAGGTTTGACAACCCTGTGATCGCCTTTGCCTTTGTATTCTCCAATGGAATATTCCGGAACAGTGTTAAGCAGATGGGCCTGTATCAAATCCCATCCGAGTGCGGAGAGTTTTTCAAATATTTTAATGTCATTGACAAATGGAATGCGGGGAAAGTCTGTTTTCAGGAATTCGGCATATTTTCTGCGGTAACCTGGGCTGTAAAGAACTGCATAAATATAGCCCAGAATATTTTCTGGGGCGTATTGTTTCTGATGGAGATCATCAATAAACTGACGGAAATTTTTGGTAAAATTTTCTGTTTTGACAAAAACTCCATTTTTTGCAAAGATGTCAGTGGAATTTTCATAAAGATAAAGTGGAATGCAGGCGTTATTTCCTCTTCTGAATAAATTGTAATCTTCAATGCCATTGCCACAAAAAATGAGATTCCAATCTGATTCTCCAATGGCTTGCCCTTGTCTACCTATAAAAATAGCATAATTGGGATGCAGTAAATGCCCCATAATTTCTTTACGGGGCCTACTGTGAAATCCCCTTATTTTGCCAGTATAATATGTATGGCGTTTATCAAATGGGCGATATAAGTACTCAATGACTTTATTGTTATCAAAATTTGTTTCCAATAAATCCTTTTGCGCCAATTCGATTTTCCAATCTTTGGCATCCTCGCCTATCGCAAATATTTTTCGGGCTTCTTCACATTCCAATTTGGCAAATTTTTTAATCGTGGTCAGAACTTCTTCTTTGCTATAATGAATCGTCAAAGTGTCTCGGCTTGTAGCAACCCCAACTCCTGTTTTATTAAAAATTTCAGTAATAATTTGTCCATTTTCATAGTGTTTTCGTAATGTTTCATCCCGATATTGAAACAGGTAACATGGTGAATTCGGTTTCAGTTCAGATTTTTTGACAGAGTTCAGATCTTTTTCCAGACATAATCTGTATTTATTCTCCCGTGTTCCCCAAAAATCCGCATGATACACCTTTTTTTCCAAACCCGGCTTTTTCACCATAATGGAAATGGCTACGCCCTGCTCAATGTCAAACACATTTTCATCTTTTCCGCGCTGGGGCGTTTTCTCCTTTTTTTTGGCATTTCCATGCAGATCAATGAAATACAGTTGATGGAATGTGTTCATCAGGCTCTGCCGCATTCCGCGAAAGGTGGGATTATCCAGAAAAGAATGATTGGTGATAATGGCAACAATCCCTTCTGTTACCTGCTCCATTTTGTCCTGTGCAAAGCGGATGAATTTCACATAATCATCCTGCAATCCTTTTGGATTTCTTTCATCCAGTTTTTTGCCGTCAACCATATAATAATCTTTGATTTTTGCACTTATCCATTCGCCTTTGTTTTTGGATTCGTAAGAATAGGGCGGATTGCCCATAATCACCAGAACCGGCTGATCTTTGATGATTTGCGCCTGTTTTGTTTCTTCGCTCAATGCCGGAAGCAGGGGAATGCTGATCTGCCTGTCCGCAGGTTCAAGGGTATTGGTCAGAAATATCTGCAATCTTTCATTTTCATTCAAATCATATCCATGATCTTTGAGAAACTGGGACAGTTTGAGATGGGCAATGGTATAAGGCGCGATCAGATATTCAAAACCGTAAAGATTTTTCAGGATATGATCACGGATAATCAGTTCTTTTTCTCCGGCATCCGGATAATCTTTGAAAATCTGCCGAATCACTTCCAGCAGAAAGGTGCCGGTTCCTGCGGCAAAATCCAGAACAGTGACTTTTTCATGATTTGCCAATCCTTCGGGAAGATGAAAAACCTCTTTCAGAAGGCCGTTGACAGAACGCACAATAAAATTGACAACCTGTGGCGGTGTATAATACACGCCTTTGGATTTACGGAGTTTTTTGTCATACTCTGCCAGAAAATCCTCGTAAAAATAAATATACGGGTCTTTTGCCGCATAAGGATCTTCCTGCTCACTGAATGTCTGTGCAAAGGAAAGTGCGGCTTTGATTTCCCGGAAATTCATGGTGTTGAAAATACTCAGCACTTCCTCAGCCACCCAGCGGATGTCTGCGTATTCCTTACGGTTCAGAACTTTCAGAAATTCAGCCAGTTCCCGGATCAGTTCAAAATTGGTGGGGATAAAATCTTCCGCGTTTGACAGCGTGACTGTATGCGCATCTGCATTGAGTTTTGCCAGAAACAGGCCGTAAATCAGGTTTTGTGAAAACGCGTCCGCAAATTCCCCAAGACTAAGTTCTTTGAACACATATTTCTGAAATGTCTGCCAAAGTCCGTACAGCCTGCCTTTGGCATCCTCTTTTTCCTGACGCTCCAGTTCCCCGCTCAGAAAGTCTTTGAGCATTTTTCCCCGGACTGCCAAAGCTGCGGCCAGGACTTTGGGTTTTCCAATGCCTTCAGGCGCAGATGAGAAAAAGCCTTTGATCAGATCATTGACGGATTTTATGTTTTGGGGATCAGGTTTTGCTTTTTTGTCTTCAATATCCGAAAGATAACCTAATGTTTTCCGCTGAATTCCGTCTTTGCTGAGCCAAATCCATTCCAGATAATTGGTGATCAGAATATTGTCAGAGAGCATCCGGTATTTTCTGATCTGCTCAGATTTGAGAATTTTATCAAGGTCTTCACCAATTTTTTTGTTCTCAATGTATCCGGCAATATTGCCCAGTCTGGTGATTTTGAAATCCGGCGCGCCGAATTTCCCCTCTTTTTTGCCTTCGTGCAGTATGCTGATATTGCAGTCAACCGCATTGGCAACCGCAGACAGCAGGGTTTTGAGTTCCGGACGCAGGGAATGCTCGGTAATCTCAGACAGATTTGCAGACTGCAATGCTTTAAAATATGAAGAAAAGTTTTCCATGAATGCCTGTATAAAGGTGATACCAATTCGCCATTGGTTTTATACCAATTCGCCATTGAATTTATATAAATCTTTAACTCTGACTCGTTCCCACGCTTTGCGTGGGAATGCAGACGGGACGTTTCACGTCCCGTTTGCTGTGCTGTTTTCCGGTCACGGGACGCAGAGCGTCCGGAAGGCATTCCCACGCAGAGCGCGGGAACGAGTTATTATAAGCATACTTTCAATGGAGAATCGGTATTATACAATGCGGAATGCAAATCCGGAGGAGTGCAAAAATTAAGCAAAGCGGTTTTTTGCACACGCTCAACCGCAGAAAAACTGATAATATTGTATTAAATCAATGGCGAATTGGTATGAGACTTTGTGCCGTCAGGACATTTTCAGAACTGCGGCTCACTGAAGCTCTCTTTGCTGAAAATTTTTTCAGATTTTATATTATCAGCAGATCGGAAAATTTTCCCCAGACCGTTTTCAGAGCGGTTCCCGGAGTGCAAAAACTGCATTTCTGCACTCCTCCGAAAAGTTTTCGATCTACTGATTATGCAGCATGGAATGAATTTTCCGGATGTATTCACCGGATTCACAGCCCATAAGGTTTGCGGTCTCAAATTCGGCCAGTGCCTCGTCCAGAAGATTGCGCCGGGCATAAATTTGTCCCAGACGCTGGCGGAACAGGCCGTTTTCCGGTGCAATTTCAACACTGTGACGGCAGAAGCTCAGCGCAATGTCCGGATTTTCACCCCGGAGATCATAAAGCCAGCCCAGAGCAGAAAGGGATATGGCATCATCAGGTTTCAGGCGTATGGCCTGCCGGTATGCGGCAACGGCCTCATCCGTCTGATCCAGCACAGCACAGCATTTTCCCAGATAGCGCCAGGCTGCGCCTGATTCAGGCCGGATTTCAAGAGCTTTTTGAAAAAAGGATTTGCTTTTTTCTGCGTCTCCCCTGTCCAGGCAGAGTTTGCCAAGCTGAAACAGGGTTTCAAACACATCCGGTGCAAGGGCAAGCGCTCTGAGAAAATTTTCCATTGCCAGATTTTTTTCACCTGACAGGCGATGGACAAGTCCGATATTGTATACCGGCATGGGTTCGTCCGGGAGCAGTCGCGCTGCTGTGCGGAATTCCTCCAGGGCTGAAGGATATGCCCCAAGCACACTGTAACACACACCAAGACTGTTATGGATATTTCCGTCAGAGGGATTGAGCAGCATTGCGGTCTTAAATTCCTCAATGGCCCCTTTCACATTTCCCTGCTGATACAGTCTGTCCGCACTCATATTCAGAGTGACCGCGTCAAAAAGGGCTGTACTGTCCGGGCCGGAAAACATGGCCTGTTCCAGAGCCTTGCGTGCATTCTGTATGGATTCCATGCGGGAAAAGCGGGCAAAAGGATATTCGGCAATGCCGGCTGTCAGGCTTTCCTGTCTGATTTTTCCAGGATATCTGCGTATCTTTTCTGCACACGCAATACAGACAGACGCATTCCCGTCAGGAAAAAAGCAGCCGAACATGTCCCGTTCAATCAGTCCCCACATACCTTTTGCCGGACTGCACACTGCATCAATGGAATCGGCTGTATCGAGCAGCACCCGGATCGCGTATTCCCTGCCGGAAATTTTTTCCACTCCGCTGAAATCATCCACCCGGATCAGCAGGATTCCGAACCCCAGAAAGGCATCCAGATGCATAATGGCATCATCAATAAAATCCTTTCCCATCCGCATACGGGGAAATCGTGCAGACAGTTCTTTAAGTCCGATTGCCGGACGGCCTTTGTCTTTTTCCGGGGGCAGAGCATTGCTTCTGTGCAGCAGAAAGTCCCGTGTGGAGATCCGGCTGCCGTATGGGACATGTGTTTTCCGCCTCATATTTTTTTTCTTTCCGAAATTCCGCTCAGCGCGCCCACAATCTCTGCAATATCCCCGGAAGCCACAGTTCTCATGTCCATGATGAAAAAATCATCCTCAATCCGTCCGATGATGGGGGGCTGATGTTTCCGCATACGGTATTCAAGAGCATTTACAGACATGCCGTCCATGCGCACGCGCACACCTTTGGAAGGGATTTCCAGAAGCGGAAGCGAGCCGCCGCCCGGACGTGAGCGCAAATCCGTAACTTCGGCAAGCAGATCAGGGAGATGCAGAGCCTGCAGTTTTTCAGCCAACTGTTCTGCTTTTTCTGCAATGTCTGCAAGTGAATCCGTTATCAGGCGCAGGGTGGGAATGGCCCGAACCGCTTTTTCCGGATCACGGTACAGGCGGAGTGTGGCTTCCAGCGCGGCAAGGGTCATTTTGTCAATGCGCAAAGCGCGGGTGAGGGGATTTTTCCGGATTTGGGCGATAAATTCCTTTTTTCCCGCGATCAGTCCGGCCTGGGGGCCGCCCAGAAGTTTGTCTCCGCTGAAGGTGACAATGGATGCGCCTGCCTTTACGGATTCCTGCACAGTTGGTTCTTTGTGCAGACCATAGCGGGAAAAATCCGTAAATGTGCCGCTGCCCAAATCCTCCATCAGGGGAATCCCGCGATCTGCTGCCAGTTTTGCCAGGTCCGCAAGCCCGACCGCGGCAGTGAAACCCACAATGCTGTAGTTGCTCATATGCACCTTGAGCAGCAGACCCGTATTTGGCCCAATGGCATTCTCATAATCCCGCATATGGGTGCGGTTGGTGGTTCCCACCTCTTTGAGGATAGCCCCGCTTTTGGCCATTACATCCGGAATCCGGAAAGAACCGCCGATTTCCACAAGTTCCCCGCGGGAGACAATTACCTCTTTTCCCCGTGCAAGGGTTTCCAGGCAGAGCAGCACTGCGCCCGCGTTGTTGTTCACGGCCATAGCGGCTTCGGCTCCCGTAAGTTCGCAGAGCAGAGGTTCCACACAACTGTAACGTATGCCGCGTTCCCCTTTTTCCAGATCAAATTCCAGATTGGAATACTGTCCGGAAATCCGAATCACATTTTCAATGACCTCATCCGCGAGCAGGGATCTGCCCAGATTGGTGTGCATCACCACACCGCTAGCGTTGATCAGAGGACGGAGATGATAGCGCATATTTTCTGCAACACGGATTTTCACCAGATCCAGAATCGCGGGATCAGACAGATCCTTTTCCCCGGTTTCCTGTCCGCTGCGGATATTTGAGCGCATATTTCCGATTACCTCACGGATGCCGGTCATCAGAACCATACGCGGGATATCCTTAAAAAAAATATCATTTTTACTGATTTCCAGTATATGATCAACGCCGGGAAGCATTCGCAGAAGATTCCGCTGTTTTTCGCTGATTTCCAAGTGTGTATCTCCGGTTTGAGAATTTTTGATTCTTTCTCCTATACCATTTCCGCGCGGTTTTCCACAACAGATTTTGTATTTTTGAAAAATAAGGGGAGTCTCAGGAATGCTTTTTGGCATCTTTTTCGAAAGGAAGGCAAAGTTGTCGGAAAAAACGGTGGAAGTATGGCAAACTCAGGGACTGCCCGTGCAGTATAAGCAGGGAAACGAAAATTTTCGGGTACAGCGTTTTCAGAAAAACCGGATTTTTCCGAAAAATCCGGTTTTTTGAATACCAGAAAACTTTCGTTTGAGTAGTTAGGAGATTTCCATGAAAAAATGTACCATCATTGCAGGGTGGGCACGGCTTTTTGTGCCCACCGTTTCAGCAGGACGGCGGGCACAAAAAGCCGTGCCCGCCCTGCGAAAAACGGTATAATCATTAATGGAAATCACCTTATGAAAAAATTTGGAATTGCGTATATAGTTTTTAAGATAAAGGTTGTTGACTGAAAACCCTAAGGATTTTGGAAACCCTTAGGGTTTTTCGGACAAACATTTTCTGAAAATCTTCTATAGTCAGGCAAAATTCAGGATCATACTGTCATCAGGTTTGTAGGTCTGAAAGGTCTGACTGCTTTCCCTGGCAACATAGCCGGGTACTGCAATGCCTGAGGCAAACTGTGCATAATCTGCAAAGGTTCTGCCGTCAATCATTACTTTGAGCCCCGGCAAGGGTTCTTTCAGAGGAACCACAGCATTGGCCTGGCCAAATTTGTCTCTTATATCGGAATATCCCAGATTTTCCGCCTGTTTTCCGATATTGACTTCCGTGTAAAACCTGGAAGTGCCCGAAATTTTGTCCCGGAAATCCTCAGCGATTTTTTTCAGTACTGTATCCAGATGCGTGCGCATAATTCCCTCCCTGTTTTCATTTCAGTATCAGAAAACTGCATATCTTCCATCCTCATATACTGTTCATAGGGGAAAAAATAAGAACATTTGTCAGGGAATCAATACTGGGATAAAAATGGGTTTTCAAGGGGCAAAAACCATCATTTTTGGAAAATTTTTCCCACAGATGACCAGTTTTTCATTTCTTCCAGCAGTCCGTAATCTGTCATATCGCAGCGGATCGGGGTAATGGAAATATAATTGAGGGAAAGAGCATCCTCATCCACATCCGGGTTCTGTCCGTATGTCCGTTTATCAGCGCCCAGCCAGTGATAGATACGGTTCCGGGGATCTGTCCGTTTTTCATAATATTCCTCAGACAGCCTGCAAATACCCTGCCGGCTGATGCGCACCCCTGCAATCTGTTTCATGGGCATATCAGGCATATTCACATTCAGGGCAGTGCCAAAGGGAAGCCCTTTTTCCATCACATCGCAGGCCAGTTCTGCGGCAAAACGCGCGGCCTCATCATAATGGCGGATCTCAAAACCCTGCACAGAGACGGCTATGGCCGGAATTCCGTACAGAGCAGCTTCCCTTGCTGCGGCCACTGTTCCGGAATAATTGAGACTGACGCCCACATTGGCTCCGGGATTGATGCCGGACAGCACCAGATCCGGTTTTCTGTCCATGAATTCCAGAATTCCCAGTTTGATGCAGTCTGCGGGTTTTCCGTTCACCGCAATTCCATGCCATCCGTTTACAGAAATCTTATCAGCGCGCAGGGGTTCCAGCATGGTGATGCCGTGGCTGACAGCGCTCCTCTCCCGATCAGGTGCAACCACTGTCACCGAATGCCCAGGAGAAAATTCCCTGTACAAAGCCCATAAACCGGGCGCATAAATACCGTCATCGTTTGTCAGCAAAATCTTCATCATTACATTCCTGTGACATCTTAGGTGATTTCCATTAATGATTATACCGTTTTTCGCAGGGCGGGCACGGCTTTTTGTGCCCGCCGTCCTGCTGAAACGGCGGGCACAAAAAGCCGTGCCCACCTGCAATGATGGTACATTTTTTCATGGAAATCGCCTTAGGTGATTTATGAAAATAAATATCCCGGTTCAGTTGACAGGCAAAAGGCAAAAGCTGGAAGCTTTTGATACTTTGGCGGTATATTCTTTTCCGGAAAGCACCCTAAATATTAAAAGTCCCTGTCAGTCAAAACAAAAAAACCGAATCACCCTGATTCAGGCAACCCGGCTGTATTTTCTGTAAGCCCTGAAGATTTCCGTCCCAGCCCTGCAAGCGGTTTGATTTTATCTGTTATATTACTGAGTTCAATAACATCATAAAATTGTTAAGTCAAGAAAAAAATATTGCGTATAACTTCCAAATGGGGTAAGTCATCCATACACAGGAAAAGACAGAAAACTGTTCCGGACAGAGAACAAGGAGGAAATATGGTCATTGATTTTCATGTGCATCTGTTTTCCAAAGACATCCGTGAAAACAGATCCGCTTATTTTCCCTCGGAACCCGCATTCCGGCTGCTGTATGATTCGCCCAAATCCCGGATTGTCGGCGCGGAGGAAACTATACGCATGATGGATGAGGAAGGCATTGACAAATCTGTGGTGTTCGGATTTCCCTGGCAGGACGCGGAGATATTCAAAAAAGAAAATGATTATATAACTGAGGCTGTGCATCGTTATCCGGAAAGGCTTATCGGACTGGCCTGCTTTGACGCTCTTAACCCTAAAGCGGGCTTGGAAACCGAAAGATGCCTTGCCAACGGGCTTTCCGGCGTGGGGGAACTGGCCTTTTACCAGTCCGGCATTGATGAATCATGCTGCAAAGCGCTGGAGCCGGTCATGTCCCTGTGCCGGGAAAAAGGCTGCCCGGTGATGATTCACACCAATGAACCGGTCGGCCATATCTATCCTGGCAAATCTCCCAATACTTTGGCACAGATATATAATCTGTTAAAAAAGTTTCCTGACAACCGGATTGTGCTGGCCCACTGGGGAGCGGGAATCTTTTTTTACCGGATGCTGAAAAAAGAGGCAAAGGATGTGCTGAAAAATGTCTGGTATGACACAGCCGCATCTCCCTTTCTTTACGATCCGGAGATTTATCCGACCGCAGTCAAACTGGCAGGAGAGGACAAAATTCTTTTTGGCACAGATTATCCTCTGCTGAAACCTTCCCGGTATTTCAGGGAAATGAAAACTTCCGGCATGGGGGAAAATGAGCAGAAGGCCGTTTGCGGGGGAAACGCGGCTGTTTTGCTGAACCTGTGAATGAATCTTGCTGATGTTTATTTAAAGGAGAAAAAAATGATCCTGGAATGCAAAGGACACAAACCCAGAATTGGAAAGAACGTATTCATTGCGCCCAATGCCACCATTATCGGAAATGTGGAAATCGGTGACAATTCCGGCGTTTGGTACAATACGGTTATCCGCGGGGATATGGATGCCATTATCATCGGCAGAAACACCAATATTCAGGACAACTGCACCCTTCATGCAGATAAAGGCAAGCCCGCGGTGATTGGGGATAATGTCACCGTAGGCCATAATGCGGTTGTCCACGGCTGCACAGTGGAGGACAATTGTCTCATCGGCATTCATTCCACAGTGCTTAACGGAGCGATTATACGCAAAGGTTCCATTGTCGGCTCCAATGCTGTGGTTCCGGAAGGCAGGGAAGTTGGCCCTTTTCATCTGGTGACAGGCATTCCTGCTTCCCTGAAAAAGGAACTGCAGCCGGATATTGTGGAAGTGCTGCAGGTTCCCGCTGATATTTATGCCGGTCTGGCCGGGGAACACAGGAAAAACAAAGTGTGCGCGGAATAGAACTCCAGCCGGAAATGCGGCTGGAACTAAGGATGTATCCGGATAAAAAGACCGATCCGGAATACGGACAGATGGCAGAAAAAAGATTTTCAAACAGAACAGAAAAACAGGAATGCATTATGAGTGAACAGAATGGGGAACCGGTCAGCGAAACCGGGTGGCTGTGGGTGCTGATTCAGGAAAAGGATGGCAAAGAGCAGATTGTGGGGCAGTATTTCAAAGAGGATGACATTTCCTTTATTCCGGCTTTTGAGGAAAAAGAGTATGCCAGAAGATGTCAGGGAAAAATGATCCTTGAAGAAGGAATGAAATACGAACTTCAGGCCATGCATATCAATGATCTGAAAATGCAGGCAGGTGCAGGCGGTTTTCAGATATTCCTGCTAAACGGTGTCGGGGAAATCCTTCGGAGGATCAGCCCCTGACAACTCTGTTTTCAAAAACAGAAAAAGCCTTTATGCCGCAAAGGGCATAAAGGCTTTTTTTACTCTATATATAAAGAGGAAACAGGCAGATTACATCATGCCGCCCATTCCACCCATTCCGCCCATTCCGCCGCCCGGAGGCATCGGCATGTCAGATTTTTCTTCAGGTTTGTCCGCAATCATGGCCTCAGTGGTCAGCATGAGAGAGGCCACACTGCCTGCATTCTGCAAAGCAAAACGGGTCACTTTGGTCGGGTCAATGACACCGGCTGCAATCAGATCTTCATACACATTTGTGGCAGCATTGTAACCGAATGCGCCTTCGCTGTGTTTGACTTTGTCAATGACAACAGAGCCTTCCATACCAGCGTTGTTCGCGATCTGGCGCAGGGGTTCTTCCATTGCCCGCATCACGACTTTCACGCCCATTTTTTCTTCTTCGGGAAGACTGATTCCTTCCAAAGCTTTCAGACAGCGCACCAGAGCCACTCCGCCGCCGGGAACAATTCCCTCTTCCACAGCCGCGCGGGTTGCATTGAGTGCATCTTCCACACGGGCTTTTTTCTCTTTCATTTCGGTTTCTGTAGCAGCGCCCACATTGATCACTGCCACGCCACCGATAAGTTTTGCCAGCCGTTCCTGCAGTTTTTCACGGTCATAGTCAGATGTGGTTTCATCAATCTGCGCACGGATCTGTTTTACACGGCCTTCCAGAGCGGAACGGGAACCTGCACCGTCCACAATGGTGGTATTGTCTTTGTCAATGCTGATGCGTTTGGCTTTGCCCAGATCAGTCAGGGTCATGTTTTCCAGTTTCAGGCCCATATCCTCGGAAATCACCTGTCCGCCGGTCAGAACCGCAATGTCTTCCAGCATGGCTTTTCTTCTGTCACCAAATCCGGGTGCTTTTACAGCAGCAACCTGCAGGGTTCCTCTGAGTTTGTTCACAACCAGAGTGGCCAGGGCTTCGCCTTCCACATCTTCGGCAACAATCAGCAGGGGACGTCCCATTTTTGCGACCTGTTCAAGGATCGGCAGAAGATCTTTCATGCTGCTGATTTTTTTCTCATTGATGAGAATATAGGGATCATCAAGAGAAACCACCATTTTTTCGGAATCTGTCACAAAATAGGGGGAAAGATAACCGCGATCAAACTGCATACCTTCCACCACATCCAAAGTGGTTTCCATGCTTTTGGCTTCTTCCACCGTGATGACGCCTTCTTTGCCCACCTTGTTCATGGCCTCTGCAATGATGTTGCCGATGGTTTCATCATTGTTTGCGGAGATTGTGCCGACCTGTGCAATTTCCCGCTGATCCTTGGTGGGTTTGCTCATGGCATGGAGTTCTTTTACTGCGACTTCCACAGCCTTGTCAATGCCGCGTTTGAGTGCCATGGGATTGTTGCCCGCAGCAACCAGTTTCTGGCCTTCCTCATAAATGGCTCTGGCCAGAACAGTTGCAGTGGTGGTTCCGTCACCGGCCATATCACTGGTTTTGCTGGCAACTTCTTTGACCATCTGCGCGCCCATATTTTCAAACTTGTCTTCCAGTTCGATTTCTTTGGCAACGGTGACGCCGTCTTTGGTGACTGTGGGGGAACCCCATGATTTGTCAATCACCACATTTCTGCCCTTGGGTCCCAAAGTGACAACCACAGCATCGGCAAGGGTTTTCACCCCGTTAAGCATGGCTTCACGGGCTTTCATATCATATTTGATTATTTTCGACATCTTTAACATCCTCCGTAGATAATTCTGTATCTGAAATTAATATCGTATTTGATGAGGCATGGAAATGTATTTAACCGATAATGCCCAGAACGTCATCTTCACGCATGATCAGATATTCTTCGCCTTCAATCTTGACTTCCGTGCCCGAATATTTTCCAAAGAGAATACGATCCCCTTCTTTGATTTCCAGAGCAACTCTTTCACCTTTGTCACTGATTTTGCCGTTTCCCACAGCAATCACTTTGCCCTCTGCCGGTTTTTCCTTTGCGGTATCAGGAATAATAATGCCGCCTTTGGTTTTGGTTTCCTCTTCCATGCGCTGTACCAGAATCCGGTCCTGCAGGGGTTTCAGTCTGATGCTCATACTCTTTTCTCCTTTATTATGTTGAATTTAAAATGATATATTGGTTTTTGGCTTTATGTTCCGAAACAATA
Organism: Desulfococcaceae bacterium; assembly: GCA_050180235.1. Taxonomy (GTDB): domain Bacteria; phylum Desulfobacterota; class Desulfobacteria; order Desulfobacterales; family Desulfococcaceae; genus JAABRU01. Next base: position 44,817 of record JBFXEJ010000021.1, read on the forward strand.
ACCACCGACAAAGTTTTGTAAAGACCCCGCGGTGATTTTTTTTGCTGTTTTGCTCAGAAAATTTTCTGACTCTTCCGGATATTTCCGGATAACATGATGTAATGTCCATGAAACCAGACTTTGAATCCGAAAGTGTGCATCAGAAAAAAAATCATCCCTCCTGTCTGCAACACATTTTCCGCATTACAGACCTTCTGAATTTTCCCATCTGCAAGTCTTCAGGGTGCCGAAAAAAATATTTCACTTCTCCGCAGTTATATGGAGAAAAAACGGAGAATCCGCTTTCAGACAGTGAAACTGTTTTTTCCCGGAACCCTTTATGTATCGCACAAGATAGTTTGCCCTGAAACGGCTGACACTTCAGACATGGTTTAAGGAGTATTGTCTGCACTTTTTGCGGATGTATCCGCTGCCCCGTCCGTTTTCGTGCCGGAGCTTTCGTCTTTTTTGGCTGACGTTCCGGCATTGCTTTTGGATTTATTGGCATAATCGGTTACATACCACCCACCGCCTTTTAGATGAAAACTGTTCATGGACATGAGTTTATGAAGTTTTCCCGAACAGTGACTGCATGCCACAGGCGGCTGGTCTGAAATTTTCTGCCATACTTCCTCCACCTTTCCACACTGTTCACATTCATACTCATAAATCGGCATTGCCCAATCCTCCTCTCAGTCATAAATAATGAAAAATAATATATTATCCGGAAAACCGGATTATTTTGAATTAAAAAATAGAACCTCTTTTCCCATTGTCAAGAATGGACTCCTGTTTTTTTCAAAAAAACGGTAGGGCAGCACAAGTAATTATTCTGCCTCCTCCAAAATTCAAATCAGAAAATGAAAATTTTTTCACACAATTTTTTTGAAGGTTCTGTCAAAGGAGTCAGAAACGGGACTATATTGTGTATAATCTGCTTTTGGACAGGCGCAGACTGTTCGTCACCACAGTGATGCTGCTCAGGGACATAGCCAGGGCAGCGAATATGGGATGGAGATGCCTGAGAAATTCCGGAAGAGATGCAAAGGGATGCAAGGCCCCTGCAGCCAACGGAATCAGAATGATATTGTAAATAAAGGCCCAGAACAGATTCTGCCGGATGGTGCGCAGGGTCTGCCGGCTCAGCAGAACCGCACGGACAAGGCCATCCAGGTTGCCGCGTGACAGAATCACACCGGCTGTCTCAATGGCCACATCCGTGCCCGTGCCAATGGCTATGCCCACATCCGCCATTGCCAGTGCGGGTGCGTCATTGATTCCGTCTCCCACCATACCAACCTTTTTCCCGCTTTTTTTCAGTTCCGCTATTTTTTGCGCTTTTTCATCCGGACGGACTTCTGCGAGAATTTCATCCATATGCACCTGTGCTGCCACGGCCTGTGCTGTCCGGATATTGTCACCGGTAAGCATAATCGTCCGCAGTCCCATTCTGCGAAGTCTGTCAATGGCAGCAGGGGCTTCGGATTTGATTTGATCAGCCACTGCAATCAGCCCCGCGGGTTTGCTTTCTGTGGCCGCAACCATAACGGTTTTCCCCTGAATCTGCAGTTTTTCAATCCGGGGACGGATTGGATCAATGGCAATTCCCAGATCCGGAAACCATTCCGGTTTTCCCACGAAAAAACGCTGAGAGTTCACCACAGCCTCCACTCCCAGTCCTCCGGATGCCCTGAAATCAAGGGGATCGGAAAGATTCAGATTTCTTTTCAGAGCTTCCTTTACAATGGCCTTTCCCAAAGGATGCTCTGAACCTTTTTCCACAGAGGCCGCAATCTGAAGCAGTTGTACCGGATCTTTTATTTCCTCTCCCAAAGGCACAATATCGGTGACAAGCGGTTCTCCCATTGTAAGGGTTCCGGTTTTGTCCAGTACCAGAGTATCCACCTGAGCGGTCATTTCCAAAGACTGACTGTTCTTGAAAAGAACCCCCATTTCAGCGCCCTTTCCGGTTCCGGCCATAATGGCTGTGGGTGTGGCCAGTCCCAGTGCGCAGGGGCATGCAATGACCAGCACTGCAACCATGCGGATCATGGCAGGAACAAATTCTCCGCCAATGCTCCACCACAGTGCAAATACAAGAAATGCTATACTGATGACCGATGGAACAAAAACAGCGGCAACCCTGTCCGCCAATGCCTGAATCGGAGCTTTGCTGCTTTGGGCCTCCTGCACCAGACGGATAATCTGAGCAAGGGCTGTGTCCTTTCCCACACGGGTGGCCTGAAATTTCAGCAGTCCTTCCTGATTGACTGTGCCTCCGATGACCGTATCCCCCGGTCCCTTGTCCACCGGAACCGATTCCCCGCTGAGCATGGATTCATCCACTGCGGAACGGCCTTCCAGCACTTCGCCGTCCACAGGAATGCGCTGGCCCGGACGCACCAGAAGAATATCATCCTGCTGCACTTCTGCACTGGGAATTTCCTCCTCTCTGCCATTCCGGATGACCACGGCTGTCCTGGGACTCAGATCCATGAGTTTGCGAATGGCCGCGCCTGTGCGCCCCTTGGTGCGGGATTCCAGCATTTTCCCCAGCCGGATCAGGGTGATAATCACTGCCGAGGTTTCAAAATACACATGCTGTCCGGGTGAAGGAAAGAGGAGAAGGCACAGGGAATAAAAATAGGCCACAGAGGAACCCATTGCCACCAGAACATCCATATTTGCGGTTCTGTTGCGGAGATTTTTCCATGCTCCTGTGTAATAATCCCAGCCGGTATAAAACTGCACAGGTGTGGCCAGAAACAGGAAAAACCAGTTGACCCAGGCTGCGTGCGCCCATGCACCGGTCAGACCGAAATCCCTTGCCATGCTAAGGACAAAGAGCGGAAGCGTAAAAGCCGCACCGGTATAAAATTTCCGTTTCTGATCTCGCAGTTCGCTTTCACGCACAGCCTGTTCCGCATCTGCCGCATTTTCCCCTTCTGAGGTCAGAATTGCTTCAAATCCGATTTTCCGGATGGCCCCGGCCATCTGCTCCGGAGAAGTGAGCGAAGGCAGGTATTCAGCACTAACCCTCTCCAAAGCAAAATTGACAGATGCGGACAGCACACCCGGAACTTTCCGGTTCAGGGTTCTTTCAATATTCATGGCGCAGTTTGCGCAGCTCATGCCGGAAACCGGAAATTCGGTTTTGACAGTGTTCACACGGAATCCGGCTCTGCGGATGGCTGCCGCGATCTCATGGAGTTTCACCGCAGAGGGATCAAACTCCAGCGATATTTCCTCAGTGGCAAAACTGACATCCGCACGGACAATTCCGGGCAGTTTTTTCACACTTCTTTCAATATTCATGGCGCAGTTTGCGCAGCTCATACCGGAAACAGGGAAACGAAATATCTGTTCAGACATACAGCCTCCTTTGCAGTGATGGTTGAGAGTTATCCGGATTCATATTTTCAGATTGAGCCATTGACAGACAGTGAATACAACTGACCCAGACAGGCATTGGAAAGGCTCCGGGCCGCTTTATCCAACTGCTGTTCTGACAGATAGATATGCGGAGAAAAACGGATGCGCCCCAGTCTGCCTGCCGCCACCACCTTTTCTTCCCCCAGACGTGCAAGCAGCATATCCGAAGCCATTCCCTGTTTTTCGCAGACCGTGATTCCTGTGGGATGCGCGGGAAACTGATCCGAAAGCACCTGAAAGCCCATCATCCGCAGACACCTGTTAAGATATTCCGTGAGTTCAAATATTCGCGTCCGTACCTGATCAAATCCGATGCTGCGGAGAAACTCCAGCGAAGACAGGAAATATATCCAGTTGACAAAATCCGCTGTGGAAATGGTGAAACGATCCGCATCAGGCTTCAACCGGGTTTTGTAGGGCAGATATTCCCGATCATTGACCACAGAACCGGCTCCCACAAAAACGGTTTTCAGGTCTTTGAGTCTTTTCTTTGAAACATAGAGAACACCCATGCCCGGTGGCCCCATCAGCCATTTCCACACAGAAAATGCCATATAATCAATATTCATCTTTCTGACATCAATGGGCTGCATTCCCACGCCCTGCGCGCCGTCAACCGCAAAAAGAATATCTTTTTCCAGGCAGATGGTTCCAATCTGCTCCAGGGGCAGGGGCATTCCCGTGCACCAGTGAACCGCAGACAGGGCTATAACCCTTGTCTGTTCGGTAATCAGAGGCATGAGTCCCTCCAGAAAATTCTCCGGAGTGCTTCCCATTCCTGCGGTTTTGATAATAACGCCTTTTTCTTCCCAGTGGCGCCAGGGATAGACATTGCTGGGATATTCGTTTTCCAGCACAATGATCTCATCGCCTGCTTTCAGATTCAGGCCGTGTGAAATGATATTCATTCCTTCGGATGTGTTATGAATCAGGGCAAGTTCATCGTGAACGCAGCCAAGCAGTTCCCCCAGAATGCTTTTGATCCGCTGTTTCACATCCGCATAATCTGCGGTTTCCGTAAGGATTCCCTTTTGGGAATAACCTGTCATAAAACGGTGCACGGCAGAAACAGCATGGGCTCCGGCAGGAGTTATGCCGCAGTTGTTGAGCCAGATCATCTCTTTGTTTACCGGATACTGCGCCTGCACTTTTTTCCAATCCATATGAATGACCTCCGGATTTAACAAAATTTTAACATTTGCACTGCTGATTTTGTGTTATATAATAACTCTTATCGGAAATAAGGCAGAACAGGCTGGAAGCTTATGCTGCTTTTATACATCAAAATTTATGGTTGCCTGCTTAGCTGACAACTGGCAACTGATAATTGACAAATGATAGCTGACAAATGATAATTGATAACTGATAATGCGAATTAAGGGTTGAATCCGGTAACGTAAAATCAAACAGTTACAAAACAGGTTCGCAGGTTTGCTTTTGTAATACCCTGTTTTTACTGATTCCGAAGTTTTTGACCCTTAATTGGCATTGATAACTGGTAACTGGTAACTGGTAACTGACAACTGAATATGCTATTTTCATAAATTGATAAAGGAAAAAAAGATTTTTTTATGAACCCGGAAACCATAATGCTTGTGGATGATGAAGAGGATATTCTGGAACTGCTGCGGTATAACCTGAGAGCCGAAGGATACCATGTTTTATGCGCGGAATCCGGGGAAACCGCCCTGGAGATTGCCGGAACCCAGAAACCGGACCTGATTGTTCTGGATCTGATGCTCCCCGGCATTGATGGTCTGGATGTGGCCCGCATACTGAAAAAGGATAAAAAAACGCAGCATATTCCCATCATCATGCTCACTGCCAAAGGTGCGGAAGCTGATGTGGTGACCGGGCTGGAAATGGGAGCGGATGATTATGTTGCCAAACCTTTCAGTCCCAGAGTGCTGAATGCACGGGTAAAAGCTGTACTGCGGAGGAAGGAAAAGCAGTCCGGCACAAAAGAGGATGAAGTTCAGGCAGGTGAAATCAATATAGATCCGGGCAGGCGCAGAGTCAGCATACAGGGAAATGATACAGATCTTTCCTTTACGGAATTTGAAATTCTGAGATTTCTTTCCCGCAGACCCGGATGGGTGTTCACCCGTTCCCAGATTGTGGATGCAGTCCGGGGCAGCGATTATCCTGTGACAGACCGGAGCGTGGATGTTCAGATTGTGGGACTGCGGAAAAAACTGGGGCCATGCGGCCATTATATTGAAACCGTCCGGGGTGTTGGATACCGGTTCAGGGAGCTTTCATGAAAAAATACAAACCTTTGTTCTGGCGTCTGTATCCTTCCTATCTGCTGCTGGTGATATTTTCCCTGCTCGCGGTCGGTATTTATACTGTGGTGGCAGTGGAAAAATTTTTTCTGCATCAGACGGCTTCTGATCTGCAGGCCCGCGCCCGGCTTCTGGAAGGAAATATTTCGGCAATGATTTCCCCTCTGAACGCAGAAGCCGTTGATTCACTGTGCAAAAGCGCTGGAAAACGATCCGGCACGCGTATCACCGTTGTTCTTCCCGAAGGCCGGGTCATCGGCGATTCTGAAGAGGAACCCGGTAAAATGAACCGGCATTCGGATCGTCCGGAAATCGTGCGGGCATTGACCGGAGAAACAGGGACATTCACCCGTTACAGTGAAACCCTGCACCAGAATATGATGTATGTGGCTGTGCCCGTCCGTGCGGAAAACCGCACTCTGTGCATCATACGGACATCCATATCTTTGGACAGTATCAATAAAAAACTCTCAGGCATTCAGCACCGCAGCATTGGCATGGGGCTGATGGTTGCATTGATGGCAGCGGCCATCTGTTATTATATCAGCCGCCGCATCAGCAGCCCCATTGAGGAAATGCGCAAAGGGGCCGAGGCATTCGCGGCAGGCAATCTGGAGTACCGTCTTCCCACACCCAAATCGCGGGAAATGGTCATGCTGGCAACTGCCATGAACCGCATGGCAGCCGATCTCAATGACCGGATTCAGACCGTCATCCGCCAGCGCAATGAACTGGAATCTGTGCTTTCCAGTATGCGGGAAGGCGTTTTGGCTATGGATATGGATGAAAAAGTTATCAGCATCAATCATGCCGCGGCTCAGATGTTTTTACGGGAACCGTCCAAAGCCACGGGAAAAAGCATTCAGGAAGTGGTGCGCAATTCAGATCTCCACCGTTTTGTGCGCCGGGCTCTGGACGGGGAATCACCTGAAGAGCAGGACATCACTTTTTACCATGAGGAAGAGCGCACGGTCAGCATCAACAGTTCGCCGCTGCTGGATGCAAAGGGGAAGCGCATAGGCATTCTGATCGTACTGCACGATGTGACCCGTCTGCGGAAACTGGAAACCATGCGCCGGGATTTTGCCGCGAATGTCTCCCATGAAATCAAAACGCCTCTCACGGCCATCAAGGGTTTTGTGGAAACCCTGCAAAGCGGCGCAATGGAAAAAGCAGATGAGTCAGCGAGATTTCTGGAAATCATTGAAAAACATGTCAGCCGCCTGACTGCCATTATTGATGATCTGATGAAACTTTCGGAAATTGAGCAGAAAGGCCGTCTTGCACTGGAAAAGGGAAACCTGAAATCTGTTATCAGCAATGCAGTGGAAATGTGCAGGCCCCTGGCTGAGGGAAAAAATATCTGTATGGAATGGGAATGTCCGGACAGTCTGGAATGCCAGATCAATGCTGCTTTTCTGGAGCAGGCCGTCATGAATCTGGCCGATAACGCGATCAAATACAGTCCGGAACAAAGCACTGTGCATATTAACGCAGAAAAAACACCGGATGGAATTGTCATCCGGGTTAAAGATCAGGGCATAGGCATTCCCAGAGAACATCTGCCCCGGCTTTTTGAGCGGTTTTACCGGGTGGACAAATCCCGCTCCCGCAAAGCAGGCGGAACCGGTCTGGGGCTTGCCATTGTCAAGCATATTGTCCTGGCCCACGGCGGATACGTAACAGTGGACAGCCGCCCCGGAAATGGCAGCACCTTTGAAATCCACCTTCCGTATCTTCCCTGAGAAGGTTTCCCGCCATTGGGCATATGGATTTTTTTATTTTATAAATCAGCATATTAATTAGAAACAGCATGAACAGTATCATGGGAATATCGTCTAACTGTTTGTATTTATTATATATAGACAAAAATCAGTATTTTTTAAAAAATATAATAATATAAGATAGTTAAATTTTAACCAGTTCGTGCAGACCGACTGCCCATTTTTGTCCTTGAAGGCAATTTCAAAGCGGTGATAAATAATTCCCCGTGTTCCTTCCAGCAGGGGCTGATGCTGGTGAAGGTGGGCTGTTCAATAATCCGGCTGAGTTTCTGATATGCGTTGTCCAGATTGATGCCCGTATCATTTTCCGCATAAAAATTGAACCGGGCATAGCTTCTCATTTTGTTGAGTTTTTTTAAATGGTCGCCAGCAGTGTGGTTTTGCCGACTGCTTCGGGGCCTATCATCATAACCGTAAATTCAGACATACAGTCACCTCATCCTCTGAAACCCTGAGGGTTTTGAAAACCCTCAGAGTTTCATGCTGTAACTCCCGGTTCAGACAGTGTTTTGAACACGATTATGCAGGATTTGCAGGATTAAAAAATCATGCCCATCCTGAAAATCCCGGTTCAGACAGTCTTCCGGTGGAGTCAAACCTGCTGTCTCACGTTTTCTGATCAGCACTCCCTTTCTGCCTCAAGCGGCTTTCAATCCATTCGTGAACCTCATCAAGGGTTTCAAAATCAAAGAGTTTTTCTCCAAGACTGGCAATATCCCGCATCCCGAGTTTTTTCAGAACACGGGATTCCTTTGATGCCTGGGATTTGTATTTTTTGGCTATCTGTTTTGCCAGCAGGGAAATCTGTCCCTCTTTTTTCCCCTCTTTCTTCCCCCGTTTTTCTCCCCTCTCTTCCCCGCGTTTTTCTCCCCGTTCTTCTCCCACCAGCACTCCCCTTTTGAATCCGATCCGTTCCACACTTGTCACATAAGGCATTTTTTTCTCCTTTTCAATGTTCATGAATTCATCCCGGAAAATTTCATCCTCCTTTTCCGGCAGGGCCATTACCCAGTCAATGAAGCGGAACAGGTTGATAATGTCCTGCCGGGAAAACCCTTTTCTGTAAAGATGTCTGATGATCCGCATTTTTTCATGCAGACGGTTTTCAGTCTTCCCGGCCGTCTCCTGCGCCAGAAGATGGGCCATGACCACCACGGCAAAGGGATTGACGCTTTTCATCAACTGTTCCCGCTTTTTTGCATAAGCGGACAGCCTGATGACCGGGAATCTGAACTTTACCTCACATCCCCATTTTCTGCGGTCATATTTTCCGATTTGCGCTTTTTTCGGGACATGGCCGATTACAGCAAAACTGACCGCAGGCCTCCGGTATTTGTCAAATATGCGGTAATTGTAAATGTACATCCTTTCGGAAAATCCGGGTTCCGGTTCATTCTGAATGTCTGTGTGAACCAGTCCCCAGGTTTCATCTCCGTTTAACAGAAAGACTTTCACCAGTTTGTCAACATACCGCCTGCCTGTATCCGCATCCTTTGTTATTTTCTGGAACTCCTTGTCAAGAAATTCATAACCCTTTGACCAGTCAATCTCCGCATGGGCCTCTGGAAAGAAAAATGCCATGAATTCCTGAAAATACTGTTCCAGCACCTCTTTCCACGGTGTGTCATAATCATCCCGCATCGGTTTTTATCCTTTGATTCTGTATGCAGTGCTTTCAGTTTATATTAGCAGTCCGGAATCTTTTTTGCAATATCTGTGAAGTGAAAAAAATGCGGGGTTTTATTGTCTGGAACTCTGATTCATCTGATTAATGCACGGCTGAAATCAGATGAATCAGAGTTCAGACAATCCAAAAAACCCCTAAGGGTTTTGAAAACCCTTAGGGTTTGATGATGTAAATCCCGGTTAATCTTTTAATCCTGTGAATCCCGGTTCAGACAATTATCAATCCCGGTTCAGACAGTGTTTTGAACACGATTATAAAAGATTATGAAGGATTTGCAGGATTAAAAAATCATGTCCATCCTGCAAATCCTTAAAATCATGTTCAGACAATCCTGTGAATCCCGGTTCAGACAGTGACGCAGAGCGTCAGGGCTGCATTCCCACGCAGAGCGTCAATGCCATTAACTTAAGGAAAGCCCTGAAAGGGCAAATTGATATAGCCCAGGCCAACGGCCTGGGAACAAGGCAAAGCAGGAACCTTACAAAGGAATTATACTGAATCTGTTCCGGACAGATGAAAAAAAAATTTGCATTTGACGACAGTCTGCTGAATTTTCTGTTTATGAACGGTGTCATCGGCACAGAGAAAAGTGAAAACAGTCTGTATGTAAAATTCCCATCACCTTTTGTGCAGAAACGCCTGTTCAATTATTTTGCAAGGGAACTGTTTGATGAAACAGTAAAACTTTACGAACCCTTTGAAAATCTGAGTGACACAGTCACGGAAACCTCGCTGAACATCCGGAATCTGATGCGCAGATTTGAAATTCATCTGAAAAAAACAGGGAATGGCTGCTCAGAGACGCGCCAAGACGCAGGGATCTGCGGATATTTGAGGCCGTGTTTAATTTTGTTCTGTACCGGTATATATTTGATTTTCTGGGAACCCTCCGCGCACGGGTCTGGCCGGAGTTTCCCACAGGCAACGGAAAAATTGACATTCTTATCCGCTATGCAGACCGCATGTACGCGGTTGAACTCAAAACATACACAGATGAGTATGGATACAGAGAAGCCGTTGCACAGGCCGCACATTAAGGAAAACAGCTCGGACTTGCGGAAATTTCTCTTGTCTTTTTTGTGGAATACATTGATGATGCCAACAGGGAAAAATATGAAAAAAATTACAGGGATGAGCAAAGCGGCGTGAGTGTGGAAACCGTGTTTGCCGCCACAGGAAACTGAAATATCACAATATCTGACAAACTTCCTGCATCAGCCAGAAGAATGACAGATTTTTCCCAGTTTCCGGGCATTTTCCGATGGATTTTCCGCACGGGAAATATAACTGATGACAGCAATCCCGGAGGCTCCGTGTTCAAAACAGGACAAAGCGGTTTCCGCTGTAATGCCGCCGATAGCCACCACAGGAACCGGCGCGATCTCAGCAATTTTTCTGAAACCGGCAAGCCCTTTCACAGCTTTGGCATTGGCTTTTGTAGTGGTTGGAAACACCGGGCCGGTTCCCATATAATCACAGGGCGTGAGATCGGTTTTGGCCAGTTCTTCCAGATTGGATACAGTTGCACCCACAATCGCATCTTTTCCCATCATTTTTCTGGCATCAGCGGGCAAAGCGTCATCCTGCCCCAGATGAACCCCGTCAGCCATAATCTGCAGAGCCAGAGCAATATTGTCATTGACAATCAGGGGAATACCTGTATTTTGGCACATTTCCCTAATCACCACAAGCTCTTCCAAATGCCTATCCGGAGAAAAGGATTTGTTCCGGTACTGAATCAGGGTCGCGCCCCCTTTTATGGCAATGCGCACCTGTTCCGCAGGCGGAAAATGCGGCACTTTGTCATCTGTAATATAATAAAAACGCAGGATTTTTTGCATCTGTTCTCTGTCCATAAATTCTTTTGACTCCTTTTTCTGCAAACGCTGTTTTCACTGCTGAAATTTTTCCCCCAGCATTTCCTCCAGTTCCCGTACAATCTCCGGAAAACGCTCCAAAACTGCTTCTATTTCCGTAATATCCATAACACCGGAAGCGAATTCCAGTGTTTCAGACCAGCGGATCAGGGGAAGATAACAGTGGGTTCGTCCCAGTGCCTTTGTTTCTGCTGCAAACTGCTCAATGCCGTCAATATAGAGAATTTCTTCAAATCCTGCCCATTTTTTCCATATCCTGCCTCTCAGTTTCCGGTGCAGTTCTGAAAGATCCATATGATATTCCCCGTTTTCCGGGACAGGAACCATACAGGTGTCTGTGTCTTTGGAAAGAGTTTCCGGAACCGAATATTTCAGAAATCTGCACAACTGGACAAACAGTTCCTCTCTGCTTACGGGTTTGCGAAGATACCCGTCACAGACATTCCGAATCTGTTTTTCATCACTTTCCATGGCCGAGGCTGTGACAGTTATAATGGGAATCCGGGCAAGATTTTCATCAGCCCGGATTTTTTCAATGGCCGCATATCCGTCCATGACCGGCATCCTGATATCCATGAGAATAATATCAGGTCTGAAAATCCGGGCAAAATTTACGGCTTCCTCACCGTTTGCCGCCTCTGTTATCTCAATTTCCGCGGATTCCAGATAAGAACGTATCAGTTTCCTGTTGTCATCGGTGTCATCGGCTATCAGTATCCGGGCTTTTTCAAACCGGATATCTTCTGCACAAATCAGATTTTGGGTTTCGGTATCAGGCACACCCGGTTCAGCAATTTCCACAGCATCCATTGTCAGGGTGAAAACCGAGCCTTTTCCCAGGACGGATCTGACTTCAATTTTTCCCTTCATCAGCTCTGCCAGTCCCCTGCTGATAGAAAGTCCCAGCCCGGTTCCGCCGTACTGGGCTGCATTCTGCCCCCTGCGCTGGACAAAGGGATCAAAAATCCGCTCCAGTTCATCATCAGGAATGCCAGAGCCTGTGTCCTCAATGCGGATAACAAGTTTCACTGTGCCGCAGGTATCTTCTGATTCAGCCTGAAACTTCACATATCCGGATTCTGTAAATTTCACTGCATTGCCGATCAGGTTGAGCAGAATCTGCCGCAGACGGGTTTCATCCGTGCGTATGGCAGAGGGCAGTTCAGGAGACAGATCCAGTATGAAGTCAATTTCCTTCTGATACACGCTGTGTGCAAAAATATGGGATATTTCCGTAAAAAAAACAGCGGGATTTATGACAGTGTACTGCAGTTCCGTGTTTCCTGATTCGATTTTTGACAGATCCAGAATATTGTTGATAAGACTCAGCAGGGATTTCCCGCTGGATTTGACGCAGGTGAGATACATCCGGGCTTTTTCCTCTTTGACCATTGCCTCCAGCAGGGAACTGAAACCCAGAATAGCGTTCATCGGGGTGCGGAATTCATGACTCATGTTTGCAATAAAGCAGCTTTTGGCCTGATTCGCGGCTTCGGCGGCATCCCGTGCAATCCGCAGTTTTTCAGTCCGCTTTTTTTCAGAAATATCGTGAATCATGCCTTCCAGATAAAGAATATTTCCCTTTTCATCTTTTACCGTATGGGCATTGACAAAAACTTCTGCCACAGAGCCGTCTTTGCAAAGGCCCCGTATTTCAAAATCCCTGACCCGGCCCTGTTTTTCAATAAGGGACAGAAATTTTTCCCGCTCCGCAGTGTCAGCATACAAATCCCGGCCCAGATCTTTGATGTGTTCCATTGCCTCTTCAGGTGATGAATAACCAAGAATGCGGGCAAAGGCCGGGTTGATGGTCAGAATATTCTTCCTGGGAACAATCTGGAATATGCCTTCTGCTGAATTTTCAAATATATTCCGGTATGTTTCCTCAGACCGGCGCAGCGCACCCTCAGCTTTTACGCGTTCTGCGATTTCCTGTTCCAAAAGCAGGTTCACTTTTTCCAGTTCCGCATTTTTTTTTCGGATATGCCGGATTCTGATCTGAAATCCTGCAATCAGAAGCAGCAGCAAAAAAACAGTTGCTGCGGTGTGAAACCATAATTTCTTCCAGAAAGGCTGTTTTACCGTGATTTTCAGACGCAGTCCTTCCTTATTCCACACACCGTCATTGTTGGATGCCATAATCCGCAGAAAAAAACTTCCGCCCGGCAGACCTGTATATCTTCCAAAGCGCCTGGTTCCGGCCTCATACCAGTTCCTGTCAAAACCTTCGAGCATATATCGGTAACGGTTTTTTTCCGGAATGCTGTAACTGAGCGCGGCACATTCAAACTCAAAATAATTGTGGCGCCAGTCCAGAACTGTCTCTTTGAGATCCGCAGGATTTTTCCTGCCGTTTACCGGCTCCCCCCCCTGTGTCAGAGATGTCAGAACCACACGCGGGGCATGGGGATTGATCACCAGTCTGTCCGGATGAAACACATTCAGTCCCCCGGTTCCGCCAAACCACATCCGGCCTTCTGCGGTTTTCAGAGCACTTCCCCGGATAAAGACATTGCCCTGCAGACCGTCACTGCGGTTATACTGCAGAACAGTTTTTTCTTTTTCCGGATCAAAGCACACAATACCGTCGTCTGTTCCCAGCCACAGTCTGCCCCTGTCACCTTCCAGAATGGAATTCACCGTGGCCGGGACACCATGTTTGCGGCTGTAAGTCAAAAATGTGCGGCTCTGTCTGCGGAACAGACTCAGGCCCCCGCCTGATGTCCCAATCCATAAACGGCCTGAATGATCCTGAAAAATACATGCCACAGCATCTGAAGGGATACTGTCAGGATTTCCGGGATCTGAAACAAAATGGCTGAAGGTTTCTGTTTTCTTGTCAAATCTGCCCAGACCCCCGCCAAACTCCCCGCCCATCCATATTACATCCTCATTGCGGTCATGAAAAATCTCCTGCACATAAGTGTTGGCCGGGCCTTTTTCCGGATATTTGGCATCAGGCCGGTAAAAGCGGAATTTCCCTGTTTTTTTGTGAAATTTTGCAAATCCTGCCATATGGGTTCCCAGCCAGAGAATATCCGGATCACGGGGATCACCGATGATCTTTGCAATGCTTTCAGCCTCAGACATATACCGGGCGGCAACCTTTCCGCTTTTGCGGTCAAATTTCATCAAAGGGCCTGTATAAGATGAAAACCAGAAATCATGGTTTTCATCCTCATACATTCCCAGAATATAATCTGTATCCGGGCTGTCCGGATCTTCAGGATTATGGATGTAAGAGGCAAAGGTTCCGGTTTTGTGATCAAATCTGTTCAGTCCGCCCTGGGTTCCGACCCAAAGGATTCCGTACAGATCCTCATAAAGGGATGTCACCGCACTGTGGCACAGGCTTTCCGGTATTTCCGGATCATGGCGGAAAAGGGAAAAATTCCGGGTAAAGGGATCAATTTTGTCCACCTTTCCTGAAAATGTGGATATCCAGAAAATGCCGCTTCTGTCCTCATACACATTCACCACCAGGTTGTCGATCAGGCTGTCCGGATCATGGGGAATATTTTTGTAATTGGCAAAGGTTTGGGATTTTTTGTCAAAAATGCTCAGGCCGTTGGTGCTGACATAACCGCCCATCCACAGTCTGCCACGGCCGTCATCAAAGATCAGTGCAACCTCCCCATTGGTCATCTCAGGCGGATAATTTTGAAATTTCCCGGTTTTTTTGTCAAATCGATCCATTCCGTCTTCCGGTGTGCCGATCCAGATAATGGAAGGGTCCTCTTTGTCCTGAACCAGCGCGTCAACATTGTTTCCCTTTGCGCTCAGGCTGTTGGGATTGTCCGGATCATGGGCATAATGGGTGAACCGCCGCGTATTTTTGTCAAATCTGTCCAGCCCCCCGCCATATGTCCCAACCCAGAGAATATCCGGCTCCTCTCTGTCCTCAATAATGCGCCACACATCATTGAAGGCAATGCTGTCCGGATCATCAGGATTGTTTTCATAGCGGATGGCCTTTCCTGTGCGTTTGTCAAAACGGTTAAGCCCCCCGCCTGCTGTGGCCAGCCACAGAATATGGGGATCAGTGCCATCCTGCACAATATCCTGCACAGTATTGTCTCCCAGGCTTTCGGGGTTTTGGGGATCATGCCGGTAAACATGAAAGATTTCTGTGGATGTGTTAAAGCGGTTGAGTCCGTCTGAGGTTCCTATCCATAAAATTTCCGGGGTCCGCACATCTTCAGCAATGCGCCATACACTGCCTGAAGACAGACCGGCCGGCCCGGGGCCGTAATGTTTCAGTTCATAGGCATCATAGCGGAAAATTCCTGCCCCCTCAGAGCCGATCCACAGAAATCCTCTGCTGTCCTGCAGAAAAGTCTGCCCTGCCGGTGCTCCCAGATCAAAAACATGATCAAAGCGGAGAGCATCAGAAGGGAACACATAGGCTGTGAAACCGCACAGAACAGAAAAAAATGTGAGACCTGCAAAAATGAGAAATGCAGCCGTCCGTGTATTGCAGTGTATCTTCTTCAATGCTGTGAGCCCCGCGTGCTGTTTCCGTTTTCTCTGCCATTTGCAAAAATTTTCCCATGTTCGGGATGGTTATGGCAGAAAATACGGTACAGGACATATCCGTATATGCCCAGATTAAGAACTGTCACAAGAATTCCCAGAACAATCTGATCACTGCGGCCCAGTTCTGCGGGATACAGTACCGGAATGATATAATGTTCAACAAAACCGGTTTCATATCCCATCTTTCCCCCTTTCCCGCGCAGCCATATTTCCAGATGGGTCAGAGGACATATCTGCCCGGAAAATTCGGCATATGCTGCCCACAGCACAGCCGGAACATGCAGCCGTGCCATGCGCGGATACCGCAGCAGGGTCAGTCCGCCAAATACTGCAAAAAGGACAAAAATAAAATGGCATATCACTACCATATCTGCTGTCAGACGGTAAAGCATTTTCTGTATCCGTATCATACCGGTTCTTCATTGATTTTCTGAAAAAAATCAATGAAGAACCGGTATAAGGTGATTTCCATTAAAGATTATACCGTTTTTCGTAGGGTGGGCACGGCTTTTTGTGCCCACCGTTTCAGCAGGACGGCGGGCACAAAAAGCCGTGCCCACCCTACAATATGGTACATTTTTTCATGGAAATCGCCTAAGACATTTAAATTTTAATCATTTCGTGCAGACCGGTTACCGGATTTCTGATATGCCGGAAGGTGTTTCAGGCTGTGAATCTTCGGAAGAATGGAATTCTCTGATTTAAACGTCTCAAAAAAAGCAGTGCTTATATGCAGCGGTAAAAACCACTGTCGTCATAACAGCGAAAGCCGGCATCCGGAACATTCTGATATTGCTGGATTCCGGCTTTTGCCGGAATTACGGTGAAACCGCATAACTTTCTGACTTCATGTTTATTCTCACATCTCCTGCAAAATTTTTTTCACAGTATTGCCATCCGCAGTGGCCCCGAAATGCTGCATAATATCCCGCATGGACTGCATTTTGTTTTTGTATTTGGAAAAATCCACATTTGCCTGAATCCATGCCCGGATGTCCTCCTCTGCCGCCATTTTCGGCAGATAGGTTTCAATAATGCGGATAAACGGTGAGTCCCCTGTTACGCCGGATTTCTCCAGGGTTTCTCTTTCAGATTTGATGAGTTTTTTCAGCACAGATACCACTTCCGCATCAGAAAGCTCCTTGTTTTCCTGTCTTCCGAATTCTCCCATAATAACCCGGATGGTGCTCTTTCTGTCCTCATCCTTTTCCTTCATGGCTGTTTTCAAATCGCCTTTGATCTTTTCCTGCAAAGTTGTCATGTTCTTATCCTTTCCTTTTGCCGGTTTTTCCAAACCGCCCTGACAAAAAAATAATATTAATAATTAAAAATAGTTATGGGTTTTAGATGATTTCCATTAAAGATTATACCGTTTTTCGTAGGGCGGGCAAGGCTTTTTGTGCCCACCTTTTCAGCTGCAATATGGTACATTTTTTCATGGAAATCACCTTAATCTGCCCACACCCAAAAAACTGCCGAAAGATTGGTACTGCATATTTTAACTGATATTGCACAGTTTTTTTAAAAATCAGGAAGTTACTTGCTCTTTTTTTCCGGTGCAGGCAGGAATCCGCTTATTTCAGACGGTTTCAGACGGTTTTGGATGCCGGCTTCCGTTTTTCCTGTGCTTCAGCAAAGGTACAAACACCTCTGCTGCAAGGCTCTGAAAGGATGTGTCCAAAGCTGTTTCCGCAGGTTCACAGTGACAGAAGCAGTGCCGGAAATAAGAATTTTCCTCTTCTCCCGGACGATATCCGCTGCACCATATTTTCCGTGCCTGAGAAAGTGCCTCTTCAGCAGACTTTCCCTTTGCGATAATCTCTGCATATGCCAGAGCAGAATCGGGAAAAAATCTCACCGGGTATTCCAGCCCCTCGCAGTAGATACACATGAGTTTTTCCAAAATTTCCAAAGCATTGTCAGGAATATCATATTCCCATGCCAATATGCGTTTTTTTTCTGTTCCGACCAGCACTGTGGGAATATCAGCACCATTGGCACAGTTAAGAGCCAGATGGTGAATCCATGCCGTAAGATAATCCCATGACTTTATATCTGCATAGCGGTATCTGAGCATTGCCTGGGGAAAAAGATTGCTGATTTTTCCTGTCAGACGGAAACCGTTCACCTTCAGATCCAGTTCCCGGTACACGGGTTTGGCAAAATCGGCAAAGGAACGGATTTTTTTTGCAAATGCCTCTGTGCCGCGGCAGATTTCCTCATACCGGCATTGTCCGACTGCGCCGTGGGGAAGTTCCCCTGCTGCCTTCCGCAGAGAGAAAAGGTCTTTTGGATTAAATCCGGTCAGGTATTTTTCCACCAGTTTTTCACTCAGCCGGTATCTGTCCAGCCAATTGAGATCAAAGGGTTCTTTTTCCTCAATAACAGTGGATTTTTCCTCCAGGGCCACACCTATGCGGTGTCTGAAAAGAAATTTTGACGGATTTTTGTAAAACGCGCATAGTCTGTCCAAAGCAACATTTTTCCATTCTGTTCCGGCAGGGGACAGACGGCCTGATATAAAAGCCGGTTTCGGATCTCGTGCCTTAAGCATTTTCTGTGCAATACGGAAGTTTTCCTCTGAATAACTGAAAATCCGCTTGTCCGCTTTTTCCCCATCTTCCCGGAAACACGCGAGACTGAATGGCTGCAGCCGATGCTGTGCAAGGATATGCTCTTTGACAATGTCCCTGTTTTTTTCCGGCAGTTCAAATCCCTGAGAAATATAATCTGTCAGTTCACTTTCTGGACACATACAAAGGGGATGAAAACTGGAAAGTTCAAATCCCTGAGAAATATAATCTGTCAGTTCACTGACCAGCACAGACGGGGGAATGGGGGTGTTGTCATGCAGACTCTGTCCCACATAACTGATATAAAGTTTTTCCCGTGCAGAAAGGATGGATTCCAG
>JBFXEJ010000022.1:0-62161 GCA_050180235.1 Desulfococcaceae bacterium
TTTGCTACTTGTCTGGGTAGTGGGTCTGCACATCCTGACAAAAAATTAACTATTTGATATTATTATATTTTAAAATGTATACTGATTTTTGTCTATACATAATAAATACAAATAGTTATACGATACATCCATGATACTGCTTATATTGATTATAAATCACATATTGATTTATATATTAAAAAAATCAGTATGAGCAGTCCCACTACCCTTTTCTGGTATATTCTTTTCTGGAAATCACCTTAAGCCCTCCTTCTCCGCTTTATACATTTTTGTTGCTTTTCTGCTTGGAATAATGGTTTTCAAAAAAAATGTGTTCTTTATCTGCAACATACTGAACAATGTATATATAATCCTCAATCACGGCCATGTTAAGAGCAACGAAATCTCTTTTGCTCTCAAACTCCTTAGCACACAGTATATCTATTTGTGGGTAAGCAATTTAAAATTTTCATTTTGGCAGGCTTTTTTATCAAATGAAAAAGTAAATTGACATCCAAATTTTTTATTAATTCTGGCCATAAAATAATCTGAAAAATCAGCAGTTCCTGTTTTATAATCAGAATAAGCGGCCCATGCCTCCGTATGTGAGGAAATACAAACATCATCAATCCCAAGCAGTTGCTTCAATACTGCCAAAATAACAGTTTTATCATAATGGTAAGCCCGCTTTAGCACCCATACAATTTCGCATAAGGTAATTTCATTGATAAATGCGGGATTTTCTGCAGAGCATTGATTTTCAATAAAATTAGTGGCAATCAGAGACTGCTGTTCATCATCCTGCACAATATAACGAATCAGCACATTGGTATCCAATCCTATCAAAGACCGGCTCCTTCCAATTGAACCGCCATATCCATTTCTTCCAGACTGACAGTCCGTTCAGGTTTGGGTACAATACCTTTGAGATTTCTGATGGATTTATATATATTATATTCAGTATCAACAGGTTCTTCTTCAGCAACCACTATTACTTTGGTTTTGGTAAAATCAGGTTTTGTCCCCAGCCAGTTTAATCTTCCATTTTCATAAATGGCTTCATAGCTTTTTAACATTTTATGTTCTCCCATGATAACTATCGATTCGTCAGACTTTTCCCAAAGTTGCTTATCATTTCTCAACTCATCTCCCAATTGATTTAATTTCAGCCATCCCGCCTGTTTTTTAATGAGTTTTTTATCACTGATAAAAGAAAAAGACAATGAGTTTTTCGGGGTTCAGGTGTCAGTATTCAGTGGATACCTGAAACCGAACACTGACCCCCCTTTAAAATATGAAATGGTGGGTTACGCTCTCGCTTCACCCACCCTACAGATTTACTTCTGTGCAGCTTTTATACCTTCCTCAATCGCGGCCATGTTCAGGGCCTCAAAACTCTTTTTGGCTGCAAATTCCTCGCGGACGCATTTTTTCATCACTTCCATGTCCACAATTTTGCTTCGTGCCACAAATGCGGACAATGCAACGATATTCGCTGCTTTCACACTGCCAAGGCCCTTTGCCAGATCCGTGGCAGGAACAGCGATTTCATCCACATCGCTCCGGCCTGATGTGACCGGAACCAGGGAACTGTTGACCACCACAACACCTTTGGGTTTGACGGTGGGAGCGAATTTCTCCAAAGAGGGAAGGTTCATTGCCACCAGGTGCATGGGATTTTTGATTACAGGGGAACCGATGGGACGGTCACTGATAACAACAAGGCAGTAGGCTGTTCCCCCGCGCATTTCCGGGCCATAGGACGGAATCCAAACCACCTCATACCCCTCTTCCATAGCCGCATGCGCAAGAATCTTGCCGATCATGAGAATTCCCTGTCCGCCGAAACCGGCAAACATCACTTCACTTTGCATTCTTTTCTCCTGTATTTTTCAGGAAAATATCTGTCTGAAAAACCATTAGGATTTTCAAAACCCTAATGGTTTATGTGAAAATCTTTTCCTGATATCTGCGGGTTTCAGGCTTTGTCCGGCGCATGTCCTTCCGGCGTTTTGAAATCGCCCAGTTTATAATAGGGCAGCATGGTTTCCTCAGCCCATTTCACGGCATCAACCGGTGTCATGCCCCAGTTGGTGGGACAGGTGCTGATTACTTCCACCAGACTGAAGCAGCGTCCTTCCATCTGATACGTAAACGCCTGTTTAATCGCTTTCTTGGCTTTTGTGATGTATTTGGGTTTGA
Source organism: Desulfococcaceae bacterium (assembly GCA_050180235.1). Taxonomy (GTDB): domain Bacteria; phylum Desulfobacterota; class Desulfobacteria; order Desulfobacterales; family Desulfococcaceae; genus JAABRU01. Next base: position 2,182 of record JBFXEJ010000022.1, read on the forward strand.
TTACCGCCTGCCGTGTAATATAACCGGTTGTCACCAGAGAGGAAAGCAGTTCCGCCATGCGCACAGGCATACCTGTGGCATCCGTATTTCTTCCCAGCGGGGAAGTGGTGGTGCGCTGTCCCGGCATGGTTGTGGGAGCCATCTGACCGCCGGTCATGCCGTAAACTGCATTGTTGACAAAAATCGTGGTGAATTTTTCCCCCCGGTTGGCCGCGTGGATGATTTCGCCCATGCCGATGCTGGCCAGATCCCCGTCCCCCTGATAGGTGAAGACCATGAGATCAGGCCGGACACGTTTGATGCCTGTTGCCATAGCCGGTGCGCGGCCATGTGCTGCTTCCTGAAAATCACAGGAAAAGTAATTATAGGCCAGCACCGCGCAGCCCACAGGCGCAATGCCCACCGTGCGTCCCCGGATGCCCAGTTCATCAATGACTTCGGCCACCAGCCGGTGAATCACGCCGTGGGTGCATCCCGGACAGTAATGGGTATGATTGGCCGTGAGTGCTTCGGGTCTCTGAAAAGTTTTTCCCTTTGCCATTATATATGCTCCTTCACCAAATCCATGATTTCCTCGGGCGTGGGGATTTCACCGCCGCATTTTCCGTACCAATGCACAGGCCGCTGTCCTTTCAGACACCGCTCCACATCCTCAATCATCTGCCCCATGTTCATTTCAATGCTCAGCACGGTTTTGCAGCTTTCCCTGACTGCGGCATCAAATATGGCCTTTTCCGGAAAGGGAAAAAGGGTCTGGGGCCGGATCATGCCGACCTCGATTCCCTCTTCTTTGAGATTGTCTATGGCTGTGCGGCAGACCCGGCTCATGGTTCCGAAACTGACAATCAGGACTTTGTAATCCCCTGCGGCATTGTATGCCTCATAGCGGATTTCCTCTTTTTTCATCCTGTCATATTTGGATTTGAGCAGCAGGTTGTGATCATTGAGTTTCTTGGGATCCAGATACAGGGATTTGACCAGATTCTGCTTTGTGCTTTTGCGCGTGTCCATGCCGTTGGTGGCCCACTCATCTTTATTGGTTGGTTCGGTTCTCAGATGATCCGGAAATTCCACAGGTTCCATCATCTGACCGATCAGACCGTCTCCCAGAAGCATGACCGGATTCCGGTATTTTTCCGCCAAAGGAAAGGCCATCATCATCATTTCCACAGCCTCCTGCACACTGGCCGGAGCCATGACCAGCAGATGGTAATCTCCATGACCTCCGCCTTTGACAGCCTGAAAATAATCCCCCTGGGAAGGCAGAATCCCGCCGAGTCCGGGGCCGCCCCGGATGATATTGACAAAGACTACGGGACACTGTGCGCTCGCGATATAGCTGATGGCCTCGCTCATCAGGCTGATGCCCGGACTGGAAGATGTGGTAAACACTCTCTGACCGCACGCGGACGCGCCGAAAAGCATATATCCCACAGCCACTTCACTCTCTCCCTGCAGAAACATGCCCCCGGCTTCGGGCATGCGTTTGGAGAGATATTCAGCCACTTCAGACTGGGGGGTGATCGGATAGGCAAAGTAATTCAGGCATCCTGCCCGAATGGCTGCTTCTCCGATGGCTTCGTTTCCTTTCATCAGTATCTTGCCCATTTGATTTCCTCCCTTGTTTCTAAGCTGCGGCTTTTTCCGCTGTTTCGCTGATGGTGATGGCAACATCCGGACACATGGTGCAGCAGATGGCACAGAATATGCAATCACCGGGCCGGGCCTGATACGCGGGGAAATATCCCTTTGCATTGACCTTTGCGGATATTTCCAGCACATGTTTGGGACATACTTCCACACACAAACCGCATCCCTTGCAGCGATCCGCATCAATACGGTGCTGATAACTCATACGTTTGAACTCCTCTCTGGTTTTGTTTGCCAATCATAAATATGAATTCTGAAAAAAATCAGTGCGTTTCTGTCATACGGCATAAAATTTTCCCTCTTTGCAGACAGATTCAAGAAAAGGTGTCCGGCAGTTTTCCATTGTCTCGTTTGTCTTGTTCCCACACAAAGCATGGGAACAAGAGGAAATTTCTTAATTCTGTGAATCCCGATTCTTACAGTCCTCTGTCAGATTAAAGAGCGGAAGTTCTCCCCCAACAGGATTCCAGACATAAAGTCCGCATTTTTCTGCGGCATCGTTCAATTCCTCATCACAGGAAACAAAAACATCAGTCTGCAGGGACAATGCTGAGGCAAGCTGAAATGCATCACAGCCTTTCAAAGCATAAGTTTCCGCAAGATTTCCTGACAGCGTTATCAGATTGCCATTAACCTGTGCAATCGTGAAAATTGTCAATTGTTCCCTGAATTCTTTCAAAATTTCTTCATATTCCTCTTCAATGATACGCTGTCCTTTCCATGCGCGTCTGAATGTTGCAGTCATTTCCGCACAGGTGACAGCGGATGCTGCAAAAACATTTTCTTCTGACCGGGACTGTTCAATCATAAAACGCTGAATATGATCTGTGCCCTGCTCATTAATAAAAAATTTGACCCATGCGGATGTATCAATGAAAATAATCATAAGCATTCAAATTCTGTCCTGAACAACCATTTCCGCTGCTGTCGGCCCTTCGCCTCTCAGGGAAACCGGTTCAAAGGGGCTGAACCCTGTCCGGTGTTTTTGTTTCAAAGGTTTGCCGACTGTGTCATACATCCTGGCGCTGATGGGCAGGATGATGATTTCAACTTCTTTTCCCATAAACGGACCCAGGTCTGAAATCACAATTTTTTCGGATTCTATCTTTCTGACATATCGCAGTGCTTCCATAAATTTCTCCTTTCTGACATTTTGGTGTTTTGTCCCTTCCTGTTCCGGTATAAGTAAGGTTCCATAAATTTTCTGGCATAAAATTTTCAGAAAAACCGGATTTTTCCGAAAAACCGGATTTTTCCGAAAAATCCGGTTTTTTGAATACACGAAAATTTTTGTTTGCCTACTTATTTGCCGGACGCGGGCTGTGCATCAATTGTCTGAACTTTGATTCGTCTGAATCTATGGAATATTTATGTTATCCGCGTGTTTCCACGGGGGAACAAGCTGCCTGTGTATGGGCAGAACCGGGCAAAGTATTCTGGTCAAATCCATTTGTGGCATCATTTTCACCGGAACTGTGACAAATTCCAGAGCAAGCCCGGTTTCCTCTGAGAGCTTCCGGACAAACGCATATCCTTCATATATATCTTCGGGTCTGGTCTCATCAATGAGATTGGCATTTCCGATCAGACCGTTGACAGGAAGTTTTGCCGCATCTTCGATTTCCCTGCGGATTTTTATGCAGCCTTCCACAGTTTCTGTAAAAGGCCGGAAGGGATTGACAACCTGCACCATACGGATTTGCTTATCCTTCAGCACATGGGCCAGAGCCGCAAGCACAGTTGCGCCCGCGTCATCTCCGCCCGCGTCCAGAATGGTCAGCTCCGATGGCTGACGGATCATGCCTGCAATGGCAGGACTCAGTATGGGCAGATCCGCGTGCATATACTGCTGAGGCGGCAGAACCAGATCAATGCCTTCCCTCCCAAGCACAGCTCTGGCCTCACGGGTCCGGAAATAGGGATTGACCAGATCCAAATCCGCAATCCGCACATCCGCGCCCTGCTTTTTCTGCTGCAGGGCCAGATTGATGGCAACCTCGGTTTTGCCGCTGCCGTAATTGCCCACAATAATGACAATACCTTTGAGACTGATTTTCAATGCCTGTTCCCCAAAAAGAATATAACACCCCCGGTTTTATGGGGTGCAAGATTTTTATTTAATTTCTGATTTAAATTCATAAAATAAATATCAGACAGAAAAACGCAAAAAAACAGCCCCTTCCCCTCATTTTCCGCTCTTTGCAGAGCTTGGAAAAAAAGATTCTGCCGATCATGCGTTTTTTTTGACTTGTATTTGCAATTTCTGTGTGTGTCAAGAGATTTTACTGCAGGAATGTGTTTCTTTGCCAGAAAATATCTTTTCTGTCTTTGTATTCTTGACAAAAGCCAAATATCCAAGTAGTCAGAGAACAGAAACAGTTTTGGGTAATACCGGTTCGCCATTGATCGGAAACATAAGTTTTTGTATAACGTTTTTCAGAAAAACCGGCTTTTTCGGAAAAATCCGGTTTTTTGCACACACCAAAACTTCTGTCTGCCTGCTTATAAATATCTTTTCAATGGCGAACCGGTATAATCACCGCCTATGCCGGATACCGGAAAAACAAATCAGGGACGGATATTAAAAAATGGAATCGTATTTGTCACTCAAAGGTCATTTTCTTATTGCCATGCCCGGGCTGGAAGATCCGAATTTTTCCAATACAGTGGTATGCGTGTGTGAACATACCCTGCAGGGCAGTATCGGAGTGGTCATCAACCGGATATATCCTTCTGTTAAGATAAGAGATATTTTTCATGAACTGAAAATGGACTATGTTCCGGAAGCCGCATCCATACCCATCCATTACGGCGGGCCTGTGCATATGAACGAAGTTTTCATCCTGCACGGGCCTCCCTTTGACTGGGGAGCATGTCTGACAGTTATGCCGGGTCTTGGCGTCAGCAACACAAGGGATATTCTCGAAGCCATAGCGCAGGGCAGAGGGCCGGAGTCTTATCTGATTGCACTGGGATGTTCCGGGTGGGGGCCGAATCAGATGGAAACAGAGATTATGCAGAATGTCTGGCTTTCCTCTCCGGCTTCCCTGGATGTAATTTTTGATACAGCCCCGGATGATCGGTGGGATGAGGCCGTGAAAAAAATGGGAATCAATCCGCTTCTGCTGACAGATGCAGCGGGCCACGCTTAAAATTCATGCACCTGCGGTTATGTCCGGGTTCCCGGCATTTTTCCGCAGGGAGCAGCATTCTGTTTTGCCCAGTTCCGGAATTTCTTCAAACTTTTTTCAGATCTGCTGACAATGAGAGTTTCAGGAAAAATCAGAAATGACAGATGAAATGCACGACAGAAGCAGTTACCTGATTCAGGAACAACCCTATTACCTTGTCACCGGGAATGAAAGGGAACTGTTTGAGGCGGCCTATAATGCCCGGCTGCCTGTGATGCTCAAAGGTCCGACCGGGTGCGGCAAGACCCGTTTTGTTGAATATATGGCCTGGCGGCTGAAACGGCCACTGATTACGGTTGCCTGCCATGAGGATCTGTTTGCGTCCGATCTCATAGGCCGTTATCTTCTTATGCAGGATGAAACCGTATGGCGGGACGGCCCTTTGACCCAGGCTGTGCGCATGGGGGCCATCTGCTATCTGGATGAGGTGGTGGAAGCCAGAAAAGACACCACAGTGGTCATTCATCCGCTTACGGACAACCGCCGCACCCTGTCCATTGATAAAAAAGGGGAAATCATTGCCGCACATCCGGATTTTGTGCTTGTCATATCCTATAATCCGGGATACCAGTCTGTTCTCAAAGACCTGAAACAGAGCACCCGGCAGAGATTTGTATCTTTGGAGTTTGATTATCCGGCACCGGAAAAGGAGACGGAAATTGTTGCCAGTGAAGGGGGCATTGATGTGGACACTGCCCGTCAACTGGTGACTCTGGCCGGAAAAATCCGCAATATCCGGGAGCATGGTCTAAGTGAAGGGGCGGGAACAAGGCTGCTGATTTATGCCGCCCGGCTGATCCGGGGAAATGTGCCTGTACGTGAAGCCTGTCTTTGTGCCATATGCCTGCCTCTGACAGATGACGCGAGACTGCAGGAAACTCTGATCGATCTGGTGGAAGATATTTTCTGATTTCAGGAACGGAAAACGTTTCCTGATACCAAAATCCTGTTTTTTCGTGCTGTCCGTGTTTTTCGCGGTTAAAAAAAGAGGCATTCCCCGAACTTTGAAATCGATTTGGTATGGGAATATACGGTCGTCTGATCAGAGAAATTGCAGACAACTATTCAAAACACTGCCGCAAAGATGCAATATACCGGATTTTCATAAAAATTCTTTGTGTATCTTTGCCACTTTGTGTCTTTGCGGCAAAAAAATATACGGTACGCTTTTACCGGCCGGATGTATTGTCCGGAATTACCTGAAAACCCGTCCATACGGCACAGTGACCGGGCGGCCAGACCGCCCTGCCACTGCTTCTGTTACGGCATAAAGGCAAAAAAACCGGGCATGGAAAAAGAAACTACTCCTTTTTCTTTTCCTGCTTTTCCTGCTTTTTTTCCTTTTTGGTTTTTGCCGGTTTTTTCTTCTCGTCCTTCTTGGTGTCTCTGGATTTTGCCATAATAAAACCTCCTTGTGTTTTATTGTCCTGTTTTGAGTTTTTCCCAGTATTTCTGGTATACCAGAATTGCCTCGCCCACGTCTACCTGAAATTCACCTTTCTGCACATTTTCTGCATCAGGATAAACCACAGGGTTGTTCCGCACCTCCGGATTCATCAGGGCAACGGCAGCAAGATTGGGGGAAGCATAACCGACTTCCTCGCTGATGACCTTTGCCACTTCGGGGCGCAGAACATAATTGATCAGTTTGTGAGCGGCTGCGGCATTGCGTGCACCTTTGGGGATTACCATGCTGTCTGCCCACAGCATAACCCCTTCTTCCGGGTAGATATAGCGGAGTTTGGGATCCTCCTGCGCTGCCAGATAGATTTCCCCGTTCCAGATCATGCCGATATTTACTTCCCGGTTGAGAAAGGGCAGTTTTGGCGAATCTGAGGCAAACGCGCGCACATTGGGCATAAGGGTAAGCAGTTTGGCATAGGCTGCCTCAATATGGGCCGGATCTGTGTCATTGACCGAATACCCCAGCACCTTCAGTCCCATGCCGAAAACATCCCGCAGATCATTGGAAAGCAGCACCCGCCCCTTATAAGCCGGATTCCAGAGATCCTTCCAGCTTTTCACAGTCTCAGGGGAAATCACCGCAGAGTTGCATCCAATGCCTGTGGAACCCCACAGATATGGAAGTGAATACACATTGCCCGGATCATAGGCTTTGTCCATGAGTTTGGGATCCAGGTTTTTCATATTGGGAACCAGATTTTTGTCCAAAGGCTCCAGCAGATTTTCCCTGCGCATACGGTGAACATAATAGGTGGTGGGAAAAACCAGATCATATTCCTTTCCCCCCACCAGTCTGATTTTGGCAAACATGGCCTCATTGCTCTCAAATGTGGAATAAATCACCTTAATGCCGGTTTCCTTCTGGAAATCACTGATTACGCTGTCGGGCATGTATTCAGACCAGTTGAACACATACACTTCCGAATCAGCGGCAAAAACCGGGCTGCTCACCGCCATCCAGACCATCACCATCACTGCAAAAAATTTTCTCATCATTTTTTCTCCTTTATCAGAAGCTGTGAAAGGGTTACAGAAACAAGGGTAAACAAAAACAGTACCGTGCTGAGCGCGTTGATTTCCGGTTTGATGCCCAGACGGACCAGGGAATAGATTTTCAGGGGCAGAATCTCAAAAGAGGGGCCTGTGACAAAAAAGCTGACGATCACATCATCCAGCGAAAGGGTGAAACTCAGCAGCCAGCCTGAGACCACAGCAGGCATGAGAAGGGGTAGCAGCACATAGCGGAAGGTCTGGAATTCTCCCGCGCCCAGATCCCGTGCCGCCTCAATGACACGGGGATCAAATCCCCTGATCCGGGAATACACTGTCACCACCACAAAAGGAATGCAGAAAGTGATATGGGACATAAGCAGTGTACCGAAACCGATGCGCATACCTGAGAGCATGAAAAAGATCAGCAGAGAAATGCCCATGACAATATCCGGACTCATCATGACAATATGAACCAGCGTGTAAAGCACTTTTCTGCCGATAAAGCGGTACCGGTAAAAAGCCACAGCCGCAAGTGTGCCGATAACTGTGGCTGCAAAACTGGCCAGAAAAGCCACTATCAGGGAATTGCCCAGTGCATCCAGAAGCATGGAATTGTGCAGCAGTTTTATGTACCAGTCCAGAGTGAACCCGGTCCACCGGGTGGAAAAACGGGATCGGTTAAAGGAATACACGATAAGAATCAGCAGTGGCAGATAAAGGAAAATATAGATTCCTGTCATATATATGTGTCTGAACATCCGATCTGTCATGATCTACTCCATCAGGGACGAATTGAAGCGCTTTAGGCTGTGGTAATAGAGCAAAAGCATCAGCCCCATAATCAGGGTCAGGATGACACTTGCTGCCGCGCCAAAGGGCCAGTTTCCGGCTGTGAGAAACTGATCCCGGATAAAATTGCCGATAAGCATGGATTTTGCGCCGCCCAGCAGATCCGGAATATAGAAAAGTCCCAGCGCAGGCAGAAACACCAGAATGCATCCTGCAATGACGCCGGGCATGGTCAGGGGCAGGATGACACGGGTAAATGCCTGCATACGGGACGCCCCCAGATCATGGGCTGCCTCCACGATCAGGGGATCCAGTTTTTCAATGGAACTGTAAAGAGGCAGAATCATAAAAGGCAGCAGGGTATAAACAAGTCCGCAGAACACGGCCATATCCGTATAAAGAATCTGCAGGGGTTCCCGAATCAGACCTGCGCCCAGGAGCATGGCATTGAGAATGCCGTTGCTTTTGAGCAGAATGACCAGCGCGTAGGTGCGTATCAGGGAACTGGTCCAGAAAGGGATAATCACCAGCACCAGCAGCCAGCGCCGCACCTGCGGACTTATCCGGCAGAGCATGGAGGCAAAAGGATAGGAAAGGAGCAGGCAGACCACTGTGGCAGCAAGCGCATTTTTAAAGGAATTCAGGAAAATCCGGAAGAAAACCGGTTCAAACAGATTCCGGTAGTTCTCCGCTGTAAAGGTTCCCTCCACAAAATGCGCAGGGTCCCGTTTCAGAAAACTGATCAGCATGACCAGCACATTGGGGAAAAAAACAAAGACTGTGATCCAGAAAAAAACAATGCCAATGGACAGTCTGCGGAAGCGGCTTTTCTCATTCATCCGGCAGCACCACCTCCCATCCGTCAACCCAGCGGAGCCAGACCTGCTGGCCCTGTGCATAAAAAATATCCGCGGCATTTTCATTGAAAAATTCTGTCACATGCACCTGTTTTCCGCTGCCCAGGCCGATAAGCAGATCCACCGTGCTTCCCTTGTAAATCAGTTCCTCCACTGTTCCTTCCAGAAAAGGAAACCCGTCATCGGGCGCGCTTTTGTGCACCTGTATGTCTTCGGGCCGCAGAAGCACCCGGATCCGGTCTCCGGCCTTAAATCCCCGTTTATTCACCATACAGAATCTGCTTTTTTCAATCACAGCCTGAATATGCACTGTGTCAGTCTCGTGCACAGAGGTGTTGAACATGTTGATTTCGCCCACAAAGCCTGCAACAAACAGGTTGACCGGATCTTCATAGATTTCTTTGGGTGTGCCAATCTGCTCTGCCCGGCCCTGATTCATGACCACAATCCGATCCGACATGGTCATGGCCTCTTCCTGATCATGGGTGACAAAAATAAAGGTAATCCCCAGTTTGCGCTGGTAGCGTTTGAGTTCCAGCTGCATTTCCTTGCGAAGCCGGTAATCCAGAGCGCTAAGGGGTTCATCCAGCAGAAGCACCAAAGGTTCATTGACCACAGCACGGGCAAAGGCCACCCGCTGCTGCTGACCGCCGGAAAGCTGGTTGACCCTGCGGTTTTCCAGTCCGCTCAGCCGGACCATATCCAGCACCTCTGTGACCTGCTCTCTGATCTCTTTGGATTTCAGCCCCCTGATTTTCAGGCCGAAAGCCACATTGTCAAACACATTCATGTGGGGAAACAGGGCATAGCTCTGGAAAACCGTGTTTACGTCCCTGCGGTTGGGCGCCAGTTCATTCACCCGCTCACCGCCGATAAAAATATCCCCCTGATCCGGAATCTCAAAACCGGCAATAAGACGCAGCACCGTGGTTTTGCCGCATCCGGACGGCCCCAGCAGGGTCAGAAATTCACCTGCATACACATCCAGATGCAGGTCTGCCACAGCAGCCTGGCCCTCATAGGTTTTGATGATATTTTGCAGTTGGACAACCGTCTGCGTCATTTTGCAGAAAAACTCCGTGTTTCAGGTGTCAGGTTTCAAAGCCTGTGTCAAAGGAAATGCTTTATAAAGAAAAGCCCTGATTTTCGCAAGCACAATTCTTTGCAAAAATAAAATTCCCTGAGCAGACTGTATCTGATCGTGTGCAAAAAATCTTTTCCGGAAAATTTTTGTGTAAACCTTTGGCCGGAACCTGCGTCCAAAGTGTCCAAAAGGAAGTTGCTCCGGCAGTGCCGGCCGCAACTCTGACAGAAGCAGAAACTTTTGCCTTAAATCACCAAAAAGGAGATTATACCATGAACACAAAAAAAATCATTGCAGGAATAACTGTGATTGGCATGATATGGGCTGTTCCCGCTGTTTCCTTTGCCGGAGACCGCTATGACCGTTCAGACAGAGGACATGCCCGGATGGAACAGCATCATGGAGACCGGGGGGCTCACCGGAACGGCAGGGACAGAATACATGACAGACACGGCAGGGATATGGACAGGGGGCATTATTACCGGGGATCGCACCGTCAGCACTATAACGGTTATTATGACCGGGGCAGTGCACACCGGCACCATGACCGGAATGAAGTCCGTGTCAGTCATCCCCTTGTCCGTGTAGTCGTGACACCTTTGGGTATATTTCCTGTATTTTACTGAAACTGATTTTTTCTGAACCGGGGCAGGCTCCGCACCTGCCCCTTGTGAATCATTCCAGCCCTGAAATTATCCTGACATCATGAAGTCCTTTTTTTCTGCATACCGTCTTTTTCCTGTCCCAATCCATGTGTGTTCCGGCTATAAAATCTGAGAAATAATACCGATTCGCCATTGACCTGATACAATCTGCAGTTCCGCCCCGGACTGATCCGGAGGAGTGCAGAAATTAAGCGGAGCGGTTTTTTGCAAACGCACGCTGAACCCCGGAAAAACTGACAATATTGTATAAAATCAATGGAGAATTGGTATAATTGTGCATTATCCTTTGTGAGACTTTGTGCCTTTGCGGCAATCTGAAAACAGCCGTTATCCGAAAATTTTTTTCAGATTTCATATAAAGCCGAATCCGTCCTTGATTCTGTCAGAAGTTACAGCTTTAAAATGCAACTGCCTGATTTTACATAATCCTGTTTTGGGGTATTATAATATATACTTATAAAAATCAGTATATTAAAATTCAAATCTGTAAAATCTGCATTTTTAAAAAAGGATTGCATTTTTTATGAAGAAAAGAGTATAAAACACTTTTCTTTTGGAAATTTCCAAAAAGAGCATAAAATTATCATGGGCCCTGATCCTTTGGCATTCATCATCTGAAAGTTGACGTAACAGGGGGGGAGCATATATCATGAAAAACAGTGGGAAAATTTGTCGTCTGTCCATTGTCTGTACGTTTATTCCGTTTCTTTTTGCGGCCTGTGCAGGACCGGCTCTGAAAAAACAGGAGGGGCTGCATTCCCTGTCAGACTATGCCCTGCGGACACAGACCAGAGTCCGGCAGCGTCTGGCTGAGAGTCCCGAAAGCATGGCAGAGGAATCCCTGGCAGCCCTTAATGAGGTGCTGAACTATGCAGACGAGGTCAGAACGGATCCGGACAGATTCAATCTCTCCAAAATTCAGGAATACAGGGAAAAGATCAATATTATCAATGAAAATATGGATCGGTTCCGGGATATGACCCTGCAGACAGACATATCCTTTTCTGTGGGAGCTTACAGACTGTCGGAATTTTCCGGGGCAGGCCGTTCACAATGCGCAGAACTGGCACGGAAAATCATTGAAACAGCGGCTGCACTCAAAACCCGCTATCCAAAACATGCCATACGCATCACGCTGAAAACCCTGGGATATACAGATGAACTTCCCATTGTGCCCGGTTCACTGGAAAAAACAATCCGGACAAATCTTCAGGAACCGGAAGCTCCGGCAGGCGATGCCCGGCGGAAACAGTACAACCGTGTACTGTCCCGTCTCCGGGCTGCTGCTGTCAGCGGGTATATAATGGAATACCTGCACAGAGAAATGCCCGCGCATACGGATATCCGCTATGTGGAAAAAATTGTGGGAAACGGAGAGAATTTCCCCCTGAAAAATCAAAATCCCCCCTATGCAGCGCAGGATGAACGGCGGAGAATCTGTATTATTTCACCGTATATAGAAGTCATGCTGTGAAATATCTTTCCATGCCGGGCCGTTTTTATATATTTAACCATAGCTTTTTTAACTGAACTGATGTTACGCAGATTCGTCATACCGGCGAAAGCCGGTATCCGGAACCGTCTGAAAATACCGGATTCAGGCTTTCTCCGGAATGACGGGAAATACAGCAGTCTGCCGGATTCTGAAGGTTTGGCGTAACATCAGTAACTGAAGAAAGAATGAAAGTATCCAAATGCCGTACCTGTATGACAGAAAGCATTTTTTCCTGTTCTGGCTCCCGGTTTTTGTGCCGGTCATTTTTCTGTATGCTGAAAGCACAGCCTCGGAATATCAGGAAAAGGCTGAATTTATCTGCGGTTTTGCCCAGTTTGTGCGATGGCCGCAGGATGAAAATTCTGATATGCCTCTGCAAATCTGCATTCTGGGCAGAAATCCTTTCGGGACTGAACTCAGGAGCCTGGAAAACAAAACCGTCCGCGGCAGACCGATTTCCTTCCGTGTCTGTCCGGATGAAAAAAGGGCAGAAAACTGCCATATTGTGTTTGTGAGTGCTTCGGAAAAAGAACGCATCCCAGCAGTTCTTTCCCGGTTCCGTTCACGTCCGGTACTTACAGTTGGAGACTTTCCCGGATTTGCGGCAGAGGGGGGCATTATCAATCTGATCCTTACCGGTACACAGCTTCGTTTTGAAATCAATACAGATGCCGCTCATAGATCCGGGCTGCAAATCAGTTCCCATCTGCTTAAACTTGCCCGCATTGTCACAGCACCGTCTGAAAAGGACAGACCGCAATGAAAAAAAACTTTGACCGTCTGCCAATCCGGAAGAAACTGACCTGGCTGATGTTTATGAATGCCGGTCTGATTATGGGGCTGATTTCCGTGTTCCTGCTTATCAATGATGCCGGATATCTGCAGGGGAACATCTTCGGAAAATTTTTCACGATTTTCCTTCTGTCCTGCGCTGCAGCCCGGTTTTTGTCAGTGAATCTGGAGAAAATCATTGTGACCCCTGTTCTTGAACTGGCTGCGATGATGAAAACTGTTTCAGAGCAAAAGGAATATTCTCTGAGAGCGGAGCGGAAAGCGCAGGATGAAACCGGAATTCTGTTTGAGGGATTCAATGAAATGCTCACACAGATAAAAAACAGGGACAAAGAACTGGAAATGTACAAAAATCATATTGAAGAGATGGTGAATCGCAGAACAGAGGAACTGGAAAAATCACTGGCAGAACTGAAAACAGCAAAAGAAGCCGCTGAAACTGCCGGTATTGCCATGTCCCGTTCTCTGAACAGCAGCCCCGCAGTTTCTTTTTCCCCTGAAAAATCGCAGGACACAGGAATTCCGAAAAAAGATGGGTCTGCCGAAGATATTTCCTGCAAATATGAGCGTCCGTCTGTCCGGGCTCTTCTGGTGGAGGATAACCCGGTCAGCCAGTTTGTGGGACAGAAAATTCTGGAACATCTGGCCTGCACGGTTGATACGGCATCCGACGGCATACAGGCAGTTGAAATGTTTTCCCGCGCAGAGTATAATATTGTTTTTATGGACTGTCAGATGCCGAAAATGGACGGTTATACGGCCACACAGGAAATTCGGAAATATGAACGTCTCAACTCTTCCTGCCACCGTACACCGGTCATAGCGCTCACAGCCCATGCCATGGAAGAGGAGCAGAAAATCTGCCTGGCAGCCGGAATGGATGATTTTATCACCAAGCCTTTTTTGCCGGCGCAACTGGAGTCGGCCCTGAAAAAATGGTGTCCCTGTGAAAAAAAGGAATCCGGCACAGTTCCGGAAGCAGGAGGCAGTGAAAACATTGCAGAATCTTGTACTTCCGCGGAAAATCCTGTATTGGCGGCAGACAGGGAAACTGCACCCTCTGCAGACATGGCTGTACTGGATAATATCCGGGCGCTTCAGAGAGATGGATCGCCTGACATACTGAAAAAAGTGCTTTCCCATTATCTGGAACATACCCCGAAACTCATAGATGAACTGGAAAAAGCGATACAGGAAGGCAATATGAAAGCGATCAGTGAAACCGCACACAGCATGAAATCCGGCTGCGGCAATGTGGGGGCCATGCCTCTTTTTGAACTGTGCCGGAAAATGGAGGCCATTGGCCGGGGCCGTGCGCCTGAGGAAAGCACAGACACAGCAGACAGTGTCTTCATGAAAATCCGAAGCGAGTATGAAAAGGTAAAACTTTTTCTGCAAAAAGAGATGGGAAAACAGACACAGTGAATGCAATGACAAAAAAACCGCTGGTTCTCGTGGCCGATGATGATTTCACCGTAAGACTGCTGGCAACTGAGGCTCTGGAGCAGGCAGGTTTTGATGTGCGTGAGGCAGAAAACGGAGAGGAAGCCCTGGAAATTTTTGAACAGGACAGCCCGGAAATCGTTCTGCTGGATGTGAAAATGCCGAAAATGGACGGCTTCGGTGCATGTAAAAAACTCCGGGAAAGGCCGGACGGAGCCAATGTGCCGATTCTGATGATCACGGGTGTTGATGAGCTGGACTCCATTCAGATGGCCTATGATCTGGGTGCAACGGATTTTATGAACAAACCGATCAACTGGCTGATCCTCACCCAGCGGGTGCGCTATATGCTCCGTGCCAGCCGGAATGTGGAAAGACTCAGAAAAAGCGAGGCAGGACTTGCTGCCGCACAGAAGATCGCGCGCATGGGCAACTGGGAACTGAATCTGCCGGAAAACATCTTCCGCTGCTCAGGCGAAATCTGCCGGATATACGGTTACGATTCTCCTGACGGTGTTCAATCCTTCGGAGATCTTTACAGCGCTGTTCATGAGGATGATCGGGAAGAAGCGGAAAAACTTTTTGAACAGGCAAAAAACCGGGGAATCCCTTTTCGCACAGATCACCGCATTCTCCTGCCCGATGGAAAGATCCGTTATGTGCAGCAGCAGGCAAAACCTGTTTCCGATGATAAGGGAATATTCCGGCAGCTTATCGGAACGGTTCAGGATATTACGGAAAGAAAACTTGCAGAATCTATAGAGTCTGACCGGAACCGGGTGCTGGAAATGATTATCCGCAATGAACGCCTGAAAGATATTCTGGAACACCTGATCCGGATCATTGAAACACAGAATGCCAATACTCTGTGTTTTTTCACATTCTTGCGGGATAAACAGCTTTTCCTGCAGGCCTGCTCCGATTCCCTGCCCGATTTTCTGCAGGAAACTGATGGTCAGGCAGTGGGTTCAGGTTCAGGCAGTTGTGCGGCTATGGCAGCCTATACCGGGCATCTGATTGCCGTGGATGACATTACACAAAGCAGTCTGTGGGAAGGCAGACGGGAAAGGGCACTGGAACACGGCATCCGGGCCTGCTGTTCCCTGCCTTTTATTTCAGGCAAAGGCCAGATACTGGGGACTGTGTCTGTATTTTACCGGGAAGTCCGAAAAGCCGATGAAACGCATTTCAGTTTTCTGGACGCCATATCCAAACTTGCTGCCATTGCTGTTGAAAAGAGCCGTCTTTCAGAACAGTTGGAACATCAGTCCCGGCATGATGTGCTGACCGGGCTTCCCAACCGGGCAGCTCTGACAGAATATCTGGACATTGCCATTGCCCGTTTATCCGGCAGCGGGGAAAAAATCGCTGTATTTTTCATTGATCTGGATCGTTTCAAATACATCAACGACTCTCTGGGGCATCTCATCGGAGACCGCATTCTTCTGGATGTCACCCGGCGTCTGCGGGAATGTCTGGGGGAAAAAGGAATGCTCGGACGCACAGGCGGGGATGAATTCATGTATATCACCGGCAGTTTCCGGGACGGAGAGAAGATTGCAGCACTTGCGGCACGGGTTCCCGCGATATTTTCCCTTCCCTTTTCCCACAAAGAAAGGCAACTGTATGTCAGCGCGAGCATGGGCATCAGTATCTGCCCGGATGACGGAACCGATGCTGTGACATTGCAGAAAAACGCGGATACAGCCATGTTTTACGCAAAAAACGAAGGAGGAAACCGTTTCCGCTTTTTCTCAGCGGAAATGAATGCTGCCGCGATTGAACGTCTTGAAATTGAGAATGAACTGCGCAAATCCGTGGACGCTGGGAATTTTGAACTGCACTACCAGCCCAAATATGATCTGGAGTTTGATGTTCTGCACGGCTTTGAGGCCCTGCTGCGCTGGAATCATCCGGTTCTGGGCCGTGTGCCTCCCTTCAAATTCATCCCCATTGCCGAGGAAAGCGAACTGATCATTCCCATCGGAACCTGGGTTTTGCAGGAGGCATGCCGCCAGAATGCGGAATGGGAAAAAAATGGCTACGGCAAACTGAAAATAGCGGTAAATGTCTCCATGGTGCAGTTTTTTCAGGAAGACTTTGTGGAAATTGTCAAAAATGCTCTTCAGATGCACAATCTGCCGCCGCACCGTCTGGAACTGGAACTCACGGAAAGCATTGTGACAAAAGACATGAAGTTTCTGATCCGGCGTCTTGCGGAATTTCAGGCTTTGGGGGTTATCACCAGCATTGATGACTTTGGAACCGGTTATTCTTCCATGTCCTATCTGGATCAGTTGCCCATCCATTACCTGAAGATTGATCAGTCCTTTGTACGCAAACTGGGAGCAGATGAGGAAACCGACATCCGCACCCGCACCATGATCCGCTCTATGATCAAACTGGGACATGATCTGCATCTGGCTGTTGTGGCCGAAGGCATAGAAAGCCCGCATCATTTGGACTATCTCAGGGGGCTGGGCTGTGATATAGGTCAGGGATATTTCTTCAGTGTTCCCCTGCCAGCTAAGGAAGTCGAGGAAAAAATTCTGCACAAAGCCGTACAGGAAGAACTGCTGTGAAATATTATATGTGTTTACTGATTCTTGTATTTCCCGCAGTTCTGCTGATCGGATGTGCGGGACAGGAAGGGCATATGTTCATGAAATCTTCACAGGAAAAGCCAATGATTGACGAAGCTGATTACAGAGTTTACAGGGGAAATGGAAATGCCGCGGGTTTGGCGGATATTGTCATCGCGTCCGAAAATGCGGATGTGATATTCATCGGAGAAAGTCACGGAGATCCGGCAGCACATTTTCTGGAGGAGGAAATTTTCAGGGAAATATACTGCTCTTTCCGAAGACAGGAAGATGCAAGGCCGGTTGTCCTTTCAATGGAGATGTTTGAACGTGACGTGCAGCCGGTGATGGATGAATATCTCGCAGATTTGATCAGTGAAAGACATTTTACCGAGTCTGCCCGGCCCTGGCACAGCTACCGGCGGGACTACCGCCCTCTGGTGGAATTTGCAAAGGAAAACCGCATTCCGGTTATTGCGGCCAATGCCCCGGGACGTTATGTCAACCGGGTTTCCCGGCTTGGCTCTGCGGCATTGAACGATCTGCCCCCCTCTGCCAAAGGCTGGCTTCCTCCCCTGCCTTATGCTACAGCGTCTCCGGGGTATCGGGAAAAATTTAAAAAATTCTGGGATGAAAGCGAAAAAAAACGGACAGAAATGAAGGAAAAAGGGCATAAAATGTCTGAAGTCAGTGCAGGTCCCAAAGAACAGTTTCAGTTTGAAGCGCTTCTGGCAGCGCAGTCCCTGTGGGATGCGTCCATGGCCCATGCAATTTCTCTGGGATTGAAGGAAAATTCCCGCCCCCTGATTCTCCATGTCAACGGTCAGTTCCACAGCGCTCAGGGTATGGGAATTCCCGAACATCTGCTCCGTTACTGTCCGGATGTCCGAATTCTGACGGTTACCATTTTGCCGGTGGCCGGTTTCCCGGAGTTTCAGGCCGAAGTCCGGGGTGCGGGGGATTTTGTCATCCTCACGGATCCAAAACTGCTCCGGCCGGTTATGGAATATTAAGGAAACAGGGAACTTGGCAGATTATAGGTGATTTCCGGAAAAGAATATACCACCAAAGTATCAAAAACTTCCAGTTTTTGCCCTGTGCCTGTAAACTGAGATGGTATATTTATTTTCAGAAATCACCATACCAAAAAATTTTTGAGTGAAAGGATGCGATCCAATACCCATTTTTTATGGCAGGCTCACATCATTAACAACTGTACCTTGATGATACAGGAGTGACAATTGCAAATGAAAGACAAACGTACAGCAGATCGCCGGAATCTTCAGCGGTATCTGAAGGTATTTGACCAGGAAAGCGGAGGATTTGTGGGACATCTGGTAAACATCTCGGCAGGTGGAATGCTGATGGTCAGCGAAAACCCGGTGCAGCCGGATACAAATCTGCAGATGTGTATTGAGATGGTGTCTGAAAAAATTCCGGTAAAGGTGCGCTGCGTCTGGTGCCGGGAGGATCCGGAGATTGAATCCTACAATATCGGTTTTAACCTGTTTGCACCGGAACCTGAAACCGATGTGAAACTGAAAATGCTGATACAGACTCTGAAAGAGAGATAATACACCAAAGCAGTGTACAGGACAGAAGAGCATAATTTGCTGATATTTTTTATATCTGAATCTGTCTGATATTAATGATGTTACGCCTTTTCGTCATACCGGAGAAAGCCGGTATCCATAATCATTTGAAATTACCGGATTCCGGCTTTCGCCGGTATGGCGGAGGATACAGTAACCTGCTGATTTTTGAAAGGGTGCGTAACATCAGTGATATTATACCAAATCGCCATTGATTTTAAGTTTTTTTCACCGTTGAGCGTGTGCAAAAAACCGCTCCGCTTAATTTTTGCACTCCTCCGGATTGCATTCCGCATTGTATAAAATCAATGGAGAATTGGTATTATACCATCTCTCAATTGATTTTTTCAGAAAATCCCCTCCTGACAGGGAATGGGTGTGTTTCATAAGCATTTTTTCAATGGAGAATTGGTATTATACCAATTCTCCATTGAATTTATAAATTTATTTTCCGCAGAGATCACAGAGGACTGCAAAGAGAACACAGAAAAAAAGAATTTTTCCTCTGTGTTCTCTGTGGTTTTTTCTCTCTGTGTTCTCTGTGGGAAACCGAATCATAAGTATACTTTCAATGGCGAACCGGTATTAAAATATAACTGTCTGATATTAAAAAATATCTGTAAATTCTGATAATTTTTCTGTCCTGTACACAGATTTTGAGATTAATCTGCTAACCTCAAAATATTTTGCAGTTCATAAAATCAGAAAAACGGCCTGCAATGTTTTATAAGTTTAAGGCGATTTCCATGAAAAAATGTACCATCATTGCAGGGCGGGCACGGCTTTCTGTGCCCACCGTTTCAGCAGGACGGCGGGCACAAAAAGCCGTGCCCGCCCTGCGAAAAACGGTATAATCATTAATGGAAATCACCTAACAGGTTTAACTTGCAGACTGATGTTAAATTCCACTTTCAAAAATCGGGAAATTATCTTTTTTCACCGTCATTCCTGCAAAACCGGCGAAAGCCGGAAATTATCTGAAACCAATGCACATCTATCATTTCCTCTCCCTGAGTTTTTTCAGACTTTCTCTTGCAAATCCGATGTCAGGATCCATTGCCAGGGCTGTTTCAAACCAGGCAATGGCCTTTTCCCTTTCCCCCATTTCCCGGTAATTGACGCCGATATTGGCATGGTCAATCGCGGATGAGGGATTGAGGCGCAGAACAGTCTGAAAACTTTCAACGGCCTTTTCATGTTCTTTGCGTTTGAAATAACAGAATCCCTTGAGATTGTGAATGTCGGTTCTGTCCGGGTCCAGTTGTTCGCCTTTTGTGAGAACCTCCAGTGCCCGATCATAATTTCCCATTTCTTTGAGACAGACACCCATATAGGAATAAATGCCGGGAATATCCTGCGGATCCGGATTCAGATTCAGGGCTTCCTCCAGATATTGCAGTGCCGGTTCCGGTTCTCCGGCAGAAATAAGCGAGGTTCCAAGAAAAAAGCGGACATAATATCTGCCGGGAATCTGTTTTTCCATCTCATGCAGTTTTGCAATGGCCAAAGTCGGGGGATTTCTTTCCGCTGTCAGTTTGGCACAGAACATGCCCACACTGCTGTTCACGGCACGTTCCCGGAAATGTGCTCCGGGAATAATAATATAGAAGGCCGGAACCTCCAGCAGGGGGTGCGTAGTGTTTACCGCTATCACCTCCCTGTCTTTCCGGGACAGTGCGGACAGAAGACTGAAAATCTCAACCCTGATATTGTCGTGTGACAGATTCGGCAGATCCGAAATGGAAACCTGTTTTCCCTGACTTGTGATAAAATCCGCATCCTTTATTCTGGAAAATTTGGGAAGTCCGCTGGCCACATAACTGGACCCGGTATTAAAGTCCCCGCCAAGCTGAGCGGTTTCACTCAGAGCGCGGCTCAGGGCCTTCTGGGGATTGGGCGCGGTTCCGGCAGTCCATACGATTTCGCTGGATTCCGGAAATGTCGCGGGATCAAAAGCCAGCACTCCGACTGTGGGAATGCCGGTATCCAGGGAAAAATCCGACAGCCACAGATCTATGCCCGCATTCCGGTATTTTCCGATCATTTCCCTTACAGCGGGCTCTGTGGCCGAATCAGGATCAATGAGCGCAACCTTCTGTTTTTCCTTACTGATGACAGAAGACACATGCCGTTCCACCACCTCGCATATTCCCTGGCACAGAGCCTCTTCCTGACAGTTGCCCGCACATGCGCCGTTGAATTCATTGATGGTGTAAAACCAGTCAAAAGGAATCAGCACGTCCCTGTCCTGCGTAAGATTATATCCCTGTGCCCAGCGCAGAGGAAGGGTTTCAAATATTTTCCGGGCAGATTCAGAGTCTTCTGACCGGTCATGCACGGACTCTGCAATATGCCGGAAAGAAATAGCCCGATCTTTGAGGTTTTTATACTGATCCGTTACAAAATTTTGGGAATTTCTGTAAAAACTGAAAAAACTGAAACGCTCGGCCAGTTCCATGACCGCGCTGGCCTCGGCCTGTTGGGGACTTGCGCCTTTGCCCATCTGTTTTTTCGTACCTGTAAGGGACAGAGCGTCCGGGCCGCACACGCTGAAATATACCGGAATATCCAGACGTCCGTTGTCAATCCTCCGGGTCTGTTCCAGAATATTCAGGTTAAGATTTTTTAATTTATCCATAAAACGCCTTACTGTCTCTTCCGGGGCCATAACTTTGTCCTGATCCCGGTTTTTTTTTTTATACGCGTCCTGCAATATGATTCTGCTCATGCCTGTCTCCGTAAAATATCTGTAATCTGAACGGTATTTGACGATAAATTCCAACTTGACCATTTTTTGGGAAGGATTACAAGTTTTTTTTTAATTGACTTGTCTGAAATAATCTGCTAAAGAGCAAAATTGTAAACCTGATGGGGATGTGGCTCAGCTGGGAGAGCATCGCGTTCGCAATGCGAGGGTCAGGGGTTCGAATCCCCTCATCTCCACCATTTTTTATCCCTTTTCATGATCGTGTTTCATATCCGACCGGAAAAAATGCCGCAGAGGCAGGGCTGTCAGGAAAAGGATAAACATTCTGCCGGGGGCTGCCTGATGACCGTGAAAGAAGAACATTCGGAGTTGGCCCGTACTGCATTCAAAAATATCATTATATCAAAAACATGACTGCACCCTCCTTTGCGGACTATGCCGTAAAGGAGGTTTTGTTTTGCGGAGGGATACAAATGAAGCATATTATGACTGGCATGTTGATTTTTTGCACAATTATTATAACAGGTGCGTGTTCTACTCCTGAACCATCTCTGAAACACTTTCAGGTTCCGCAGGATATGAAAAAAATCCTTGTGGTTTCATTCCGCAATGTAAGCACGGGCAGCGGGGAGAGTTCCGGCATCCGCTGCCCCCTGAGCGGAAAAATTTTTGCAGGCGGCAGAGTGGAAAGCACTGCTGAAGCGGTTTTGGACAGCCATCTCGCGGCCATTCTGAAAAAACACCCTCATTTCAAATTTATATCCCCGGAACAGCTCAGAGATATACGCTCCGGTCTGTCTGAAAAAAGCGGAGAAGGGGAAATTCTGGCCGAAACCGGCAGAAAACTGGGAGCCGATGCAGTCCTGGCAGGCCATATATACAGGTTTGAAGATCGGGTTGGCGGAAAATTTTCTGTGGAATCCCCTGCTTCCGTTGCTTTTGATCTGCATTTTCTCCGGGTGCCGGACGGGCGGGTACTCTGGTCCGGCCATTTTGATGAAACCCAGAAGGCTTTGACAGACAATCTTTTCAAATTACCTACATTCCTCAGGCGGGACGGCCAGTGGATTACTGCGGAGCAGATGGCTGTCTCAGGTCTTGATACGGTGATGGAGGCCTTTACCCTGCCATGATCATTATTCCGGCAATAGACCTGAAACAGGGAAAATGCGTCCGGCTGCTGCAGGGCCGTATGGATGCGGAGACAGTTTTTTCAGATGATCCTGCCGCCATGGCCGCTCGCTGGGCAGGTGAAGGGGCTGAAATCATTCATGTGGTGGATCTGGATGGCGCTGTGCACAAAACCCCCAAAAATCTGGTGTCCATAAAAAAGATTCTGGAAACAGTGAAAATTCCCATACAGATCGGCGGTGGCATAAGGGATGCAGAAACCATCCGGATGTATCTGGATTTGGGGATAAACCGGGTGATAATCGGCACTGAGGCCATCCGGAATCCGCAACTGGTCAAAGACGCGTGCAAAATTTTTCCCGGGCGGATTGTGGTGGGCATTGATGCGCGCAACGGCATGGTGGCAATCGAAGGCTGGACACAAACGACAAAAACTCCCGCAACTGATCTGGCAAAAATGTTTGAAGACAGCGGTGTGGCAGCCATAAATTTTACCGACATCAGCCGCGACGGTATGCAGACAGGCCCTAATATCGAAGAAACACGGAAACTGGCCGAAGCTGTCTCCATTCCGGTAATTGCTTCGGGTGGCGTATCCACACTGTCAGACATCCGGAACCTCCTGCCTCTGGAAGCGCTCGGCGTGACCGGCGTGATTACGGGCCGTGCCCTTTACAGCGGCACACTGGACCTGAAAGAGGCCATAGCTGCCGCCAGGCAGACATTATGATGCATCTTCTCCGGCATTTCCGGTTTTTATTTATACAGGCGGGACAAATCTTCTGACAGTCTGGGGTGAATACTTTTTCCTCTTTCCATGATTGACAAAAATATCTTCCAAACTTATACTGTAATTTTGCGATAATTGCGGAATATTCCAAAACCGTTCAGAGTCTGCAGGGTGAAGGAATGGCCGTCCGGGAAGCAAAGCCGGAACAGTATAACCTACCGATTACTTTTATCATCAGGAAAATTTTTTTCACAGGTCCGCCATTGTCTGACAGGTGGATATCATGGACCTTTCAGGCAGGATAAGCCTTATTTGAAAAAAAGGTAACGGGAAATTATGCAGACAGAAACAGTATTTTCTTCGGAATACAAAAAAAACATGGGAAAACCGGAAGCTGTTTCAGCGGATCGGCCGGGAAAAAAAACAGGGTATCGGCATAGGTTTATTTATGCGGATTCAGATATTCCGGGAGAAAAACCTGTTCTAAAAGAAATATGCCTGTCTGCGGATTTTATTCCGCATCTGTTTCCAACAGACCGGATATTCAGAAAAATATCTGAAAGCTGTCCCTGTTTTTCACCGGAAGCGGTTCAGGCTGTTTTTGTCTGTGCAGATGAATGTCTGAGTGAGGAATCTCTTTTCCGCCAGTCGCGGCACACCCAATGAAATTTCTTCCTGATGACACCTCCATAAACACACCATGAGGTCGGTTCTTGCAGAATCACATTCCGGAAAATACCATATCAGACATACGGAAGACCGCAGATATTGTGGAAGTGGTGTCTGATTCAGTCATGCTGAAAAAAGCGGGGAAGGATTTTGTGGGACTTTGTCCCTTTCACCCGGAAAAAACTCCTTCCTTTACCGTAAGTCCTGAAAAGCAGATATATTACTGTTTTGGATGCGGGGCAGGTGGCAATGTTTTCAGTTTTCTGATGGCATATGAGGGGCTTTCATTTCCCGAAGCCGTCAAATCGCTTGCTGTCCGCTATGGCATTGAAATTCCGGTTCGGGATTTGGATCCTGAAGCGGAAAGGCGGATCAGTGAAAAAGAACAGATATACAGCATCAACAAAGCAGCCTCGTCTTTTTTCCGCGAGACACTTCTGCACAGCGATGCCGGTAAAAAAGCCCTTGCCTATCTGGAAAAAAGAGGAATCACAGCACAGACATCAGAAGATTTCCAACTGGGATACGCACCTTTGGGATGGGACAGTCTTCTGAAATTTTTTTCAGGAAAAAAAACAGACATGGCTCTGCTGGAAAAAGCAGGGCTGATTGTGCAAAGAAAAGAGCGTCCCGGTTTTTATGACCGTTTCAGGGATCGGCTCATGTTTCCCATTACGGATCCGCAGGGCAGGGTGGCCGGTTTCGGAGGCAGGGTCATGGATGATTCCCTGCCCAAATATCTCAATTCCCCGGAAAGTCCTGTATTCAGCAAAGGACAGATTCTTTACGGATTTGGAAAATCCCGTCAGAAAATAAGGGAATGCGGAAAAGTTTTCATGGTGGAAGGCTATTTTGATGTGATTTCCCTGCACCAGCACGGCATCCGGAATGCAGTTGCTGCAATGGGAACCGCACTCACAGCCGATCATCTTAAACTGCTGCGCGGAAATGCCAAAGAATCTCTGCTGGTTTTTGACTCGGATCAGGCCGGGATTCGTGCTGCCAGAAGAAGCATTGACATTTTCCGCGCGGAAAATATGGATGCCCGCATACTTGTTCTGCCCGAAGGGGAGGATCCTGATTCCTTTGTTTTAAAATCCGGGCCTGCCGCGTTTGCTGAGGCCGCTGACCGGGCGGTCAGCATTATGAATTTTCTCATGGAAGAATCTGTGAAAAATCACGGACTGTCTGTGGAAGGCAGGATGCGGATTATCGCTGATATGCAGATGCCTCTGACAGATGTCCGTGATCCAGTGGCCCGATCCCTTTACATCCGGGAACTTGCGGAACGTATCGGTGTGGATGAGGCCATGATTGCGGAAAAATTCCGGCATGGATTTGAAAAAGCGGAGGCCCGTTCTGTTCCATCACCGGTACCGGATGCCACTCCCGCGGGAATGAACGGCAGCGGAAGAATCCGGATGGAGCAGAAGATACTTGCCATGATGATCGGATTTCCGGAAATCATTCCTGAACTGGAAGAGCGGGATATTATCGGACAGTTTGAAAACCCCGATCTCAGATCTGCGGGAAAGATGATTTTATCCCTGTACGGGGATTCCGGTACAGCGCATTCAGTCTGCCTGATATCCGATCTGATGAACCGGCTGGAAGACAGGGAAATGCGGCATATGATTGCCTCTCTGTCAATGGGGGAGGAAATGTGGATTCGTGAAGGATGTCTCAGTCTGCTGGCCCAGTTTGAGCGCGGCAAAAGCAGGGGGAACCGGGATCTTCTGCTGCGGATCGAGTCCGCCAGAAAGGAAAACAATCAGGAGCGGCTGAAACAATTACTGCAGGAAAAACAAAATCAGGCCAGAGAACGGCTGTCAACAACATGACGTCGGCAGGGAGGCTATACTGTATGGCAAAGAATTCCGCTGAAAACGATAACCAGTCGGACAAAAATGCCGGTAAGACGGCTTTGAAGGAACTGATACTCAAAGGAAAGGAACAGGGATTTTTAACCTATGATGAGATTAACGAAGTCCTTCCGGATGATGTACTGACACCGGAAAGACTGGATGAGACCCTTATTCTGTTTGATGATCTGGATATTGAAATTCTGGATGACAACAAACAGAAACTGGGCAGTAAGGCCAGAAAAGCTCCCAAAAAGACAGAAGAAGAACTGCCTGTGTCGGATTTCGGAACAGTGACTGATCCGGTGAAGATGTATCTCCGGGAAATGGGCATGGTGACACTTCTGAGCCGTGAGGAGGAGGTGGAAATTGCCAAAAAAATCGAATCCGGCGAGCAGGAGGTATTAAAGGCTCTGCTGGAAACCACCACAGGTGTGGAATGTATCCTGGGGCTTGGGGGCCATATTGAAGAAGGCTCTCTTCGGCCCAAACATGTTCTCAGGGATCTGGATGAGGGCGACACAATGGTGGATGAAAAAGTCCAGATTGAAAATTTTCTGAAAACCATACGGGCCATCAGGGAACTGTATGAGGAAAATGAAGTATACCGGATGCAGATTTTTGAGGAAAATCCGGAACCGGATGTACAGCGCAGGATACGGAGGAATATCAACCGCCGGAACAGTAAAATATTCGAACTTCTCAAGGACTGGCGGCTGGAAGGCGGGGTCATTGACAAAATTGAAAAAGTGATCCGCAAGCAGATTGTCTGGTTTGAGTCCATGAACAGGGCCCTGTTTGAATATGCGGAGACACTGGGCGTATCCGTTACAGAAATGCGCAGTTATCTGAAGGAGCAGGAGATATTTCTGATCTGGGCCAGGGCATGCTGCACTTTGGAAGACACTGACCTGTGCACGGTCTTCACGCAGGCCAGAGATATTCAGGAAAAAATTGATGCACGGGAGAGATCCATAAAATCCAACTGCCGTACACTGAAACGTACCATGACCGGAGTGGAGGAGGGACGTCAGAGGGCCAAGGATGCCAAGAGCGAACTGATCAAAGCAAATCTTCGGCTGGTGGTAAGCATTGCCAAAAAATATACCAACCGGGGGCTGCAGTTTCTGGATCTGATTCAGGAGGGCAATATCGGGCTCATGAAGGCTGTGGACAAATTTGAATACCGCCGCGGCTACAAATTCAGCACCTATGCCACATGGTGGATCCGTCAGGCCATAACCCGTGCCATTGCTGATCAGGCCAGAACCATCCGGATTCCGGTACATATGATTGAAACCATCAACAAACTCATCCGCACCTCACGTTATCTGGTGCAGGAGCTGGGCCGTGAACCCAGTCCGGAAGAGATTGCGGAAAAGATGGAAATTTCTTTGGACAAGGTGCGAAAGGTGCTTAAGATAGCGCGCGAACCTATTTCCCTGGAAACACCCATCGGAGAAGAGGAGGACAGCCATCTGGGGGATTTTATTGAAGACAAGAAATTCATGCTGCCTTCTGATGCTGCTGTCAGCCTGAATCTGGCCGAACAGACCCGCAAAGTGCTGGCCACCCTGACACCCCGTGAAGAAAAAGTGCTGCGGATGCGTTTTGGGATTGGAGAGAAGGCGGATCATACACTGGAAGAAGTGGGGCAGGATTTTGCAGTAACCCGTGAGCGGATCCGGCAGATTGAGGCCAAAGCACTGAGAAAACTCAGACACCCCACCCGAAGCAAAAAACTCAAAAGTTTTATTGATTACTGATCAGGAGCGGGAAAATCTGTGCTTGACAAAAGCAGGATTTGGATGTATTAATATTAAGACACAATGCAAGGGCCTATAGCTCAGTTGGAAGAGCCACCGGCTCATAACCGGTAGGTCCCTGGTTCGAGGCCAGGTGGGCCCATCTCTGATATAAAAACAGGCGTGGCGGTTTTTCCGCTTCACGCCTTTTTTTATTGCTGATGTCTTCCCTGTTTTTTAAATCAGGAGTGGCATAAATTGCTTCCACCGCCATAATACCGGTTCGCCATTGGTTTGATACAATACCGTCAGTTTTTCCGCAATTCCGCGTGTGCAGAAAACCGCTCCGCCCAATTTCTGCACTCATCCGGATTTGCATTCCGCATTGTATAAAACCGATGGCGAACAGGTATCAGGGTTTGGAACAGGTTATTTTGATACAGTCCCCAACGTCGAAAGATGGCATCCTGAGCATATTTGAATTACCGGATTTCTGCTTTATCCATAATGACGGCTGATAAAGTAATCCGCTGATTTTTGAAAAAACTGCGCAACATCACTTATCCGGCCTTCACACGTCTGCGGATTCCGCCGGTATTGGTGAGATAAACTCCTGAAACAACGAGAATGGCTCCTGTCAGCAGAGAAAATGTCAGGGGTTCTTTCAAAATCAGAAAAGCCAGGAATATAGCGCTGATTGGCACAAAATTGATGAACAGCCCTGCCTTTACAGGGCCGATGCTTCGGATGCCCTGATAATACCAGATAAAACCGATCACTGTGCCGAAAATACCCAGATATGCGATACTCATCCAGTCGGAGAATGCGTAATTTCCCATATTAGACAGCACACCTTCGGAATAAGCCGGAAAAAAAAGGGCGACTGCGCCAATAATAGATGAATAGCAGATGGAAACCAGCGGGGACAGTCCTGTCAGAACGCTCCTGCCGATCAGGGAAAACGTCACCCAGCTTGCCACACAGCCGAAAATGAACACTTCCCCCCTTCCCAGTCCGGAACCGATTATATTGCCTAAATCCCCTTTGGAAATCACAACAACTGCTCCGCAGACAGACAGCAGAATTCCCCCTATCCGGACAAATCCGGGTTTTTCCCGGAAAAACAAAACTGAAAACAGGGTGATACATATGGGATTCATGGCAATAATCAGAGATGCCCTGCCAGCGCTGATGAGTTCCAGCCCCTTGAAAAAAAGGATATTATAGGAAAATACTCCGGTCAGTCCCAGCAGAATGACAGGCAGTATCTGCTCTTTTTTCAGCAGTGGCAGTTTTCCCTCCAGCATACGGGTCAGAATCAGCAGCAGCGTAGCCGCGAGAGCAAACCGTAAAAAGGCCGCTGAGCAGGGCGGAACATGACCGGAGAGCATCCGGCCTGCCACAAAAGTCCCCCCCCAGAAAAAGGCCGTGAGCATCAGTTTGAGATAAATCATGTTCCTCTCTTAAAAAATTGGCAGAGGGTCAAAATAAACACCGAAGCTGACATCCGGTTTACCCACCACCAAAAAATTATTCCGAACATTCTGACAAAAATATTGCAGAATGTTTCATGTATTCCGTTTCCACTGCCGCAGCAGTTCATCCCTGCTGACAATGGCAGATACATCCGGAACATAAGAGCGGATATTCTCCAGACCGCCTTCCTGGCGATCCACCAGAATCACAGCCTTTACCACCTCCAGCCCCTCTGACCGTGCCCGTTCTATGGCCTTGATGGTGGATCCTCCGGTGGTGGCCACATCATCAATAACGGCAACCCGTTCACCGGGAGTCATATCTCCCTCAATCCATCTCACAATACCGTGATCTTTCTGCGTTTTGCGTATGGAAAATGCTTTGATCGGCTGTCCTTTGAGTTCTGAGGCAAAAGCCGCTGCAACGGCTATGGGATCAGCTCCGAATGTCAGACCGCCCGCGGCACTGACACTGAGATTCCGGACAGCATCAAACACCAGATGTCCTATCAGAAACATTCCGCGGGGGCTTAGGGTGACAGGTTTGCAGTTGACATAAAAACTGCTCATCCTGCCGGACACCAGTTTGAAAACCGGCTGTTCACTGTACTGAAAGGATTTCCGGCAGAGCATTTCAATCAGTTCCTGTTTCATGGAAGTATCATCCTTAATTATTTATGCTGACTGTAACAGATGTTGAAGTTTGCAGCGTGCATAAGCTCATCAGCGCACATCTTTCTGTCATTTGGCCCCTCTTATGATGGATGGGAGGAAAAAATGCAAGAAATATTTTTTCAAAAAAAAAGAACACCTGACCTCTGCCACATGATCTTTGTCAGATTTACTGCATCTTCATCCGTTTTGTAGGAAACAAACTTACATCATATCCATTTTTCCCCTACATAAAAATAGGTTTCCTGCTGATTTACACAACTGACATTTTACAGTAAACAGAACACCATGATTTTTCTGAATGCAGTTCACAAACAGGATTATATGCAGACAACCTTTGTCTGCTCATAAAATATTCAGGTTCACAAAGCATTATTTCCATAAACATGCCGTAAACTGGCAGACAAACCGCAAAAGGGAGAAAAAAAATGGGAAAGTACGATGAAGTTTATCAGCAGTCACTCAAAGATCCGGACACTTTCTGGGCCAAGGCAGCGGAAGATGTTCACTGGTACAAAAAATGGGACAAAGTTTTGGATGATTCCAACAAACCTTTTTACCGCTGGTTCACGGGCGGGCAGCTCAACACCTGCTACAATGCACTGGATCTGCACATTGAACGGGGCAGAGGAGACAAAATTGCTATCATTTATGACAGCCCTGTCACTGACACCATCAAAAAATACACCTATACACAGCTTCGGGATGAAGTGGCAAAATTTGCAGGCGCACTCAAGGATCAGGGAGTTGTCAAGGGCGACCGCGTCATTATTTATATGCCCATGATTCCCGAGGCAGCCATTGCCATGCTGGCCTGCGCACGCATCGGAGCGATCCATTCCGTTGTGTTCGGCGGTTTTGCGGCAAAGGAACTGGCCACCCGTATCAATGATGCCAAACCCAAAGTCATGGTCTCCGCGTCCTGCGGCATTGAAGTGAAAAAAGTAATCAAATACAAACCCCTGCTGGATGAGGCCATCAAACTTTCAACCTCAAAACCGGAAAAATGCATCATCTTCCAGCGTCCCATGGAAACAGCCGCTCTGACTCCGGGACGGGATGTGGACTGGAATGATGCAATGGCAAAAGCCAAACCCGCGGACTGTGTTCCGGTTGCGGCCACTGATCCTCTTTATATTCTTTATACCTCCGGCACAACAGGAGAGCCCAAGGGCGTGGTCAGAGACAACGGCGGTCATGCGGTTGCCCTGAAATGGACCATGAAAAACATTTACGATATTGATGAGGATGATGTGTGGTGGGCAGCTTCAGACGTAGGCTGGGTTGTGGGCCATTCCTATATTGTCTATGCGCCCCTGTTCAAAGGCTGCACATCCATCTTCTTTGAAGGCAAGCCCGTAGGGACACCGGATGCGGGTGTTTTCTGGAGAGTCATTTCCCAGCACAAGGTCAAGTGCATGTTCACCGCACCCACAGCCTACCGTGCCATCAAACGGGAAGATCCCAAAGGTGATTTCATCAGAAAATATGACATCTCCTGTTTCAAGATTCTTTTTCTGGCAGGGGAACGCTCTGATCCGGACACCATTCAGTGGTCGGAAAACAATCTGCATGTGCCGGTAATTGATCACTGGTGGCAGACTGAAACCGGCTGGGCCATTGCAGCAAACTGCATGGGCATTCAGCATTTCCCGGTGAAATACGGTTCTCCCACCAAGGGCGTACCCGGATGGGATGTGCAGGTGGTGGATGAGGGCAGCAAAAGACTGCCTCCGGGAACAACGGGTGCGCTGGTTGTCAAACTGCCCCTGCCTCCGGGAACACTGCCCACCCTTTATCAGAATGACAAACGGTACAAGGAATCCTATCTGGATGAATTTCCGGGATATTACAAGACAGCAGACGCCGGCTTCATTGATGCGGACGGATATGTTTATGTCATGTCCCGTACCGATGACATCATCAACGTGGCCGGTCACCGCCTCTCCACCGGTGCAATGGAGGAAGTGCTTTCCAACCATCAGGATGTGGCTGAATGCGCTGTTCTCGGTGTTGAGGATCAGCTCAAAGGTCAGGTTCCGGTCGGTTTCCTGGTTCTCAAAGCAGGTGTGACCAAAACACATGAGCAGATTGTCAAGGAAGTCGTGCAGATGGTTCGGGACAACATCGGCGCTGTAGCTGCTTTCAAGACAGCCACTGTGGTCAAGCGTCTGCCCAAGACCCGTTCCGGCAAAATTCTGAGAGGAACCATTCAGAAGATCGCAGACAACAAAGAGTTCAAAGTGCCTGCCACCATTGATGATCCCGCAATTCTGGGTGAAATGGAAGATGCCCTGACCAAACTGGGTCTGGCAAAGGGCAGGAAATAGTTACATATCTCTGAAAACAGCAGTGCATGTATAACAAAGGCAACCGGTCTGAAATATATGACGGCCGGTTGCCTTTTTGCGTATTTAATGCTTGGAAAATCACGGGCATTTTCAATTTATGACAGAAAGTTTGTTATACCAATTCTCCATTGGTTTTATACAATGCGGAATGCAAATCCGGAGGAGTGCAAAAATTAAGCGGAGCGGTTTTTTGCACAGCCGGAACAGCGGAAAAATTGACAATATTGGATCAAAGCAATGGAGAATCGGTATTATAGCAGCCGGCAGATGCAGTCTGCCAAAAAAATTTCAGTCCTTTCCCGGCAGCGGGCCAAAATACGCTGAAAAATGGACAGAATTATAATTGTCAGAATCAAATCAGGGAATTTGATATTCGCCCATACCCTGTAAAAATCCTTTTTTGTCAATGTTTTTTCCTAAAAAATACCGGCGGGAGAGCATATCGGAATACAGCATGATCTTTGTGACATATTCAACAGGTTCAATACCCCGGCAGTACCCGTAAAGGGCTTTTCTGTGATATTCCTCATGCTGAAGCAGGGGAAGGGTTTGGATCAGGGAAGCCCATTTGTCAGGATCAAGTCCCTTTGATCTGGCAATATTCCGTGCATCCAGAATATGCCCCTGACCGATATTGTATGCGGCCAGGGCAATGTGCAGACGGTCATCTCCTTCAGCCCTGTCGAAAAAATTATGCAAATCCTTGAGATAACGAACACCTGCTTCAATATTCTCTTCAGGTTCCGTCAGATCTGTGATATTGAGACTTTTGCCCGTGGGCTGTACAATCTGCATCAGTCCCACAGCACCGGCCGGACTGCGGGCCTGGGGATTGAAATGGGATTCCTGGTATATCTGGGCAGCGATGAGATGCCAGTCAAACCCGTGTTCATCCCCAACTTTTTGGATTAAATGATAATACAGAGGGAGATGTTCGGAGACAATCTGCATAAAATGTTCTGCCTGATCAAAGTCAAAAGGCGGAACCTCAGCATAATAGCGGTTATAAATATCTGAAAACAGATTACTGTTTTTTGCAGTTCTGAAAAATGCGTTCATGCGTCTGAGAAGTTTTTCCGCATCCGGCCGCACAGCCCATGCAATGGAAATTTCTTCACCCACAGCATCTTTGATAACAGTTCTCGGATAATATCTGCGGTGCAGCAATGCAATATGCTCATCTGCAAGAGTAACTTCAATTTCCCCATCCGCGATCCTCCGGATAAGTTCTTCCTCATCACATTCAGGCACAGATTTGATCTCCAGACTGATTCCGGTTTTTTGCAGAGATTCAAGTATGGGAATGCAGAAACTTCCCTCCGGGACATGTACGGTTTTTCCCGCCAGATCCGATGCTGAGCATATGCCGCCATTGTCCCATCGGGCAAGAATATGCGGTTTTACTGACAGATAAGGACTTGAAAACAGAATTTTTTTTTCATATTCAGGAGAAATATGCAGCCCCGCGCCGATAAATGCGGCAGGCTCGGCCCCCAGCATCTCAGTCATTTCCTCCCAGTTTTCTGCTGTTAAAACATCAAGATCAACTCCCAGATAATCTGCAAAAGCCAGCGCGAGCTCATATTCAAAACCAATATACCGATCCCGGTACTGATAATAACAATTGGCATTGTTTTTTGTGATCAGGGTGATTTTTCCGGTATCCAGAATTTTTTCCAAAGGGGAAATATGCGGCACAGAGCCGGATTCAGACTGTTTTTTGCCGCATCCGTTCATAAGGCACAGACAGACACATGCGCATATCAGAATTTTTCTGATATGTATTTCAGAAAAATATGCCGTAAACCGCAAATGGCTTTGTTTCTTTGTCTGCATTCTGTCCTTACTGTTGCAACGGTACAGATAAAACTGCATAATATCTTTGAATAAAGATAATTGTTATTATGGAACCCGTCAGAGTCAGTGCAGAATCTGACTGAGGAAAAGCTGTGTCCTCTCATTCTGCGGATGGGAAAAAAATTCTTCAGGCGTGTTTTCCTCAACAATCTGACCCATATCCATAAACAGCACCCGGTGGGCCACGCTTTTGGCAAAACCCATTTCATGGGTGACAACAATCATGGTCATTCCCTCCTGTGCGAGACTGATCATGACATCCAGCACTTCCTTGACCATTTCCGGATCCAGCGCTGATGTGGGTTCGTCAAAAAGCATGACTTTGGGTTTCATGCAAAGACTCCGGGCAATGGCAACCCTCTGCTGCTGGCCTCCGGAAAGCTGTCCCGGAAATTTTTTGGCCTGTTCCGCAATATGCACTTTTTCCAGATAATACATGGCTGTTTCCTCTGCCTCTTTCCGGGGAACTTTCCGCACCCATATGGGGCCAAGACAGAGATTCTCCAGTATGCTCAGATGGGGAAAAAGATTGAAATGCTGGAAGACCATGCCCACTTCTTCCCGGATTTTTTCAATGTTTTTCAGATTTTTGCCCAGTTCAATGCCGTCAACAATAATTTTGCCGCGCTGATGTTCCTCCAGCCGGTTGATGCAGCGGATCATTGTGGATTTGCCTGATCCCGAAGGGCCGCAGACCACAATGCGTTCCCGCTGATGCACAGCCAGATTGATATCTTTCAGCACATGAAATTCCCCATACCATTTGTGCATTCCGATGATTTGGATAATCACATTTTTTTCTGTGTCACCGTGTTCTGGGCTTTCTGCCAAACTGTCCGGATTTGTGTTCATATCTGTTTATTCCTGTTTCTGAAAAAATTTGTCAGCATCATACCTGATATTTTGCAGGGTTTCTTTGTGTTATACCGGTTCGCCATTGACTTTATGCAGTCAGATTTGACAACTTCTGAAAAGTTGTCAAATCCTGCACAGGTACTGATTATATCAGGTAAATGGCGAACCGGTATTATTCGTGGTAAAAAAATTGGCATTGATACCCATTCATCATTTAAAATTAAACATTCACCATTAAAATCAGTTGCTCAGCTCCTTTTCCAGTTTTCTGCTCCAGGTGGACATGAAATAGCAGCAAAGAAAATATACCACTGCCAGAAACAGATACGCCTCTCTTGAAAATCCCATCCATTTTGGATTGGAAAGAGTTGACTGTGTGGTTTTCAGTATATCATAAAGCGCAATAATTACAACAAGAGAAGTGTCCTTGAATGCAGAAATCAGAATGCTGACCGTGGGAGGTATGACAATTTTGAGAGCCTGGGGCAGAATAATCAGCCGCATGGTCTGGAAATAGTTCAGCCCCATAGAGTCTGCGGCCTCAAACTGGCCTTTGGGAATGGCCTGCAAACCACCGCGCACCACTTCCGCAATATAAGCCGCTGTAAACAGAATGATGGCGGCCTGAGCGCGGATGATTTTGTTGATGGTGACACCTTCGGGAAGAAAAAGCGGGAAAATGATGGCTGACATGAAGAGCAGACTGATCAGGGGAACACCCCGGATCAGTTCAATATAAACAATGCACAGGGATTTGATGGCAGGCATTTTTGACTGTCTGCCCAGAG
Organism: Desulfococcaceae bacterium; assembly: GCA_050180235.1. Classification (GTDB taxonomy): domain Bacteria; phylum Desulfobacterota; class Desulfobacteria; order Desulfobacterales; family Desulfococcaceae; genus JAABRU01. Next base: position 37,621 of record JBFXEJ010000022.1, read on the forward strand.
CAAGAAGCACCCCCAGCGGATATGCGGCAGTAATACCGAACACCGAAAGCAGCAGGGTCAGGGGCAGGCCGCCCCACTGAGAGCTTTCCACAGGAGTCAGACCGAAAATTCCCCCCCACATAAGGGCTCCCATGAAAAAAAGCCCGGCAGCCCAGCCATATGCCAAAGCCTCTCCCCAGAATTTCCTGTTCCTGCTGAGAATAAGAAGTGCAAGCAGCACAATCATGGCAAAAAATGGACGCCACTGCTCTGCAGCGGGATAAAATCCGAAAGTGATAAAGCGGATATTGGAAGGAATGATGGCCCAGCATGCCCCGCCTGTACCACGGCAGGTTCCGCTTTCGCCGATCCAGACACTTTTGACAAAAGCCCATTGGAAAAAAGGGGGTACCGTTTTCCACAGACAGAACAGTATCAGAAGGGTAATAAGGGAGTTAAGCCAGTTGTTGAAAAGATTGGCCCTGATCCATCCTATGATGCCCACACTGGCCACCGGAGGTTTCATATCTTCCAAAGAGACTGCTGACTGCCTGATATTCATCTGTCACCTTTTATCTGTATAACTGATGCGTTGTCAACATTGAATAAGTACTCAAGCGAAAATTTCCGTGTATTAAAAAAAACCGGATTTTTCCGTTCTTGAATCTGCTCCGCCCCGTGCTAAAAAAACTGGTAGTGGGTCAAATCCGTTGATAAGGTCTCCCCTCCCTTGAGGGAGGGGCAGGGGGAGGGTGAAAACATCACTGATTATCCCCCTCCCCTGACCCCTCCCACCGGGGGAGGGGAATTTTTGGATCAACAGATTTGCACTACTACCAAAAAACTGTTGCACCTCTAAACGCCTCTCTGCCCGATATACGCAACAAGCGCTTTGTATTTCTCATGAATCATCATTCGGTCAAATGCCTGCATTTCCTCAAGCATGGCATCCTGTTCCGAACGTGTAAAATATTTCATAGAACTGCGGAAAAACACATTGTCTTCCTTCTCAATATGCACCGGATACAAATCAATCAGCACCTTAAGCTGCTCCGCAATTGTTTCCAATGCACCGGCATCTCCTTTGAGGTAACGTTCTTTGGCCGAGACCAAATCACTCACTGTCTGACGGGTGGAAATATGTTCGTTGATTAATTCATCCATCAGTTTCCGGTCTTCGGAAGACAAATCCTTTATAGCAAGATCCCGGAACAGTATCTCTTCCTCCTTGCCGTGATGAGTCCTGTCAGCATATGTCCTGATGAAATCTACCGCAGAATCAAGCAGAACCGGATCAGTTGTTTTACTGTATGCAATCCTGTCCACCTCAATCCGCAAAATTTCAATCATTTTCTCAATAAGACGATGTTCAATCATCAGAGGGCCAATCGGCATCATCGTTTTTTCTCCTTTTCTGCTATTGCATAGTCAATTCTGTTTTTATGAGTCCGCAGTGAGCGTTCCGGACATCTCATGACGGTGGGAATAACTGCTGAATCACCTGCTGCGGACTCACAATGCACTATGATTTTTTAAAAAACGACTCTCTGACAGCCTTTGCAAGAAAAACAAAAAGCAGAATAGCTCCGCCTGCAAAGATTATATCCGGCACAACCCGCGCCCAGCTTAAGGCACGAATAACGGAGCCGGAAGCGATTTCCGGGCTTCTGGCATACCACAGCCCGTATTTTATGGCATACTGTAGCTGATAAAAGCCCGATGGAATCAGGCTGAACACGGCCATTGAGGCAAGGCCGCCGTTAAGTCCCCAGAAACTCCATTTCAGAAGGCGATCCGACCATGAGGCACGGGTGACAATGTGACGGACCGAAAAAAGCAGCAAAGATATTGCCAGCATTCCGTATACTCCGAACAATGCAGTATGGGAATGAATCGGAGTGGTGTTAATTCCCTGTGCATAATACAGCACAATGGGCGGATTGAGAAGAAATCCGAAAACGCCTGCGCCCACCAGATTCCAGAAGGATACGGAAACAAAAAAATACACGGGCCATTTATAAGCGTATGCCTGTCCGCCCTCACGCACCACTTTGAGGTTGTGGACAATTTCAAATCCCAGCATGGTCAGGGGTACAACTTCCAGTGCGGAAAAAACAGCACCCAGCGAAATAATCGGAATCGGACTGCCTGACCAGTACAGATGATGGAAGGTTCCAATCACACCGCTGCCCAAATAAAGGAATATGGTAAAGTTCACCGTCATCAAAGCAAATTTCCGGCTGACTGCACCGATACGGGAAAGCAGAAAGGCCATGACCACCGTGGCAAAAACCTCAAAAAAACCTTCCACCCAAAGATGAACCACCCACCATCTCCAATACTCCGCGTCAGAAAGATGGCTTCCTTTTCCGTACATCAGTCCTGCCATGTAAAAAAGGGGAATGGCAATGGGGTAGCGGGACTTTTCATGCTGATTTTTTTAATATATAAATCAATATGTTATTTATAATCAGTATAAGCAGTATCATGGATGTATCGTATAAATGTTTGTATTTATTATGTATAGACAAAAATCAGTATATTTTTGAAAATATAATAATATTAAGCAGTTATTTTTTTGTCAGTATGTGCAGACCCACTACCGGCAATGGAACTGTAAAGCAGCAGATGCGTGAGACCTCCGCTGTCTTTTTCATCTTTCAGAGCCGGAGAAATGGCACGGTACATTAACACCAGCCAGATCAGCATTCCGGCAATAAGCAGCAACTGCCATATTCTTCCCAGTTCGATGAATTCATAGCCCTGATGCCCCATATAAAATGTGTCATTTCCCATTTTGCCCAGAGCCGACATCCAGGTTCCTCCCAGCGTGCCGACAACAACAGCAACCAGCGCAGCAAAAAGAATTATGACCCATGCTTTCTGTCCTTTGGGTTCTTTTCCGACCATCGGGCCGATAAAAAGACCCGCAGCAAGAAAACAGGTGGCAATAAAAAAAATCGCCAGTTGGATATGCCAGGTCCGTGCGGCAGCATATGGGAAAATTTTGCCCAGGGGAATTCCGTAAAAATGGGTTCCCTCCACTGTGAAATGGGCTGTCACCCCGCCCATACCGATCTGAAGAATGAACAAAAGCAGGGCTGTAAGAAAATATATAAGAACCGCTTTCTGACTCGGAGTAGGCTCAGGTTCGGGAAAATCAGTTATCAAAGCTGTGGCGTACTCATCTTTTCCAATATAACGCAGATAGAAAAACAATGCTGCGGCAATGCAGAAAATCAGCAGAATCACACTGACAATTGACCATGTTACTGTTTCAGGCAGGGGAGTGTTTCCCACAAGCGGATCATATGGCCAGTTGGTTGTGTAGGTATAATCTTTGTCAGGTCTCAGGGTTCCGGCAGCCCATGACAGCCATGCAAAAAAGCCGGTCAGGATATGCCCCTCATCCGCGTTTTTCACAATCTCAGACTGAATCCCCATGCGTTCATTTCCCCGGATAAACAGTTCTGTGTAATAGTCTTTCAAAGCATTAAAGGCTTCTGTCTGCCAAGGTGTGAAGATAAGAGTTCCGGTTGCAGAATCATAACGGTTTGTTTTTATTTCCTGCGTAACAAGGGCTTTGAGACGCGCCTGTGTAAGAGAATCCAGCGCATCAAAATCTTCCTGGGCAAAAAATGCGGCTTTTTCAGGTGCCAGCCCATGATGTCTTGCTGCAAGATAAAGTCCCATGCGATGCAGAAAATCAGCCGACCAGTCCGGAGCCAGATAGGAACCGTGCCCCCATATTGTGCCGATGTGCTGTCCACCGCGGGAAAAGTAGAAATTCTGGCCATTGACAATGTCATTGCCTGTAAAAACAACCTGTCCGTCAGATGTTCTGATTTCAGAAGGAATCGGGGGTTTTTCTTTGTTGATGATATAGCCGCCGAAAATCAGCACGCCAAATGTCATTGCCAGCAGAAACAGCATTACCGCTCTTGTCTTTGAACCTTGCATAGATTTTCTCCTTTTTTGAAGATAAATAAAATTTCCGGTTCAGATCTGCTCCATTGAAAAAGGCTTTTTCTATATCCTGAACCCGTGTTTTCACACCGGGCTGATCAGAAAAAGCTATGACAAAAAAACAGGTTATGATTCGGATCATTTTCTTTCATGGCATTATAAACCATATTCTGTTTAAAATGCAATATCCATTTTGCCTGAATCCGGCTTTAAAACCAGAATTCCGGATATTTGCGTGTTTTGGGAATATTGTTGACCAAAAGAGCCACAATCAGCATAATCAGCGCGCCCGCGCCCACCGGCATGATGACATAAAAATAGCCAAGATTGTGAATCTGTTCGGAACCGGTCACAGCAATAAGTGCGGTTGCACCGCCGGGCGGATGCAGTGTTTTTGTGGCGTGCATGGCGGCGATGGCAGTGGCAACCCCCACAGCAGAGGCAAGCCACATCTGTCCGTGCAGCAGTTTGTAGGATGCGACACCTATAATTGCGGAAATCAGATGCCCGCCGATGAAATTTCTCGGCTGGGCCAGAGGACTTCTCACTGCGCCGTAAATCAGCACGGCAGACGCGCCGAAAGAGCCGATAATCATCAGTCTGTCTGTTCCGGCAATCAGCATATTGTATTCAAGAAAGGCAACCGCACCGATACCGATAAAGGCTCCGATCCATGACCAGAAAATTTCCCGAAAACCGACATAAGGGGGACTTTTTGCGTCCCCTTTCATTTTTCTGAAATATTCCATAATCATACCGATTCTCCATTGAAAATATATTTATGAAACACAGCCATGCCCCTCTCAGGAGGGGATTTTCTGAAAAAAATCAATTAAGAATCGGTATCATACCCCTGTCTGCTGTCCTATGGAGCAGGATGAGCTTACAATATCGCTTCTTGTTATGATTCCCACCAGTCTGTTTTCCTGACTGACCACAGGCAGCCTGTTGATATTTTTTTCTGTGAGTATGCCGGATATTTCAAAAACTGTGGCATTTTCCCCCACTGTCACAGCGGGACTGACCATAATGTTTTCCGCTTTCTGCCTGCGGATGGGAAGCACAAGACAGCCTTTGTTCTGCAGGCATTGGGCAATAACTGCCATAAAGGATGCGTTTTTTTGGACACCCATATGAATCAGGAAATCCTTTTCAGAGATCATTCCGAGAATTCTTCCTTCCGCATCTGCCACAGGAACTCCGGAAATCCCGTTTTCAGCAAGAATTTCAGCCACCTGTTCAAGAGAGGTATCCGGTTTGACAGAAATGACTTTGCGGGTCATAATATCCCCTGCTTTCAGAGAGTGTTTTATGCGCTGCAAAGCCTGTCTGTAGGCAATAAGATAAATTTCCTTAAAATCCTTAGTGGTTATATCCAGATACCCGGAAATGTTCTTCATGGCATCCAGAATATCCTCATCTGACAAATCTATTGGGCATTCCTGTGTATCCATCATTGTATTCTCCTGAAAAAAATAACTTTTCAAATCAGCCGCGAATATCGCAAATAGCAGCAAAACTATGAAATCAAAATTCGTGCAGTTCGTGTGATTCGTGGTTAAAATAAACCTGTTAAGCAGGCAAACGAAATTTTTGGTGTATTCAAAAAACCGGATTTTTCCAAAAAATCCGGTTTTTCTGAAAAGTTTATGCCCGAAAATTTATGGAACCTTACTTAAAAACAGGAGTTATACCAATTCTCCATTGAAAATATACTTATGATCCGGTTTCCCACAGAGGACACAGAGAGAAAAAAACCACAGAGAACACAGAGGAAACAACTCACCTTATTGTATAAATTCAACAGCGAATTGGTATTATGCACTTGGAGAGTTGAAAATTGATGATGCAACGGTTTCAGGGTTCAGAGTTCATACCGATTCTCCATTGAATTGATACTGATCCGGAGGAGTGCAGAAATTAAGCGGAGCGGTTTTTTGCACACACGGAACTGCGGAAAAACTGACAGTATTGGATCAAATCAATGGAGAACCGGTATCAGGGTTCAGTGCATATCCGGTACTGACACCTGAAACCCGGTCAGGAACTTTAAAAATTCCGGTTTGTTTGCAATCCGCTGTGCAGGCCGGAACCTGCAAAAAAACCGGATTTTTTGAAAAAATCCGGTTTTTCTTTGCAGGTGAAATCAAAGAGTTATGCTACCGATATGCCGCAGGGTGATTTCTGAAAATGAAAGAAAGATTTGACAACTTCTGGAAAGTTGTCAAATCTGCGCTGAAAATAAATCCCTCACATTTCACTATTTTCCGGCCATCATTGCCGCAATATCCGCTTCCACTTCTCCAATGGGTTTGATGTCAAAGTTTTCCACAAGAACCTTGAGCACGTTCGGAGATACAAAGGCCGGAAGAGTCGGGCCAAGACGGATTCCCTTTACCTGCAGGTGAAGCAAAGCCAGAAGAACCGCGACTGCTTTCTGCTCATACCAGCCTATATCAAAGGAAATCGGAAGATCATTGATATGGCCGAGTCCGAAAGCATCTCTGAGTTTCATGGCAATCACTGCCAGAGAATAGCAGTCATTGCACTGTCCCGCGTCAAGAACTCTGGGAATGCCCCCAATATCACCCAGATTGAGTTTGTTGTAGCGGTATTTCGCGCATCCTGCTGTCAGGATTACCGTATCTTTGGGCAGTTTTTCCGCAACCTCTGTAAAATAGGCGCGGGATTTATGCCTGCCGTCACAGCCTGCCATGACAATAAAGCGTTTGATGGCACCGGATTTGACAGCATCAATCACTTTGTCTGCAAGGGCAAGAACCTGATTATGGGCAAAGCCACCGACAATCTTGCCGGTTTCAATTTCCTGGGGAGGGGCGCATTTTTTCGCAACTGCAATGACTTCGGAAAAATCTTTGGCTTTTCCGGGTTTTCTGTCTGCAATATGCTTTACGCCGGGATAGGAAACCACGCCGGTTGTGAAAATTCTGTTCTGATAGGTGTTTTTGCTCTTTATGGGAATAATGCAGTTTGTGGTCATCAGAACAGCACCGTTGAAAGTTTCAAACTCATCATTCTGTTTCCACCAGGAACTGCCGTAATTGCCTTTCAGATGTGCATATTTCTTAAATGCCGGGTAATAGTTTGCAGGCAGCATTTCACCGTGTGTGTAAACATCCACGCCGGTTCCCTCTGTCTGCTTCAGCAGTTCCTCCATATCTTTCAGATCATGACCGCTGATAAGAATTCCCGGGTTTTTGCCCACACCGATATTGACTTCTGTGATTTCAGGATTGCCGTAGGCCGAAGTGTTTGCCTGATCCAGAGCAGCCATGGTGCTTACAGCGCATTCTCCGGCTTTGAGCACCCATCCCACCATCTGATCAACAGAAAGATTTTCCGTGGTGGATGCCAGTGAAGTAAGGATAAATTCATAGATTTCATCCTTTTCCACACCCAGAATGGCCGCATGATCCGCATACGCGGAAATGCCTTTCAGCCCGATGATCAGAAGCTCGCGCAGAGATCGGACATCCTCATTTTCTGTTGCAAGGATGCCGACTTTTTTTGCCTTTTCCTGATAAGCTGCCTCATCAGCGGAAAACCAGAGGGCAGAATCGTCAAGAGCGCCGCTTACTTTTCCCTCAATTTTATTTTTCAGACCTTTTTTGAATTCCTGGGCCTTTTTGATCCACTCAACCAGATTGGCATCATTGAAATTGACATTGGTGATGGTGGTAAAAAGGCCCTTTGCTACAAAATGTCCTGATTCTCTGATGACATCCACTCCGGCTGCTTTTCCTTTTGCGGCCAGAACAGCAATGCCTTTGAGGTTGAAAATAAGAAGATCCTGCAGATTGGCAGTTGTATCTTCTTTTCCGCAGACACCCTTTACGGTGCAGCCGGTTCCTTTTGCCGTTTCCTGACACTGAAAACAAAACATGGTAAAGCCTCCTTTAATTAAATGTGGTTTTATGATACTGATTTGAATAAAATTTACAGTTCATTCTTTCCCGGATTCCTGTTTTTGTCCGATTTCTCTTTCAAAAACAACTTTTCCGACCCGGCAGATATTTCCCCTGATTTAACGAATATACTGATCCAATTTTGGTTTTGTTTGGCATGGTTTTTGCCTGACAGTCCGGCCGGGAAAAATCATCCGTTTTTGGCCTGAAAAACCCGGATGATGGACTGAAAAGCCCTTTTTGGGCGCATACGCAATTTCCGTGCCAAACAAAACCAAAGTTGTTTCAGTATAATAACCTCCCTTTTCAGTTTATGTAAAATTTGTTTTATGCCATATTACATACTTTTTGGAAATAACAATTTGACTTAAATCAAATTTACTTAAAGATTTCCCGAAATTTAATTAAAAACCTGCAAACCTGCGTCTGCCGTGGTTTTGCATGATTTTCATGCTGTAAGAGCCGTTTTTAATTCATTTTTTAATCTGTCCGTACCTACGATCTCTGTCAACTATCCGTGCCCGTGGCTGAATTTCTGCACATTTTCAGATTTCAGGCTGCAGCGTTCCGAAACCCTTAGGGTCTGTAAAAAAATAACATGTACAATTTTCATGTCCAGAAACCCTGAGGATTTTGAAAATCCTCAGGGTTTATAACAGATTATTTTGATACAGCCCCTTATCTGACAGCAGGGCTTTTAGTTCTTTAAAAAAATCCCATCCTGAGAGGGGCAGGGGTGTGTAAAAATCCCATGCCCGGACACACACCCCTTTGTCCCCTCTCAGGAGGGGAATGAGAACTTAACAGCCCTGCTTATATGACAGGGGGGCGAAATGATATGATTAATTTGGGGGAAAACTTTAAGGAATGCTGATTGACAATACAGGAATTCACAAAGCAAAAAGGCTGATTATTCCCGGAAAAATCCGCCTGATATTTCTGCTGTCTTATACCAATTCGCCATTTAAAAAGATACTTAGGCGATTTCTGAAAATAAATATCCCATTTCAGTTCACAGGCACAGGGCACAGGCTGGAAGCCTGTGCTACTTTTCCGGGATATTTTTTTCTGAAAATGACACTAAACCTGAACCCTGAAATCTGATGTGCTCAGCAGGGAAAAGGGCACTATTTGCTGTACATGGAGACAGCCCGTATCTGAACTTCCGCTTTTTTGACACCGGCAACAGTTTTCGCAGTTTCTTCAAGCCGCTGTGCCATTTCTTTCATATGATCCGGATGTGCTTTGCTGGTTATATACACTTTTCCGTTGTCGGCAGAGACACTGACATTGATATCCAGTTCAATCAGAGCTGCTTTCACTTCCGCTGACAGCGCTGCATCATTGAGCATTTTCCGGGATTCAGGCGTAGTCTGAAAACATGGCCGGGCCACTGTGCTGCATATGATGTCGGCTGCATCATCTGTTGTAAGTTTTTTGATATGAACCAGCAAATCATAAAGACTTGGATCCGATGTGTCAATTCCATAAAGATGCAGTCCCCATTTTTTTCTCTGCTCATCATCTTTTTTCAGAATCCGCAAAGCCTCTTCATAAGACACCTTTTCCCTTTCCATCTCAATTTTTACACGGTCTTCAATATCCGCGATAATCCGGACTTTCAGCACATGCGGCACATCTTTGACGAAAAAATGTCCTGCCAGACCGTAATAAACAATATTATCCTCGCGAAGATATTTCAGAAGCGCAGACTGAATATAGGTGACATACATCTCTTTCCCGTGGGAGAAACGATCCAGAATGGAAGGAGCTTCATGAATGGCCCACTGGAGCTTTATTTCAGGGATATTGAAGCGTTCCGAAGCATCCAGCAGGATATCGCGTGAAATGCAGTCATAACCGAGCTTTTTTGCGACTTTTTCCGCAACTTCCTTTCCTTTGCTGTACGAACCTCTTGAAATTGTTATAACCGCCATAGCTAACCTCCTCTGTAAGTATTTTCCTTAACATTTGTCCTTTATGACTGTGCAAAAAACCGCTCCGCTTAGGCGATTTCCATGAAAAAATGTACCATCACTGTAGGGTGGGCACGGCTTTTTGTGCCCACCGTTTCAGCAGGACGGCGGGCACAAAAAGCCGTGCCCGCCCTACTAAAAACGGTATAATCATTAATGGAAATCACCTTAATTTTTGCAATCCTCCGGTTTTACAGGGACAAAAATTGATAAAAGATCTATAAGGTTATTTCTGAAAATAAATATACCATTTCAGTTCACAGACAAAAGTTAAAAGCTGGAAGCTTTTGATACTTTGGTGGTATATTTTTTTCCGTAAATCAACTAAGTAGGCAAACAAAAATTTCCGTGTATTCAGAAAAACCGGATTTTTCGGAAAAATCCGGTTTTTCTGAAAATTTTATGCCAGAATATTTATGGAACCTTATACCAATTCGCTTTCAAAACATGAGCATGCAAACTGCTGTTTTTCGTGCTGTCCGTGTTTTTCGTGGTTAAAAAAAAGAGGCATTCCCCGAACTTTGAAATAGATTTGGTATTACTTAATTTGTCCTTTGCCATAATAAAAAAGATGTGCAGCTTTTCAGAAAAATTCCTGTCTGCAAAGCTGCACATCGTATTAATGACCGGTTATCATGCCTTATGGATTTGAAAATTGCTGATATGCCGGTTTCAGGTTTCAGTGTTTATTTTACTGAAACCTGAAACATCATCCGCACTTTAATGTGATTTCCATTAATGATTATACCGTTTTTCGTAGGGCGGGCACGGTTTTTTGTGCCCGCCGTCCTGCTGAAACGGCGGGCACAAAAAACCGTGCCCACCCTACAATGATGGTATATTTTTTCTGGAAATCACCTAAGAAAATTCACTACCTAAGCATAATTTTCTTCAGCAAGCTCTTCGTAAACAGGCCGCCGCGCCTTCCACATGCTGCCAAGAATAATGATAGCGCCTGTCAGCAGAGAAATACACATTACCAGGAAACTGGCTTTGCCAAGGATAACTGCCGCTGTTTCATTCAGGTTCATCAGTCCGAGTTTGGCAAGATATTTGGGTATGGCAAGTCCCCTGCTGACCGCGACCATCAGCATAATGGTTGCCATGACAATTTTGATCATATGCTCTTTGACATACGTGGTTCCGATGGCACCAAGCTGCACGCCCAGCAGAGAACCTGCAAGAATAATCAAAGTCAGGCGGATGTCAACCATTCCGTGCATGGCCCAGTTGATGGAACCGCCCATTCCCATGAAAAATGCAATCACCAGTTCTGAAGCTGAAGCGATAAAACTGGAAACTCCCATTACATAAATCATTCCGGGAACCCCGATAAATCCGCCTACCGCAATGGTGGCTGCGAGCATACCGGTGGCAAAACCCACAGGAATTGTAAACCACAGGGAAATTCTCACATTTGCGGTTTTGAAATGAATCATGGGAGGCAGATTGATTGACTGCAGCCATTTGGCAAGAGCCGACACTTTTTCCTCTCCGCCTGATTTGGATGTGTTCCATGCATCATAAAGAACAAAGGAACCCACAACCAGCAGAATAATCACAAAGGAGAGACTTACATACAGGTCAGATCCTGCCTGTCCCCATTTTCCCAGAATAAAATTCTGCAGTTTTATGCCAATCTGAACGCCGACTCCGGCAGAAACCGCCATGACAATGCCCAGTTTCAGATCCACCTGTCCGTATTTGTAGCGTTTGTAAGCCCCGACCATTGCTTTGGGAAATTTATGGCACATATTGCTGGCCACAGCCACGGTTCCGGGAACCCCAAGACTCATCATACCCGGTGTCAGAACAAAGGCTCCGCCTGAACCGATAAAACCGCTGACCAGTCCTCCGATGAAACCCACAATAAAAAGAAAACTAATATTGAGCATGTTCAAATCAATGAAATTGACTGCCTCTGCTATATCGTGCATTTTTTCAGCTCCTTTTCTGATTATGGTTTTGATTACATTCTGTGAAAGGGATTGACATAAGCATACGCCCGCGGTCTTTTCCGGGCTGCCTTTTTCTTCTGAACGGTTTTCTGCACAGCCAGACTGTCTTTTTTCACGGCCTCAATCCCCAGAAGAGACCACAGACTGCCTGCAAAAGCTGCGTGTGCAAAAGAAAAAACAAATACTGTCACAATGGGCAGAGCAGCATATACGCCGCCTTTTGTGAAATACTGCATCACCGTGTCTGCATTTGAAAACACTGCTGCATAAAGAGCGGCAGAAATCAAACCATAACCCACTGTTTTTCCCACAGGCCTTTTTTTCCCTTTGTCATCCATGATTTTTCCTCCCTGTTTTCTGTTAAATATAAAACCGAACACCGGAATGCTCACTTCTCCGGCAATTTCCTCCCTGCTGTTTTCCGATTCTGTCACCACAAGTTCAATGCGTCTGATTTCATGGCAGATTTGTTTGACGGCTGTTCCCAGATCTCCGAATTTCACCGCATGTTCAAAGGATATTTTGCTTTGCACAGCTTTTTTTCTGAGAGACACTGCGGCAGCTTCTGCCTTTTTCCTGAAATCATCACACGGTTTTTCCCCCACATGCAGAGCGAAAATACCGTATCCGAGACGTTCGGCAAGACGGACAGCATATTCACTCATACCCTGCGTGAAGGTTCCGTCTTTTTCTGCGATCAGTATTTTCTTTTTTTCCTGCTCTGACATCTGTCAAATCTCCTTTGACATTCTGCTCTTTCAAGATTTGTGCCAGACAGAAATTTATATTTAAGCATTTATAATTACAGAATAAAATTTTATGAAGAATTTTGTTTGCTGTTGCATAACGCAACACTTTGAACACGGTTCATTTTTTTATATTTATTTTTCAGATAAATAACAGTTGTTGCAGAAAAAGTATGGTGTTACAGAATGCAACGCTCATACCAATCCGCTTTCAAAACACAGGAACCAGCTTTGCTTCCAAGTCTTTTTTTTTCGTGCGGTTCGTGCGTTTCGTGGTTAAAAAAACACAGGCACTTCCCCAAGATTTGAAAACGGTTTGGTATCAAATCGTCAGCCGAGGTGGAATCTCCGGACTGAATTCTCAAATCCGGTGAACCTGGCTCAACCAAAGTCCGGACATTGTTCCTGAACCGTCATAAATCTCTTTGGGCAATATTCCCCTCCGCTTGCGGCTGAGTAGTTCATTGCTTATTGTTTCCGTATTGGACAGGGCCGGGAATAATTTATCGGAAAACAGAAAAAATTGATGTTACGTCAATTTTTCTTGACAAAGGCAAAAAAGAGGGTGAATATTCATGGATGAATCACAGGCAAAAGAAACCCTGCGGAACATTGCCCGTTTTGGAACAGTCGGAACCGCAAAGCATTGCCGCAAAAGAATGAAAGAGCGCAATGTTGTTATGGATGATATACTGAACGTCCTGATATGGGGATCAGCAGAGGAAACAGAAAAAACAGATTCCGGCACATGGAAACTGGCTGTAAAGGGCAGGGATATGGAAGAGGATGAACTGACCTGTGTGGCTGAACTGATTGCCTCAGCCAATGCCGTATATGTGACAGTGTTTTGAAAGGTGGGAGCATATGAAATGTTTGACCTGTAATCAATCTGAAATGATTTGCAAAAAAGTAAAATATCTTTATGAGGAATCAGGGCTGGACAATATTTACCTTGAAGATACAGATGTTTACCTGTGTCCCTGCTGCAATGAGGAAATTGTCAGTATTCATAACATTCCGGAACTGCATGACCTGATAGGAAAGGCTTTGACAGAAAAAAAGTCCATGCTGACAGGAAAGGAAATCAGATTTCTCCGGAAAAATGCCGGACTGAGTGCCAAGAAATTTGCCAGGATGATTGGAGTTGACAACGCCACCCTGTGCCGCTGGGAGAACGGGGAACAGAACCATACTTCTCCGAATGACAAACTGATCCGGCTGGTTTATTCAGGAATAAAGGGACTTCCTACCCGGCATCTGATTACGGATGAATTTGAAAATATAAAATCTGTTCAGGAAGCTGTTTTGTTTAATATCCCGGTTCAGGTTCGGATTTCTGTGCAGAAAAATATAAAAACATGACAGCCTTTTATACCAATTCTCCATTGATTTGATACAATACCGTCAGTTTTTCCGCTGTTGAGCGTGTGCAAAAAACCGCTCCGCTTAATTTTTGCACTCCTCCGGATTTGTATTCTGTATTGTACAAAATAAGCAGCGAATCGGTATTATAAATATAAATTAAAATTACAGCATTGCTTGTGTAGCACTAACCGGAAAAACCGGCATGGCAGATAAAACAGGAGGGCAGAATGATTTTTTTCCGTAAACTGGATGAAAAACCGGCAGAGGATGCCTCACAGACTGATCAGGAGATTGCGGAACTCCGTGAGGCCGTCAAAAACGCGGGATTATCCGAATCTGTGGCAGGCATTGCCATGAAAGAACTGGATCGTCTGGGAAAAACCGATCCCTCTCTTCCTGAGTATGCTATTGGACTCAACTATATCGAATTTCTGATTTCGCTTCCCTGGAATACCTTCTCTGATGACAATCTGGATGTTCAAAGGGCTGAAAAAATTCTGGAATCAGGCCATTACGGGCTGAAGCATGTCAAGGAGCGGATTTCTGAATATCTTGCTGTGCGAACCCTTTGCACGCATCACTCCTTTCATCTTCTGGTGGTGGATGACGAGGAAATTGCACGGACAAACCTTGAATATATCATGAAAAAAGAGGGGTATCAGGTCAGCACCGCAGCCAACGGGCTGGAAGCCCTGAAAATGGTTCAGCAGCATAAATTTGATCTGATTCTCACGGATTTGAAGATGGAAAAAATGGACGGAAGCCAGCTTCTGGAATCCGCGAAAAAAATCTCTCCCCATACGGAAATTGTAATGATAACCGGGTTTGCCACTGTGGATTCCGCAGTGGATGCCTTAAAAAAAGGTGCAGCCCATTATCTGCCCAAACCCGTGAATCTGGATGAACTGCGCGCAGTTGTCCGGCAGATTCTGGAAAAGAAAAAACATATTTTAATGACCAGAAGCCCGGTTCTCTGCTTTACCGGCCCTCCGGGAACCGGAAAAACCTCTGTGGGACGTTCCATTGCAGAAGCACTGGAACGGAAATTCGTTCGCATTTCCCTTGCAGGTCTGCGTGATGAGGCTGAACTGCGCGGACATCGGAGAACCTATGTGGGCGCAATGTCAGGAAAAATTCTCAATGAAATCAGACGCACAGGCACTAAAAACCCGGTATTCATGCTCGATGAGATTGACAAAATCGGTCAGGATTTCCGGGGCGATCCTGCTTCGGTTCTGCTGGAAATCCTTGATCCGGAACAGAACAGCCGTTTCACGGATCATTATCTGGATCTTCCCTTTGATCTTTCCGGTGTGATGTTTATCGCAACCGCAAATGTGCCTCAGCAACTTCCCGGCCCTCTGCTGGATCGGCTGGAACTGATTCATTTTCCGGGCTATACCGAAAATGAAAAAAAACAGATTTGCCATAACTACCTGATTCCCCGGCAGTTGCAGGAAAACGGCATGTCCGGCAGAGGTGTGGCGTTTTCCGATGATGCGGTTATGAAAATCATACTGGACTATACACGGGAAGCCGGACTGCGCAATCTGGAAAGGGAAATCGCCACCATATGCCGGAAGCTGGCGCGTATCTGTGTCCAGACCGGTGAGGAATCATTTTCTGTGCATGTGGATCCGGTTCTGGTGGAAAAACTGCTGGGGCCGCGCAAATACAGCCATGAAATAGCGGAATCCGAAAATCAGGTGGGCGTGACCACAGGTCTGGTCTGGACAGAATTCGGGGGGGAAATTATCTTTGTGGAAAGCAGGATTATGAACGGAAACAATCAATTGATTCTCACAGGCTCGCTGGGGGACATTCTGCGGGAATCGGCTCAGACCGCGTTAAGTTATATCCGGAGCAATGCGGACAGGTTCGGCATTGACCCTGATTTTTTCAGAAACAAAGATATTCATATTCATCTGCCTTCCGGAGCCATTACCAAAGACGGGCCTTCCGCAGGTGTCACCATTGCCATGTCCCTGATTTCCCTTCTCACGGGCAAACCCGCGCGGCGGGATGTGGCATTAAGCGGGGAACTGACCCTGAGCGGACGTGTCATGCCGGTCAGCGGAATCCGGGAAAAACTGCTTGCCGCACGGCGTGCAGGCATAAAAACTGCTGTTTTCCCCAAACGCAATGAAACCGATCTGAAAAACCTGGAAACAGATGTCACAGAAGGCATGGAAGTGATTCTGGCGGAAGATATTGCTGCTTTGGTGAATGTGGTGATTGTAAAGGACTGATATGGCAAACAAAAAAAAACATTCCGAATGCGGGAGTCCGCCTGCGGACCAGCAGCGGCGGATTAACAGCGATGAACTGCGTACCCACATGGCAAATGAACGCACGTTTCTGTCCTGGTGCAGAACCAGTCTTGCTTTGGTGGTTTTCGGATTTGTGCTGAGCCGGTTTGAAATATTTATCAGGGCAATGGAACACAGCGGACTTAAAATCAGCACGCAGAAAATGATGAGCGAACTGCGGCTAGCCGCATTTTTTTCCTTTGTTCTTGCAGGAGCCATTATTCTTATTTCCGGATGGCGGTTTCTCTATGTCCGGAAAAAAATCATCAGAGGGGAGATTACTGTTTCCATCTTTCCTGAAATAATGGTAATTCTGTCAATGACAGCCATTATTGCCCTGGTGATTGTGCTGCTGACCGGAACCATCTGAGCCGGTTCTACTCCGCAATATGATACCGCCGCAGTTTCCGCCAAAGGGAAACCCGGTCTATGCCAAGTATTTCCGATGCTTTGCTTTTGTTGTTCTCTGTTTTATGAAGAACCCAGCGGATATATTCCATTTCATTTTCCTCCAAAGTCAGAAACTGGCCGGGTCTTTCAGGTTTAATCCGGAATGCCATCTGCTGAACATCAGGCGGAAGATGGGACATTTCAATGCCTGTCCCCCGTGCCAGTGCCACAGCCCTCTCAATGATATTTTCCAGTTCCCTGATATTTCCCGGAAATTCATAATTGACAAGAAGATTCATGACATCTTCTGAAATTCTTTCAACATTTTTTGACTGGGATTGTGAAAATTTTGCAAGAAAATGCCGGCACAGAAGCGGAATGTCCTCTTTTCTTTCAGACAAAGGCGGAACATGCAGGGTGATGACATTCAGGCGGTAGTAAAGGTCCTGGCGGAATGAGCCGTCTTCTACTTCGTATTTCAAATCTTTGCTGGTTGCGGCCAGAATCCGGATATTCACCGGAATTTCCTCGGTTCCGCCGACACGCACAAAGGCCGTATGGAAGTGGAAAGCATTATGGGCCGGGGCAGTGCATTTCACCTGAAGCTGCCGGTTTCGGAAGTATCCGGGAGGATGTAACCGGTTATCCTGTACTCTGGTCTTTTCTATAGAGAAGTGATTCCGGATAGTTATCCCTAAGCAATTATCTCAGTCATGATGATTTTGCAAAAAGTCAGGATTTCATTTTTTTCGCCAGAGTGACGGTGTAACCAAGAAAAGACAGTGGATTAGAAGATTTTTCTTGACTTTTGGAAACGGGATACCGTATTAAAAGATAATCTGATCCGGATAATCTCCGGACAGATATTCCCCGTCCTTCCCCGATTATGTTTGTCTCCCGGAATCGGCGGACAGAAGCAGAAGGAACGGAAGGAATGCTGCGGAAACAGGGATATCAGAAAACTGCGCAATATACTGTATAATCCGGACAGGCAAAGACATATAATACTGTATGCCTGACAGACTCTCGGAAAGCATACAGTATTATATGCTTTTGAGGTTTGCACATAATACTGTATGCCGAACGGATTTTCGGAAAGCATATACATCTATATGCTTTCGGAGTATATAATACTATATGCCGGGCATATAGTATTATATGCAAGCATACATTACTATATGCTTTAAATACGGACACTGCACCCGCATAACAACTGGTTAGGCTTGGGTAATGAAAAGATATAATACCAATTCTCCATTGAATTTATATAATCCACAATTCCCGCGCACATTTCCGCAAAATCAATGAAAAAAAGCGTGGGAACATGTTAAAGTATATTTTCAATAATCTGTTTCCCACAGAGAGCACAGAGGACTGCACAGAGTACACAGAGATTTTTTAGAAAAAACAGCCTCTTTTCCCTCTGTGTTCTCTGTGGTTTTTTCTCTCTGTGTCC
This sequence comes from Desulfococcaceae bacterium, assembly GCA_050180235.1. Lineage (GTDB taxonomy): Bacteria > Desulfobacterota > Desulfobacteria > Desulfobacterales > Desulfococcaceae > JAABRU01. Next base: position 55,692 of record JBFXEJ010000022.1, read on the forward strand.
TCTGTGGGAAACCGAATCATAAGTATACTTTCAATGGAGAATTGGTATAAAAGGCGATTATGAATAGACAGGTAAAATTCAACTTCATTGAAGAAAAACTAACACACCTTGCATTTCGCATTGAGGTGCGAGGGGGTTTGAATATTTTGGACTTAAATCTGCATTCTGAAAACTTTTATCAACATTTGTTAAATTTGCTTTTCGACTGGGATCTAAAAAACCTTAATACTGAACAGAAAAACTCCGCTGGTGTTGATCTGGTTGATGCCACTAATAAAATTATTGCCCAAGTTTCTGCTACAGCGACGAAACAGAAGGTTGAATCAGCTCTTTCCAAAGATCTTTCGAATTACAACGGCTATGCATTTAAGTTTATTTCAATCTGTAAAAACGCTTCAAATTTAAGGACAAAAACATTTTGCAACCCTAATCATCTGATTTTTTCCCCTTCTTCAGATATTCTTGATATTACATCCCTCTTGAAATTTATAGGTGATATGGAAATTGACCAACAGAGAAAGGTCTATGAATTTCTTAAAAGGGAGCTCAAAAATGAACCTGATCCTGAAAGAATAGAGTCGAACCTAACGACAATCATCAAAATTCTTTCAAAGGAAGATTGGAGTCGGGGAGCGATGGGTTTTGAAACAGTACCGTACGATCCTGAGACAAAAATTTCCTACAATCAATTGGAAGCTGCCAAAGTTCTTATTGACGATTATAAAATTCACTATCACCGTATTGATAAAATCTATTCTGACTTTGATAAGCAAGGCGTGAATAAAAGCATTTCTATCTTAAATGGCATCCGAACGGAGTATCTTGCTCTTGGAACAATTGTTTCTCCAGATCAGTGTTTTTTTTCTATTATTGAGAAAGTTGCCCATAAAATTCGGGCAAGTGCCAATTATGCACCTATTCCCGATGAAGAGCTTGTGCTATGTGTGCAAATTCTTGTCGTAGACGCTTTTGTTCGATGCAAGATTTTTAAAAACCCATCAGGAGGTGTTAATGCTGGTTCCTGATAATATTCATCCTGAGCAGACAATATACTTTAATGGTGCTTTTGTTCTGAAAATAATTCAAGAACGTCGTGTGATGGATATGCTCGATTTATATGTACAGACAACATCTGAGCGAGATATGACAATGCCGGTATTTGTGCTATGCCTTGACTGGCTTTTTCTTCTCGGTTTGATAACATTGAATGATATTGGCAAGGTGGAGCTATGTTCCTGAAAACATTATCCATAACCCACGGGGATGGCACCATAATCCGAGATATCCCATTCCACTCCGGCCTTAATCTCATTGTTGATGAAACGCCGGCTGAAAGTGGCAAAGAAACTGGAAACAATGTGGGTAAGACAACAGTTTTGAAGATAGTCGATTTCTGCCTCGGTGCCAAAGCAAAAGGAATATACTCTGATCAAGAAAACAAACGGAACGAATACAAACTTGTTAAAGATTTCCTTATTGAAAATAGGGTGTGTGTTTCGCTGTTGCTTAAAGATGATCTGTTTCAAGAAGTATCTAGAGAGGTGCTCATTGAACGTAACTTTCTGAACCGAAAATACAAAATACAGCGCATAAATGGAAAGGATAAAACTGATGATGAGTTTGAAGAAACGCTAACCGATCTCCTTTTCCCTGGACATTATGGTAAGAAACCAACATTTCGCCAAATAATTGCTCATAATATCCGCTATGAAGATTTAAGTATAAACAATACTCTAAAAAATCTAAACCGTTACACTCGGGATGATGAGTATGAGACACTCTATCTCTTTCTTTTTGGCTGCGATTTTGAACAAGGAGATACCAAACAAGAATTACGCGCTCAAATCGATATCGAGGAAAAATTCAGGAGACGTCTTGAGTCTGAGCAAACAAAATCAGCATATGAAGCAGCCTTAAATCTGATTCAAGCTGACATTGATGAACTTGAGCGTCAAAAAGCCTCACTCAACCTAAATCCAAATTTCGAGTCTGATTTAGAAAAGCTTAATAAAATTAAATACGAGATAAATCTTGCATCATCTGAAATTGGCAGGCTTGAACTTCGCAGAGAATTGATTTCAGAAGCTCAAAAGGAAATACGAGCGAGTAAATCCAATATAGATTTGCAACAGTTGCAGCAGATTTATCAGCAGGCGACATCTTTAGTGAGCGGACTTCAAAAAACTTTTCAGGAGCTTTATGACTTTCACAACCGAATGGTGGAGTCAAAGATCAAGTTCATTATAAAAGATTTGCCTGAAATTGACTCAAAACTTGCCACGCAACGTGAACATCTGAAAAGTCTTTTGGCCGAGGAAACCGAATTAAGTTCAGTTATCATTCAAAGTGATTCCTTTAATGTACTTGAGCAATTGATTGTGGAGCTGAATGCCAAATACCAAAAAAAAGGTGACTATGAAAACACTTTACGTCAATTGGGCTCTGTAGAGTTAAAATTAATTGAACTTAATAATGATCTCATTGCAATCGACAATGAGCTATTTTCGGATGAATTTGCTTTGAAAATAAAAGACCAAATAAATAAATTCAATAAGCATTTTTCATCTGTATCAAATGAATTATATGGTGAAAGGTACGCACTGAAGGTCGATACAAAAACAGTAAAAGGGCGCCGCCTTTATGAGTTCACGGCATTTAATCTCAATTTCAGCTCAGGAAAAAAGCAAGGTGAAATATCTTGTTTTGACATTGCATACACGCTCTTTGCTGATGAGGAGAATATTCCTTGTATGCATTTCCTTCTTAACGATAAAAAAGAACTGATGCATGGCAATCAACTCCTTAGAATCGCCAACCTTGTCAATATGATCGGAATACAGTTTATAGCTTCAATCTTGAAAGATAAACTACCAGGAGAGCTGAATAAAGATGAGTTTGTAATTCTAAGATTATCGCAGAGTGATAAGCTTTTTAGGATTGAAGAATAAGATACAGCCTAACAAGGCAAATTAACTCGGATGCAAATTCCGCTTCGCTCCATTTGCACCGGTTATTTGCAACGTTAGGCGAAAAGGAGGAGAGATAATATTTGGCAAAAATGCAATTTCAATGTTTTTTAAAGTTCTGACAGCGTGGAGTATGATCCTGAAAATTTACTGAGAGATTAACGCAAGAAATTACGGTGATATCCGAGAGTGATAAAAATGGATTTTCCATATATTTTAGATCAAATGGCAAAAAATGCTTTTTTGGGCAAAGAAGTAGATCTGTATGATGCAGTTCAAGATTTCTATCTAACAGGTCTAAGTTGTGCTGTTTTTCCCGAACCAAAAGATACAGACCAAAATATTCTGGCTATGAAGGCAGTCTGTAGTCTGTAGGGTGTGCAAACGCATGTTTGCACACCTTTAATTCATACCGCAATCATGGCGGGCTTTCGTCCATACTGCCTGCTGCTCATAATTCCGAATATCCGCTGAAGTTATAAACGATGTATTTAAAAGCAGGAGATCAGTGATTTTTGAACACCCGGTAAACAAACTTTATGCTGCAAAAGCATTGATAACACTTCTTCTTAACAGATTATGAGAGATAACGAAAGGAGTTGCTTATGCTCCCCGGACTTTCTCCGTCAGGAGTAATAAATCAGGTTGCGAAATCTCTTGTCGTCAGACAGAGATACCCGACCGTGGAAAAGGCAATCTGGGAACTGGCATTGTCATCTGTCCGAAGTAAGACGGTTTATTACCGGAGGCGTATCCGGAAACTGGAAAACAAATACGGGACTGACTTCGATAAGTTTACTGAGCGCCTGAAAAATAAGGCTGATCCTTACGAAGAGGATGACTGGCTGGCATGGCGGTCTGCCCGAAGTATGTTAGCCGACTGGCAGAAAGCGTATCAGGAACTGATCCATGAATCCTCTCATTGACGACTTAATCGAAATTCTGAAAAAACATTCGGCGGTGAAAAGTGTCCGTATTGTCAATTATGATGAAACGCCGGCAGGAAAAATTGAAGCAAAATTACGCTGTCGCCTTGTCAGAGATTACCATATGCAGGTATGGTTCCACCATGAACCGGCATTTCAGGACTATGCCTGTCAGCTTACTACCGGACAAAAATTTATAACATACTGAAATAATTAAAATGGGTACAAAAAGTTGCTTTTGATAACCATTTGATTTTATATGTTTTAGCAAAATGGTCAAATTTTTTGTCCGGTAGTAAGGCCTGTCAGTTATTTACGGATCACCCGATTTTACGATGGGACAATGCTCCCCATTATCCGAATATTTCCACAGCACAGCATCATTTCCATAATGAAAATAATAAGGTGAGCAAGTCTCCGTTGAAGGGGAAAATGCAGCAGGATTTGAAAACAGTTTTATCGGAAATCGAAAAATGGCTGACATCCGAGAACATCTCCTGAGATAAAAGTGCCTAACCAAGCGTTGCACCGGACAGGCGGATAAGCCGCCCTGCCGATGAACTTGTCGTTATTTTTTAATCGGCTCTTACTACCGGACAAAAATTTATAACATACTGAAATAATTAAAATGGGTACAAAAAGTTGCTTTTGATAACCATTTGATTTTATATGTTTTAGCAAAATGGTCAAATTTTTTGTCCGGTAGTAAGAATCGGCTAATAAATTCTAAATTCATAAAGGAGATTCAGATGCAAGTAACACATAGTGAAACCGCAAAAATCGACCCAAACTGCGAAATTCGTCTGGGAATCGCTTCGTGGGATGACGGGAGCAATACTGCCAAATCAGTAAAGTATACATGGTTCGACAAGAATGGGAAAGCAGCCCGCGGAGGGGAATTTCCGGTTGACGCTCTTCCTCATGCACTTGATTTTGCGATCCGAAATGGATATGTGAGCCTTTAACATCAAGTCACTCTCTCAAGAGAAATGTTTTCATGCCGGAATCGGAATGTTGTGCAGCGCATGGCAAAATCATATGAGATTTAAATACGATATCAAAAAAAGCGAACAACTCAGAAAAAATCCAAAACGTGGGATTGGATTTGATGATGTGCAGGAATTGTTTGAGCATTATTATTATGAAGATATGAGATGTGACGATCCAACCCAATAACTCCGCTACCGGCTGGGTGCAGGGAAAATTATACACAGTAATCTATGAACAAAGATTTGACAATGAAGGTTTGTATTATCACCTTGTGACCCTATGGAAGGCAACCAAACAGGAGGTGAGGAATTATGCCGAAAATAGCTGAAAAAATACCGACAGCTGACGAAATAGCTGAAATGGCGGACAGAGGAGAAGATGTTTCAAGATTTTTTACCGGTGACGGTAAAATGAAACCGCCTCTTAACAAAACCGGAATGCAATATGTCAATGTCGACTTTACCCCGGAAATGTTGCATGAATTGGATAATATTATCAGAGAAGTAAATATCAGCCGACAGGCTTTTATAAAAATGTATATACGTCAGGCAATTGATCACTATTATATGGCTAAAAAGGTGATGGCTTCGTAAAACATAAGCCCCCAAAAAAATAACCAGGCGGTCAAGCGGATTGCCCTGACGGGCAACCGCTTACCTTGTTGTTATGCTTTCAATAAAAAAAAAGGAGATTGAGTATGAAAAAGATTTATTTGTTTGTTTTTATTGTTGGATTTTCAGTATTATTTTCTACGGGTGTTAAGGCGGAGTTAATAGGCGGTGTCGAATTTCCTAAAGGTAAGATATCCTTTGCAGATGTTGTAGTTAATTATATACCCGGATCAAATGTTGCTTCTAAATATACCAACACATCTACCGCAATCGGAATTCCCGATTATCTGGGAGTAAATGATGGTTCAAAATTTGTAAGTTTGGGAAACGGAGGAACACTTATTCTCAAATTTGTTGATAATGCTCTAACCACTTCCGGTAACAATGACATTGATCTGTGGATATTTGAAGTAGGACCTGCGGTTGAATCAACCGGTGTTTATCTCAGCAAAGATGGCAAAAACTGGATTTCTGCAGGACGTGTTGAAGGTTCAACACATGGAATAGATATTGATTCATATATTGGCAAGGGTGTAATTGCAGGTGAACAATATTTTTTTGTCAAATTAATAGATGTGTCAGATGATAATTTTGAAAGAACTAAAGGCTCTGCTGGTGCAGATATTGATGCAGTCGGAGCAATCAGTTCCATAATAATTGATAACTGTAGGGATTCTGACAATGACGGGGTTCCTGATAAATGGGATACATGCCAGAATACTCCCGTTGGTTCATATGTTGATAAAAATGGTTGTCCAGCATCAGGACGTAATACACAGTAACAGGTGAACAAAGCAATAGAGGCATACTTATCGGGGAGATACAGACGGTGATAAGAAGATAAGCCTTACACGCTTGTATATTGAATGACAAGTATGGTAAAGTTTTCTTTGAGACAGACCGTTCCCACGCTGGTTACCAAAAATAGAACGTGCAGAGCACCTGGTCGTCTCATTGAAAACCCTACCCTAACTCGA
>JBFXEJ010000023.1:0-62060 GCA_050180235.1 Desulfococcaceae bacterium
AGATGCCCGAATTTGGTAAGAAAAACGCTTTCTTTCAGCCGTGATGATGATTTTCATAAAATCCGTATCCGAAGTTTTATTGATCATTATAATTTTACATTATCAGCATGAAAAGTCCCACTACCCGCTTTTGAACTCTTTGTAACAGATATTAACGGCCTGAACATCAGGGCAGGAGAAGGCGATAAGAATGCTTATCACCGGTTTTCATTGCAAAATAAGATTGAAGATTACGAAACATCTGCGTTTATTTTGCCGGTATCCATATACCGGGAGCTTTCCGGTTTGCTTGAATTTCAGGAATACCCTACCGTAAGATTTGATAAAAACGGAAAAGTGTTTTATGAAACACCGTCATATTTTCAAAAAGGAAGGTCTGAGAAGGATCATTCCTGAATGGCATTGGGATATTTCTGTGAAAAGGCAGTACATGGAGCGCAAAAATGAAAATTTTTGCACTCCCGTTTATTTCCTGCCGCAGATGGGCAGGAGGATTACAAATCCTTTTTTGAGACTGTGAAGGCGATCTTTTCCGCCATCCCTTATCCTCTGGAATCCAAACGGGACGAGGCTTATTTCCACACCCTGTTTTATCTCATGGTCTGCGCATCCGGCGTTGATGCCCGCAGTGAGGTCATGACCTGTGAGGGCAGAATTGATCTGCTGGTGAAATTTCCGGACAAAATCTTTATCATTGAATTCAAATGCGGCCAGAGCGCGGACGCGGCATTGAAACAAATCCGGGACAAAAATTATGCTGATCCGTACAGACAGAGCGGAAAGAAAATCATTCTCATGGGCATTAATTTTGACATGGAAAAGCGCAATGTGGGGGAGTGGAAAACAGAGGATTTTCAGCAGATCCTTTGAAAGTTTCACACATCCCAATGCAATAATACGCAAAAAACCGCTCCGTTTAATTTTTGCACTCCCGCTGTCATAAAAGAAAATCTAATCCTTTGAACGGTTCACACATCCCAATGCAATAATACGCAAAAAACCGCTCCGCTTAATTTTTGCACTCCCGCGGTCATAAAGGAAAAACTAATCCTTTGCCCGGTTCACACATCCCAATGCAATTCCGAAACACAGACAGCCAATGACGGCCAGAATCACATAGGACAGAAGCGGAGGAGACTGCCCGAACGCCGCAGCGCGGATGGATTTGGCTGCGTGCGTCAGAGGCAGGAAATGCAGAAGAGTCCGGGCCCATTCCGGCAGACGATCCACAGGAAAGAAGGTCCCGCCCAGAAAAGCCATAGGGGTAATGATGAAATTGCTGACCATTGCCTGATCTGCATGGGATTTCACCAGCATGGCCACAGCCACCGCAATGGATGCAAAGATAAAAGTGTTAAGCAGTACGGCCAGCCAGAACAGGGGATTGCAGGAAAGAACCACTCCGGACAGCAGACCCAGAACAAGAATCACTGTTACAGCTATCAGGGCGCGGGTCATACCCGCGAGCACTTCGCCGCATACATAGGCCATACTGCTGATGGGCGCGGACTGAAATTCCTCAAAAATATGCCAGTAAAACCGGGAGATATTGATCTCACTGGCAATGCCGTAAGCCTGGGTCATGCTGCTCATGGCCACCAGACCCGGAATCAGGAATTCTGTATAGGAATATCCCTCCACCCGCACATGCCCGCCCATTGCGTAACCGAACGCTATGAGATAGAGCAGCGGAGACACGGACATGGAAGCCAGCATCCGGGACAGCCTGCGCCGCAGAATCAGCAGTTCTCTGTAATATACCGCATTCCATCCCTTTATCATGACATTTCCTTTCCTCCGGGCTTTGCACTGACCTTTTTGCCGGTCAGGGACAGAAATGCGTCTTCCAGATTGACCCGGCGCAGGGTGAAGCTGTCCTGCTGCTGAACCGAATAGGCTTTGGCCTCTTCCCTTGTCCGGAAATAGGCAGTGTTCATTTCATTGTCAATCACTCTGTCAATGGCCCATTCTCCCAACTGATCCATGAGTTTTTGCGGTGTATCTGTTGCCACGATACCGCCTTCATCCAGAAAAGCCACCCGGTCGGCCAGAAATTCAGCTTCTTCAATATAATGGGTGGTCAGAAAAATAGTTGCTCCGTTGTGCTGAATTTTCCGGATCAATGCCCAGATGCGCCTGCGGATGCCTGCATCCAGCCCGACTGTGGGTTCATCCAGAAACAGGACTTTGGGGGAATGCACGAGCGCACGGGCAATCATAACTCTGCGTTTCATGCCTCCGGAAAGTTCTTTGGCCGGAGTGTCTTTCCGCTCAAGCATATCAATATAGGTCAGAAGTTCTTGAATTTTCTCCCGTCTTTTCCGCACCGGCATATGAAAAAGCCTGCCATGCACATCCAGATTTTCAAACACTGTCAGTTCCTGATCCAGATTCACAGACTGGGGAACCAGTCCGCACTGGCGTTTTGCATCCAGAGTCTGCTTTTCAATATGAAAACCGTTGAGAAACGCATCTCCGGAAGAAAGTTTGGTCAGGCCGGTGAGAATCCGGATGGTGGTGGTTTTTCCAGCTCCGTTGGGGCCGAGATAGGCAAAAAGTTCCCCTTCAGGCACATGCAGGCACACGCCTTTCAGTGCATGGATGTCTTTATAGTATTTTGTCAGTTTGTCGATTCGTATCATATGTTTTCAGATCAGAAACTTTTATAAATTCCCGATTTCATGCAGGGCAGTCTTTTCCGTTCTGCCTGCCTATAATCTGCTCCACGTAACCCAGGTACCTGAGTTCTCGTCATATTCCTGAAAAGTGCCGGGTGTGATGTTCCGGATTTTCACAGTAACTTCTGTTTCCCCGTGTTCCGGAGCTTCCCAGGGGGAGAAGGAATTATTGTCAAAATCGTAATACTGTACCAGTATTTCGGACTGAATCAGTTTGTCTCCGTCCTGTTTCCATCTGCCGCGGAAATTGATGATGGCCTGATTCTGTATGCCGGCCTCAGGAATTGTCACATAGGTTGTTATGGCAAATATGCCGTCAGTTTTCAGATCCATTTGCAGTTTTTGTGAACCGGTTCCGCTGAAACCATCTTCCTCTTCGGAAAATTCAATAGTATTTTCCTCATAATGATACAAACCCGGAGACAGTATGGCAGGGGATTCTGTTTTGCTTTCTGCTGCATTTGGTGCAGAGCTGTCTTTCTCCTGCACGGCAGAGGGAACAGTCTCTGTTTTGGCATTTTTGACGCGTGCCTCTGCATTTGCCTCCGCAGGAGCTTCTGTTTTGAAATCTTTGGCATCCGTTCCGGCAGGGGCCCGGCCTGTTCCTGCTGCCGCATCTTTGGCAGTTTGACCACTAGTCTGTGCGAAGCCCGCAGAAAAGATTCCTGTCACAAATAAACTGATAAATAAGAACAATACGATTTTTCCCATACCCATCTCCCTGTTTTGTGTATGCTGATAATACTCTATAAAAGCAAAGTTATATGTTTTGGATATACTTTATCCGGCATTCCCTGGGACTGTCTTATAAAATAACATGAAGATTTATGGCAAGATTTATTTTTGATACAGGAGCAGATCCCGGACTGCGGAGTACACGGATGATAATCATTTTCTGCACAGATAAGATGATTTCCGGAAAACAATATCCCTGAAGTTTCCCAACACCGCAGAAACGGCATCCTGCCGTTTCCGGGGCGGCAGGATGCCGCCCTACGGTGAATAAATATGCAGTGTCCGGAAAAACCGGATTTTTTGGAAAAATCAGGTTTTTTGCGGCTAACAGGTTCAGGGCAGCCGGAGCAAAAACGCACTCTGCAGACATGGTCCCCGCATTGCGGTTTCTGTGAAAACACAGCAGGGTATATTCATTTTCAGAAAATCACCTTAAAGAGAGCAACAAACTTTCAGTCAGGGACTCCGGAACCAATCCCCTGTCAAAATTCCGGAGATCCGGATTTTCCATGCTCAGCCAGTTCTTTGAGACGCTCCTGATCCAGCAGAAAAATATTCCGCCCCTCCACCCGGATCAGGCTGTCTGCGGACATTTTGGCAAAAATCCGTGACAGGGTTTCCGGTATGGTTCCCAGCAGACTGGCCAATTGGCCTTTGGAAATATTCAGTTCCACCGTGTCTGATCTGCACTGTTCCTCAGCCAGATAAACCAGGTACGCAGCCAGACGCTCCGGCACCTCCTTTAAGGAAAGGTTTTCAATCTGCACCGTAAAATACCGCAGCCGCATGGACAGAACCGCAAGCATGTTCAGGGCAAGCGACGGATTTGCCGTAATCAGTTCCACAAATTCCCTGCGGGGAAAAAAAAGCAGATGTGTTTTGGCAATGGCCTGCGCACTGGCCGGAAAGGATTTTCCGCTGAACACAGGCACTTCACCAAAAGGTTCACCCGGACCGAAGATGTGAAAAATCTGCTCTTTTCCCTCTGAGGACAGCTTGAATATCTTCACCTTTCCATCGGCAACCGCATAAAAACCGCTGGCTGTATCCCCATCCCAGAAGATCATTTCGCCCCTGCCAACATTTTTGTTCTGGGCAATTTTTCCTATATCACGGAGTTCTTCCGGAGACAGACCTTCAAAAAAAGGAAGTCCGGAAATGATTTCCATTATATTCTGCATTTGTTTCCGCTTTCCGAATACAAAGGTTGACAGATAAGAAAAAAATATGGGGGAAAAGATAAAACTGCCCGGTAATGGGACTTTTTATACTGAGACAGTTCCCCCTTTTTTCACAAATGCAGGATCACTGTCCCACAGATTTGAATTTGTCCAGAAAGCGGCAGATGTCTTTGATTCCGGGCAGAACAGTGCTAAGGGATTTTCCTTCCATAGCGTCCCGGAAAATGGAGCGGGTGTCGGGAATCCGGGCAATGATCCTGTCAGCGTCCACATTCTCTGCCATGACAGATTCGATCTCAGCATCGGTTCTGTTCAGCACAAAATACACGGGTTTTGCAATTTTATCTCCGATATCGGCAATCTTGCGCGCGAGCAGAAAGGAATCAAAGGAGGGATCCACAATGGTCAGGATCATATCTGCCCCCGCGTCCACTCCCCTGCCCAGATGCTCAATTCCGGCTTCGGTATCCACAATGACCATTTCCTCTTTCCCGGTTACCAGATTGCCCAGCAGGGTTTTGGAAAGCACGCCCATAGCGCAAGCGCAGCCTTCTCCGAACTGGTGAATCTTGCCGATGGTAAGCAGCCGGATGCCGTCGCATTCCACAAGAAAATCCTGGGGGATGTCTGCAACCCGCCATTTTTCATTGACAAATGCTGGCATTCCGTGTGAAAATACTTCCATCATTCTGTTTTTGGCGCCCTTTTTGCCTCCCAGTCTGTCGGTCAGTACCACTGCCTCTTCAGCCCCCAGCAGCCGTGCCAGTCCCAGATTGGATTCATCAGCGTCCACCAGCAGCACCCGGTACCCTTTGTCGCGCAATTCCCTTGCGATCAGCACCGACAGTGTGCTCTTTCCGCTTCCGCCTTTGCCGCAGATAAGAATTTTCATAGCAGTTTCCTATACAATACATATTTTTTCTGTTTACAAATTCCGGTCAGGGATTTATGAAGTGTAACAGAATTTTTTTTTATGTACCACAACTGAATGCAAATCTCAAGAATGAACCATCACAAAGGAACAAGCATACAGATATGATCAGTATTGAAAATATATCCAAAGGATTCGGGGGACAGACCCTGTTTGAGGATGCGGGTTTCCGGCTGAACCGCCGGGAACGGGTGGGGCTGGTGGGACGCAACGGGCATGGCAAGACCACTTTGTTCAGAATCATCATCGGTGAGGAATCCCCGGATGCGGGCGCGGTGATTATTCCCAAAAACTACCGCATCGGTTATGTGCGTCAGACCATTGAATTTACCGAAAATACAGTTCTGAAAGAAGGCATGAAAGGACTGCGCGGGGAGGAAACCGACCATTCCTGGAAAGTGGAAAAAATCCTTTTCGGTCTGGGTTTTTCCCAGTCTGATATGGATCGCAGCCCTATGGAATTTTCCGGAGGATTTCAGGTGCGTCTGAATCTGGCAAAAATGCTGGTGTCTGATCCGGATCTGCTGCTGCTCGACGAACCCACCAACTATCTGGATATTACATCGATTCGGTGGATACAGGGTTTTCTCAATGCCTGGCCCCGTGAGGTTATGCTGATTACCCATGATCGCGGATTCATGGATAAAGTTGTCACGCATACGGTCGCAATTCACAGGAAAAAAATGCGTAAAATAGAGGGCGACACCGGCAAACTTTACGCGCAGATTGCCCAGGACGAGGAAATCTATGAAAAAACAAGGGTGAATGACGAACGCAGGCGCAAAGAGATCGAGCTTTTCATTTCCCGTTTCCGGGCCAAGGCACGGCTGGCCAATATGGTGCAGTCCCGTGTCAAAACGCTGGGAAAAATGGAGAAAAAAGACAAACTGGAGGAACTGAAGAATCTGGATTTCTCTTTCCGATCCAAGCCCTTTAAAGGCAAGAATGTGATGAATGTCCGTAACCTTTCCTTTGCCTATGAGGGACAGACAAAACTCATTGACAATTTTGCTGTCAGCGTTGGGCCGGGCGAGCGCATCTGCATTGTGGGCAAAAACGGCAAAGGCAAGACCACTTTGCTACGACTGATTGCGGGTTCCCTTACGCCCCAAAGCGGTGAAATTGTGTTCAATCCCAATATTGTCAACGGCGTGTATGAGCAGACCAATATCAAAACTCTGGTGGACACACGCACAGTGGCAGAGGAAATTCTGTATTCCGATGCAGGCGTGGATCAGCAGAAGGCCCGGAATATCGCGGGAGCCGTGATGTTTGAGGGCGATTCTGCTTTGAAAAAGGTCAGTGTGCTGTCCGGAGGGGAAAAAAGCAGGGTTATGCTGGGCAAACTCCTTGCCACACCTGTGAACATGCTGCTGCTGGACGAACCCACCAACCATCTGGATATGGAATCATGCGATGCTCTGCTTGCCGCAATTGACAATTTTGAAGGCGTTGTGATTATGGTCACGCACAATGAAATGTTTCTCCATGCCATTGCACAGCGGCTGATTGTGTTCCGGGATGAGGGCGTTGAGGTGTTTGAGGGAACCTATCAGGATTTTCTGGAAAAAGGCGGATGGCAGGATGAGGGCATGTCCGCAGCAAAAGCCGAACCGGTGATGGCCCGCGAAGAAAAAGATAACCGTCCGAAAATCAGCAGAAAGGAACTGCGCAAACTGCGATCTGATGTGGTCACAGAGCGGTCAAAACTCCTTAAACCTGTGGAAGACCGGATTGCACGGATTGAAAATGATATTGATGCAAATGAAAAAAAACTGGAAAAGCTGAATGCGGAAATGATGGAGGCCAGTCTGAAAGGGGATGGCAGGAAAATCGCGGACATCGGTCAGAGCATCCATTCCTGTCAGCAGGCCATTGACAACTGGTTTGGGGAACTGGAAACACTCACGGAAAAACTGGAAAAGGAAGGCGCGGTATTTGATGCCCGGCTTGCGGAACTGGATGAAACAGCAGCATTCTGAGGTGGAGCGCAGCCACACTGCCATTAAGGAATGGGTGGAACGTAGGATATTGATTTACTGCAGGGGCAGACCCTGAGGCACAGCAGGGCTGTTAAGTTCTTCCTTGAAATATTTCCTGTTTTATTATAGGATAGTGCGCAGTGTTTGCCTGTTCAGTCAGATAAATTGAACAAAGAGGGGATACTGATATGAATTTAATGGAACTGTTTTCTTAAAATCTGCTTCACAGACAAAAGGACATTGCCAAAACATGAAATTCACCGATATTTTCATTCGCCGACCGGTTCTTGCACTGGTCATCAATCTGGTCATCATCATCGCGGGACTGCAGGCCGTGAAATCCCTGAATGTGCGCCAGTATCCCCGCAGTGAAAACGCGACCGTTACTGTCTCCACCGCATATGTGGGCGCAAGTGCGGAACTGGTGAGGGGTTTCATCACCACCATACTGGAACGTGCCATTGCTGCCGCAGACGGGATTGATTATATCCAGTCCCTGAGTGCCCAGGGCGGCTCCATTATCAGCGTCCGGCTGAAACTCAATTATGATCCGGTCAAGGCTTTGTCGGAAATCAGTTCCAAAGTGGATCAGGTGCGGGGCGATCTGCCGCCGGAGGCGGAAGTTCCCCTTATCAATGTGGAATCCGCAGACAGCCAGTTTGCCTCAGCCTATCTCAGTTTCACGTCTGAGGTGCTGCAGCAGAATGAAATCACGGATTATCTGGTGCGCATTGTGCAGCCCCGGCTTTCCGCGATTGAAGGCGTGCAGCGCGCGGATATTCTGGGAGCGCGCACCTTTGCCATGCGAATATGGCTGAAACCTGAACGCATGGCAGCATTTGGCATCAGTCCCATGCAGGTCAGAGATATTCTTGCGGCCAACAATTTTCTTTCTGCTGTGGGCAAAACCAAAGGCTCCATGATTCAGGTGAATCTGGTCGCGAATACAGATCTGCGCTCTGTTCAGGAATTCAAACGCCTTGTCATCCGGCAGCAGGACGGCGCGATTGTGCGGCTGGAAGATATTGCGGATGTGGTGCTGGGCGCGGAAGACTATGACACAGAAGTGCGTTTTTCCGGACAGACAGCCGTGTTCATGGGCATCTGGGCATTGCCCAACGCGAATGCCATTGATGTCATCAAACGGGTGCGCACAGAAATGGACAACGTGCAGAGTCAACTGCCCACCGGCCTGAACGCGCGCATCGCGTATGACGCGACCGATTATATCACCAATGCCATCCATGAAGTGACCAAAACGCTGGCTGAAACCCTGCTCATTGTTGTTGTCATCATCTTTCTTTTTCTGGGTTCGCTGCGATCAGCATTCATTCCTGTGGTTGCCATTCCCATGTCCCTGATTGGAGCGGTATTTCTGATGCAGATCTTTGGATTTACCATCAATCTGCTTACCCTGCTCGCGATTGTGCTTTCTGTGGGACTGGTCGTTGATGACGCGATTGTGGTGGTGGAAAATGCAGAACGCCATATGAGTGAGGGGAAAACACCGCTGGAAGCTGCGATCATTGGCGCGCGGGAACTTATCGGCCCGATTATTGCCATGACCATCACGCTCGCGGCCGTGTATGCACCCATTGGTCTGCAGGGCGGGCTTACCGGCTCGCTTTTCCGTGAATTCGCGTTTACCCTGGCCGGCGCAGTTACGATTTCCGGAATTGTGGCTCTGACCCTTTCTCCTCTCATGTCTGCCCATATCCTGAAACCGGGTCTCAATGAAAAGGGATTTGCAGGAAAAATTGACCGTGATTTCAAGCGTCTCAAAGTTGTTTACGGACGCTGGCTGGATGCCACTCTTGCTGCACGGCCTGCAGTTTATACCGTGTGGATTGTCCTGAGTCTGCTGAGCATTCCCATGTTCCTCATGTCCCCGCGTGAACTGGCTCCGTCCGAAGATGAGGGTGTGATTTTCGGCATTCTGGACGCGTCTGCCAATTCCACTCTGGATCAGACCAGCCTGTATGCCGCAGCAGCAAACAAATCTCTTTTGGAAATTGCAGAGGCGGATTTCACTTTTCAGGTGACATTTCCCACCTCCGGTTTTCTCGGTCTGGTGGTCAAACCCTGGGATCAGCGGGAGCGCACCATTTTTGAGATTCTGCCGGAAGCCCAGCAGCGGCTCAGTGTGATACCCGGTATTCGGATGTTTCCGGTGACACCGCCTGCGCTTCCGGGGGGCGGGGATTTTCCTGTGGAATTTGTTCTGGGTTCCACTGCGGATACAGAGCAGATACTGGATTTTGCACAGCAGATTCAGTTGAAAGCCATGCAGAGCGGCATGTTTGCGTTTCCGCCCCTGATTGATGTCAAGATTGATCAGCCCCAGTCTGAAATTGTCATTGACCGGGACAGGGTCGCGGATCTCAATCTGGATCTGCGTCAGGTGGGTTCGGATATTTCCGCTATGCTTGGCGGAAATTTTGTCAACCGTTTCAATATTGCAGGCAGAAGTTACAAAGTCATTCCCCAAATCCGGAGATCAGATCGCCTGAATCCGGAGCAGTTGAAGGATATTTACATCACCGGCCCTGAAGGACAGCTTGTGCCGCTCAGCACAGTTGCCACAATCAAAGATTCCACAGTGCCGCGTTCGTTAAACCGCTTCCAGCAGTTCAATTCAGTCAAAATCAGCGGGGTGGCAATCCGGCCGCTCGATGAGGCACTCCAATATTTGGAGAATGAAGCAGCAGGGATTCTTCCCAAAGGATATACAATGGATTATACAGGAGAATCCCGCCAACTGCGGGAAGAGGGCAACAAATTCCTTCCCGCGTTCGGGCTGGCCCTGATTATGATTTTCCTTGTGCTCGCGGCCCAGTTCAACAGTTTCCGGGATCCCTTTGTCATTCTGGCTGGTTCAGTGCCGCTGGCAATGTTCGGCGCACTGATTTTCACTTTTCTGAGAATCCCTGATCCCAATGTCGCGTTTTGGACTCACGGCTGGACCACAACTTTGAACATTTATTCACAGGTGGGACTGGTGACACTGATCGGGCTGGTATCCAAAAACGGCATTCTCATTGTGGAATTCGCGAATCAGCTTCAGTTGCAGGGACGAAGCAAATATGAGGCCATCCATGAGGCATCCATGACACGGCTGAGGCCAATCCTCATGACCACAGGCGCAACAGTTGCCGGTCATTTTCCCCTGACGCTGGTTTCCGGCGCGGGCGCGGCAGCCAGAAACTCCATCGGTCTGGTGATTGTGGGCGGAATGGCAATTGGCACGCTGTTCACCCTGTTTGTGGTTCCGTCCATTTATATGCTTATCGCTCGCGACCATGCCAAAGACCGGGAGAGGGAAGCGGCTGTATACGGGGCTTACGCGGAGATATAGGCAGTGGGATTTTTTATACTGACAGCACAGGGGTCTGCCCTGCATGGAATACAAAAGTTATAAACTTCCTGAATATTAGGATTTTTCAGAGAAACAAAACGGAGGCATGTATGACAGCAAACACGGCTTTGGCAGAAAAGACAGTATTCACAAAAGAAGAATATCTGGAAATGGAAGCACAGGCTTTGGAGAAAAGCGAATATTACAGCGGAGAAATATTTGCAATGGCCGGGGGAAGCAGGAATCACAGCATTATCTGCTTTAATCTCAGCCGGAGAATCGGAGAACTGCTGGACAACAAAAACTGCACGGGTTTTGACAGCAATATGAAAGTTGATATAAAGGAACCCGATGCTTATGTGTATCCGGATTTGAGCGTTGTATGCGGTGATATTGAATTTCCGGAAAACCGTACTGACATTATCTGCAATCCCGTGCTGGTTATTGAAGTGCTTTCACCCGGCACAGAATCCTTTGACCGGGGGAAAAAATTCTGTTATTACAGAAGTATTCCCTCTCTGAGGGAATATGTTCTGATCTCTCAGTCAGAACCTCTTATTGAACGGTATTTCATGGAAAACAAAGGCAGATGGATATATGCGGTTTCCAATGGTCTGGAAGATGTTCTTGCCCTGCAGTCCCTTGACGCTAATATTTTTCTGAAAGATATTTATCAGAAAGTGGTATTTGAAAAATGATATACTGTTCCATCATACAGGAAAATTTATGACAGTGTAATTACTGTTTTATTAACATATACCATTAGTTGAAATATTTCGGCTGTAAAATACCGCATTAGAAAGACCTGCCTCAGCAGAGTTTATAAAAATGTTTTAAGCATCGGTACAGTTTAAACAGCCGCGAACAACACGAATCTGCACGGATGCACAAACCATAATTCATGTCATTCGTGCAATTCGTGGCTTGTACCATCAAATCTTCTGAGTAATGGTATAATTCGTTCAATTCGTGGCAAATCTTCGGAATAAATGTTTTCTTTTTCCGAAAATTTTGGCATAATCTCTTCAAAGACAGATAAAATAGACAAGATACTGATTTTACAAATTTATTCATATAATACAGGAGAAGAACATGACGGATTCCCATGTTACGCTGAAAAAGGATGATGAAAAAGCCCGTATTCCGGATAAACAGATTCTTGTGACTTTATCATGGTCGGCCCCGGTTGATCTGGATCTGATGGCTTTTTACTGTACAAAAGACGGACGGACAGGCGGCATTTTTTCCGATAATTATGAAGGCGGGTCAATGGGTACGCTTGAGGTATTTCCTTTTATCAGGCTGAGCGGGGACGCAGGTATTGCGGCTGATAAAGGGAAAAAAGAAGAATCCCTCCAAATTATCCGGCTGAATGACATGAAAGAAATCTTTTTCTGTGTTGTGAATTTTTCAGATTTTCTGAAGGGAGAAAACACGCCTTTCGGATCGTTTGATGCACAGATTCTGATTTCTGACGGCAAAAACAGACCGGTTGCTGTGCCTTTGGATTCTGAAAAATCCGGAATTGCTGCGGTAATTGCCAAAATTGACAACACCGCTTTCACAGGCCCCAAACTGGTGAAAGTAAACCGGGTGATGGATATGCAGACTTTTCAGCAGACCGTTCCCGGAGCCGGAGTGTTCCAGCCTGCCTCAAAAACGGAATCTTTGAAAACACAGGACAAAACTGCTGAAGAATTTTCCGAAAAGGAAACAAAGCCTGAAAGTACAGACAGTGAAATACAGGAAAGTACAGATGTTTCTGAGGTTGACATACAGACTGAACCGAAAACCGGTGAAATATCTTCCATACAGGATAAAGAAAAAGAAAAACTGTTCCTCACCGGTCTGCTGTCCATGATGTATCTTTTCATCAAAGACAATGACATGGACAAAGATCAGCGGCTCTTGGAAAACGCATGGGAAAAAGGAATTCTGAAAGAAGAAATCCTCAGAAGGGTGAAAATTCATCCTGCTTTTCTGGATATGCTTGACAAAACCGAGATATTTCAGTCCTGTTATGAGACAGTTGTATCTGCGTACAGGGAAAACAGACTGTCTGAATCTCTCTTTATCTCCGCACTGAAGAACACTGCAAAACTTTCTTCTGAAGAGGATCGCAGGCATCTGATTGATATGATTCTTATCATGGCCTTTGCCGACAAGGTGATTACGGAAAAAGAAAAAGAGGCAATGGGGCAGTTGATCCGGCATTTGGGGATTCGTCAGGAACTCTTTGATGAAATGTTCACGGAAAAAGAAAAGAAAGTCGCAGATGAACTGCGGCAGAAAAAGAAAAAAACGGCTGTGAAAATGACTGTGGCAGCCTGCTGTGTTCTGCTTCTGGCAGTCGGCAGTGTCTTTTTGTTCTCCGGCAGACAAAAAGATGAATCTTCGGATAAACAAATATCTCAGCATCAAGCCGTTGCTGAGAAAGTAACTGACACCCTGATTTCAGTCAATTTTGTATCTGCTGACGTATCAAGAGAAAACAAAAAGAATGTTTTTCCCCTGCGGAAACTGTTCCCTTTTACAGCGGATCTGACATTTGAGGCAAACGGCATGACAGAGGAAAAGAGGAAAAAATTCTGTGAATTGCTGACAATTTCTTCGGACAGCTTTGTTCTGAAAAAATGCACAGTTGCAGGGTATGAAGGAAACCGCCTGAGAATTGAAGTGGAAGCGGAAAGCAAAAATGCAGGAGAAAAAATTCTTTCTTTTGCTGTAAAAGCCAATCCTGATTTTGATTTGAAGGGAAACAGGGAAATCAGCCTGATTGTTCAGGAAAGAATCACAGATTGCTCCCAATTTCTGGAAGACCGTTATGACAGTGCCAAAGAATATGAAAGCGGACAACAATTTGCCGAATGTGTGAACGATTGGATGATTACGCCTGAATTGCAGGAAAATACGACAGCACTTCTGGACTCAGAAAGAGTGATTCCGCAGCATGATTATGATCTTTTCCTGAGCAATTTTATCCGTTCGGAAAACAAACCCAAAAATCCTTTCAACTGGTTTCTCGGTGTGCTTTCCGTAAAACCGGAAGAAAACTATGAGCCGTATCTGGCAGTTTTTCAAACAGCCTGTCTGAAATATTTGATGAAGATTACATCTTCGGATAGTCCGTTGATTGCCTATTTTGCGGGTATGAATCCAAATATTTCTTCACAATATGAAAAAATCCTTAAAAATCGGGAACTGATTAACTGTGCCGGAATTGAGGAAATCGGGGAAACAGATTTTCTGAGGCTGAAAAGGATAGTTATTGAAAAATATCCAATAGGAAAACAGCTTAACTTTAAAGGAAATTGGAAAGAAAACAAAAACAATTATACTTTTGAAAACAGTAGGGAATTGACAAGACAGGATAATTCTATAGCAAAACCTGTTTTGGTTTTTAATCATCCTGAATTATTAAAAAATCAACCAAAAGGCAATATCTATATAGTAACAGACACTTTCAGACTGGATAGTGATTTGTGTGTAAAAACATATCCTCATTATCCGCAGCATTCAATAGGTTTTATGATGGATGTTTCAAAGGATGATTTCTGTGATGAATGGATAACAGGTTATAATTTCAATAATCTGATTAAACTCAGAAAATATATTAATGAAGAATCAGATTCAATGACAAATTTTTTGTATAATAAATTGATGAACGATTACAGAAGTATTGTTACACCTTACAGCCATTTGAATGGAGAAATTCACCTTTTAGGATTAGCTGATCATGAGAATGGTCATTTGTTTCTAAGATACTTGAATAAGACGAGAATGGAAAAAGGACAAGTGAATATCAATTTTGAGGATTTGAAATTAAGATTCCTTTCTCCGGGAGGTTTTTTGATTTACGCATATGATACTGAAAATAAGAAATTCGGCGTGATTCTGGATTTAAGTCAGCCTGAATTTGAAAACGGATATGTCAAATCACACGGTAATTTTTTTCCATTGGACTGAAAAAAAGGAGATCATCATGAAAAGAAACATCAGTATGTTGTTTGCAGCATTGATTGCTGTCGGTCTGTTTGCAGTTCCCCTATATGCCAAACAGGAACTTTCGGCAAATGAAATCAAACAGATTGAAGGCAAAATCCGGCAGGATTTTCAGCAGCAGCAGGCATATGTCAACAGCAGCCTGCTGAAAATCGGAAATGAACTGGATCAGTTTCTCTTCGGACCTGAAACTACGGGGAGGCTTTTGCAGTTTTTCAACAAAAAGATCAAACCCGGCAATATTACCGATAAAGAACTCCTGTGGAAGGAGTTTAAAAACGATGTGATAAACAAAGAGAGATTTGACCAATTCATTGATGAACTCATAGAAGTGCATTTTCGTGTATTTGACAAAGCCCGAGGAGAGGTAAACAGGGATTTGGTTATGTACGGGCTGGATGGCGTGTCCGAGGTCAATTATGATGCTATTAAAAAGCAGTTGAAAGAGGCTATTGATAAAATATGGAATATGGAAGAAGCAAAGATACGGGAATTTATCGAAGGAACGGCAAAGCATGTTTATGAGGCAAATTGGTACAAAGACATAGATTTATACGTAGATTTTGCATCCCTTATACCAATTGCAGGCATTGTAATATGGGGAGGATGGAATATGTTCAAATATTTCACAATAAAGGAAAGCAGTGAAAATCTGCTGGTAACAGGTGAGCAACAGTTCATGAAAGACATGACAAAAACTCTGGAATCCTTATCTGAAAAGACCAAAGAGGAATTCCGTATAGCGTCTGAACTTGCCGTAAACCGCCTGTTCGGAGCCATCAGAGATATGGTCGTAACGGCCTATCCGCAAATCAGCAGGGAGAATCTGCAATGAAAAAATATTTCATACCGTTTTTGCTTATCCCCATGTTTTTGAACTGCTTACCGGCACATGCCGGTATTGGCAAAGCAGCAACCGAAGTGGTTGAGGCTGTTGTCAAAAGATGTCCCTCATGCAGAAGATTTCTGACCTCTTCCACAGCAGAAAAACTGATTGCAAGAGGAGTCATCAAAAGCGGAAATGCTGATGAAGTGGCAAAATTTCTGTCCCGTTACGGTGATGACGGACTGAAACATTTGGATGATTTCGGAGATGATGCCCTGAAAATTTTCAGCAGACACGGGGATGAAGGTATGACCTATCTCACAAGATACGGTAATGACTATGTAAAACTCATTCAGCGGGAATCTCCGGAAACCATTCATAAAATACTCCGGCATCCCAAAGGAATGGTATTTCTGAAAGAAAGTCCGGATATGGCAAAGCATTATGCCAAATACGGAGATGATCTGCTGGAATGCCTGAATAAAAATCCGCTCTGCACCGACTCTGTAAAACGCACCGGACTTTCACCCAAAATACTTTCAGAACTCAAAGATAAAAACATCACCTGGCTGGAAGTGAAAATGCCGGAATTATCCCATGCTGATGCAAATGCCTTCCGGAATATTCTCAACAAATACGGTGATCCGGCCATTGATTTTGTCAGAAACCATCAGGATATTTTCTTCAAAGCCGGAGTCTTTGCCCTTGCTGCCGCCAATTTTGATGAAATTTTAAGAGGCGGTGTGGATGTCCTCAATAAAACCGTTGAAACCACAGTCAAAACCGGCGGCGATGTGGCAAAGGAAACAGCGAAAGAAACCGTCCGAAGCATGGGCGGGCCTTATCTTCTGCTTCTCTTTCTCGGTCTTGCCATGATATTTTTCGGATACAGACTCATTTCAAGGAAAATATCAGGGAGAAAGGTGCAATTATGATTGAAGTATGCGTAAAAATCCCAAAGGATCTGAATGATATTATCAGCGAAACCGGTGCCGGGCTTTATGTTGAGGCATTGAAGGAAGTCGCGGGAAGGCATCCGGGACATACAGAAAATCAGATCAGATATTCAACCTGCATGAATCCGGACAAAAAAGGAAAATAAGCAATGAAAACAATAAGCATTCCTTACACGGAAGACCTGCTGCTTGTTTCCGGAATATCCCAAAGAGAACTGGAACAGGAACTTCGGTTTTTACTGGCAGTGAAACTGTTTGAACTTCGCCGTATCTCACTGGGCAAGGCAGCAGAATTCTGCGAAATCGGAAAGTTATTTTTTATGAAGAAACTGGGCGATATGGGAATTCCGATAATCAACCTTGATGATGAACAGATTCAGGATGAACTTTCTGATGAATAAAAAAGTGATTATTGCTGACAGCAGCCCTCTGATCGGACTTGCACTGATCGGACAGCTTGAACTTCTTCCCGGATTATATTCAAAAATTATAATTCCTTCTTCGGTATGGAATGAGATGACCGTTGAGGGAAAAGGTCTTCCGGGCGCAGAAGAAATCAGCCGAATCAGATGGTTTGAAATCAGAAATCCTGAAAAATCCGTATCTGCTCCGCTGACAATTCTGCTGGACAGGGGAGAAGCAGATGCAATTGCTCTGGCGATTATGCTGCCGGAGGCAATTGTATTATTGGATGATTCAAGAGCAAGGAAAATTGCGAAACGTCTGAACATCAAACATATCGGTACGGTCGGACTGCTCCGCCGGGCAAAGAAATCTGGACTGATTGATGAACTCCGGCCATATCTCGAATCACTGCAGGCAAAAGGAATTTATATCAGCGATAAACTCATCAGCGCAGTGCTTGCGGATGTGGGGGAAAAATAATTCTGCCAATCCGGGTTCAGACAGCAAAAAAGAGAAAGGAATAACAATTATGATTGAGATATGCTTAAAAGTCCCAAAGGATCTGAATGATATTATCAGCGAAACCGGTGCTGCGCTTTATGTTGAGGCATTGAAGGAAGTCGCTGGAAGGCGTCTGGGGCATACAAAAAAAAGGCTCAATGATCTCAGACAGAAGACATCTGTATTTGAAAAGAAATACGGAAAAACATGGCACCAGTTTCAGAAAGAAATGCCGGACACTCCCGAAGCCCATGAGGATTGGATTGAATGGACATGGCTGAATGAAGTCATCACACAATTATCAGGAAAAATTGACAAAAGCAGATGATTCTCTGTCAGTTATTAAAAGGAAAATTTATGACAGCAAATACCGCACTCGCGGAAAAAACAGTATTCACAAAAGAAGAATATCTGGAAATGGAAGCACAGGCTTTGGAGAAAAGCGAATATTACAGCGGAGAAATATTTGCAATGGCCGGGGGAAGCAGGAATCACAGCATTATCTGCATAAACCTGGCATGGGCTCTCAGGGAAGCTGTGAACCGGAAAGAATGCACAGCGTTCGACAGCAGCATGAAAGTTGATATAAAGGAACCCGATGCTTATGTGTATCCGGATTTGAGCGTTGTATGCGGTGATATTGAATTTCCGGAAAACAGTACTGACATTATCTGCAATCCCGTGCTGGTTATGGAAGTGCTTTCACCCGGCACAGAATCCTTTGACCGGGGGAAAAAATTCTGTTATTACAGAAGTATTCCCTCTCTGAGGGAATATGTTCTGATCTCTCAGTCAGAACCTCTTATTGAACGGTATTTCATGGAAAACAAAGGCAGGTGGATTTATGCGGTTTCCAATGGTCTGGAAGATGTTCTTGCCCTGCAGTCCCTTGACTCTAATATTTTTCTGAAAGATATTTATCAGAAAGTGGTATTTGAAAAACAATTCACTGGTTTGCATAAATAAACTCTTGATTTGATTCACAGTTTGCAGCATAAAAGATTGGCATTGTTCAAATGACGAACGGACAGAAAACACAACTGCTGACACCGGAGGAAATCCGGAGTGCGGAAGAACTGATCTCCGGTCTGCTGACACAGCTTGACCGGATGATTCTGGGCAGTGAGCATATCCACCGGATGCTTCTCATTGCTCTGCTAAGCCGGGGCCATGTGCTGCTGGAAGGAGTTCCGGGTGTGGGAAAAACCCTTACAGTACGAACACTTTCCCGGCTGCTTGGGCTGGATTTCAAACGGGTTCAGTTTACCCCGGATCTGATGCCGGGTGATATTGTGGGAAACCATATTCTCCAGACTTCGGAAAGCGGAGAGCGGAAACTGGTTTTTCAGAAAGGGCCGGTTTTTACCCATATTCTTCTGGCAGATGAAATCAACCGGGCCTCTCCCAAAACCCAGTCTGCCCTGCTGGAGGCCATGCAGGAACAGTCTGTCACCCTGCTGGGAATGACACGGGAACTGCCGAATCCTTTTTTTGTGCTGGCCACCCAGAATCCCATTGAAATGGAAGGAACCTATCCTTTGCCCGAAGCCCAGGTGGATCGTTTTCTGTTCAAACTGAATGTGGATACGGTCAGTCCCGGTATTCTGGAAAAAATCATCACCACCCGGAGAAGGGGGACGCCGCCTGAACCCGGGCAGATTATGAACCCCGGTGATTTGGAGAATCTTTTTGCCATGATGGAGCGCATGGCCCTGCCCGTGCCTGTGGCCCGTTATATTTCCCGTCTGGTGGGCGCAAGCCATCCGGAATCTCCGGAAGCAACTGAAATGGTAAAAAATTATGTTTCATTCGGTGCATCTCCCAGAGCAGCCATCGGCATTGCCGAAGCCGCTCGCGGGTATGCCCTGATCTGCGGAAGGCCTGCTGCCGGTTTTGAAGATGTGAAGTCTGTGGCTCCACATGCTCTGAACCACAGGCTTATTCTCAGTTACAAAGCCCGTATTGATCGGATCAGTTCCCATTCAGTTCTGGATGAACTGCTTGCCTGTCTGGATGAAACCGGTATGAATCTGCCGGATAATGTTGAGGTGCGATGAAACCATCCATTTTCCCGAAAATTATGATGCTGATTTTCATTCTCACAGGTGCAGACTGCCTGGCCGAAGAACGTTTTGGAGATATCCGCATGGAGGTGACAGCCCAGACCGAAGGAGAGAGTCATCACGGATATTTTGAATACCGCATTCAGATGAAAAATGATTCTCCGGCAAATCCGCATCAGGTGGAAATTGTGTTCGGAAATCCGGGAACTTCCGCCATGAGAAGCAATATTATCAGGGAAATAAGAAAAACGGTCATAATTTCTCCGGGCGCGGGCATGACTGTTTCCATGATGCAGCCCCCGCTGGCACTGTCTGCTCCTTCCGCAAGGGTTTTCATTGACGGTGTGCCGCAGTTAAACCATCTGTCTGTTCCCTATTCCAAACATGCTGCCAACTATGGGAAAAAAGCACTTTGCATCATGACCGGACCTTCGGTGAACCGGGATCATCTTTCCGTCCGGCTGCAAGTGATGACCGGTGTCACGGAAAAAAACTTTTCACTTATCCGTTCTGTTTTTCCGCCATCGGCCTGGAGTGACAACTGGCTGGCATACTCCCGGTATGACGGTATCATTGTTACGGACAGCGATATGAAAACCATGCCGGTTCCTGTAAAATGGGCTTTGCTGGCCTATGTGAAATGCGGCGGCACACTGGCCGTTCTCGGAGATTTTCAGATACCGGAAGCAGTTGCGGAATCTGATGCGGAAAAAACCGTATATCACATGGGTTTTGGTCAGTGCGCAGTCCTTCCTGTCTCCTCAGCAGCGCAGCTCAGTGACGTGCAGACAGTTTATCTTTACTGCATGTGGCAGAATACCACTGTTCCCTGGCAGAAATTTGACAGCCCCGCATCTGCCAATGCGGAATTTCCCGTAGTTGAAGACCTGGAAATCAATGTCAGGGGATTTTTTCTGGGAATGCTCATTTTTGTCGTTGCTGTGGGGCCGGTCAATTTTTTTGTTCTTTCCCGGAAGAAGAAAAAAATCTGGCTGCTTTGGACTGTCCCTGCCATTTCCCTGTTCACCTGCGGAGCCGTGTTTTTCTATGCTGTCTTTTCCGAAGGAATGGATTCGGATGTCCTGCTCAGTGCGTTCACCATTCTGGATGAAAACAGGCATGAGGCGGCAACACTGGGCATGGCCGCGTATTACTGCCGTCTGACACCGGGAAAGGGACTCCGTTTTTCCGATGATACGGAAGTCAGCCCCATAGTTTCCCAAAATTACGGAGACGGAACCACGCGCACTGTGAACTGGACAAACGGTCAGTATCTGGAAAACGGATGGATAACGGCAAGGGTTCCGGCCCATTTTCAGATCAGAAAATACGAAACAAGAAGGGAACGTCTTCAGATCAATACCGGAGATGAACCTTCGGTTGTCAACGGACTGGGCGCGGATATCCGGGAACTTTGGATCAGGGATACACAGGGAAGGCTTTTTCATGAAAGAAATATTCCCGCAGGCAAACGGAAATCCCTGAAAGCTTCGCCAAGTAAGAAAAACACGGGACAGTATTATGAAAGACTGAACTATATATATAAAGAATTCAAATGGAAGGATCCGGAACTGTGGGCTGCTGCCCTTTCTGTTCCCGGAACATATACAGCGATTCTGGACGGATGTCCTTTTCTGGAAAAAGGTCTGGAAAATGCGGACAGACTGACAGCCGATGCCATTGTGTTCGGCATCATGGCAACTCCTGAAAAGTAGAACAGATCTCCGGACTGTTCAGTGCCCTGAACAGGTTCCGGAAAACAGTCCGGCCGGACTTTAGGCTCCTATGGCATTTTCAGGCATAACAGTCCCTGTGGACAAATCTGCGGATTTGTGCTACTGTAAAAACAGATTTGTTTTTGGGATAGTGCTGTATAAGTAATTTTCGGCATTTAACTTTTGATGAACCCGCAAAAAGTCCGATTTTCTGTTTTTGCTAAGCCTGAATCCAAAAATTTCAGACTATTTCAGACTATTATGGATTCCGGTTTTTGCCGGAGTAAGGATATTTCTGCTTTTTTGCGGGATCATCAGTTTTTAACTCACAACTTTTAGGCAAAACGGAGAAAAGAATGGCACAAAAAGTCACAAGGAAACAGTTGCTGAAGGAACCGGATGAATTTCTTACATTTTCCCAGAAAATGATGGGATACATACTGCTCCACAGGGTAAAATTTATAAGCGGTCTGGCAGCGCTGTTTGCACTGCTGATTATTGCCGGGCTTGTCGGTTATCTCTCAAACAGGGCGGAAAACAATGCTTTTGCCATGCTCAGTCAGGGTGTAACCCGCTATAATGAAGTCATGAAAAAGGACGGGCCGGAAAAGGCATATCTGGCTGTGGAAAAGGATTTTCTGGAAATGTTTGACAGATATCCCGGAAAAAAAGGCACCCGGATGGCAGGGATCACTTTTGCCAATATGGCCTTTGACGCGGGAAAATATGAAAAGGCCCTTGAGCTGTATCAGAAGGCACTCAAAGATTTCGGGGATACCCCGTCTTTGAAAAATCTGATACTGGCCGGACTGGGTTTTGCCTCTGAGGGAAAAGAGGACTATGCAGCGGCCATCGGATATTTTGAAAGAATCGCTTCCGGACTGGAACCGCTTATGAAATCCGAGGCCGTATTCCGGCTGGGTCTGCTGTACGAAAAAACCGGCGATAAAGAAAAAAGTATGAAATCATACGAAAAACTGCTTGCTGATTACCCGGATTCCATGTATGCGGAACTGGTAAGGGAAAAAGTGCCGGGACAGGCAAAAGAGAAAAGCTGAGCCCGCGAATAAGCAAAAGCCGTATAATAAGCTGCCCATCTTCTTTCAGCCACAGACAAAGGAAAAAAGCTGAGCCCGCGAATAAGCAAAAGCCGCATAATAAGCTGCCCATCTTCTTTCAGCCACAGGCAAAGGAAAAAAGCTGAGCCCGCGAATAAGCTGCGGATAAATCCGCAGCTTATTCATTTTTCCGGATTCAGCTCCAGCCTGTATTTTTTGATTTTCTGATTCAGCCCGCTTTTGCCTATGCCCAGAAGTTTTGCAGCATGGGACTGGACATTGTCCGACATCCGCATTGCCCGGAGTATCATATCCTTTTCCACCTGCACCAGGGTTTCGGATAAGGTGGCGTCAGAGGGAATACTGTCAATCTGCAGCATATTGCCCGCGTTTGCCTTGAAATCTTTGGGCAGATCAGACACCCGGATAATGTCTCCGGAACAGAGAATCATCACCCGTTCAATGACATTTTCCAGCTCCCGGACATTGCCTGGCCATCGGTATTCATAAAAAATCCGTTCTGCTTCCTGATCAAAACCTCTGATGGGAATATCTGATTTGCGCTCAGCAGCATATTTTTTCATAAAGTGTTCTGCAAGCAGTCGGATATCCTCGGTACGCTCCCGCAGCGGCGGCATGACAAGGTGCAGAACATTGAGTCTGTAGTACAGATCCTCACGGAACCGTTTTTTTTCCACTTCCTCCTTCAGTATTTTATTGGTAGCGGCCAGGATCCGTATATCCACTGAGACCTGCCGGGTTCCCCCCACCCGTTCAAACACCCTTTCCTGCAGCACGCGCAGAAGTTTGACCTGCAGATTTGGGGACAGTTCACCGATTTCATCCAGAAACAGGGTTCCGCGGTCCGAGAGTTCAAAACGCCCTTTTTTCATGGATGCAGCGCCCGTAAACGCGCCTTTTTCATGACCGAACAGTTCACTTTCCAGCAGGGATTCGGAAAGAGCCGCACAGTTTACCGCAATAAAGGGAGCGTCCCTGCGCGGACTGTTATAATGGATGGATTTGGCCACCAGCTCCTTGCCGGTTCCGTTTTCCCCTTCAATGAGAACCGTTGCGTTTGTGGGCGCAACCTTCCGGATGATCCCGAACACATCCTGCATGGGCTTGCTTTTCCCGATAATATTCCCGAAACTGTAGCGGGATTCCATGCTGTCTTTCAGATGCCGGTTTTCTCTGACCATCCGGTACATTTCCACGGCTTTGCGCACATGAACCACCAGACTGTCATTTTCAAAGGGTTTGAGAATATAGGTATAGGCTCCCTTGTGCATGGCATCCACGGCTTTTTCCACAGTGCCGTAAGCCGTCATCATGATTACCGGCAGATCAGGATCTTTTTCCCTTATGTTTTCAAGCAGCTCAATCCCGTCCATGCCCGGCATTTTCATGTCCGTAAGCACCAGATCCACATCTGAATGACTAAGAATCTCAAGCGCCTCAGTGCCGCTGTTGGCTGTAAGGGTTCCGAATCCCTCCTCGTCGAGAACAGCGCTCATAATAAGGGTATAGTTTTTTTCATCATCCACAATCAGAATATTTTCCATAAATCACTCCGCGCTCACAGGCAGTTCTATAATGACCTGGGCCCCGTATATGGGACGGTTTTCGATCCGGATGCGGCCATTATGGGTTTCTATGATATTTTTCACAATTCCCAGACCCAGCCCGGTTCCGGTTTCCTTTGTGGTAAAAAAGGGATTCCATATCTTTTCCAGAATATTTTCCGGAATTCCCTGTCCCTTGTCTTTAAAAGTCACAGTCAGGAAATCAGGGACTGCGCTCAGCAGAATCTGGATTTCCCCTCCGGCCGGCATGGACTGCATGGCATTGATCAGGATATTCAGAAAAGCCTGATACAGCATATCCGGATCAGCCATGATTTCAGGGATTTCATTTTCCTGCTGCACACTGAT
Source organism: Desulfococcaceae bacterium (assembly GCA_050180235.1). GTDB lineage: Bacteria > Desulfobacterota > Desulfobacteria > Desulfobacterales > Desulfococcaceae > JAABRU01. The sequence goes on from JBFXEJ010000023.1 coordinate 24,323, forward strand.
CTGGTATCCGGTTTCCTGTATCTGGGGTGAAAGAAAGCTGATGTTTTTTTCAATCACCTCAGCGACCCGGCAGGGAATCCGGTTCGGGGGGCAGGGTTTGGCATAGGTAAGAAAATCCGTAATAATATTGTTGAGGCGGCCGGACTCCTCCACAATGACATCCGCAATCTGACTGGACTGACCGCACTGGATTATTTTTTTTTTCAGCAGTTCTGCCGAACTTCGGATAATGCCGAGGGGATTCCGGATTTCATGGGAAATGCCGGCCATCATTTCTCCGAGAGAGGAAAGACGCTCGGCCCGGTTCAACTGTTCCCGCAGATGCATTCTTTCCAGGTTGCGCCTGTGGATAATTCCCTCCCCTCTTTTTACCACAAAAATTAGAACGATGAGCAGAATGCCCATAACCAGAGCGCAGGTGAGGATGACCAGTATCTGAAAACGGAAGATGGACTGATTGTCTTCGGACAGATCCTGAACAATTTCCACCACACCCAGCACTTTTCCGGAAATCCGGGTCAAAGGCCGTGCCTCCCGGAGCGGTGCAAAGGTGATGACCTTGATCTCTTTTGGAAAACCCAGCAGTATTTCCCAGAAATTTCCGTTCTGCACCAGTTTTGTTGATGCCCTGCCCTCCACAGCGTTCCGGTATTCCTCTCCTCCCATATCCCTTTTTCCCACCAGTTCCGTATCAAAGCTGTAGGAAATAATATTGTCCTTGACATCATAGAGGTTGACCATGTCAATCCGGAAACTGTGAAGGGTGCTTCGCACAATCCGGTCCATGAGTTCAAACTGTTTTTTGTTCCGCAGTTGTATCTTGCCGAAAATATAATACACCGGTATCTGAAACTGGGTATAAATCTGGTGGTTGAGATTTTCCGCCAGCAGCAGAGCATAATCCCCGCTTTTTTTGAACTGCAGGGTTCTGGCCCAGTGAATATTCAGGAAACACAGAACAATGGTTCCCAGAAAAATGACGATCAGACTGGTAAAGGTGAAATACTTGACCAGTCTGAACGGTCTGATTTTTTCTTCCGCAGTGAAAGAGGACATATAGGGGCCTTCCGGGCACAGTCAGTTGGGCTGACAGTTCAGCTTTCGGGTTTTCAGTGTTTGCAAAAAACAGTCCGTACAGTTTTTCTGTCCCAAAACCCTGATGGTTTTGAAAAACCTCAGGATTTGTAACAGGTTATTTTGATACAGGCCCCCAGGTTCAGCAAAAAAGCCTGTTCTGTCCATATATCTGTGATTCGGCATCTGAAAAAGGCAGGAATTTCCTACCGGGTAAATACATATGATCCCTATTGAATTCTGAGGGCATTCCGTTTTATAGAAAGGATGCCCTCTGTCTGAAAATTATCGGGAATGATTTATTTTCGTTGACACTGTGATAGGAATGCTGATAAATTGGTGACGAACATATTTTCTCCCTTTTGCCGGATTCGGTACTGAAACAGACATATTTCCGTTTTATTGGCGGATAATACCGCCCGATGATCGTTATGCGGATTTTAAAGCATCTTGTCTGTCATTTCAACAGAAATCGGTTTGGACATATTTTTTTGCATATTCTGCCGGTTTTTCCGACAGGGAAAGCCGGCAGGCCGGATATGTGTACAGGAATGATCATCATGCTGCCGGAAAGGTGAAAAACAGATTATGATATTCGGAAAAAAAATACAGTCGGTCGGTCTGGATATCGGTTCCCGGACAATAAAGGTGGCCGAGGCAGAGGAAAAGAAAAAAAAATGGGTGCTCAAAAAATTCGGCATGATGGATATTGGCCCAGGTCTGATCGAGGACGGTTCCATACGGAATCCCGAAGGTGTTGCAGAAGCCATCCGTCAGTTGTTTAAGGCAAACCGGATTAAGGAAAGCAATACGGCCATCTCTGTGGGCGGATATTCTGTGATTGTGAAGAATATCAGCATTCAGACCATGGAGGAAACTCAGCTCCGGGAAACCATACAGTTTGAGGCTGAACAGTATATCCCCTTTGATATCAATGATGTAAATCTCGATTTCCAGATACTTGGCGAAAATGCGGAAAACCCCAATCAGATGGATGTGGTTCTGGTGGCTGCCAAAAAGGAAATAGTCAATGATTACGTGAATCTGGTGCAGATGGCCGGTCTGAATCCCTGTATTATGGATGTGGACGCCTTTGCCCTGCAGAATATCTATACGGCCAATTATGATACGGAAGGGGAAAATGTGGCACTGATCGATATCGGGGCCAACAAAACCACCCTGAATATTCTCAAAGGCACATTTTCTGTATTCATGCGCGATGTTTCCCTGGGATGCCATCAGATCAGTTCCAAAATTGTTTCTCTGTCCGGATGCAGTCTGGAAGAGGCAGAGGAACTCTACAATACTGAAAAAAGTGACAAAATTTCCTCAAAGGAACTGGTGGATATTGTGACATCCGTGGTAACGGACTGGTGTACGGAAATACGGCGGGCCCTTGATTTTTTTTATTCCACATACCCCAATGATCAGATCCGGAAGATCGTTTTAAGCGGAGGCGGAGCCAATATCAAAAAATTCCGCCAGCTTCTGGGTGTGGAAACCTCATCTGAGGTTGAAATGATCAATCCTTTCAGCAAATTTTCGGTTGACAGCAGTTTCGACGATTCCTATCTGGAGAAAATTGCACCCCAGGCTGCCATTGCCATGGGACTTGCCATGAGAAGGGTGAATGACAAATGATACGGATTAACCTTTTACCCTATGTCAAAGCAAAGAAAAGAGAGAATGTCATCCAGCAGGTTTCTGTTTTCCTGCTGATTGTGCTGATCGTTGCTGTGGCTCTGATCTGGTACAACTCAAAACTCAACAAAGAGATTGAATCTCTGCTGGCACAGATAGATTATACCAAAAAAGAGGTGGTACGGTATAAGAAGATTGCCGAAGAGGTTGAGGAACTAAAGCAGAAACTTGCACTGCTCAAGAAAAAACTTGAAATCATTGAACAACTGGATGCGGATCGGGAAACAGCCTATACAGTTGTCAGTTATATGTCAGAAGTGGTTATTGACAGAAGAAAGAAAAAACGGCTGTGGTTCACAAAACTGTCTGCCATTGAGCAGAAAGCGAAAAAGGCGGCACCCCCGGCCAAGGGGAAAAAAGGGAAGTCTGCTGAACCTGCACCACAGGAAGTGGAGGTGGAGAAAACAAATGTCGCCATCAGCATAGAAGGGATTGCCCTTGATGACAAAACCGTGGCCGATTTTATGACCCGGCTGGGGGAATCAGGACTGTTCACAGATGTAAAACTCATTACACTGAGACAGCAGGGCATGAAAACAGGAGGCAAAGAGGAGATCAATCTCAAAGGTTTTCAGATTGACTGTAACAAACCTCCCGTGAAAAAACCGGATACTGCAACCGCAGCAGGTGACAAAGAAGAGAAAACTGCAACCGCAACAGATGCCAAAGAAGAGAAAAAATGAAAAAACCTCAGTTAGCATCCAAAGAGTCGCCCAAAAAGCCGTCCGGACTTTCTCTGAATTCACTGGATCCCTTTCTGGAGAAAGTCAGCAAACTGTCAAAAACGCAGAGAATTCTGATTTGTATCCTGGTGCTGACAGTCATGATCGGACCGTCCGTGTATTTTCTTTATATTCCCAAGCATCAGGAGATAGAGAAACTGACCGGCGAATACAATACCCTGACTGCGGAACTCAATGAACTTAAAAAAATAGCAAGTCAGCTCAGCAAATACCAGGCCGAAATGAAAGCAGTGGAGGCGCAGTTTGCCATTGCAAAACAGGCCCTTCCGGAAAATGAGGAAATTCCGTCCCTGCTGACAAATATTTCGCTTGCGGGGCAGGATTCCGGGCTGGAATTTCTGCTGTTCAAGCCTGAAAAGGAAAATCCTGCCGGATTTTATGCGGAAATTCCTGTTTCCATAAAGGTGATCGGCGGCTATCATGAACTGGTGACTTTTTATCAGAAGGTTGCCCGTCTGTCCCGTCTTGTGAATGTCAAAGATATCAAAATCAGCACGGTAACGAAAAAAGAAGATACGGAAACAAATCTGGATATATCCTGTACTGCTGTTACATACAAATTTTTGGAATAGCCGGTACAGACAACATTGAAAAAAAGAGAAAACAGGGCATTGATTATGGACAGATATCGTATCTTGCGCAATATTGCTTCCGGATGGATTGCCATTTCTGTGATATGTCTGCTTCTGTGCGGATGCGGAGATCAGGCTCCGGAACCTCCCCCCAAACCCAAAGAAATCCGAAAGAAAATCGCTGCCAGGCCCGGGCCTCCGAAAAATGGGACCCTTGCATCGGCTGATATATCTGCGGAGGGCAAACCCGGGGAAGGAAAAACCGGAACATCCGAATCAGGAAAAGCTGCTCCGGGTTCTGACAAAGCTGTGTCTGCTCCGGTGACAGCGGCAGATGGCACTGCTCCGAAAGCGGAAGTGGCAAAAGCGCAGCCGGTGCAGGCAGTTCCGGCAGATGACAAAGCCGCCGGCACCTCTCCAAAAAAGCCGCAGGAAGCAGGTCAGCAGACTGTGCAGACCGGCACCGGGGAAAACAAAGACACGAAAGCGGCAGTTCCGGAAAAGGATGAAGCCGGGAAAACAGAAGCAGTTGCCGCAAAAACAGATCCGGAATCAGGATCAGGGGAAGCGGAAAAGACTGATGATGTATCCCAGACTTCGGATAAACCGGCAGAAGGTGAGGAAGATACCCTTGCTGCTGCCATTGCCGGTATGGATGCCGAAGATGCCGATAAATTCACTGCTCTATACAACCCAAAGGGTAAAGCTGATCCCTTTGAACCCCTGCTGAGGGAAGAAAACAAAAAAGCGGAAAAACCGCCTGAACAGAAAGAGGAAGCAGTTTCATCCAAACCCAAACCCCCGCCGCGGAGGCTGACTCCCCTTGAAAGACTGGATTTGGGCCAGTTGAAACTGGTGGGAATAATCCGGGCCGAAAACGGCAACAAGGCTTTGGTGGAAGAGGCATCCGGGAAAGGTTATATTATTGTCAAGGGAACCTATATCGGAATTCATTCAGGAATTGTGGTCGATATTCTGCCGGATCGGGTTGTGGTGGAAGAACAGGATGAGGATGTGCTGGGAAAAGTGACTGTGAGAAAAAGAGAACTGAAATTCAACAGACCTGAGGGAGAAGACTATTATGAAATGTAACTGTGCAGGGACCTCCCGCTACGGAGTTATTCCCATATCCCTTACCGTTTTCATGATGCTTGCTGTCATCTGCGCATGGGTGTCACCCGGACGGGCGGATGATGTTTTGGGCAAATATATTGAGAACGTAAAGATTACGGATCATCCCCAGTCCATTGACATACTGATTCAGGGGAATCAGACACTGACCTACACTTCTGTCAGGCAGATTTCTCCGATGGGCCTTATCCTGTATTTTTCCAAAACCCGTCTCAATGCCACAGAAACTTTTTTCACACCGCCCAATCCGGTGCTTCAGTCGGTCAGTGCCTCCCAGATAGTGGACACATCCAAAATTGAGATATATTTAAAAAAAGATGCCTTTTATGAAATCCGCCGGGAAGGCTCGGGTATGCGGGTGTCTTTCAGCAAAACAGCCACTATGCCGGCTGCATCCCCAAGTCCGGAACCACTCCCATCCTATACCGCTGAATCAGCTCCCGTATCTGTGTCTTCTCCCGCCCCTGCCTTTACTGCGGAGCCGGTTTCCAGGGCTGTATCCGGTGTAAACCAGCTCCAGTCCGTATATGCAGCAAAATTTGGTGACAGTCTCAAGGTTTTTGTGGGAGCCAGCAGCATGATCACCAATTACCGATCCTTTATCATAGACAGCCCCCCCCGCATTGTTTTCGATATTTTCAATATCCAGAGTCCCTATTCCGGCGAAAAAGTGATACCGGTCAATACCAAATGGGTCAGCCAGATCCGCTATTACAATTATTCCGACAGGGTACGGGTCATTTTGGAAACCCAGGCAGCCTATCTTTCGGGTTTTCAGGGAATTCCGGTTGAAAACGGACTGCTGATCCAGATGGGGGAAGGCATTGTGGCGGCTCCGAATGACAGGCAGCCTGCTCCGGCTGAAACAGTGGATGCAGGTTCTGTATCCGGGGCAGTCCGTCTGCAGTCTGTCTATGCCACGCAACTGGATAAGGGCATGCTGGTGACTGTCCGGGGCAGCGGTCCCATAAGCAGCTATAAAACATCGGTGACAAATGAACCACCCAGAATTATTGTGGATATGAGCGGAGTTGAGAGCCCGTATGAAGGGGAGAATTCTTTTCCTGTGGATACCCAGTGGGTCAAAAACGTCCGGCACCAGCGCACTGCTGACGGAGTGCAGTTGACGATTGAAACACGGGAACCCTGGCTTTCGGCGTTTTCAGCCCATCCGGACAAAAACGGGCTGGTGGTTCATATTGGGACAGGACAGGGAATTGCGGACACCGGTATGCGTTTCACTGCATCCTCCCCGCCTCCGCAGCCCCGTACTTCAGCCACTGTCCCTGTGGACAGTTCCAAACCCGCGAAGGTGGAAAAAATTGATTTTCTGAGCATGGATGCCGGAAAGTCTTTGCTGGTTGTGGGAACAGACAGACCGGTACAGTATGAGGTGATGGAGTCAGGGGACAGAAAACTGGAACTGAAACTTTTCAACACAGGGCTCCCGGATCGTCATGTCCGTCCACTTATAACAGACCGTTTTGAAAGCGCAGTGGATCAGATCAATCCTGTGCGCAAGGCAGATATGAAAAACACAGCCCTGTTTGCCATACAGTTGCGGGAGTCTGTGCCGTATTTTGTGGAGCAGGAAGGGGGAAATCTCAAGATTCATTTTGAGGCATCATCCATATCCCCAAAACCCGTCACATCCATTCCGACCATAGCGGTATCCCCTGCACCGCCGGCATCCTCTGCCCCAGCCGCCGCTGCATTGCCGCCGGCAGCCTCTGTATCAGCAACGCCTCCCGTTTCTGATGGCACTGCGGCACTCAGTCCGGATGCCGGTCTGAAGACTCCCGATCCCACTTCTGCGCCCACAGAGGGTATGACAGATGCGGACACCGGTTTTTCCGTGGATGAGGTTCCTGAATACACCGGAGAAAAGATTGCTCTGGATTTTTACGAAACCGACATCAAGAATGTGTTCCGCATACTGCGGGAAATCAGCGGAAGAAATTTTGCTGTGGACAAGGATGTCACCGGCAAGGTGACTCTGACCCTGGCTGAACCGGTTCCCTGGGATCAGGTGCTGGATCTGATTCTGAAGATGAACCAGTTGGGCAAAACCGCAGAAGGCAATATCATCCGCATTGCCACACGCAAAACGCTCGATGATGAGGAAAAAATGCGGCAGGATAAAAGAACAGCCGAGCTGACCCTGCGGGATCAGCAGAAGCAGATGGAGCCTCTTATCACAGAATATATACCGGTCAACTATTCCAAGGCCAAAGCGGAAATAGCTCCGCATATTGAAAAAATCCTGACCAAAGACCGGGGAAGCGTGAGTGTGGATGATCGGACAAATATGATCATCCTGACAGACACTGCTGACAGGATCAAACAGGGAAAAGATCTGATCCGCAAACTGGACAGGGTGACACCCCAGGTCATCATTGAGGCCAGAATCGTGGAGGCCAGCGAGTCTTTCTCCCGTAAGGTCGGAACCCAGTGGGAAATGGCCATCGGAGTGCAGTCGGTCGGAACAACTGATGAGGAAGCGGACGGTGATGTGGCAGCCGGTGTCACCGGCTTGACAGATGAGGTGGCCGAGATGATTGCGGAACGGGTGGGTGTGGGACGCCAGAAGGGATATAATGAACTGGGCGGCACATACGGTTTCAATACGGCCATGAACTTTCCTGTTGCCGCTGATGATTACGGCAGTTTCGGATTCAATTTTGTCAGGGTCGCGGGAACGCCTCTGCTGCTCAATGCCAAACTGCAGGCCATGGAATCCCAGGGCGAGGGAAAAATTGTTTCCGCTCCCAAGATTGTCACCCTTGACAACAAAAAAGCCGTGATCAGGCAGGGTGTGGCTTGGCCCTATCAGACGGTGGAGGACGGAGAGGTAAGCCTGAATTTCAAGGATGTGGATCTGCTGCTGGAGGTTACTCCCCATGTGACACCGGACAACCGGATTGCCATGACCATCAATATCACCAAAAACGATATAGGAGATATGATTGAGGGTCAGCAGTCTTTTAACACAAAGGAAGCCCAGACTGAACTGCTGGTCAATGACGGTGATACCGTAGTCATCGGCGGCATCATCAAAACTACTCAAACTGACAGCACAACCGGCATTCCGGGGCTGGCAAAAATCCCGATTCTCGGCTGGCTTTTCAAGAAAGCGGAAAAAACTGAGCGCAAAGAGGAACTGCTGATTTTCATCACGCCCAGGATTGTGCAACTGGAGCAGAGGACAGCACAGTTTTAGGCATATCCCGGATAATCTGCCGCCAAACAGGCGGCAGATTATATGATTTACAGAAAAAGAATATCCCGGAAAAGCAGCGAAAGCTTCCGGGTTTTGCCCTGTGCCTGTGAACTGAACCGGGATATTTATTTTCATAAATCATAAAGGTCAGGTTCCCGGAATGTGAAACTCCAGAGATTGTGTGTAAGCAGGGATTTCAGAAAGCTGAAAAACCCTGTTTGCACACAATCCCTGCAGTTATTGCAGGGACGTTCAGAAACACACCCGCAATCCCGTCAGGTTAAGGACGGGGTATGACTGATTTCCGTAACATATGTTACGGATATTTTTATATAAACAACAGGAAATCTCAGCAGTCTGCCTGTTTGTCCGCAGGCTGTGGCGCAAAAGGAAGAATCAATTTTCAGACAGAAAGGTGTTGCCATGAAAATACACATTTGCAAATCTCTGGTTTTATTTTTTATTATTGTAAGTCTTGCTTTCAATCTGAGCGGGTGCGGTTCAAGCGGAGGAATGGATGACAGCGAGGACACTGGTGACGGCACATCGACCACTGTTGTTGAACCGGCAGCCATTGAAATGACCACCGGCAAAACCGAAATTCCTGCCGATGGCATCAGTTCCACCACCATTACGGCAGCTATGGCAGGCAGCACTGGTGAACCCGTGTCTCAGGGAACCTCTGTCACTTTTAGCACAACTTTGGGCAAATTTCCCAATGGTCAGACTTCTTATACGGTGAAAACGCCGGATGAGACCGGGTCTGTTTCCACTTCCATTATTGCCGGAACTGTTGCAGGGACAGCCCAGATCAGGGGACTGGCCGGAAGTGTTTCCCAGGCCACTACCCTGTCTTTTACCGGCGAAGATACACAGCCAGCGGCCACCATTACCCTGACAGCAACACCGGACAAGATAGCCTCAGACGGTTTGAGTTCCTCAAAAATTACAGCCACACTGAAGGACAGTTCAGGAACCGCTGTTGCAAAAGGTATCTCCCTGATTTTTACCACCACATACGGCACATTTCTGAGCGGCGGACAGGCAGCGACTGTATTAACGGATGAAAACGGTTCCGGTTCAGTTTCCCTGATTTCTTCCACAACTGATGCCGTGGCCAACGTGGTCTGCTCTTCAGGCGGGATCGCTCAGGTTATTTCTGTGACTTTCAGTGACAGCATTACCCCCAATCTTCCGATAACATCAATTGAAATGACGCCCACACCGGATGCGGAAGTTACCATTGAGCCGGACGGATACAGTTCCACACCGATAACGGTCACATTAAGCGGAACCGGCAGTCTGTACAATACACAGGTAAAACTGACCACAACGCTTGGAAAATTTCCAAACGGACTACAGGAAATAGTATTGGCTGCAACAGAAGAAGGCTCAGTGGCAACTTCCCTTATTTCCATTAAGGGGCAGGAAGGTGAAGCAACACTGACAGCTTCCGCTGGCGGGGTTTCCCAGTCCACAAAAGTTATCATTGGCCAAAAAGGATCGGGCGTCCTTCCCAGCAGTATCAATGTCTCTGTTGGAAATGACAAACTGATATTCAACGGACTGACCTCCACGAATGTTGTTGTCAATGTCCTGGATTCGGAAGGAGAACCCATTGGAGATGGAGAAACTGTCTCATTGACGATTGAAGGACCCGGTTCTTTTGATGAGGATGAAAACAAGTCTTTTATATCCGGTGAGACTGTAAACGGCACGATAACTGATCTTACATATTATGCCACAAGAACTGCGGATTCCTCACCGGGTGCGGTGACAATCAAGGCAACCACATCCAACGGTATCAGCGCGTCTGCAACCATAAACCTGGTGGAAGGTGCGATTATTCTCAGAACAAATCCATCCGGTGAACTGGTGGCAAACGGAAATTCGGAAAGCAAAATAACAGCGCAGTTGGCAGATGCGAATGGCAATGAGTTGCAGCATAATGGCATAACTGTCACATTTTCCACTGATTCCGGATTGTTTTCATCAAGCGAGGATACATTGGCGCGGAGCACCACAGATGAATCCGGTGCTTCGTCTGTCACTTATGTAGCCTCCACAGTGCCGGGGGAGGCAACCATCACGGCATTTGCAACCGGATACGGCAGCGCGAATGTCAAATTTACGCTGGTTTCCCAGCAGATAGCCTCTCTCAAACTGGAAATAAATGAACCTGTTTCTATTCCGGCAGACGGTGTCAGTTCCACCACGATTACAGCCACTGCCAAAGACAGCGCAGGAAAAGCAGTTTCCAAGGGAACCAAAATAGATTTCAAGATTGATAATACCGGTCTTGGAAAATTTCCTAACGGAACAGGTGCATTTTCTGTGGAAACGCCGGATGAAAGCGGAACTGTTACCGTATCAGTCATCTCTGCCGGAAAAACGGCAGGAACCGCAACGATAACTGCAACAGCAGGAAATGTCACTCAGGGCGTTACGATGGATTTCACTACTGAAGGAGCGGATCCCCAGCCCAGTATCACATTGCAGGCCAGTCCGGCTGAGGTTACTGCGGACGGAAAGACAACCTCCACAATAACTGCCACAGTAAATCAGGCGTCCGGTGATCCTGCTGCTGCGGGAACGGCAGTGACTTTTTCCACAACAATAGGTTCATTTCCCAATGGCACCAGTTATACAACTGATGATTCCGGAAGTGTGACAGCAATTCTGCTTTCCGCTCCGGTAACGGCAACAGGGCCGGCCACAGTCACCTGTTCATCACTTGGTATTTCCAGAACCATTAATGTTCTGTTCAAATATGCTTATGTGCCGGGAGATCCCGATGCTGCAAAAAGCACTGTAACAGCAGAACCTGCAACTTTGGTGGCCGGTTCAGGCACAACAAGCACAATTACCGCTTTTGTGAAAGACAGCAACGGAAATCCGGTTGCAGATGGCACCATTGTTATCTTCAGTGCGGAAAAGGGAAAAGTCAATCCTTTTACATCGTCAACAAAAGACGGAGTGGCAACAACGACTTATACTCCGCCCAATTCCGAGGGACAGGATACCATCACTGTAAAAATCATGAAAAATGCCGGAGGGACTGTCACCATTACGAAAGAAAACCTGATTACAATCATCGGAGCTGAAATTGTGGGAATTACCCTTTCAGCCAACCGCACCAGCATTCCTATCAGTACGGAAAGCAGCACGGGAGAAGTGGTTCTCAAGGCAACGCCTACGATTCAGGGAGGCGGAGCCGCCCCGGATGGAACACCGGTTAAATTTACCATTATTCCCTCAAGCAACTACGGCGGATTCAGGGATGGAACTGAAATAGAGCCCGTTTTGGAAAATGTGGAAACCTCCAACGGAGTGGCGCGGGCAACTCTGGTAAGCGGTGCGACACCCGGAACTGTCACTGTCCGGGCTGAATCCGGGGATGCCATTGATGAGATGGAGATAACCTATACTCCGGGCAGTATGGAACTGACCGTCAGCACAAATGCCATTTTGGGAACCGGAAAGGAAAAGGATATTACCGTCACAGCCGTAATAAAAAGTGCGGAAGGAAACCCTGCTGCCGGTGAAACTGTGACGTTTGAACTGGAAGATGTGAGCATGGGAACGATCATCCCGGATTCCACTGTAACCAATGCAAACGGAACTATCACAGCCAAATTCAAAGGGGCAGCAAAAGGCGGTACAGCGGTCGTTATTGCAAAATGGATTAAAAATGGAACAGTTCTGATTCAGGAAAAGGCAGAAATCACCATCCATAATCCGCCCGCATTTCTGCTGGTGAACAAGGTTGATCCTGCTGCTATCAGCATCAAGGGAACAGGCGGACAGTCAACAACCCAGATTATTTTTGATGTCAAGGATATTCAGGGCAATTCTGTGGTGGATGGCTACCGGATTGATTTTGAAATTCTCAGCGGGCCGGACGGAGGAGAAGAGATTTCACCTTTGTTCGCCTACACTTCCGGAGGACAGGTCAGTACAATTCTGCGCAGCGGAACCAAAGCAGGCCCGGTAAGCATAAAGGCATTCTATTTTCATGATGCCACTGTCAGCACCACCACCGGACAGATTTCCATTGGCGGAGGTCAGCCTGTGGGAGAGGAATTCGGTGTTTCCGCTGCCTACCGCAATATTTCCGGACTTCGGAATTTTGGTGTGAATTATCAGGATGAAATTACGGCAGATGCAGCCGATTTTTACGGCAATGCCATACCCGATGACACATCACTTTCTTTTAAAACCTATAATACCGGCGGAACCTTTGCTCCGCCCAGCGAGTCCACAACTGACGGTGCTGCCAAAAGCTATCTGGTACCAACCACCAGCCCTGAACCCATGCAGGGTTTTGTGTCTGTGACAGCAGAAGCAGTGAATGGCGGACGGACAACGCATATCACTTCTCTGGCCGTGATTTCCGAAACAGAGAACAAACAACTGCTCTACGCTGGAACAGATGGCGGAGGGGTTTACAAATCCACGGATTCCGGAACAAGCTGGCAGAATATCAGCCGTTCCTCTGAAATTCAGGGGCAGAACTGGATTGATCCTTATGTGAATGACATTGTGGTTGATTCAGACAACAACAATACTGTCTATGCAGCCACAGGTTATCTGGGAGGCGGCAATATCTACCGGAGTTTTGACGGCGGAACCAACTGGAACAGCAACAATTCCGAAGAATGGAACGGTGTGCTGAAAAATATCATCATTCGCAGAATCGGAAAAGATGATCTGTCAATGCCTGATGTGGCGGGAGCCGCTTTGACGGTAGTGGCGGATGATGACGGTATTGATCAGGAATGCTATTGTGAAGACAGCAGAGGCAATGTGGATGCAGACTGTATCTGTCAGGATGAATATGGTATTCCTGTGGAATGTGCGGTGAGAGAATGCTACCGTTATGTATGGGTCGGAACAGACGGTTCCGGGGCTTTTTACTCGGATGACGGAAAGCATTTCAGTCAGACACAGGGCGGAGGCCTGGAAGCTGGAACCTATGTGCAGGATATTGTGAAGGTCGATGGTACACACAGAGATACTGCCATATTGTATGCCGGAACAGCCACAGGTGTTTACAAAGGAGAATACAAAACAGAGTCGTCTGATGGCAAGAAGTATCTGAAATGGACAGCCAAAAACCGTTTTACTGGGGATTATATTACCAAACTGGCATTGTATCCCAAAGGCGCAACAAGTTATCAGTCCAATGATGTTCTGTACACGGGAACGGAAAATTCCGGTGTATGGGTCAGCCTTGACGGGGGCACAAGCTGGACATCCCACAACAGCGGATTGGGAAAAGGGCTGAGAGCCAGCACCCCTGTAGTTTACCGCTATAATACCGGAGACAAAAGCGGTCTGCTGAATAACAGGGTGACACTGTATGCGGGTTGTCAGACAGAAGACTGGGTGGTAAAATGTACGGCTGTTCAAACGGATGCCGATAACAACATTACCTCCCGCACTTTCAGTGTCACCGGAAGCGTTTCCGGTGTTCAGGCGCAGTACAATACGGCAGACGGAGCCTATCTGATTCCCAATGTGCTGGGATTCACCATAGACAATACCGGATGCAATTTTGTCGTCAATGATTACTTCACCTTCAGCACGGTCAGAGATCCGGGAAGGAATATCAAGGATCTGCTGGTGGATAAGAAAAACAGTCTGTTGTATGCCATTACCTATTTCTCCGGATCATTGGAGCCTCATCCGGTGGGGAATGTGTATGTGCATGATCTGAATATTGACGGTTCCCTTCCTTTGAGTGACTGGCGGGAGGCCAATACCGGACTTCCCCAGTATGAGCCGCCGGATGACACAACACTTTTTGCACAGCATACCCTGGCATTGGACAATCCGGACAATCCCCGTAAATTGTTTGTAGGCGGAGAAGGAATCAACTTCTACAAAGCCACCAATACGGAAATAGCCAGCGGAAATCCCCAATGGCAGGTCAGCAAAAACGGCCTGACCAACCGGATTATGGCACGTATGCCGGTGCTTTTCTCCGGTACGGTTGACCTGAAGGCTATTCCGATCTACAGGGAATTTGGTACATATGGTGATTTGATATACGAAGACGAAGATACCGGAAGTATCATAAAATTGAAAGATGTGATGGTGGATAAGATCAAACTGAGAGATTTGGAGAGTTGGATAGGTATTTATGAAGATGAAGAAGGCAATAAGTATTATTCTGGCCCGGCATACATAGTATATGTCGAAGATGAAAACGGCAATCCACCTATTCAAGGTTCACAGTTAACGATTACCTATACGGACTGTACAAATCCTAATACGGTAGAGTATCGTGATATACCCTATGCGGATAACTATATCTATGAGGGAACATGGAGAGATCATTCTGATCTGACCACAAATGATCCATATATTGCTCCTCCAAAAACAACTTGGGGATGTGCCATTGTAGAATTTTCTTTTGCACCAGCATGCAGTTCTGCTGCTCCCGGTTGTTCCGGCAGTGGAGAAAATATAGCTTACTGATTTTTTTACTATCGTTCCCACGCCCCCGCGTGGGAACATCAGCACAAAAAAACCGCAGGAGGCCCAGCCTCCTGCGGTTTTTTATTTTTCCTGCTTCCTGCCCCGCAGCAGCAAGGTGGGCAAAATCCCCTGAGCGAAATCCGGCTTATCAACGTACTTATAACAATCCGCTTTCAAAACACAGGAACACACTTTGCTTCCAACTCCTTTTTTTCGTGCGGTTCGTGTGTTTCGCGGTTTAAAAAGACACTTCCCCAAAATTTGAAAATGATTTGGTATAAAAGGTTCCACTGCTTCCCAATTCTCTTCGGAGATGTCTGGTTAACGCTCACTGATCCGACCTGCCTGAAACTTTTCCGCAAAAAAAAAGCAGCATTTTCCCACCTCAGAATCCGCTTTTTTCCCATTGACTTTTTACATTCTTCATGGAATAAATTTTTGTAATTCTCAAAACTCCCAAAAAAGACAATGGGGCTTCCATACTGATGCATTATGGAGAGTTCTATATAAATTTGTCTGAATTTTTAAGGAAAACAGATGCAGCAGACTTTGTTTCGCTCCGAACATTCGTGTCTTTGCGGTTTTTTTCTGCCACAAGCACCCGAAGAAACAAGATTTCACGAAATTTGCAGAAAGCAAAGCATGCCGAACTCGCGTTAGGTGATTTCCATTAAAGATTATACCGTTTTTCGTAGGGTGGGCACGGCTTTTTGTGCCCGCCGTCCTGCTGAAACGGTGGGCACAAAAAGCCGTGCCCACCCTACAATATGGTACATTTTTTCATGGAAATCGCCTTAAAAGTCGGATTACGATAAGATTTGCGCTGAGATTTGACAACTTTCAAAAAGTTGTCAAATCCTGTATCTTACTTTGCATATAAAAGATAAAGAGCCTGACTGACAGGAAATCATTAAGGAACGGGAGAACTTTTATGCACACTGAAAGCAACCGGAATCATTCACTGAGCCGCAGCTTTATGCGGGACTGGCTTGCGGCCTTTATTCCCTCAATCCTTTTGCTGATTCTGGCAGCCGGAATCATTTTCAGGGGCGGGATTGTCTATTTCACAGAACTGATGGAAACCACAACGCATGAACTCAATGAATATGCCGGGGAACATCTTCGTCTGCTGGGGGAGCAGTTTATTCAGACAAAGGCAAAGGATGTGGCAAATCAGGTGGCGATTTATCTGCAATCCTGTCCGGATATTTCCATGCAGGAACTCCGGAAGGATCAGGAGTTTCAGAAAATTGCCATTCAGTTGGTGGGAAAAAGCGGTTATACCTGCCTGTATGAAGCCCACACCGGCATCACGCGGATACACCCCAATCCTTCCCTGATTGATTATCAGATGAGCCTGCTTTCAGAAAAACTTCCCTCATTTTGGGCAATATTCAGACAAAGTCTCAGCGGAATTGAAATTGCCGGTTATTATGACTGGCAGGAGCCGGATGGAAGGATTCGGGAAAAATACATGGCTATGAGCCCGGTGGGTCTGAAATTTCACGATACGGAACTGATGATTGCAGCCACCACCTATATTGATGAATTTTCCGCTCCTGTGGCAGACATGAATGCAAAAAGCAGTGAAATTCGCGTCAAGTCCCAAAAATTCATCTTCCGGCAGAGCCTGATATTCGGCATTGCCGGGGTGCTGATTGTCTTTCTGATTCTGTTCAGTGCCCTGTGGCTGGCCCGAAGGGTAAAATACCGTTATATTCAGCCTGTGGAGCAGCTTGCCGCAGCCGCAGGCGAACTGGGGCAGGGCAGATGGGATGCTGCCGGACTGGATACCATGCCGGATCGCAATGACGAAATTGGCCAACTGGCAAAAGCATTCCTGAACACAGTGACAAAACTGCGGGAACTGTTCACAGAGCAGGAAAAGCGGACAGCAGAACTGCGGGAAAGTGAGGAAAAATTCCGGATCATGTTTGAGGATTCCAACGATGCCATTCTCATCATTGATCAAAACAGATTTGTGGACTGCAATAATGCAACCGTGCAAATGCTCCGTTATCCCGGCAAAGAAAAACTGCTGCAAACCCATCCGTCCGAACTTTCCCCTGAAAAACAGCCTGACGGACGTTTATCTTATGAAAAAGCCGAAGAAATGATGACAATGGCAGTGAAAACCGGCAGCCACCGTTTTGAATGGATGCACCGGAGGTCAGATGGTGAAGAGTTTCCTGTGGAAGTGTCCCTGACACTTGTTCCTTACAAAGGGAGAACTCTTATCCACACGACATGGAGAGACATCACGGAACGCAAAAAAGCAGAAGAGGAACTGCGGAAATACCGGATGCATCTTGAGGAACTGGTTCAGGAGCGGACTGCTGAACTGAAAACAGCCAATGAAAAAATGCAGAATGAAATTGCAGAGCGCGAACGGGCAGAGGCAGCCATTTCCGAATCTGAACAGCGGCTTGCGGATATTATTGATTTTCTGCCTGATCCCACTTTTGTCATTGATAAGGAAGGAAGGATCATTGCATGGAACAAAGCCATAGCTCATCTCACCGGAAAAAGCGCGCAGGATATGCTTGGCAAAGGCAATTATGAATACGGTCTGGCATTTTACGGAGAGCGGCGTCCCATTCTGGTTGATCTGGTGCATATATCTGATGAGGAACTCAGGAAAAAATATTCAAATATCAGGCGGATAGGCAATGCCCTGATCGGTGAGGCTTTGATAGGCAATTTCAAGGACAAAGGAAACATGTGGTTTATCGGAACCGCGTCTGTGCTGTATGATTCCAACGGAAATGCTGCCGGTGCGATTGAGAGTGTGCGGGACATCACGGAGCGCAGACTGCTGGAGGAACATCTGAAACAGGCAAAAGATGCGGCAGAAGCCGCAAACCGCGCCAAAAGTGCATTTCTTGCCACCATGAGCCATGAAATCCGCACCCCCATGAACGGTGTCATCGGCATGACCGGGCTGCTGCTGAACACTGATCTGACAAAAGAGCAGCGCATGTTTGCGGAAACCATCAGAAACAGCGGGGAATCGCTGCTGACCATCATCAATGACATTCTGGATTTCTCCAAGATTGAGGCAGGCCAGATGGAACTGGAGAAAGTGCCGTTCCGGCTGCGGGAATGTGTGGAATCCGCGCTGGATCTGGTAAGCATGAAGGCAGGGGAAAAAGGGCTGGAGCTGGTCAGCATGATGGATCCGGATCTGCCGGACGCGATAGCAGGTGATGAAACCCGTGTGCGCCAGATTCTGCTCAATCTGCTGAGCAATGCAGTCAAATTCACACAAAAAGGGGAGATTCTTGTATCTGTGAGCGGATTGTGTCTGCCGTCTGATTCTGCCGGGGAAACTGCCGCGAAAAACTGGGAACTGCATTTTGCGGTCAAAGATTCGGGCATCGGCATTCCTTCTGACCGCATGGATCGGCTGTTCAAATCCTTCAGTCAGGTGGATTCCTCCACTTCCCGCAAATACGGGGGAACCGGGCTGGGGCTGGTTATCAGCAGGCGTCTGGCCGAAATGATGGGCGGCGCAATGGTGGCGGAAAGCAAAGAAGGGGTCGGCACAATCTTTCATTTTTCCATCCGTGCGCAGGCTGCGGTCATGTCCAAACTTGTCTATATGCGTGCGGATCAGCCCTCTTTGCGCGGACGGCATGTGCTGATTGTGGATGACAATGAAATCAACCGGGAAATCCTTGTGCGGCAGACAGCCTCCTGGGGAATGAACCCCGAAGCTGTCCCGTCCGGGCCTGACGCGCTGAAATCTGTTGATTCAGGAAAGCTTTATGATCTCGCCATACTGGATATGAACATGCCGGAAATGGACGGGATTGAACTTGCAAAAAAACTTCATGAAGAAAGGAAAAGCGGAAAACTGCCTCTGGTCATGATGTCCTCTGCTGGACTTACGGAAAAAGAATCCTACGGGGAACAGAAATTTGCGGCCTGGCTGCTCAAACCGGTCAAATCCTCACAGTTGTACAACACCCTGATGGAAGTGTTTGCAGAAAACACAGTCCGTCCCCGTGTTCAGGAAGAGGACGAACAGGAACCGGAATATGATTCTGCTGTGGGAGAACAGCACCCCCTGCGGATTCTTGTGGCCGAAGACAATTCCATCAACCAGCAACTGGCTCTGCTTACTTTGGAGCGGCTGGGCTATATGGCAGATATTGCAGGAAACGGACTGGAGGCTGTGGATGCGGTGCAGCGTCAGTTCTATGACGCTGTGCTGATGGATGTGCAGATGCCGGAAATGGACGGACTTGAGGCCACAAAACAGATTCGGGCAAAAATCCCGTCAGACCGCCAGCCCCATATCATAGCCATGACCGCGAATGCTTTGCAGGGGGATCGGGAAATGTGCCTGCACGCGGGCATGGATGATTATGTCAGCAAACCCTTCAAAGTGAAGGAACTGATCCGCGCACTGCGTCAGTGCCCGTCCCGCGGCAAATCTGAAAAAAGGGAAGAATCTCCGCAGACCGCAGATGCTGCAAATACAGCGCAATCTGCTGAAATTTCTGTTCAGGAATGTCCGGCCGCAGACCTTGATCCCGCGGCTCTGAAAAACCTCAGTGCCATGCTCGGAAAAAAGGCCGCAGTCATGCTGCCTAAACTCATTGATGATTTTTTCCGTGATGCTGTTAAAATGCAGGAGCAGGCGCGTCAGGCAATGGAACAGGGAAAAACCGAAGACCTGCGCCGTGCAGTTCATACCCTCAAATCCAATGCAAAGAATTTCGGCGCAACTGTGCTGGCACAACTGTGTCAGAAAGCTGAAAATATAGCCAAATCAGGTTCATGTGATGTATCCGCTCTGCTGAGTCAGATAGAAACAGAATATCCCAAAGTGCGGGCTGCTCTGAAAATTATAAAGTAGAACAAGCTTCCAGCTTGTTCATAAACCGCGCACAAGATAGAAGCTTGTGCTACTCTGAAGCAGAATACCGCATTCAAAAGACTTGCATCAGAAGAGTTTATAAAAATATTACAGTTTAAACAGCCACGAATAACACGAATCTGCACGAATGCACAAACCATAATTCGTGTAATTCGTGCCATTCGTGGCTGTATAATCAAATTTTCTGAGTAATGGTATATTCCGGAGTGCAAAAATTAAGCGCAGCAAAAAACCGCTCTGCTCAATTTTTGCACTCCTCCAATACACTGACATAAAAACCTGAACGGATTTTCAGGACTGACAGGAGGAAAAATGAAAAACTTCAGATTCAGAAATCTTTCTTTGCGTTACAAGATCAATCTGGTGCATTCGCTGGCATTTGCACTGATCTTTGCTGTGGGCAGCATGATTATTTTTTATGTGCAGAAGCGCAGCATTGAAAGCAATGTTGAGGACAGTCTGAAAAATGCCACATCCGCACTGGTGAACATGGTCAATGTTTCCTCCACAATGTCCGTGAAAAACTATCTCCGTGCCATTGCCGAGAAAAACCGGGATATTGTGCAGAATTTTTATTTGCAGTATCAGCAGGGAAAACTCACTGAGGAAGAGGCAAAGGCAAAGGCAACTGAAGTTCTGTTCAGTCAGACTGTTGGCAAAACCGGTTATATTTATTGCATTGATTCCCAGGGGGTTGTCCTTGTTCATCCCAAATCCGGAGTATTGGGAATGAATGTTGCAAATTTTGAATTTGTAAGAAAGCAGATCCGATGGAAAGAGGGATATCTGGAATATGACTGGAAAAATCCCGATGAAACCCTTGAACGTCCCAAAGCCCTGTATATGACGTATTTTCAGCCCTGGGACTGGATTATTTCCGTATCCTCCTACCGGGAGGAATTCAAAGACATGGTAAATGTAAACAATTTCCGTGAAAATATTGTATCCCAAAAATTTGGAAAAACCGGATATACTTTTATACTCGGTTATAACGGTGTTCCCCTGGTTCATCCCTATGCACAGATGGAAGGGAAAAGTTTTCTGGAGGAAAAGGATGCTGCCGGAAGAAGATTTATTGCAGAAATGTGTGAGAAAAAAAATGGAAAAATCATTTATCCCTGGAAAAATCCCGGAGAAACATCAGCGCGTGAAAAACTGACCATTTTTGGCGATATTTCCGAATTCGGCTGGATAGTGGGCTCATCTGTTTATCTCGATGAGCTTTATGAGCCTCTGGATACATTCAGAAACCTTGTTTTCGGCATCGGATTTGTCGCCATGTTTTTTTTGTTTCCCCTTACTTCCATGCGGATCAGTTCCTATATCACCGGTTCTCTGCAAACGCTGATGCACAAACTTTCATCTGTTTCAGACGGAGATTTTTCCGCGCGCATGGAGATTCATTCCAAAGATGAAATCGGTCAACTGGCCTCTTATTTCAATACCTTTATGGAAAAAATCGAATCCTCGGCCAGGGCAGTGGAAGAATCTGAAAGAAAATACCGTTCTCTGTTTGAAAATGCGGTGGAGGGAATTTTTCAGAGCGTTCCGGGCGGTGGCTATCTGTCTGTCAATACTTCTTTTGCAAAGATTTTCGGATATGATTCCCCCGAAGAATTGCTTGCTTCTGTCACGGACATTGGAAAACAGCTTTATGTCAATCCCGAAGACCGTGAGGAAATGGTCAGAATCATAAAAGAAAAGGGCAGTGTGGAAGGATTTGAGGCACAGTTGTACCGCAAAGACAGAAGCATTATATGGGTATCGGTTTATGCGCGCAGAGTCCTTGACAATCAGGGAAACATGCTTTGTTACGAAGGCTCGTTCATGGATATAACTTCCATGAAACAGACAGAAAAAGAACTGAAAAAACATCAGGAGCATCTGGAGGAAATGGTGGAAAAACGGACTGCCGAACTCAGGGAGTCTGAACGGAAACTCTATAATATGATTGATTTTCTGCCTGATGCGGTTTTCGTAATTGACAAAGACGGAAAAGTGATTGCCTGGAACAGGGCAATGGAGAAAATGACAGGTGCAAAAGCTGACGATATGATTGGAAAAGGCAATTATGAATATGCTCTTCCCTTTTACGGAAAAAGAAGACCGATTCTCATTGATCTGGCAATTGCCTCTGACAGGGAAATTGAAAAAAAATATCCCAGACTCAAAAGAGAGGAGGGGCAGCTTACCTCAGAATCCTTTACGCAGAATCTGCCCGGAGGTGAAGCCTATCTTCTGGCAAGTGCATCCGCTCTGTATGATTCCAAAGGAAATATCACCGGAGCCGTTGAACTGATTCGGGATATTACTGACAGGAAAAAGGCCGAGGATGAACTGGTGCAGACCAAAGAGTATCTGGAAAATGTGATTGAAAATTCCCCCAATGCCATCAGCCTCCGCGACAGACAGGGAAAATTCGTCAAATGGAATAAAATGTCAGCACAGCTTTCCGGTTACAGTTTTGAGGAAATTCAGGCTCTGCCTGTAACCGAGCTTTATGCAGACAAAAATGAATTTGAAAATCTGCGGAAAGAAGTTCAGCAGCACGGTGTTGTCAGCCGGTATGAGATAAGGATGAAAAAAAGAAATGGAACAGTGATTCCGGTGGAAACATCTGTTTCCGTATTGAAGGACAAAAAACAGAATATCGTGGGCGTACTTTCCATTGTCAGTGATCTGAGCGACATCAAAAAGGCTTTGAAGGAAACCCTTGCCGCGCGTGAGGCTGCGGAATCCGCGAACCGCGCCAAAAGTGCGTTTCTTGCCACCATGAGCCATGAAATCCGCACGCCTATGAACGGTGTCATCGGAATGACAGGTCTGCTGCTGGCCAGTGATCTCACAAAAGAGCAGCACATGTTTGCGGAAAACATCAGAAACAGCGGGGAATCGCTTCTGACCATCATCAATGACATTCTGGATTTTTCCAAAATTGAGGCAGGTCAGATGGAACTGGAGAAAGTGCCTTTCAACCTGCGGGAATGTGCGGAATCCGCTCTGGATCTGGTGGCTGTTAAAGCCGGTGAAAAAGGTCTTGATCTGGTCTGCATGGCAGAGCCTGATCTTCCGGCCGCTGTTATGGGTGATGAAACGCGGCTGCGCCAGATTCTTCTCAATCTTCTGGGCAATGCAGTCAAATTCACACACAAAGGTGAAGTTGTTGTTTCCGTAAGCGGATATCCTTTGTCTTCCGAAGCCGTTTCTGCTGAAACTGCCGAAGCCGCAAAAACATGGGATCTGTATTTTGCGGTCAAAGATTCGGGCATCGGCATTCCCGCGGATCGCATGGATCGGCTGTTCAAATCCTTTTCTCAGGTGGATTCCTCTACCACCCGGAAATACGGTGGCACAGGTCTGGGGCTGGTCATCAGCAAAAAACTTGTGGAAATGATGGGCGGCACAATGCAGGTGGAAAGCACTGAGGGAAAAGGCACGGTATTTTCCTTTTCCATCCGGGCAGTTGAAGCCGAAGTTTCAAAGCCGGTGTATATGTGTGCGGATCAGCCCTCTCTGAACGGCAGGCATGTGATGATTGTGGATGACAATGAGGTCAACCGTGAAATTCTGCTGCGTCAGACAGGGTCATGGGGAATGAGACCGGAAGCATTTTCATCCGGGGCAGAGGCTCTGGGTTCAGTCCGTTCCGGAACACAGTATGATCTGGCAATTCTGGACATGCAGATGCCGGAAATGGACGGGACTGAACTGTCAAAGGCCATTCATCAGGAAAGCGGAAGCGAAAAAATGCCTCTGGTCATGATGTCATCCGCGGGGCAGATGGAAAAAGAGGAGATAAGAAAGGAATTTGCGGCATGGCTGCTCAAACCGGTCAGACAGTCCCAGTTGTACAATGTCCTGACGGAAGTGTTTGCCGGGGACAGTGCCCAAACCTGTGTCCGGGAAGATGAGGATGGGGAACCGGAATTTGATCCGCAGATGGGGAAAAATCATCCTCTGCGGATTCTGGTGGCCGAAGACAATTCCATCAATCAGCAACTGGCTCTGCTTACGCTGGAGCGGCTCGGATATATGGCCGATATTGCCGGAAACGGACTGGAGGCCGTGGATGCTGTGCGGCGTCAGTTCTATGACGCTGTGCTGATGGATGTGCAGATGCCGGAAATGGACGGACTTGAGGCCACCAAACAGATCCGCAGGGAATTTCCGGCAGAAAGACAGCCCCGCATCATCGCCATGACAGCCAATGCTTTGCAGGGCGACCGGGAAATGTGCCTGAACGCGGGCATGGATGATTATGTCAGCAAACCCTTCAAAGTGAAAGAACTGATCCGCGCTCTGAGCCAGTGCCCGTCCCGCGGCAAATCTGAAAAAAGGGAAGAATCTCCGCAGACCGCAGATGCTGCGAATACAGCGCAATCTGCTGAAATTTCTGTTCAGGAATGTCCGGCCGCAGACCTTGATCCAGCGGCCCTGAAAAATCTCACTGCCATGCTCGGAAAAAAGGCCGCAGTCATGCTGCCAAAACTCATTGATGATTTTTTCCGGGATGCAGTGAAAAAGCAGGAAGAGGCGCGTCAGGCAATGGAACATGGAAAAACCGAAGACCTGCGCCGTGCCGTTCATACGCTCAAATCCAATGCAAAGAATTTCGGAGCGACTGTTTTGGCACAATTGTGTCAGGAAACAGAAAATATTGCCAAATCAGGCTCATGTGATGTATCCGCTCTGCTGCGTCAGATAGAAACAGAATATCCCAAAGTCCGGGCAGCTTTGGAAATTGTCCGGGGCGGTCTGTGAAAAGGCGCGGAAGTTCAATCTGCGGAAAGTCTGATACCAATTCTCCATTGATTTGATACAATATTTATTGTCAGTTTTTCCCCGGTTCAGCGTTTGCAAAAAACCGCTCCGCTCAATTTTTGCACTCCTCCGGATTTGTATTCTGCATTGTACAGAATCAATGGCAAATCGGTATGACTTTCTGCGAAACAGAATATGGGGTGAATATGAAAACATATTTGAAAAAATGGATGATGCCTGCAATCATCCGGATGAAATTTTTTTCAGTTTTCTGCATGCTGCTGACTGTTTTTTTCCCTGTCAGTGATGCCGGGTCATTGGGCAGAGAGCCATTGCATATCGGACAAAATCACAATGGCAGATTTCCTGTGGGTCTCCAGATGGAATATCTTGAGGACAAAGAGGGGAAATGGACAATAAAAGATGTGGTCTCAGAGCCGCTTTCAAAACAGTTTGTTCCCAATACCAAAGAGACTGCCAATTTCGGCTATACAAAATCAGCATACTGGCTGCGCTTTGATATAATTGACGCATCTGAATCTCAGGGTGCGGAGAATGAAAAGCAGTGGCTGATGGAAGTGGCCTATCCGCCTCTGGATTATCTCACAGTTTACCTTCCTGCGGAAAACAGGGAATATGAGATCATGGAAACCGGGGACATGTTTCCTTTTTCCAAACGGGACATCCGGCATCACAATTTTGTATTCCGCATCAAACTCAAATCCAATCAGAAAACAACTGTTCATATCCGTGTTCAATCCGGCGGTTCTGTGCAGATTCCGCTCACAATATGGTCACCTGAAACCTTTGCCGAAGAGGTGAACAGCAGTCAGATGGTGTTCGGGCTTTATTTCGGAATCATGCTGGCCATGCCCCTTTACAATCTCTTTCTCTTTCTTTCGGTGCGTGACAGAAATTATCTGTATTATGTACTTTTTATAAGCAGTTTCGCTCTTTCCCAGTTTTCCCTCACAGGTTTGGGATTTGAATATCTCTGGCCCAATCTCATCTGGTGGGGAAACCGTTGCCTGCCTTTTTTCATCGGCAATGTGGGACTGTGGGGCGCTCTGTTTTCACAGTCCTTTCTGAATATGAAAACAAATTCTCCGCGTCTGTACTATCTCAACTATATTATTATTGCCCAGTCCCTTGTCACAATTGTATTATCTCTTGCAGGCAGTTATTCCTCCAGCATCAGATGGGGCATTTCTCTTGTGGCCCTGTTTCCCCTGATGATATTTGCATCAGGATTTATAAGCCTGACCAGAAGATACCGGCCTGCCTATTATTTTCTGGCAGCATGGCTCACTCTGCTGACCGGACTTTTTGCCTACGCGCTGATGAGCATGGGAATATTTCCGAACAATATTTTTACTGTCAACGGTCTGCGAATCGGTTCTGCCATGGAAGTGATTCTTCTTTCTCTGGGACTTGCGGATCGCATCAATATAGAACGGAAAGAAAAAATTTTTGCACAGCAGAAGGCGCTGGAAGCACATGAGGAAGTGATAAAAATGCAGGAATTTGCGGTTGAGAATCTGAAAAAAGCGGACAAACTCAAAAGTGAATTCCTGGCAAAAAGTGAACAGCTTGTTGAGGAACGCACTTCTGAACTGAGACAGACCGTTGAAGACCTTGATTCGGTAAGGCAGACACTGGATCAGAAAAATATCCGTCTCAATGAAATGCTTAAGGAAGTGGAAGCCGCAAAAGAGGCGGCTGAGACTGCGAACAGGGCCAAGAGTGCATTTCTTGCCACCATGAGCCATGAAATCCGCACCCCCATGAACGGTGTCATCGGCATGACCGGGCTGCTGCTGGGCAGCACTCTGACAAAGGATCAGCGCATGTTTGCCGAAAATATCAGAAACAGCGGAGAAGCCCTGCTGACCATCATCAATGACATTCTGGATTTTTCCAAGATTGAGGCAGGTCAGATGGAACTGGAAAAAGTGCCTTTCAGTCTGCGGGAATGCGCGGAATCCGCTTTGGATCTTGTGGCTGTGAAGGCATATGAAAAAGGACTTGATCTGGGAATAATGGCAGATTCTGATCTGCCTGCCGCGATTGTGGGAGATGAAACCCGTGTGCGCCAGATTCTGCTCAATCTTCTGAGCAATGCCGTGAAATTCACACATAAGGGAGAGGTGCTTGTTTCCGTAAGCGGATCGCTTATTTCCTCCGGCATTTCCTCTGAAATTTCCCCTGATTTCGGTGAGGAAACATGGGAAATAAAGTTTGCTGTCAGAGATTCGGGCATCGGCATTCCTGCTGACCGCATGGATCGGCTGTTCAAATCCTTTTCCCAGGTGGATTCCTCCACCACCCGGAAATACGGCGGAACCGGTCTGGGACTTGTCATCAGCAGACGCCTGACCGAAATGATGGGCGGCACAATGCAGGTGGAAAGCACTGAGGGCGTTGGCACAACATTTTCTTTTTCCATCCGCGCCCGTGCCTGTGCCATTGCAAAACCTGTTTACATGAATCCGGATCAGCCCTCTCTGGCAGGAAAACATGTGCTGATTGTGGATGACAATGCTGTAAACCGTGAAATCCTTGTGCGTCAGACAGCTTCATGGGGAATGAGGCCGGACGCGGTTTCATCCGGGACTGAGGCTTTGCGTTCCGTGCGTTCCGGAACACAGTTTGATCTGGCAATTCTGGATATGCAGATGCCGGAAATGGACGGGCTGGAACTGGCAGAAAAACTTCATCAGGAAAGCGGAAGTGAAAAACTGCCTCTGCTTATGATGTCCTCTGCGGGGCAGATGGAAAAAGAACCGGAACAGAAGGAGTTTGCGGCCTGGCTTTTCAAACCGGTCAGACAGTCCCATCTGTACAACACCCTGACGGAAGTGCTCGCGGGCGACACCCCGGCCCGTGCAGACAGGGAAGAAGACGGGGATCTGGAATCAGAATATGATCCGCAGATGGCTCAGCGCCATCCGCTGCGGATTCTGATCGCGGAGGACAATTCCATCAATCAGCAGTTGGCGTTGCTGACACTGGAACGGCTTGGATATATTGCTGATATTGCCGGAAACGGACTGGAGGCAGTGGATGCTGTGCGCCGCCAGTTTTATGACACGGTGCTCATGGATGTTCAGATGCCGGAAATGGACGGGCTGGATGCCACCCGGCATATTCGCGGAGAAATTCCCCCGGACAGACAGCCCCGCATCATAGCCATGACAGCCAATGCTTTGCAGGGCGACCGGGAAATGTGCCTGAACGCGGGCATGGATGATTATGTCAGCAAACCCTTTAAGGTAAAAGAACTGATACGCTCTCTGAGTCAGTGTCCGTCCCGGAGCAAATCTGAAAAAAAGGAAGAACCCGTTCAAACCGCAAATGCTGCGGATACCGCGCGTGCTGCTGAAATCCCTGCTTCTGCTGTCTCCGAATGCCGGCCTGCGGAACTTGATCCCCAGGCTCTGAAAAATCTCAAAGCCATGCTTGGCAAAAAAGCTGCTGTGATGCTGCCGAAACTCATAGAGGATTTTTTCCGGGATGCTGTGAAAATTCAGGAACAGGCACGGCAGGCAATGGAGCAGGACAAAACTGAAGATCTGCGCCGTGCAGTGCATACCCTCAAATCCAATGCCAAAAACTTTGGAGCAACCGAGCTGGCGCGATTGTGTCAGGAAACAGAAAACATTGCGAAATCAGGTTCAAATGATGTATCAGATCTGCTGCACAGAATTGAAACCGAATATCCCAAAGTGCGCGCAGCTTTGGAAATTGTAAAGTAGAACAAGCTTCCAGCTTGTTCATAAACCGCGCACAAGCTGGAAGCTTGTGCTACTCTGAAGCAGAAAAAAATCCAGTTTTTTTTGCATATATCCCGGAGTGCAAAAATTAAGCAAAGCGGTTTTTTGCATATACCATTACTTAGGTGATTTCCATTAATGATTATACCGTTTTTCGTAGGGCGGGCACGGCTTTTTGTGCCCGCCGTCCTGATGAAACGGCGGGCACAAAAAGCCGTGCCCACCCTGCAATGATGGTACATTTTTTCATGGAAATCACCTTAGAACATTTGATAGCGCAGCCACGAATTGCACGAATTATTTTTTGTGCAATTCGTGCAGATTCGTGTCATTCGTGGCTATACAGACAGCAGGAAGTTGCTGTATTCATATAAACTGTTTTTCAATTAAGGAGGAAGGATTATGAAATGTATCAAAAAGATGGCAGTTGCATTGTGTCTGGCGGCAATGGTCGGTTCGGCATATGCGGCAGACGGAATCCCGGCAGATAAACTGTCGGAAATTATGGCAAGAGGCAGGATGATTATTGCCGTGGAGGCAGAGTATCCGCCTATGTCGGAACTGATCAAAGGAGCAAAACGCAGTTCTGAAACCAAATGCCTTTCCAATGAATACACTTCAGCGGAATTTGGAGGTTTTGAAACAGAGGTGACAAAGGAACTTGCCCGGCGTCTGGGAGTGGAAGCCTGTTTTGTGGCTCCGCCCTGGGCAGAAATCATCAGCGGAAAATGGGCTGATCGCTGGGATATTGCCATTGATTCTGTTTCCATTACCTCAGAACGCATGGAATCTCTGTATTTTGCCCAGCCCTATTTCTCAGAACCCACTGTTTTTTTTGTTCATAAAAACAATACCTCATTCAAGACCCCTGCTGATCTTTCAGGAAAAAGGATCGGTGTGTGTGCAGGCTGCACATTTGAATATTATCTGGACGGAACCCTGACACTGCCCGGTCAGACGATGGAATATCCTGTCAAAGATCCGGATATTATAGCCTATGATGTGGAAAACAAAAGTTTTGCGGATTTGGCTTTCGGCGATGGTGCCAAGCTGGATGCTGTTCTTACCAATGTGTTTATTGGCGTGAAGGCATTTGCTGACGGTATGCCCATCAGAGAACTGGGAGAACCTGTGTTTTACACCTATGTTGCTCCGGTCATAGACAAAAAGCACAGCAGAAATCCGATTCCCTTTGTCAAAAAGATCAGTGAGCTCATTATGCAGATGCATGATGACGGAACTTTGACAAAACTGGCTGAAAAATACTTCAGTGTAAAAGCAGATGTGATTGGGCCTGCAAAAAAGTTCGATATTCAGTCTCTGGGGCAGTATCCGCAGACTGAAAAATAAGTACGCAAACGAAAGTTTTCAGGTATAAAAAAACCGGATTTTTCCGGAAAAATCCGGTTTTTCTGACTGTGGCAGTATCCGCAGACTGAAAAATAGTTTATCGGAAATAAGGTAAAACAGGCTTCCAGTTTGTTTATAACCGCAGAACAAGCTGGAAGCTTATGCTGCTGCACGACCACGTTGAATTTTATATATTCCCCTCTTGAGAGGGGATAAAGGGGTGTGTCCGGAATAACGCACATCCAAAACACACCCCTGCCCCTCTCAAGAGGGGAATTGATACCATAAAATCTAAATTGGTCATGTGCTGCTTTTTCCTATTTTATAACTTTTTCCATCAGGAGGATATGATGATAAACAGCATGAAAAATATCACAATGGTACTAGTGACAGTTGCCCTGTTTCTGATGACAGTGGCAGATTATGCAATAGCATCAGAGAGATCACAGGCAGACAAACTCGCTGAAATTATGGCAAGAGGCAGGATCATCATTGCAACCAATCTGGAAGAGCCACCCCGGTCCGAACTGGTCAAAGGGGCGAAACGCAGTTCTGACACAAAATGTCCTGCCGGTGAATACACTTCATCAGAATTCACAGGGTTTGACATAGATGTGGGAAAAGAGATTGCCAGACGTCTTGGAGTGGAAGCCTGTTTTGCAGCTCCGGAATGGGGCGAAATTATCAGCGGAAGATGGTCAGATCTCTGGGATATTGCCATTGCTTCTGTTTCCATCACATCAGAACGCATGGAATCCCTGTATTTTGCCCAGCCCTATTACTCTGAACCGGCTGTTTTTTATGTTCACAGGGACAATGCGGTATTCAAACATCCGGCTGATCTTTCCGGAAAAAAGATCTGCGCGTGTGCAGGCTGTGTATTTGAGTATTATCTGGATGGAACCCTGACTCTGCCGGGTCAGAAAATAGAATATCTTGTCAAAGACACGGAAATTGCTGCCTATGATTCTGACAGTAAATGCTTTGGAGATCTGGGCGTGAACGCGGATGCGGTTCTTACCAGCATATACATCGGCAATCAGGCGATTTCGGAAGGTATGGCTGCCAAATTACTGGGAGAACCTGTTTTTTATACGTATATTGCTCCGGCCATAGACAAAAAGCAGAGCAAAAATCCCATAGCATTTATCAAAAAAATCAATGAGATCATTATGCAGATGCACAATGACGGAACCCTGTCGGAGCTGGCTGAAAAATATTTCAGACTCAAAACAGATGTCACAGCACCGGCAAAAGATTTCGGTATTCACTCTCTCAGGCAGTATGATTAGGGAAAAAGGCCGGAGTCCTGCGGTCAGGGAAGTGAAAGGTGTCAGTGTTCAGGAATCCTGAAACCTGAACACGGATCTGAGATGTGGGTGTTAGGTGATTTCTGAAAATAAATATACCATTTCAGTTCACAGGCACAGTGTAAAAACTGGAAGTTTTTGATACTTTGCTGGGGATATTCTTTTCTGTAAACAGCCTTAAGGCCCCCCAATTCCTAACCCCCAACCCCTAAGCCCCTTTTTTGCAAGGAGAGTTTATGATATTCTACAGAAAAAGTCTGATGGCCCGGCTGGTCTCTTATTTTCTTTTCCTGTCTCTGTTCAGCGTGATTCTGACAGGATATCTGGTCTATGTTCAGGCAAGGGAATCGCTTAAAAATTCTGTGTTTGAACGGCTTGAATCCCTTGCAGCGTTCAAGGCGGATACTCTTAACCACTGGATAGAGGATCAGCGCGCGAACACGGCCTTTCTGGCATGGCTCCCTGAAGTCCGTACCCAGGCCGGAATCCTGCGGAACCGGGAATCCTCTCCTTCCGAATATCAGGCAGCCTATGAAATTCTGTCAGAATATCTGAAGACTGTGGCTTCCAGAACCTCTGACACAGAAGAACTGTTTATTCTGGATTCCAAAGGTACTGTTGTGTGTTCAACAGACAAAAACTCTGAGGGTCAGTCCCGTTCCTCTTTTCCCTATTTTTCCAAAGGACGCACCATGACCTATGTGCAGAGTGTCTGTATTTCACCGCTTTCCGGAAAACCTGCCATCACCATATCCACACCTTTGTTCAACAAAGAGGGACAGCGCATCGGAGTGCTGGGCTCCCATCTCAATCTTTCACGCATGAACCGGCTTTTTCTGGAGCGCACAGGACTGGGAAACAGCGGAGAAACTTATCTGCTTGATCAAAAAGGAAATTTTGTTTCCGACATTCTGTATAAGACAGAAACCGTTTCCGGTGGGGAGATTCCGCGTGCCACTGTTCTTTCACCGGGAATTGAAGCAGCTCTGAAAGGAAAAAACAGCGCGGGGCTTTATCTCAATTATGCAGGCATTCCCGTAGTTGGTGTTTACCAATGGCTCAATGAACAGGAAATGGTGCTGGTCGCGGAAATGAACCAGACAGAGGCATTTGCACTGGCACGGCGTATGGCATGGATGATTTTCACTGTGGGAGCGGCCATTGCGGTGATGCTGGCAGTGGGTGTTTACTGGATAGCCCGTCAGATTGCCAGACCTGTTCTTGCCATTGCAGACACAGCAATCAAAGTGGCAGCAGGAGATCTGACACTGGAAGCCAAAGTGTTCACACAGGATGAAATTGGCATACTGGCAAAGGCATTCAATCAGATGACAGGACAGTTGCGTGAATCCATAACCCATTTGGAGGAACGCGTGGCAGATCGCACTGCACAACTGGAGCAGCAGAAAGAACTTGCCGAAGCAGCAAACAAAGCCAAGAGTGTGTTTCTTGCCACCATGAGCCATGAAATCCGGACGCCCATGAACGGTGTCATCGGCATGACCGGGCTGCTGCTGGATACGGATTTGAGCAGAGACCAGCGCATGTTTGCGGAAAACATCAGAAACAGCGGAGAATCCCTGCTGACTATCATCAATGACATTCTTGATTTTTCCAAAATTGAGTCCGGCCAGATGGAACTGGAAAAAGTGCCGTTCAGACTGCGGGAATGCGTGGAATCCGCGCTGGATCTGGTGGCTGTGAAAGCCGGGGAAAAAGGACTGGATCTGATTTGTATGACAGATTCCCCTCTGCCCACCGCGATTGTGGGGGATGAAACCCGTCTGCGCCAGATTCTGCTGAATTTTCTGAGCAATGGAGTCAAATTCACACATAAGGGTGAAATTGTTGTTTCCGTAAACGGATCGCCTTTGTCTTCTGAAGCCGGTTCTGCTGAAACTGCTGAAGCTGTAGAAACATGGGAACTGCATTTTGCTGTCAAAGATTCCGGCATCGGCATTCCCGCAGATCGCATGGATCGGCTGTTCAAATCCTTCAGCCAGGTGGATTCTTCCACAACCCGCAAATACGGCGGAACCGGACTGGGACTGGTTATAAGCAAAAAACTTGCGGAAATGATGGGCGGCAGTGTCCGGGTGGAAAGCACAGAGGGAAAAGGCACGATCTTCCATTTTTCCATCCGCGCAAACGCTGCGGAAATGGCAGAACCGGTTTACCTGAATCCGGATCAGCCATGTCTGAGCGGAAAACATGTGCTGATTGCTGATGACAATGAAATCAACCGGGAAATCCTGGTGCGTCAGACTGCCGCGTGGGGAATGAAGCCTGAGGCTTTCCCGTCCGGAGCTGAAGCTCTGAAATCAGTCTCTTCTGACACACACTATGATCTCGCGATTCTGGATATGCAGATGCCGGAAATGGACGGGCTGGAACTGGCAGAAAAACTTCACAGGAGAAAAGAAATCGAAAACCTGCCTTTGATAATGATGTCTTCAGCAGGACAGATGGAAAAAGAATCCGGACGGGAGGAATTTGCGGCATGGCTGCTCAAGCCGGTCAAATCCTCCCAGTTGTACAACACCCTGATGGAAGTGCTGGGAGGAGAGGCTGACCATAGCCGGATTCATGAAGATGATGATGAGGAAACGGAATTTGATCCGCAGATGGGGAAAAGCCATCCGCTGCGGATTCTTGTGGCCGAAGACAATTCCATCAATCAGCAACTGGCTCTGCTCACTTTGGAGCGGCTCGGATATATGGCTGATATTGCGGGAAACGGACTGGAGGCAGTGGATGCTGTGCTGCGTCAGTTTTATGACACTGTGCTGATGGATGTGCAGATGCCGGAAATGGATGGCATGGAGGCCACAAAACAGATCCGCAGGGAAATTCCCCCGGACAGACAGCCCCGCATCATAGCCATGACAGCCAATGCGCTGCAGGGCGACAGGGAAATGTGCCTGAACGCGGGCATGGATGATTATGTCAGCAAACCCTTTAAGGTAAAAGAACTGCTGCGAGCGCTGAGTCAGTGTCCCTGCCGCAGCAAATCTGAAAAAAAGGAAGAACCCGTTCAAACCGCAAATGCTGCGGATACCGCCCATGCTGCTGAAATCCCTGTTTCTGCTGTCTCCGAATGCCAGCCTGCGGAACTTGATCCGCAGGCTCTGAAAAACCTTAAAGCCATGCTTGGAAAAAAGGCTGCTGTGATGCTGCCCAAACTCATTGATGATTTCTTCCGTGATGCTGTCAGAATGCAGGAAGAGGCACGGCAGGCAATGGAGCAGGGCAAAACCGAAGATCTGCGCCGTGCGGTGCATACGCTCAAATCCAACGCAAAAAATTTTGGGGCAGCCGAGCTGGCACAACTGTGTCAGGAAACAGAAAACATTGCCAAATCAGGTTCAAATGATGTATCATGGCTGCTGGATCAGATAGAAAGCGAATATCCCAGGGTACGGACATCTCTGGCAATGGTGTCAGCATCCGGGAAAAACGGTAAATGAAATGGGAGCGGGGATAAAATTTTCCTACAGACAGTGACAAAATTTTTTTGAAAGAAACACCTGTGCTCCATCGGATTTCATTGTCTGTGCTTTTTTTCTGTGCGGAACCACCGCGTCCGAACAGGAAACGCAATCAGCAGGATCGGTATCCTGTGAAAAAAAGGGCAGAGGCTTAAGGTGATTTCCAGAAAAGAATATACCATCAAAGTATCAAAAGCTTCCAGCTTTTGACCTGCGCCTGTGAACTGAACCGGGATATTTATTTTCAGAAATCACTAAATCCTTTGATTCTAAGCTGATGACACCGGGGCGAAAAAATTCGCAGGAATTGATATTATTAAGGCGATTTCCATGAAAAAATGTACCATCATTGCAGGGTGGGCACGGCTTTTTGTGCCCACCGTTTCAGCAGGACGGCGGGCACAGAAAGCCGTGCCCGCCCTACGAAAAACGGTATAATCATTAATGGAAATCACCTTATTAATGAGAATGAAGAGTTAAAAATTTCAGAATGAACAAAATTAATACAGGATCATGCAGGATTTGACAATTTTTAAAAAATTGTCAAATCTTGGTTGTCAAATTTTATCGGAATCTGAGGTTCTCAACATTGGGGAAAATCTTTTCAGTTTCAACAGGAGGAAATGTCTATGATGTCCTACAACGAAGTGATTCAGGAGTTTCCCTCAGAAATCCAGTTTCCCATGATGAAAATTATGGACAAACTCAGGGGAGAAATACTGGATACAGTTACAAAGAGCGATTTTAAGAGACTGGAGGATGTGGTTTCTCTGCTGGGTGACAAAATGCTTGAACTGGCAGAATCCCAGAAAAGAACAGGGCAGCGCATGGAGGAACTTGCAGATGCCCAGAAAAGAACCGAGCAGCGGGTGGAAGAACTTGCAGATGCCCAGAAAAGAACTGAGCAGAGGGTGGAAGAACTTGCAGATGCCCAGAAAAGAACCGAACAGCGGGTGGAAGAGCTCGCGGTGTCCCAGAAAAAGACGGAAGACACTCTGAGAGAGGTTGTGAAAAGACAGGACAGAATGTCCAAAGAACTGGGCGGACTTTCAAATTCATTCGGATATTTTCTGGAAAATGAAGCCATCCGGTTTCTTCCCGGCGTACTGAAAAGAGAAAAAAATATTGATATCAAAGTCATGGACAGGCGGTTCATTGTTTATGCAGACGGAAAGGATGATGAAATCAATATTTACGGGGAAGGACTGGAAAACGGCAGAAAAGTTTATGTCATCGGCGAAAGCAAATCCCAGCTTGGAAAAAAGGACATAGACCGGTTTCAGAAACTTGTGAACCGGGTGTCACAGCATCTCGGTGCCGAAGTTTATCCGCTGATTGTCACCCATTCGGCTCATCCAAGTGTTGAGATTTATGCAAAGAAAACCATGCCTGAACTTGGAATTTACAAATCATATGCTTTGAAATAAGGGATGCAATTCAGCATACGCAGCAGATCGGAAACTTTCCGGAGTGCAAAACCGGAACCTGATGAAATAAGGAAGTTGGAAATTGCTGATGTGCTGTTTTTTTGCGTGTTCAGGAAATAAAGATACTGAACACTGAAACCCGAAACCTTACACCCGAACCTTTACCGAAACATGGATGGTTTTCATGGAAACATACAACGGTTTCATTCTGGTGATTGATGACGATGTCCTGAGCCGTACAATTATAGCCTCTGGCCTTGAGGAAAACGGCTATATTGTCATAACTGCTGACAACGGTTCCGAGGGACTGCAGAAACTCTATTTTCTTGCTACACGGGAACCCCAGGCTGTTGATCTGGTTCTGCTGGATCTGCTCATGCCGAAAATGGACGGATTTGACTTTCTGTCAGAAATGAAAAACATAAAAATACTGCGGCATATACCGGTCATCGTCACCTCCGGGGAGATGGATCAGGAAAGCATTGCCAAATGTCTGCAAATGGGAGCGGTTGACTATCTGACCAAGCCCTGCGATTCAGTGCTGCTGCTTACCCGTGTCAAAAATGTTCTGCAGTCATCGGGCCGGATCAGAGATCGGAAAAAGAGCGGGCCTCCGGTCATTCTGATTGTGGATGATGATCCCATGTACCGTATGCTCCTGAGTTCCTGTCTGGAGGAAAAAGGCTATATCATTGCCGAGGCGGAAAACGGAAAACAGGCATGGGAAATGATCTGTGCAGTGCCTTATGATCTGGTTTTTCTTGATCTGCTGATGCCGGAAATGAACGGATTTGAAGTCCTGTCCCGTGTAAAGGCCGACAGCAGTCTGCATCATATTCCCGTGATTGTGGTTTCAGGGGAGGATGATATGGACGGCATTGTGCGCTGCATTGAAACCGGCGCGGCTGATTATCTGAGCAAACCCTTTGATCCCGCGATCCTCCATGCCCGCGTCAATGCCTCGCTGTCAACCAAACGCCTGCACGATCAGGAACAGGCATATTTCAAAACCATTCAGGAGGAACGTCAGAAATCAGAAGAACTTCTGCTCAATATCCTGCCCAGACCAATCATTAACCGGCTCAAACAGGGCGAAGAAATCATAGCCGATCATTTTGAGGAGGTTACGGTCATGTTTGCAGATATTGTGGGGTTTACCAATCTTTCCGGCAGAATATCCCCCATTGATCTGGTGACTCTGCTCAATGCCGTATTTTCGGCATTTGACCATTCTGCGGCATGTTACGGACTGGAAAAGATAAAAACCATAGGAGACGCGTACATGGTGGTTGGGGGGCTTCCGATTCCCCGGCCTGATCATGCTGAAGCAGTTGCCGGCATGGCACTGGAAATGCTCAAAACTGTCACCCAGCTCAATACCGGCAGAGAAAAAAATCTCAGTATCCGCATCGGAATCCATACCGGGCCGGTCATTGCGGGCATTATAGGCACGCACAAATTCAGCTATGACCTGTGGGGAGACACTGTGAACATTGCCAGCCGCATGGAATCCCACGGCGTGGTCAACGGCATTCATGTATCCTCAACGGTTCATGAAAGGCTGAAGGAAAAATATCTGTTTGAAAAAAGGGGAATGATTCAGATAAAGGGCAAAGGGGAAATGGAAACCTGGCTGCTTCTGGGGCAAAAAGACAGTTGAAACAGGGTATTTCTCTGCAAATATGGGATATTTTTCCAAACATTTTCCAGGGAATAAGCGGCTATACCTGTTTTGGGTTTCAGTGTTCGGGTTTCAGTGTTTTATTTTCATGACGCCTGAAACCTCAAGTTGGGGGTACAACTCTATAGTTTTTAGATCG
>JBFXEJ010000024.1:0-62058 GCA_050180235.1 Desulfococcaceae bacterium
ATTGTATAAATTCAATAGCGAATTGGTATAAAATCAGTACTCTGCCAACTTTGATTTTATGAGATGAAGTGTGCAGAAAAACCGGATTTTTTTGGAAAAATCCG
Organism: Desulfococcaceae bacterium; assembly: GCA_050180235.1. Taxonomy (GTDB): domain Bacteria; phylum Desulfobacterota; class Desulfobacteria; order Desulfobacterales; family Desulfococcaceae; genus JAABRU01. The sequence goes on from JBFXEJ010000024.1 coordinate 105, forward strand.
GTTTTTGCAACTACAGATTCAAGGCTGACAGAGTAGCAGTTTTATTTTTGGGAATCCTGCCAGAAAGAATTGGGAAACAGGAAAAAATGATTTGCTGAAAGGATTATTTCGCGGCTTCCATCATTTTCATCAGCAAAGCCTGAACCTTGGGTTCCCTGAACAGATCCAAATTTTTGAGTTCTGCCACCTTTGCACGGAACGCCGGAATATCCGGATTTTCCTCAACCTGCATACCTTTTTCTTTGAGCATTTTCAGACGTCCGGCATCTTTGTCCCGGTTGTCTTTGCGCTGGAAAACAGCGGCTTCATACATGGTTTTTTCTATCATATCCTGCATTTCAGGCTTCAGCCCCTTCCACCACACAAGGGAGGCCACATCAATATGAGCGGAGTATACATGCCGGGTCATGGTCATATATTTCTGAATTTCATGGAATTTGTACACTTCCATAACCCACAGGGGATTTTCCTGACCGTCAATAACACCCTGCTCCAGTTCCGTGTAAATAGGCCAGGGCATGGGCGTGGGATTTGCGCCCAGAGTTTTCCAGATGGCCTGATGCAGGGCGGAGTCCATGACCCGGATTTTCAGACCTTTGACATCTTCCGGTATTTTAACCGGGACTTTGTTATTGCTCAGGTTCCGGAAACCGTTTTCGGAAAAACACAGTCCCTTAAATCCGGAACTTTCCAGGCTTTTGAGAATCTCCGCTCCCAGAGGGCCGTCGAGTATCTGATCGGCCTGCTCATTGTCTTTGAACAGAAAAGGATAATCAATCACCCGTGCAATGGGATCAAAGGTGTCAAACGGGCCGCTGGTGATAACACCCATCTGTATGGTTCCCATCTGAAGCTGCTGCAACATTTCGGTTTCATTGCCGATGGAATTGGAATGGAAAATTTTGACCGTAATCTCCCCGTTTGATTTCTGCTCAATCAGTTCCTTGAATTTTTCTGCGGCAATATTCTGGGCAGATCCGGGTTTGGTGACAACCCCCAGTTTGATTTCCACAGCGGACATGGCCGGTGTGCAGAAAAACATGGCCGCACAGGTCAGAAGAAGCGAAACACACAGTTTTTTCATTGAAAATCCTCCTTTTGGCTGAAAATAAAAATTGATTGACTGGATGCAAAACCCGAATAAGTAAGCAACCGGAAATTTTCGTGCATCAAAAAAAAATGGATTTTTCTGAAAACTTAATACATGAAAACATGCGGAAGATACTTAACGGATATTTATTGCCCTGTAATGAAAAGAAAGTCAATTCCTTTTTTGAACATGGGCCGGGAGGTATGGTGCTTTGTCATTTTTGAATCTGTGGGTAAAGATTCTGCGGTTAAACTTCATATGGCAACGCACTGATTTTGAGGTGGAGCGGGTTACGGGATGTAACCCGCTTTCTTTGCAGAGTACAGGGATTCAGATGGGCCGGAAAACCATCAGTCCGCCTTTGACCTGACCACTGTCGGAAAAAGGAATGCAGTCAAGGTTGTAAAGTATTCCCTCAAAAGGACATTTTTCAACAGTTCGAACCGTATTGGTACCGATTGAAAGACTGACTCTTCCGGTGATATGATCCGGAAAATATTCAAACAGTTTTTTTCCGGTCTCAATGGGACGGGAATCCACTGCCAGGGTCTGGGCCTTCCGGTTGACCAGGATGATACTCTGATCAGCACTTACGCCAATCACAGGGGTGGGAAGTTTTTCAAAGATATTTCTTGGAATCTGTTCCCTGTTTCCGTTTCCATTGTCCCTTGCCGCTTTCTCCTGCATATCCGGACTTTGTTCCATTTGTGTCATCATATTCTTTCTTGCTCCTGTATAAAATTTTATAAGGCCCTGCTCCATAGTGTTTCGGAATTTTACGCGTTTTCTGTTTCATCCCTGCCATTCACAGGGCAAAAGACATCTGCCTGCACATTCTCTGAAATCATGATGCGTTCCTGTCCCTGTTTCTGAAGGACAAAAAGAAAAGCGGTAAAAAATGTATTATAATATTTCACCATATCACAGGGAAATACAATAGGGCAAGAACTGTATTTTGCGGTAGGAAAAGACTCAGTGACTCAAATACGGTTGTTTTTCAGGAAGATAGAGCATGAACATCCGGAGAGCATGGATAAAAATTTGGGTAGTGGTATTTTTATATGTCAGTTTTTTTCACCGTTGTGCGTGTGCAAAAAACCGCTCCGCTTAATTTTTGCACTCCTCCGGATTGCATTCCGCATTGTATAAAATCAATGGAGAATTGGTATTACGCCTCTTCGTCATACCGGAGAAAGCCGGTATCCATAATCATTTGAAATTACCGGATTCCGGCTTTCGCCGGAATGACGGAGGATACAGTAACCTGCTGATTTTTGAAAGGTTGGCGTAACATCAGATCCATAATAAACATTGCAGGGATCAGAAGCAGTGAATGGAATATTAGCTGCGGAGTCCCAAACTTTCTGTTTGGGACTCCGGTTTCAGCCGGGAATTCCGATTTATTATCAGTTGAGTCAATTGCAAAAGCCCGTTTTCGTCATTCCGATGTAAGCAGGAATACAGTATTTTTCAGACTGTTATGAATACCGGCCTTCACTGATTATGACGGTTTCGGCGGGTACTGAAATTGACTCAGTTCTCTGAACTATCGTCAGTCTTCCCTGAGTTCTTTGATTCCTGCGTAAAAATCCAGCACTTCGGGATTGCGCAGCGCATCTTTGTTCAGCACGGCCTGACCCTGAATGGTCTTTTTCACGGCCAGCTCCACTTTTTTCATGTTCAGGGTATAAGGCACATCCGGAACAGCGATAATCTTTGCGGGTACATGCCGGGGAGACGCGTTGACGCGGATGGTATCCCGGATTTTCTTTTTCACAGCCTCGGTCAGTTCAAATCCGGGCAGCATTTTCACAAACAGAATGACCCGCACATCGTTTTTCCATTCCTGTCCCACAACCAGACTGTCCTCAATTTCATCCAGCTGCTCCACCTGACGGTAGATTTCCGCAGTGCCGATGCGCACGCCTCCGGGATTGAGTGTCGCGTCCGAGCGTCCGTAAATGGTCACACCGCCCCGCTCATTGATTTCAATATAATCGCCGTGACGCCATACATTGGGATACACATCAAAATACGCGCTGTGGTATTTTTTTCCATCCGGATCCTCCCAGAAATAAATGGGCATGGACGGAGACGGCGCGGAGCAGACCAGTTCCCCCTGCTTTCCGTAAACCGGTTTTCCGTTTTCATCAAAAGCCTCCACCTTCATGCCCAGCCCCCGGCACTGCAGTTCTCCGGAATAAACCGGCGCCATGGGATTGCCCAGCGCAAAGCAGCCGTTGATGTCGGTTCCTCCGGAAATCGAGGCCAGCTGCAGGTCTTTTTTGATGGCATCATACACAAAGTCAAATCCCTCAATGGAAAGGGGAGAGCCTGTGGACAGAATCGCACGCAGCGAGGAGAGATCAAATCTGTCTTTGGGAATCAGTCCGGAATTCATCAGAGCAGCAATATAGCCCGCGCTGGTTCCGAACACGGAAATTTTTTCGTCCTGCGCCATCTGCCACAGAGCTTCGGGGCCGGGCTGGAAAGGATTGCCGTCATAGAGAATCAAAGTTGCGCCCACCGAAAGCGCGCAGGTAAGCCAGTTCCACATCATCCAGCCGCAGGTGGTGAAATAGAAAATATGATCTTCGCGTCTCAAATCCGTATGCAGCAGATGCTCTTTCATCTGATGAATGAGAATGCCGCCTGCGCTCTGCACCATGCACTTGGGCAGACCTGTGGTTCCGGAGGAATACATTATATACAAAGGATGATCAAAAGGCAGTTGTGCAAAGTCTATGCTAAGCCCGGATTGGGGAGATTTAAAATCATTGTACAGCACAGCATTGGGAACGCGGGAAATATCCGGATTTGCATTGGTGTAGGGAACCACCACAACCTTTTTCACGGTGTCAATGCTTTTGAGAATATTGCTGATGCGTTCCAGACAGTCCAGTTCCTTGCCTTTGAAAAAATAGCCGTTGGCTGTGAACAGGACTTTGGGCTGAATCTGACCGAAGCGATCCAGCACGCCCTTGATGCCGAAATCCGGGGAACAGGAAGACCAGATGGCTCCCAGGCTGCTGGCGGCAAGCATGGCAATGATGGATTCCGGCATATTGGGCATGAAACCCGCGACCCGGTCACCGGCCTGTATACCCATATCTTTAAGGGATTTGGCAACTTTTGCCACTTCATCGTACAGATTTGCATAACTCAGTTCACGGCGGACTTTGTCCTCTCCCCTGAAAACCAGTGCGGTCTGATTATCCCGGTACCGGAGCAGGTTTTCCGCAAAATTGAGTCTGGCTCCGGAAAACCATTTGGTTCCGGGCATTTTTGCAGGATTGTCAATCACCTGCGTAAAAGGCTTGGACGAAATGATGCCCGCAGTATCCCACATCTCTGCCCAGAACTGGGGGATATTGTCCACCGACCATTTCCAGAGTTCCTCATAACTGCGGAAATTCCGGTTATATTTTTTGTTGATCCGGGTCATGAATCTGTACATGTTGCTGTTTCTGACCCGTTCCTCTGAAGGCTGCCACAAAAGTTTGCCCATAATCCTGTCTCCTTTGTGTTATGTTGATAATACTCTGATTTAATAAAATATATTTTAATATTTCAATTTTTCCCGATTGTTTACCGTCCGGTCGTTAGGTAAACATGCCTATTGCACGGATAAAGTCGTTTGTCAAGTCAGGAATGAATATTCAGAGCAGCAAACTGTCCGGGCAGTGACCGTGAGGGAACTTTTTTTTGCCAGTGAGGAATGCTGATTACAGATTCGCTCCAGGGGAATTTTCATACAGTTTTCTTCCGGAAATTTCACGGTGCCTTCTTTTTTTTTCATATTTTGGAGCTTTCTGCATACATATTCATTGACACAGAGCGTCCATACACATAATAATCAATGCGACAGGTTTGGAACCTGCCGCAGCGTATGCGCGCAAGGATGCGTTGAATAATTATCATTTTTTCGGAGATAACAGCAATCATGTCAGAACATTTTGAAAATGAAAATGAAAACGAAAACGGCCCAAGCTTTGCCGAGCTTTTCGAGTCATACAACACGGGTATGAAGGACGATCTGCAGATCGGCGACAAAGTAAAGGGTGAAATTATTTCCATCGGAAAAGACACTGTTTTTGTCAATACCGGCACCAAAATTGACGGCGCAGTGGAAAGGTCGGAACTGCTGGATAAGGACGGCGAACTTGGCTGTCAGGTCGGAGACACACTGGATCTGTATGTCACAGGCATGGATGAAAACGAAATCCGTCTGTCCAAAGCCATTTCCGGCGCGGGGGGGCTGAATCTTCTGCGGGAAGCATATGAAAGAAAACTGCCGGTGGAGGGAAAGGTCAAAGCCCAGTGCAAAGGCGGTTTTGAAATAGAGCTCATGCAGCACAGGGCTTTCTGTCCCCTCAGCCAGATGGATGTGAGATATGTTGAAAAACCCGAAGACTATGTCGGAGCCACACACCGTTTTCTCATTACCCGCATAGAGGAGAAAGGCAGAAATATCGTGGTGTCCCGGCGTCAGCTTCTGTCCGGCGAGCAGGAAAAGGCCAAAGCGGAATTTCTGGCAACTGTCAAAACCGGTGATGTGCTTGACGGCAGGGTGACACATCTGGCTTCTTTTGGTGCGTTTGTGGAAATTTTCCCGGGCATGGAAGGCATGGTTCATATCTCCGAGATAAGCTGGTCACGGGTGGAGCACACTGAAGATGTTCTGCATCCTGATGATCCGGTAAAAGTGAAAATTATCAGCATTGAACCGGGAAAAAAAGCCGGAGAAATGAAAATCTCCCTTTCCATGAAACAGGCAATGGGCGATCCCTGGGAAAATGCGGAACAGTCTTTCCGCGCGGGAGACAAAGTGCAGGGAAAAGTTACCCGCCTTGCCGGATTTGGCGCGTTTGTGGAAATCGCGCCGGGCATTGAGGGGCTGGTTCATATCAGTGAAATGAGTTATACAAAACGGGTAAACCGGCCTGAAGATGTGGTTCAGCCTGGCCAGACCATTGATGTCATGATCCGGGAAATAGATCTCCAGAAAAAACGCATTTCCCTGAGTATGCGGGATGCTGAGGGCGATCCCTGGACCGGTATCCGTGACCGTTACCGCGCAGGACAGCAGGTAAAGGGCATCATGGAGAAAAAAGAGAAATTCGGTTATTTTGTCACCCTTGAACCTGGAATTACGGGACTGCTGCCCAAATCCAAAATCACTGACTCTGCCAAAGCCGGAGAAATTGATCATCTTAAACCCGGAGATCCGATCACTGTCACAATTTCGGAAATTCAGCCTGATGTCCGCAAGATTACACTCAGTCCGGAAGGCAGCGGCGGCGACAAGGAATCTGATGACTGGCGGAAATTTTCAGGAGATAAAAGCGGTTCTCTGGGCTCTCTGGGAGAACAGCTCAGAAAAGCCATGAAAAAGGAATAATTCAGTATTCAGGGGGCAGGATTCAGGGGGCAGGATTCAGGGGGCAGGATTCAGGGGGCAGGATTCAGAGACATGTACAAGTAAAACAGCCCCTAACCCCTGAATCCTTAATTCTGCTATTTTGTATTATCTTTGTAATCCAGAATGATAGCGGCTTCCTTTATCTCTTCTTCAGAAACATTTTCACTTTGCACTGCCGTGTCAGCAGTGCTTACAGTTTCGGAAGTCTTTGCCTTTTCTGCCGCAGGTTCATCCGGCAGTGTCACGGACAGATCCACTACTTCAGGAGCATCCATTTCTTCCGGGAACGCACTGAAGGGCCAGGGCCGGGCCACTTCGCTGAGGCTTATAAAACGGAGAATTCTGTAAGTATAAACAGTGATTTTGTGAGACAGGCTCAGAATGGATATGCTCTGTCCTGTGGTGAGGAAAAGCCAGGCAAACTGAAAAAGGGTCAGAAAAAAAACAGACAGGCTTGCAATTCCCCATACCGCCATAAACAGCAGGGTGAACACAAAGCGGATGGCGATATTTTTGCGCACAAGCAGAAAACGCAGAACCATTTTCACCAGGGCCGAAAGCATTTCTTTCAATTTGTTCATAAACATTGTCTCCTTTTCTGATTCCGGGCGATTGTTGGATATTTTCCGGAAATACTTTTCCGGAAACCCTTTGTTCAATAAAATCTGAAATAGCAGATTATACGGTGAAGGTCAACAAACGATAAAGTCCCGGAGGTTTTTTTCTCCATGCCCCGAATGTTCATTTTCACGGCTTAAGTAAGTTTCCATAAATTTTCGGGTATAAAATTTTCTCCCCTACCTCAGGGCGGGGCAGGGGGAGGGTGAATCCCGGTTTTTTTATACCCGAAAAATTATGTTGACTTACTTAAAAGGTTTTTCTGAGCTGGTGAGGATGTGATATTCTGTATTTATGGTGTATCTTTATATGGTTAAAAAAATGACAGCCGCAGATTTTCATCACTGATCCTAATATGAGATTCTGAGGACAAATTTTTTCATGTGAAAAATGAAGAAAAAATTCTTTACACGCAGTCAATGCTGATATAAAAATACACTCCTGTTTTTCTGAAATCATCCGGTCTGACCGGGCAATTTATATTTTAAGGATCTCCGGCAATCTGTCCTGAGACCCTGTATGCAAGGAAAAAAATATGCACAAATTACTGACCGACCATCCGGGGCAGAAACTGCTCCTGCTGGGAAATGAGGCCATTGTCCGGGGGGCTGTGGAGGCCGGAGTTGCCTTTGCCAGCACCTATCCGGGAACCCCGTCTTCAGAGATTTCTCTCAATCTCTTTCAGATATCCAAAGAAACTGACCTGTATTTTGAATACAGCACCAATGAAAAAGTGGCTATGGAAGTGGCTGCCGCAGCCGCGTGTTCCGGTGTGCGTTCCATGTGTATGATGAAGCATGTGGGGCTTAATGTTGCCGCAGACGTGCTGATGACGCTGGCCTATCTGGGAACCAAAGGCGGCATGGTTATTCTGACAGCGGATGATCCTTTTATGTTTTCCAGCCAGAACGAGCAGGACAACCGCTATTATGCAAAACTCTCCTGCCTTCCTATGGTGGAGCCTTCCTCAGTGGAGGAAGCCAAAGAAATGGTTCCCTATGCGTTTGATCTTTCGGAAAAACTGGGAGAGCCGGTACTGTTCCGCACCACCACCCGGATCAACCATTCCAACGCGGTGGTCACTCTGGGAAAAATCATGGAACGCAAACCCAAAGGGGATTTTAAGAAAAACCCCTTCCAGTATGTTTGTGTTCCTGCCGTATCCCGCAAACTTCATGTCCAGTTGCTGGAAAACATGGACAAGGCCCGGCAGATGGCTGAAACCTCGGCATACAATTTTGCGGAAGGTCAGGGAAAATGGGGAATTGTCTGCAGCGGTGTCAGTTACAATTATGTTTCAGATGCTGTTGCGGATCTGAAAATTGCGGACAAAACACGGATTCTCCGTCTGGGTTTTTCCCATCCTCTGCCTGAAAAACTCATCAAAGATTTTCTGCGCAACTGCGAAAAAGTGCTGGTCGCTGAAGAAGGTGAACCGGTCATGGAAGAGGCTGTAAAAGCCTTTGCACAGGAAGCAGGGCTTACTCTTCCCATAAAGGGAAAAGCTCCGGATCTGTTCTCCCGGCTCTATGAATTTGATCCCGCAATGGTGCGCAAATGTATCGCAAACTGTTTTGGTCTGCCCTGCACCTCGCCTGCGGTTCCGGATCTTTCGGATCTTCCGGCAATTCCCCAGCGTCCGCCGACACTGTGCGCGGGATGTTCCCACCGGGCTACGTATTATGCTGTCAAAAAAGCTGCGGAAGGACGGGAAACCATTTATCCTTCGGACATAGGATGTTATACTCTGGGATTTCTGCCCCCGCTCTCTATGGCAGATTTTGTCATCTGCATGGGCGCATCTGTGGGAACCTCATGCGGTTTTTCCAAAGTCACGGACAAAAAAGTCATTGCCTTTATCGGGGATTCCACCTTTTTCCATTCCGGCATAACCGGGCTGATCAATGCGGTGTTCAACCGCCACAATTTCACTTTGGTGATACTCGACAACGGAACCACTGCCATGACCGGACACCAGCCCAATCCGGGTGTGGATATGACAAAACTGAAACTGGAAGGCTATGGCCGGGTTTCCATTGAGGCTGTGGTCAGGGCAGTCGGGGTGGAACATGTGACCATCATCAAACCCTTCAAGGTGAACAAAAGCATTGCGGCCATAAAAGAGGCTCTGGATTTTCAGGGTGTTTCCGTAATCATCTCCCAGGAAATGTGTTCCCTGTACGCCAAAAGCCTGAAAGAGCATAAGGCACGGCCTTTCAGCGTGAATCCTGACAAATGCAAAAATCACCGCAACTGCATTGATGATCTGGCCTGTCCCGCGTTTTATCTGAATAAAGACGGGGGAGTGGCCATTGATCCGGAACTGTGCTGGGGATGCGCGGTATGTGCGCAAATATGCCCGGAAAACGCTATTCTGCCGCTGAAGAAGTAAGATATTTGATTGGAGAGACAGACTTTGGACAGACTGAAAAAAATTACTCTCAAGGGCTTCAAATCCATTAAAACAATGGAGATGGATCTGCATTCCCTGAATGTTCTGATTGGCGCAAACGGGGCAGGCAAGAGTAATTTTGTTTCATTTTTCAGAATGCTCTCTGAAATGATGTCCGGACGTCTCCGGCAGTACATTGGTATCTCAGGGCGTGCTTCGTCTCTCCTGCATTTTGGCCCCAAGATAAGCCCACAGATAGAGGCAAAACTGGAGTTTGAAGCCGAAAACAGCTTGGATACCTATTTTATGCGTCTGTTCCATGCAGCAGGAGATACTTTGATTTTTGCTGAGGAAACATTGCGTTTTCTGGCGGCCAATGGTTATGCAAAGGTTGATGAGTTGGGTGCAGGACATCAGGAAAGCAAAATCGGCGAGGCAGCAGAAAAAGGTATGCCAACGGCAAAAACGCTCAAATATTTGCTTGACCTCTGCCGTGTGTATCATTTTCACGATACATCTTCCACCGCAGGAGTGCGGCAATCCTGTTACGCAGGCGACAACCGCTTTTTAATGCCGGATGCCGGAAATCTGGCTGCATTGCTTCTGAAATTCCGCAAAGACAGCAGTCCGTTCTATCAGCGGATTGTCAAAACAATCCGTCTGATTGCACCTTTTTTTGATGATTTTGAACTGGAACCGGACAAATCTGATCGTGTGATTCTGAACTGGCGGGAAAAAGGGGCAGACAGGATATTCGGGCCGCATCAGCTTTCAGACGGCACATTGCGTGCCATCTGTCTTGTCACCCTGCTCCTGCAGCCGGAAGACAGACAGCCGAAACTCATTGTTGTGGATGAACCGGAGTTGGGACTTCATCCTTATGCACTGAATGTTGTGGCCGCCTTGTTTAAAAATGCCTCGCAGCATACACAAATCCTTATCAGCACGCAATCCAGTTCTTTTTTGGACAACTTTGATCCGGAAGATGTAATTGTGGTAAACCGGGAGGATAAAGAGTCATCTTTTAAACGTCTGACATCCTCAGAATTGGAAGAATGGCTTGAAGACTACAGTCTGGGAGAAATTTGGGAAAAGAATATCATTGCAGGAGGGCCTCATTGATGGCACGCCTTTATCTGTTTGCAGAAGGCCAGACAGAACAGACCTTCGCAAATATCCTGCTGAAACCCCATCTCAGCCTGTATCAGGTGTATATGCAGAATTCCGTCCTCATTGCTCATGCAAAAAAGAAGGGAAGAATGCATCGCGGTGGCGGACGCAAATATATGCCGATGAAAAATGACATTCTGCGCTTTCTCAGGCAGGAGAAATCTTCTGATGTGTTTTTCACCACCATGATAGATTTGTATGCTCTTCATCCTGAATTTCCAGGGTTGCATCAGTCTGAAAGTATCCGCCAGAATCCTGTGCAAAGGGTGGAATTTCTGGAGCAGTGTTTTTTTGAAGATATAGGGGATCAGCGATTTATTCCCTACCTTCAGTTGCATGAATACGAGGCATATCTTTTTTCTGATCCGGAATGTTTTAAAGACCTTCCTGATACATGCCCTGAGAAAATCGGGGAACTCAAAGCCATTGCTGATAAATACCTCACACCTGAGTTGATCGATGACGGACAGGATACGGCTCCCAGCAAACGCATCAAAGGTATATGTCCCTCTTATGAAGAATCAAAGCCATTTTTCGGTGTACTGCTGGCCGAACGGATTGGACTGCAAACAATCCGGAACAAATGTCCCCATTTCAACAGATGGCTCTCACAACTGGAATCACTGAATGAAGAATTATAATCAGGGACAGAATAATGGGGAATTGGTATCAGTCCTGAAACCTGATAATTAAGGAATTACGAATGAACATAAAAAGACTCATAATTGTGGCTGTGGGCGGGCAGGGCAATCTGCTGGCCTCACGGGTTATCGGGGAGGCTGCGCTGCTCTCGGATGTTCCGGTGCGCATGAGCGAAATTCACGGCATGGCACAGCGGGGCGGCGTGGTGGAATCTGCCATTGTATTCGGAGATGCCAAAAGCACCATTATTTCAGACGGAGAGGCTGATCTGCTGGTGGGCTTTGAGCCTGCTGAAACCCTGCGGGCTTTGAACAAATGCAATGGCAAAACAACAGTGATCAGCAATCTATCCCCCCTTTCCCCTTTTACTGTCACCATCGGAAAGGCCGTGTATCCCAAACTTTCGCAGATACAGGAACTGATCCGGGCAAAAACAGGGAAGCTGATAGCATTTGACGCGAGAAATCTGGCAGATCAGGCCGGAAATGTCATGGCCGTGAACATGGTGCTGGTCGGAGCCATTGCACAGACCGGAATTCTGCCCATGCCGGTGGAAAATTTCAGACAGGCTATCCGCAGCAAAACCAAAAAGGCGTTTGCGGATGTGAATCTCAAAGCATTTGACCTCGGTTTTGCCGAGGCCGGAAAAACAGGTTGATGCCATGCCACAGATAGCCACCCGTCTGAACCAATTTACAGAATCCGTCATCCGGGAAATGACCCGTGTCGCGGATGCCCATAATGCCATCAATCTGTCCCAGGGATTTCCGGATTTTGATCCGCCGGCAGAACTGGTGCAGGCTGCCAAAGATGCTTTGGATCAGGGATTTCACCAGTACGCGGTCACCTGGGGTTCACCCCGTTTCCGTCAGGCTCTGGCCCGGAAACAGCAGCAGTGGATGGGACTGGAACTTGATCCGGATACGAATATTGTTGTCACATGCGGCGGAACCGAGGCCATGATGACCGCTATGATGACGGTCTGCAATCCGGGCGACAAAGTGATTATTTTTTCCCCTTTTTATGAAAATTACGGAGCAGATGCGATTCTTTCCGGCGCGGACCCGATCTGGGTTCCTCTTCATCCCCCGGATTTTGCATTTGATCCGGATGAACTGCGCCGGGCGTTTGAGAAAAAGGTCAAAGCCCTGGTTCTGTGCAACCCGTCCAATCCCACGGGAAAGGTTTTCACCCGGAATGAATTGCAGATAATAGCGGATCTGGCCCAGGAATTCGACACCTTTGTCATAACCGACGAGGTTTATGAGCATATTGTGTATCCGCCGCATGAGCATGTTTATATGGCCGGTCTGCCGCAAATGTTCAGCCGCACGATTTCCACCAGTTCCCTTTCCAAAACCTATTCCATAACGGGCTGGCGGCTTGGTTATGTAATTGCGTCTGAAGAAGTTATCCGGGGTGCGAAAAAAGTGCATGACTTTCTGACTGTGGGTGCGGCAGCCCCTTTGCAGGAGGCTGCGGTCACGGCTCTGGGATTTCCTGCATCTTATTATAAGGATCTCAGGGAGGGATATATCCAGAGGAGGGACTGTTTTCTGACCTATCTGGATCAGGCAGGGCTGCCTTACACAAAACCGCAGGGGGCATATTATGTGCTGGCCGACATATCGGGTTTCGGTTTTGACAGTGATGACACCTTCTGCCGCTGGATGGCAAAGGAGATCGGTGTGGCAGCGGTTCCTGGTTCAAGTTTTTTCCGGGAGCCGGTGCATAATCTGATCCGTTTTCATTTTGCAAAACAGGAACAAACCCTGCGGGCTGCCGGAGAGCGTCTGCTGCGTCTGTCCGGAAAAGTATGAAAAAATTGGCCAAAATCTCAGTTTTTCTTCTTTTTTTCTTGCATTTCTTTATGTTATCGTATATTGGATTATGGCATTCATTGTATGGTTTATTGTGCTGTGCACAATGCGGACAGTCCGGCGGAACAATCCGCAGGTTCTGCCGCTCAGAAAAGATGTATTTTTTTAGCGCAGGAGGTGCAGAATAGCTAATTTGAAACAAACAGAAAAGGTGAATATCAACCAGCAGATCAGGGCAAGAGAAGTCAGAGTGATCGATCCTGACGGAAACCAGATCGGCATTATTCCGACATACAAGGCACTTGCGGCAGCAAATGAATTCGGTCTTGATCTTGTGGAAATTTCCCCGAACGCCAAACCGCCGGTCTGCAAGATCATGGATTACGGGCGATTCAAGTATGAGCAGACCAAAAAGCAGCAGGAAGCCAAAAAGAAACAGAGCACATTTCAGATCAAGGAGATAAAGGTCAGACCCAAAACCGGAGACCATGATCTGGATGTAAAAATTGGTCATATCCTTAAATTTATTGAAAAAAAGGATAAGGTCAAAGTCACTGTCATGTTCAGGGGGCGTGAGATTACACTTTCCCAGCGCGGCAAAGAACTGCTTGAGGAGGTTGCCGAAAAGGTGAAGGAGGTTGCTGTTGTGGAGCAGCTTCCCAAATTCGAGGGCCGGACAATGGTGATGATCCTGGCACCGAAATAAGGTGATTTCTGAAAATAAATATCCCATTTCAGTTCACTGGCACAAGCTGGAAGCTTATGCTGCTTTGGTGGGATATTCTTTTCTGAAAATCACCTAAGCGGTCTGCTGTTTTTTCTGAATTTCTGCTATGATCCGCAGGGTGACGTGCACATATCAGAGGGCCTGTCACCCTTTTCATTCTGAATTCAGGTGTTTATCATGCCGATTTCCAGAAATCCCCGGCTTTCATTTCCCGGTGCTGTATTCTGTCTGTGCAGGGAATGGAACAAAGTCCTGATGTTTTTTTCTGAAAATTGCAGAAAAACAGAAAAGACGATATTTTTTTGTTGAATCCGGAAAATTATTGTGTTAGACTGCAAAATTTCAGTTTTGGATATTCCTGCTGTATCATAAAAAAAAATAATGTGGAGAAAGCACTATGCCGAAAATAAAGACAAACCGTTCTGCGGCCAAACGCTTCAGAAAAACGGGAACCGGTAAGTTTATGTATGAAAAAGCTTACGGAAGTCATATTCTGACAAAGAAAACCCGTAAACGCAAAAGATCGCTGCGGAAGACACATATCATTGACAAATCCAACGTAAAAGAGTTGAAGCTGCTTCTGCCCAACGGCTGATGCGGATTTCCGCCAAATGCTCCGGGACAGATTATGGATTCCCGTGCAGGGTTCATGCGTTATTCCCGGAAAACTGTTTATCCGCACGGAAATCAGTAAATGAGCAGACTTTCCTGTGTGAGAGGAGAAATATCATGCGTATTAAAAGAGGATTCAAAGCAAGAAGACGCCGGAACAAAGTCCTGAAACTGGCCAAAGGCTTCCGCGGCGGTCACAGCAAGCTGTTCCGTACAGCGGCTGATACAGTGGACAGGGCTCTGCGTTATGCCTTCCGTGACCGCAAAGTCCGGAAGCGTGATTTCAGAAAACTCTGGATTATCAGAATCAACGCTGCAGCGCGGATGAACGATCTGACTTACAGCAAGTTCATTCACGGCCTGAAACGCGCTGATGTGGAACTGGATCGCAAGGTGCTCGCGGAACTGGCAATATCTGATCCGGGTGCATTTTCGCAGATCGCAGGCCTGGCAGCAGCGCAGCAGTAGGCATTGCCGGAAATAAAAAGTGGCACAGGCTTCCGGCTTGTGCTGCTGTTTATAAACAGGCAGGAAGCTGTTAAGTTTTATTTCTGCTGAACAGTGATTATTGCCGGAAATAAAAACTTCCGGTTTGTGCTGCGACCCATGAACAGGCTGCAGGCCTGTTCTGCATATTATTATACTGAACACTGGTAACTGACTGTGGAAAATATCGAACAGATAAAAGCAGAGGCACTTGAGGGACTCCGGAATGCTTCGGACCCGGAACAGATTAAAGCCCTTTCTGTCCGCTACCTGGGACGGAAGGGGATTCTTACGCAGTTTCTCAGAAACATATCTGAATTTCCCCCTGCGGAAAGGCCGGCAGCAGGGAAGCGGGCCAATGAGGTAAAAAAGGAACTGGACTCTGCCTTTGGAGAAAAACTCAGATCTGCCGAATCCGCACAGATGGCAGCGGAAGATCGCATTGATGTTTCCCTCCCCGGCAGAACCGTGCCCTGCGGCTTTCTGCATCCCCTGACACAGGTGACCCGTGAAATCTGCGAAATATTTGTGCGCATGGGATTTGAGATTGCCGAAGGCCCGGAAGTGGAATCCGACTATTACAATTTTGAGGCCCTCAATGTTCCCAAGAACCACCCGGCCAGGGATATGCAGGACACGTTTTATATTTCAGACCGTATTGTTCTGAGAACCCAGACCTCGCCAATGCAGGTGCGGGTGATGGAAAAACAGCCGCCTCCGGTTCGCATCATCTCGCCGGGAAAGGTGTACCGCTGCGACTCTGATATTACACATACACCCATGTTCAGCCAGGTTGAAGGGCTGCTGGTGGATGAAAAGGTAAGTTTCGGGGATCTCAAAGGAATCCTGACGGCCTTTGTCCACCGGATGTTTGACACACAGACCGCTCTGAGATTCCGCCCCAGCTTTTTCCCTTTTACAGAACCCAGTGCGGAAGTGGATATCCGCTGCATCATGTGCCGGGGAAAGGGCTGCCGGGTCTGTTCCCAGACCGGATGGCTGGAAATACTCGGTTCCGGCATGGTGCATCCTGCCGTGTTTGAGAATGTGGGCTATGATACTGCCCGGTATTCCGGTTTTGCCTTTGGCATGGGAGTGGAACGGATTGCCATGCTTAAATACGGCATTGACGATATCCGGAAATTCTTTGACAATGATCTGCGGTTTTTAAGGCAGTTTTAAATTGTCGGGTTATAACCTGACCTATGATTTTTAAGGCAGTTTTACATGAAAGTCAGTCTGAGCTGGTTAAAAGAATATATTCCCGTTGAAATGACGGTTTCCGAAATATGCGGACGCCTCACCATGACCGGGCTGGAAACAGATTCAGTCACGGATCGTTATGCCTGGCTGAATACTGTGGCAGTGGGCAGGATCAGCGGGGTGGCCCCACATCCCAATGCAGGCAAACTTACCCTGTGCGAAGTGGATCTGGGGGGGCGAAGTGTCCGCGCTGTATGCGGTGCGCCCAATGTGCGCAAAGGAATGCTCGCACCTCTGGCCATGCCCGGCACAGAATTTCCCAACGGCAGAATTCTGGAAAAAAGCATTATCCGCGGAGAGATTTCCGAAGGAATGCTGTGCAGTCAGGCTGAACTGGAACTGGGCACAGACAGCAGCGGTCTGATGGAACTGTCCCAGGATCTGCATCCGGGCACTCCTCTGCCCAAAACCCTGAACCTTTCAGACGCAATGATTGAAGTGGATCTGACCCCCAACCGGCCTGACTGTCTGAGCATTATCGGTGTGGCCCGTGAAATCGGGGCGTTTCAGGGAAAAAAGGTGAAACTGCCGGAAATCACTCTTCCTGCCGGAGAAAAAGATATACGGGAACTGAGCTCTGTCACCATTGTTTCACCGGATCACTGTCCCCGTTACGCGGCCCGTCTCATAGAAGGCATCACTGTCAAACCTTCCCCCTGGTGGCTTCGGGAACGTCTGCAGTCAGTGGGACTGCGATCCATAAACAATATCGTGGATATCACCAATTTCGTGATGATGGAAATGGGGCAGCCCCTTCATGCCTTTGACTTTGACAACCTGTCCGGACACCGGATTGTGGTGCGCACAGCATCAGATGGCGAGAAATTTACCACCCTGGACGGAAAAGAGCGCACCCTCACCTCAGAAATGCTCATGATCTGTGACGGGGAAAAACCAGTGGCTGTAGGCGGTGTCATGGGCGGGCTCAATTCTGAAATTGAAAACAGCACCACAAGGGTGCTGATTGAAAGCGC
Organism: Desulfococcaceae bacterium; assembly: GCA_050180235.1. Lineage (GTDB taxonomy): Bacteria > Desulfobacterota > Desulfobacteria > Desulfobacterales > Desulfococcaceae > JAABRU01. The sequence continues at coordinate 17,321 of JBFXEJ010000024.1, forward strand.
ATATTTCAGTCCGTCCAGTATCCGGAAAACAGCCAAAAAACTGGGGCTGGGCACAGATGCCTCCCACCGTTTTGAACGCGGAGTTGATCCTGAAGGAACCATCCGTGCTTTGGATCGGGCCGCACAGCTCATGCTGGAAGTGGCAGGCGGAACCCTGATCAATGGATGCATTGATGAACATCCTGTGCAGATTAAAAATCTTCCAATCCGGCTGAGTGCGGCGGCAGCAAACCGTCATCTGGGTCTGGAACTGGGCAGGGATCAGATGGCTGCTCTGCTGGAATCAGTTGAATTTGCTGTGGAAAAAGAGGGGAATCTTTATCTTCGCGTCACTCCGCCCTCTTTCCGTGTGGATGTGTCACGTCCCGAAGATCTGATGGAAGAAATTGCACGTTTATGGGGATATGACAATATTCCTGTAACATTTCCCGCGATTCCCGCGCAGGGAATTGCCCCGGCTCCGCAGGTGGAACTGCGCAACCGCATCCGGGATATACTGTCCGCTTCCGGTTTTGCAGAGGTAATCAATTACAGTTTTATTGATGCTGGTTCCTGTGACAGACTGGGGCTGAAAACAGATGATCCCCGGCGGAACATGGTGAAGATCCTCAATCCCATCAGCGAAGAAATGTCTGCCATGCGCACTTCCCTGATTCCCGGTATGCTGGAAACCATGTCACGCAATATTTCACGGCAGAACCGGAATCTCAAACTCTTTGAAATCGGCAAAATCTTTCTCAGCAGGGGTCAGGACAGTCTGCCGGATCAGCCGGAAGTGCTGAGCGGTCTGTGGACCGGCTCCCGATCCGAAATTTCCTGGCATGACAAAGAAACACCCTGTGATTTCTACGATCTCAGGGGCATCACGGAAGTGCTTTTCAGAAAACTGGGAATCAGATCTGAATTCACCGCCCTGCCTGATGCCCAATGCGATTATACCCGGCCCGGATACACTGCCATGATTTCAGCAGACAGACAGAAAATTGGGCTCATCGGTCAGGTGCATCCCCGTGTTACCGAGGCTTATGATCTGAAGCAGACGGCCTGGGTTTTTGAACTGGATATGGAGGCAGCCCGGCTTCTGGTTTCAGACAGTAAAAAAGCTGTGCCCCTTCCCCGTTATCCCTCTGTTTCCAGAGATATAACCCTGATTCTGGAAAAGCGCACCGAGGCATGGGATTTGCTTAAGAGTGTCCGGAATGCAGGGGAGGAACTGGTGGAAGATATTTTTCTTTTCGGTGTTTACGAGGGAAAAAACATTCCGCAGGACAAAAAAAGCGTATCTTTCCGAATTGTATACCGCTCATCTGAAAACACCCTGGAGGATGAAACCGTCAGCACTGTGCATCAGAAAATTTCTGACATGCTGGCGCAGGAGTTTAAGGCAACGTTTCCGGCATAACCGGTTCCATATAAAACAGTGGCAGATTTTGTTAAACCTGCCACTTCTCAAAAGGGCATTTTCATCTGCCCGTGTTCCGGATCATGCATCCATGCAGGTACATCTGAAAATCTCCTGCAATTCTGTATTCTGACCTCCGGAACCGGAAAAGCCGGCGCGACCACAGGGGGCTGAAGATGTTTTTCAAAGGTCGCCGGGAGACCGGATTTTTCTGTCTGTCCCGGTCAGCCTCCTCAGAAACCATTTCCTGTTTTTTCCATATTTTCAGATTATTTCAACACAGCGGAGGTGTCTGATGAATAACGGAATCATGGAAAAAATCCCGGCTTTTCTTGAACTGCTGGGACTGGATGAAATTCCTATGGGCATCCTGTACACAGATTCGGAACCGGCGGAAGGCTTGTCACCCAAACCGTCCGTACTGCCCACCTGTGAAAGAGAATCCCGCAATGCCATAAACTGGGGCGATGTGTTTGGAAATTTTTCCTGTGTCATGGGTCATATATGGCGGGCCAGACGCAAAAAAACCGCAGCATATTTCAGTGCAGAGCAGTTCGGATGTCCGGGCGGAGCATTCTGGCTGGGATTTATGAAACCACAGACCGAAACCATTATACATTATGTTTCCTCAGGCATTCCCGGTCATATGGAAGGAGAACTTTACTGCGAATCTCCTGATGCCCTTCGCAGAACTTTTCTGGATATTGATCCACCGCAGATTGGCAAAAAGTTCTGGGTCATCAAACCTCTGGATATTTTCGCACCGGATGAAAGCCCGGAATTTGTCACCTTTTTCACCCGGCCCGAACCTTTGGCCGGACTGCATCAACTGGCCTATTTTGTCACCAACGATCCTGAAGTGGTGGCCTCCCCCTGGGGAGCAGCCTGCAGCGGTCTGGGCACATGGCCTCTGAAATACAGGCAAATGGGAAAAAACAGGGCGGTTATCGGCGGATGGGACATTTCCGCCCGGAAATTTTTCCGCAATGATGAACTTTCCTTTACTGTTCCTTATGAAATGTTTGAGCAGATGCTTGAGCGTTATAAATCCTCATTTCTTTCTCTGGAAAACTGGAATGGGGTCGTAAGAAAAAAAATTGCCCGAAGCAGTTCTGTATGGAAAAAACAGCCCGGCAGCAGATAAGCAGTTCTGTTTTTGGATGAAAACAGGGGGGACAGGCATGGCGTTCCTGTTCTGTCCCTGATCATCTGAAAACTGACGCGGTCAGGCAGCAGGAATTTTATATAAATTTTTGAAAAATATTTTCACAAGACAAGAGAGATGTGATAGAGAGACAAAACATTTCCGGACGGTTTGGAAGTGAAAATATTTTTATGAAGGGTTCCTGCGGATGACAGTCCGCAGTCAGTCAGCATTGTCTGATTCTTAACTATCAAACACTTATTTAAAAGGAGACACAGATGAACAAAACAGAACTCATTGACAAAGTCGCAGAAGTACTGGAATCCAAAAAACAGGCACAGGCCGCTGTGGACAGTATTCTGGAAAACATTTCAACTGCCCTGAAAAATGGTGAAAAGGTCACTCTGGTCGGATTCGGAACCTTTGAGGTTGCTGAACGCAAAGCCCGGAAAGGCCGCAATCCCAAAACCGGTGAACCCATTGATATCAAAGCAGCAAAAGTGCCCCGCTTCAGCCCGGGCAAAGCTCTCAAAGAAGCTGTAAACTGAAACTGTCACCTGTTTTCCGGAAAAGATTTCAGACGGTGGTTCCGCCAGATGTGGCATTTTCATGCCTTACATCTGTAACCGTCTAAAATCTTTTTCCTTATTATGTTATCCGGTCCGCAGAGAAAAATAATCCTTTGGCTATGGAAAAAGAGAATCTGGATTTTTTTAAGACTGTACTGCAGGAACAGTTAGATACGCTTCTGGGAAAAATCGGAGCGACTGTTTCTGATTTGCTGGTTCTGTCAAATGACACTGCCGATCCCCTGGACCATGCCGCCAACGACATGGCCCGGGGTTATACTCTCCGCATGAGGGACAGGGAGAGCAGACTGATTGAAAAAATCCGGCAGGCACTCAGGAAAATTGAAGATGGAAACTACGGAATCTGTGAGATGTGTGAGGAGGAAATATCGGTCGAACGTCTGAAAGCCAGACCGGTTGCCAGATACTGCATTCAGTGCAAACAGAAAATAGAAACATATGAAAAAACATACGGTGAATGACAGCCATTTATTTGTTTTGACTTTGGATGAGGGTGAAAATGCTGCCATACGCGGCAACTTCCGGAAGCGTTTCCGGCTATACTGCGCGGACGGCACATACCAGTAGTTTTATTGCATCTCTTTATTTATGATGAAGGAGCAGCAGTGAAATATAAAACCATTGTTGAACAGGCGAGAGAAGAAAAGGTCTGGGGCATTGCATCGGGCATTGACATTTACGGCTGCAATCCTGAGACCATTCGGAGCGCCGAAAAGATCCGGCAGTTCGTCATAGAACTCTGCGATCTCATCGAAATGAAACGGTTTCAGGATACGATTGTTGTGAATTTCGGAGAAGATGAACGGGTTGCCGGTTTCTCAATGGTACAACTGATTGAAACATCTTTGATATCAGCACATTTTGCCAATCTTTCCAACACCGCCTATCTTGACGTTTTCAGTTGCAAACTTTATGACCCCCAGGTGGTGGCGGATTTTGCCCGGAAATACTTCGGGGGAACAAGAGTGAACATTCAGGTCAGTCTCAGGCGATAATCATGGTTCATATACGGATTGTCAGAGATCCGGAGGAATGCAGGAATATATGGGAGCGGGTGATTCCCACGGAATACATTACGGATCTGTGGGAAGTCCGCTCCTGCTTTCAGCAGCATTTCCGGCATTCCCTTTATTTCATCACAGCAGAAAAAAACGGACAGACACATGGTTTCCTGCCCCTGAGCAGAATCAGTGAAACAGACTGTTACGGTTATTTTCCCGGGGAAACCTGGAAGGGAATCACCTGGCTGGAGCAGAACCGGGTATTTGTCCAAAACGGCCTGTGCCTGAAAGATCTGCTGAGCTGCTGCGATCTGCCCTTTCATATCCGTTACCTGCGCGGAGAAAACCTGCTTCCCCTTTGTGAGAGCGGAAATGATCCCTTGTTCAGGACAGATGAAATCGGGTATCTTTTCCACCCGCACCGGTATAAATGTGATATAGAGAACTATTTCCGGGAATTTTCACGCAAATCCCTCAAACAGATTCTGCGAGATGTCTCTGCCATTGAGGAAAAGGGCATTGCTTTCCGCTTTGATGATTCGGCTGATTTCGATCTGATGGTGGAAATGAATCTGAGCCGCTTCGGGGACTATTCCTATTTCCATGACACACGTTTTCTGGAAGGTTTCCGGAGTCTTATGTGTTTTCTCAGGGAAAGGGGATGGCTCCGATTTACAACTGTTCTGGTTCAGGGAAAACCCGCGGCTGTGGACATGGCCTGCCTGTACAAAAATGTGCTTACGGTTTTTGCAGGGGGAACAGATGCGGAATTTCCCGGCATTGCCAAACTGATCAATATCCACCATCTCCGCCAGGCCTGTGCGGAAGGGATTCGGGAGGCCGATTTCCTGTGCGGAGATTTTCACTGGAAAAAAATGTTTCATCTCACCCCCCGTCCCCTGTATCTGCTTTCCAATCTCACCCTGAAAACCGGGGCCCATACAGAGCACGGCACTGCAAAAACCCGCGCAGTTTCGGAACCTGTCCTTATTAACGAAAATATTGCTCAACAGACCGGACAGAGTCTGATGGCGGATCTTCATGCCTGAATACCGTTTGCTGGTCGTGGGAACTACATCCGACTATATTGAGCATATCCGCAGAAATTTCCCAGGAAGAGCAGTATTTGTCACTGACCCGGCCGAAAGATCACGGGCAAAGGAATCCTGTCCCAATCCTGAAGAAGAGATTCTCTGCCAACTGGAAAATCCCTTTCCAGTCATCAACGCTCTCAGAACCCATTTGAAAACATGGGGAATACAGGCAAATGGAGTGGCCTGTTTTGACTGCGAATCTCTCGAACTGGCTGCAACTCTTGCCGGAGAACTGAATCTTCCCTTTCCTTCTGTTTCATCCATACGCAACTGCCGGAACAAGTTTCTTGCCGGACGGTTATGGGAAAAGGCAGGTTTTCCATGCCCGGAAGCAGTTGCTGTAAATTCTCTTACAGATGCGCTTGGATTCATGGATCGCGTACAGGCTCCGATCATTTTAAAACCAATGACCGGTTCAGGCAGTGAACTGGTTTTTCAATGCAGGGATGAATCAGAGTGTTTTAAAGCATTTTCTCTGCTGCAAACCCGTCTTTCCCGGCATGAAAATATCCGCATGTATCAGGCCGGAAACAGTGGCAGAGAGTTCATAGCTGAGCGTTTTGTTCAGGGGGATGAATACAGTTGTGATTTTATTCTTGCAGATGAAAAGGCTGAAATCATACGCATTGCCAGGAAAATTCCTGATCCGGACGGACTGCCCGGAACCACACTGACTTATGTGCTGCCTGTTTCTCTGCCGGAAGGAAGCCCGGAACCCGGCCACATTCTCTGCAAAGCTGCCCATGCGCTGGGACTGAAACATACTGTGTGCATGGCAGATTTTATTCTGGAAAACGGCATTCCCCGCCTGCTGGAAATGGCTCCCCGGCCCGGAGGTGACTGCATTCCCCGAATCATTGAGAAATCTTCCGGTCTGGATATGATTGGACTGGCTCTTGATTTCGCGGAAGGAAAACCGCTGAACCTGCCTTCCCAATGGGAAAAACTGGCAGGTGCGCGGCTTTTTGCAAAAGACAGCGGCTTCATCCGCCATCTGGATGACAGCCGGATCAGAGCGGATAGCCGTGTGCTGGAGTCTCATCTCAAAGTCTGTACCGGACATCAGGTGACACTGCCGCCGGATGATTACGATTCCCGTATTTTAGGTCACGTCATTTTCAGACCATCACAGCCGGAGAATATGGCTCATATCCGCACAGAATCCCATGAACTGGTGTCAAAAATGAGAATCTCAATATCAGATTAACTTCCCTATGATCATGGATAAATCCTGTGCTATTACATTAAGGGTTTGTAACTTTGGATTTACCGGGGCCTGTTAATCCATTATCCTAACTGATGTTACGCAGCTTTTCCAAAAATCAGAGAGTTATCAACTTTCACAGTCATTCCGGCGTAAGCCGGAATCCAGTGTTTTCAGACAGTTCCGGATATCGGCTTTCTCCGGTATGACGATTCTGCGTAACATCAGAGCTTAATTTGCAAATCAGAATATTATCAAAAAGGATGCGTTTTAAACGCAATCACAGACAGCGGTACATGCCTGCCACTTCCTGCAGTATATAAATGACTTCCGGCATCCCGATTTTCAGATCCGCGTCAATATCAATATTTGCCATGCCAAATGTCATATCAATGGCCGGCGACAGTCCCCCGCATATCTGGAGTGACAGGATGGCATCTGCCAGATTTACGCGGCTGTCTTTGTTCAGATCCGCTTTTGCGGCAAATGTGCCGTAATCTCCGCCCCGTACAGCGATGACATAGCGTTTTTCCCAATCATGATCTTTATCAGAAGAAGTATCGCTTCCAGTGGCAAAATAGATTCCAACTGCAACCTCAGGTTTTTTTGCGAATGTCCAAACGGTGGTGGATGACCAGTAGGACGCTGCCTTGATATTGGGGAGAAGGGAAGGGTTTGCTGTATTCAGACTTACTATTGATCCCAGCTCTCTGATATTGGGAAGCCGCCAGTCATCAAAACCGGCCAGAGGAAGATCATTGCAATAGGCAAGTGCTTCACCCCAATGCATCTCTGTCTGCTCAGTCGGCCAGAACTGCTGCCACATCAGACCTGTTCTGATGTCTGTTGCTGTTCCATCTCCATTGTCTTTGATGGGAGAAGAATATTCAGGCGGGAACAGATAATCTGCTTCACTGCAATGCACTGCACGGACATAGTAATATATATATAAATCCGGTGATTTGTTGGTAGTTCCGCTTGTACCGTAAGCAAAATCAAAATACCATCTGTAGGCATCAGTGGAATCACCGAAAAGTTTATCTGAAGACCAGTGAGGGGCCGCCTGTGCATTTGGGAAATACTCTGCATTTATCAAGGGAGAACTTTCATAATCAGCAATGGAGCGGAGTTCTTTTACTGTAGGCATACGCCAGTCTTTATATTCTCCTATCTCAAGACCGTCACAGTAAGCTTCGGCATAGTCCCAACTAAAAAAACCTGTTTCCACTGCCCAAATCAGCCCTGTCACATTATCTCTGACCATTACATGATCCCCTTCAGTCCATACGCTTCCATCCGCATTCAGTTTGGTAAAGTATCTCGGTACATAGTTATAGCGGGCATCCTGACCGTAATAAGTGTCTGTCTCAGGTAACTGACAGTCTATCTCTGCGCTGTCATTGTAACATTTTGTCTGACCGGTATCGGAAAGCCCTGCTGCCAGAATGGTTTGTGCTGAAAATACCAGCAGGATGACTGCCGGAATAACAAAAACATGTTTTTTCATTTTTCCTCCTTTTTACGTTCAAATCATGGTTGTAAAATTTATATGCAAAAAATATGCCGGTTTTGATTCCCAATTTTTTGTCTTTCCAACAAAAATGCCTCCGGGAAATCCCAAAGGCATGATACATCCGATGTGTCAATGCGTCTGGCAGCCCGGCCTTCATAACCTTTCGGTGTTAGAACCGTAGTTTTGCGTCGCAGCCTTTCGGCTGTTTTGCCCTTTCACGCGTATAAAAAATTTTTCAGAGTTTAAAAAAAATTAATAGACGATATCTATACAACTTTTTTTAAAAAAAGTCCAGCAGAGACTTGCCGGAAGAGATATAAAGACAAACCCCAGGATTTGAAACACCTTTGTATTTCATTGTATAATCCTGCTTTCAAAATTTTTCCCGGAGGCCGTTTTCCTGCCCGGGTTCTCCCAGTTTTTCCACAGCAACCCGTGCAGCCCATTTCAGAAAGATTTTTGTGTATTTTACTCCGGCAAAATACATACCGGCTATAAAGACCAGATGTGACAGGCCGTATGTCACCGGTCCGCCAATCATCAAAATCATTGGTTTATCCGCATAAACCGAAAGAACCCCCAGTGCGCTGACAGCAGGCCAGCCAATGACATAACTGAAGCCGATGAGGAAAAGGCCGAAAATGATCCGGCCGCTGGGACGTTCCCGGAATGCGCTTAAATCCGTCTGCTCCGCTATGGCTGATTGGACAAAGGCTGACTGCATAAATCGTTTGCGTATGCAATTTCTGATTCTGTTCATTTTGTAAAGCTTTCCCTTCCAGGCTGCCGGACAGGATCAATTTTCCTTGATATTTTCCCTGCTCTCATATAACATACGTGATGTATGTCAGATATAAGATAAACACCGGAACACCTGAATTTGTATTGTACGCCGGAATACGGATATTAATCAAGAGTTTTGAACATAAAAAATATCGGTTCTGCAATGTGCTGGAATTATTTTGATAAAATTTACTGCATTTCTCTGAGGGAACGCAGAGACCGGCAAAGGGAGGCAAAAGCCCAGTTTGAAAAAATTGGGCTGTCCGAGCAGGCAGAGTTTGTACTTGTGGAAAAACATCCGGCTGACTGTGAGCAGGGAATCTATGAATCCCATATGCTCTGCATGGAAAAGGGAATCAGGGCCGGCGCACACAGCATTCTCATTTTTGAGGATGATATTGTTTTTGACCGCTTTTCCCCTGAAACACTCAGAAACTGCGTATGTTTTATGAAGGAAAATACAGACTGGCATATGCTGTTTTTCGGGTGCATGGTAAAAGGCAGCCGGAAGACTGCTTATCCCTCTGTTCAGCAAATCCGTTACCGGAGCCTGACCCATGCCTATGTCATCAGACGGGAATTTGCGGAAAAACTGCTGGAAAATCCTTGGAACGGCATTCCCTATGATGATTTTCTTCGGGATTTGGAAGACAGACATATGTATGCGGCCTTTCCCTGTTTTGCCTTTCAGAGCGATTCCCCATCGGACAATGAAAAATATTTGCCTTTGGACAGGATCAGAAGAATATTCGGCGGACTGCTGCGGCTGCAGAAGCAGAATGAATTTTTTCACCGCCACAAATATGCCATTGTTGCAGTCCATATTGCCCTGATTGCATGTGCCGCAATTTTTGTCATTTGATATTGCTGAGCCTATAACAACTAAATTGGTCATGTACTACTGCATCCTGAGGAAAACACATATTTTTTATCATATCCCAATTGCTGTGCTGATATTTGCAATTATTCCTTATGCGGAAGCCTCTGCGGACGGAAACAGCGAACCTGTGGTCATGCTGATTCAGGCCATTGGGCAGGTACTGTATTCGCCGGACGGGAAAATCTGGGAAAAAGTATACCGTAACCGCTTTCTTTATGACGGGTATCTTGTGAAAACCGGAAAAGACGGTGCCTGCCGGTTCTTTGATCCCTATCACCAGATGATCCAGGATATTCAGGGTGATACGGAAGTGAAAATTCATGCAGCCGGGATAGTGGCACGCAGGGGACGGATTTCAGAACCTGCATCCGCAGGCGGTTTTATGAGTTTTTTTCAGAGGAAATTCACCCAGGTACGGAAATATGCCGTAATCCGGCGTGAAGATGCCGGAAGTCAGGAACTGAAAACTGTTCCGGATATCTGCCTGTCTGAAGATTATCCTGATCTGGTATGGGAAAATATGGGACAGGAATACGCGTACCAGCTTGTGACAGAAAAAAAAACATATGACGTGTCCGCTTCTGATGCGGATATGGTGCGTTTCCGGCTGAATGGTCTGGAGCCCGGTGTCCATTCCTTTCATATTTCAGTGATGTATCAGGGAGAGATAATTGATTCTTCAGGGAAAAACAGCACATTCCTATGGCTTTCGGATGAGGAAAACCGGCTTTTCCGGGAAAGGGAGAAAAAAATACGGGAGATTGATCCGGATAACGGTTTTCTGATGGGAAATGTCATGGATGAATACGGTTTCAGCGTGGCTGCAATGGATCAGTTCCGAAAATTTCTCGCTGAAAATCCGGATATTCATGAAGTTCGGCCCTTTCTGATCAAAATTTACAGCGATCTGGGGCTGGAAAGGCTCAGACAGTCTGAATCTGTTTTGTATCATCAGCATCGTTCTGGTATTTTCTCACTGAAGCAGGAACCCCGGATATTGCAAAAATAACGGATCGTGGTTATTTTATACAGATTTGGATAAAGATTCAGATCTCAGAAACAGCAGTCATGGTCAGGACTGATTTTCTGTTTTTTTACCGGAAAGGACACAAAGACCGCACTCGCAACTTCAGCGGTGTTTTGTCAAAAGCAGGCTGCCGTATACAGTTTTTTTGTTATTTCTGTATGATCTTTGAGTCCTTTCTGATTAAACCCGGCAAAATGTATTTGTCCCGGGCAGAGGAAGTAAAACCAGTGCATTATGTGGAAAAAATAAACAGACTTTTGCTTCCCAAAGCAGATTTGCAATGGAAGGTGCTGGATCTTTTTGCAGGGTGCGGAGGTCTGTCGCTGGGATTTGAGGCCGCAGGTTTTCAGACAGCCGGTTATGAAATGGACTCCAGCGCGGCACAAACCTATCAGAGGAATCTGAAAGGAACCTGTTTTGCTGAGAAACTGACTCTGGAAACCGTTTTGGATACGGAAGCGGATATTGTCATTGGCGGCCCGCCCTGCCAGCCTTTCAGCGTGGGCGGACATCAGAAAGGGATTGATGATGAGAGAAACGGTTTTCCCATTTTTGTCAATGCGGTAAAACAGATAAAACCGGAAATCTGGATGTTTGAAAACGTGCGTGGAATGCTCTATGCCAACAAATGGTATTTTGATGAAGTAACTGACAGTCTCCGGCAGGATGGTTATCATGTTGAATATAAACTGCTCAATGCTGTAAATTATGGTGTTCCCCAGAACAGGGAAAGGGTTTTTGCTGTGGGACACAGACGGAAATTCAGTTTTCCGGAACCTGAACGCAGAAAAGTCACAGCAGGCGAGGCTGTCAGCGATTTGACTGATATGATACAGGATGAAAGCAAAATTTTAACAACATCAATGGATACATATGTGGCCAAATATGAAAAAGCATCCTGCTGCATAACGCCCAGAGATTTGCATTTGGACAAACCTGCCCGCACTTTGACCTGCCGGAATATTGCGGCTCCCACCGGCGACATGCACCGGGTGAAATTAAAAGACGGCAGACGCAGACGGATTTCTGTAAGAGAAGCTGCCCGTCTGCAGAGTTTTCCGGACTGGTTCGTATTTTCCGGATCAGAAACAGAGCAGTATTATCAGATCGGCAATGCAGTTCCGCCGCTGCTGGCCTATCATTTAGCCTGTTCTGTCAGGAAATATATGGAAAACGAAGGATTGAATGATGACAGATTTAGATATGTTCAAACAAAAGGACAGTCTGCAATATTGCTAAAATTAAATGCTTCCCAAAAGAGATGAATTTCCTGATATTATTGCTTATAATGTCCAAAAACTGGTTGGTCCCGGCATGAAAAAACAGAAAGGAGCTTATGTTTTCTTTATTGAGGAAAAATAAATCTGAAAAGATACTGAAATCTGTGGAAGAATGCTTACAGCAATACGGATTTGAATACAAAAATCCAGAAGATGGATTTATAATCTTGCTTGTCAAACCAAGTTCAAATGTTCATAGGGTCTTAATGATTGCGGATGAGGAAGAACGAACCCTTTGTGTATGTGTTGGTGGAAAAGAGATACCGGACAATAAAAGAATCATCTGTCTGGAATTCATCGCAAGGGTTAACCATGTCAATAAAATGGGATGCTTTGATTTCGATGTTGATGATGGAAAACTGCTCTACCGACATTGCATTGACTTAACCGGAGGACAACTTACAGTCGAGATGGTGAGGCAAATGCTTTTGTATTCAGTTGGTATTTATGATGTGCATTTAAATGTTTTAGAAAATATCATTGAATCAGACATAACTGCCTTGGATGCACATAAGCTAATAGCTCCAGAATACTACAGGTGACGGCTTAACAAGTCATTCCGGCGAATTTGATGAGTTCGGCAAACTCCGTTTCACAAATTGCTGAATTCCAAGTTACATATGATAGAAGCTGTCTACAGCAGCTGGGCAATCAGCGAAACAAGAATGCTGGAACTCAAAAAATCAACCCGAAACTGTAAAGCGGAAATCATATATGTAACGGCATTTCTGAGCCGCCCGGAATTTCGCAAATGGGCATCTGAAATTGCATGGGAAACAGAGGTGTGGATAGCTGATAATCCGGATCATCTGATACATTTTGACGGGGAAAAATATCTGGGGCCGTACAGTGAAAATAAAATCATTTAATATTGACCCATTATCAAAAAACGAAAGGTTTGCCAAAAATGAACACAGTAAGAGCATATGAGGAAGTGGTCAATTTTATAGCATCCGGGACAAGTCCGGATTCAGTTATCGCCTTCACCCCTTCCGATTCTGTAAAAAGACGTGTGGGCGATCTCATTTATTTTGAAAAAACAAAAGGACTTACAAAAGAAGAAAAATCCGAACTTGAACATTATATGCAGATTGAACATATTATGAGACTGGCAAAGGCAAGAGCGCACAAATATGTATCCCGCAGACAGATACATTAACAGGCAGCTTCGGGAATTTGTGGCCGAAAGAGCAGAATATCTTTGTGAATATTGTCTGATTCATGAAAATGACACCTATATGGGATGTGAAACAGATCACATTATCAGCCTGAAACATGGCGGCAAGAGTGAGGCGGACAATTTGGCATATCCATACTCTTTCTGCAATCGGCATAAAGGCAGCGATATAGGCTCTGTTATTATAGGAAGTAATGAATTCATAAGATTTTACAATCCGAGAAAAGACAGATGGACTGATCATTTTCAGCTTGACGGGTCTGTCATCCGGCCTCTTACAAAAATTGGAGAAGTGACATGCCGGATATTTCTTTTCAATTCTCCTGAAAGAATTATGGAAAGAGAATCTCTGATTGACATTTGCAGGTATCCTGCTCCTTCGGCATTGAAAATTATGAAAAGCAAAATCTGTTTATGAATAACCTGCCGGATTACCGGCAGCTTAAATATTTTCAGACAACCAACAACAAAAACAGAAAGGGGTAAAAATGATTCATTATGAAGGACTTTCACCGCAGGAAGCTGAGGCTTCCCGCAGTCAGCACGGTTCCAATCAGCTTACACCGCCGGAAGTGGAAACATTCTGGGAAAAACTGATTGACAATTTCAAGGATCCCATGATTGTCATCCTGATGGTGGCTCTGGGCATTGTCACAGCTCTGGCTGTGTTCGGTTTTGCAGAATGGTACGAAGGTGTGGGAATTGCCGCGGCAGTGGCACTCGCGGCTTTTGTGGCAACGGCCTCGGAATTCAAAAACGAGCAGACTTTTCAGAAACTGCAGGAAGAGGCATCCAAGATATTCATCAACACCTTCAGGGGCGGCAGTCTGAAACAGATTGGCATTGATGATATTGTCACAGGTGATATTGTTCTGCTCCAGCCCGGTGACAAGATTCCCGCAGATGGAAAAGTCATACAGGGAAAGGTGAAGGTCAATCAGGCTGCACTCACAGGAGAGGCTGAGGCTGTCACCAAAAAATCCGGTGAGGCTGTTTTGTCGGATCTGACTGATGCCCATGCCGTGTTTCGCGGAACCATTGTGGAAGACGGGGAAGCTGCAATGGAAGTGATGGTTGTGGGTGACAAAACCCATCTGGGCCAACTGGCAAAAGATCTGCAGGCAGATGAACGTCTGGGGCCGCTGAGGGTCAAGCTGGCAAAACTGGCTGATGATATTTCAAGATTCGGATATATCGGCGCAACCTGTATTGCTCTTGCTTTTATGTTCAAGGCCATCTGGATGGACAATGGCGGGGATACCGCCCTGATGATGGCCTATATTTCCAACTGGCAGAAACTGGTCTATGACATTGTCACCGCCCTGATTCTGGCCGTGATTATCATTGTGGTCGCGGTTCCCGAAGGACTGCCCATGATGATCGCGATTGTGCTTGCCCAGAACATGCGCAAACTGCTCAAATCCAATGTTCTTGTGCGCCAGCTTATGGGTATGGAAACATCGGGCAGTCTCAATATTCTGTTCAGTGACAAAACCGGAACCATCACCCTGGGGCAGTTGGAGGCTGTGGGATTTATGACAGTGGGGGGAGAAGGAACTCTCAAATCCTATGAGAAATTTGAGAAAATGCCCCCGGCCCTGATGCCGCTGCTGGATATTGCTGTGCGGGAAAACACTTCCTGCATTGTCAACTGCCATGCGGAAAAAGAAACAGACCGGATTCTGGGCGGCAATACCACAGAAAGAGCCATGCTGAAATTCATCAGGGCGGATGTGAGTGCCTGCACCGAACCTGAATCAGAACTTCTTTCCCAGGTGCTGTTCAATTCCAGCAGAAAATTCTCTGCTGTCCGCATAAAACGGGCAGATGGAAAAGAGATGACGCTGGTAAAAGGCGCACCGGAAAAAATATTGGAGAAAAGCTCGTCTTTCTTTGCTGCTGACGGACATACCCATCCTTTGGAGGAATCTGCCAAAACCGGCATTCTTTCCCAAACCGATGAAAAGGCTGATGAGGGTTTCCGGCTCATTGCCATCGGACTTACGGAAAACCCCATGCCGGATAATATGGAAGAGGTTCCGGACGGGCTGGTGCTGCTGGGCTTTGGTCTGATTCGTGATGATCTGCGCAAAGAATCCAGACCAGCGATTGAAACCCTGCACAATGCAGGCATTCATGTTGTCATGCTCACCGGCGACCGCACAGGCACGGCAAAGGCCATTGCCAAAGACGCTGGATTGTACGGCCCTGAAACCGATGTTGCCATTGAATCTTCAGACATGGCAAAACTTTCTGATGAGGAACTCAAAAAACTCCTGCCCCGGCTCAGTGTGGTTTCCCGGTGTCTGCCCCAGGACAAAACCAGGCTGGTCAAGGTTGCACAGGAAATGGGGCTGGTTGTGGGCATGACCGGAGACGGCGTCAATGACAGTCCTGCCCTGAGCAATGCAGACATCGGTTTCGGACTGGGCAGCGGTACGGAAGTGGCAAAAGAAGCATCGTCCATTGTGGTACTGGATGACAATATCCAGTCCATCACCAGTGCTGTGCATTACGGCAGAACCATCTACCGCTCCATACAGAAATTCATCACCTTCCAGTTGACCGTGAATGTCAGCGCGATTTCCATTGCCTTTCTTGGCCCGTTCCTGGGATTCAACATGCCTCTGACTGTTATCCAACTGCTCTGGGTCAATCTGGTCATGGACACGCTGGCTGCACTGGCTTTCAGCGGTGAACCGCCTCTGGATTCCCATATGAAGGAAAAACCCAAAAAGCGGGATGAGGCAATCATCACGGCAGGAATGTGGTCATCCATTCTGTTCAACGGTTTTTTCATGACCATTCTCTGTGTGATTTTTCTGAAAACTGTAGGGGTGCGTGAACTGTTTAACAGTCAGGAATCCTTTATGACCGCATTTTTTGCATTTTTTGTATTCCTGAACAACTTCAACAAGTTCAATGTAAGGGTCGAAGGATTCAATCTGTTTGCCCATATTTTTGAGAACAATGGTTTTCTCAAGGTGGTGGGTATGATCTTCCTGATTCAGGTTCTCATCACCTATTTTGGCGGTGAGATGTTCCGCACCGTTGCCCTGCAGCCTGTGGAATGGCTGTATGTGGTTGGCTTTTCCATTGTGATAATTCCCTTTGATATGCTGCGGAAATATATCCGCTGGATTTTTGAATAGGAATGATTGGTTTGTAAATTTATCCGGGCTGCGGAAAATTTTTTTCCGCAGCCCGAACTTAGGTGATTTCCAGAAAAGAATATACCGGAAAAGTATCAAAAGCTTCCAGCTTTTTCCCTGTGCCTGTGAACTGAAACGGTATATTTATTTTCAAAAATCACCTAATTCCGGTCAGATGCAGATATTCGGGAGAAAGGAGATATGGATATGCCGACACTTCACAAAAATTATATTCTGGATGAAAATCATATTCCATGTGCCGTCATAATTCCCATAGCAGAATTTGAACACATTGAGAAAATTCTTGAAAAACACAGTCTGACAAAAATGCAGAAAGAACCCGGAAACAGGAGAAATGTTCCGGACATGTGGATAGAGGAATGTTTTGAACTGATGGACAAGGCAAATGGGAATTCTCAGTGGCAGAAATCGACATGGGAAGAACTGTATGATTTTTATACACGAAAATTTCCGTTTGCTTAATTTGATGCAAAGGAATCTGAATTATGCTTATGACAAAACAAATCATGCCTTTGATGATGAGAGAAAGCAGAATATGTGACATGGCAATCCGTCATCTTAAAGATCAGTCAGGAATGTTTGAAGATAAATACAAAATATCTTCAGATGATTTTTACAGACTGTTCCATGAAGGAAAAGCGGGAGATGATGAGGATATGTTTGAATGGAAAGCATTGATTGAGGCAATCAATGAATGGAAACAAACCAGGGAACAACTTAATTTTTTTATAAATGATTTGGAAAAAAGCTGATAAAAATGATCAGTTCACATTTTGATTGCATTGAGAAAATCATCCGAAATGATCCACTGGTCATTTATGTCAATCTTCACAGAAATTTTACCAGCCTAAATACTGCCTATATCAAAGGCGAAATCACCTTTGCAGACGGAAGCAGCCTGGCTGTTTTTCAGCATGTCCGGATTCAGGAATCAGAACTGTTTATTACAGATTACCGTTATCACTGTATGACGCATGATAGGCAATTGATATTCCGTTATGATAATGCACCTCATCATTCTGAAATCACAACATTCCCTCATCATAAGCACCTGCCTTTGGATGTTCAGAGTGCTGATATGCCGGATATAGAGGATGTTTTGGCAGAGACAGATTCGCTTGTGATTAAGAATTCAGTAATAATTTGAAAAATATTATTTTTTTGTATATTATGCACATAATCAGTTCATTTAATATGCCGGAACAGCATTTGGAATGATACAGGATTAATGCAGGCATAATCATTGTTACAGGCAGTGATTTCTGAAACTTTATATTTGCAGAGAACTCTTATGAAAATTACCAAGACGACAAAGATTGGGCGCAATGACGACTGCCCCTGCGGAAGCGGCAAAAAATACAAAAAATGCTGTCTTCTCAAACCAAGAATCAACAAACCCGAAGAGGTTAAGGATGTCTATTTCAGGCGCTATCAGATACGCCTGAAAAATGACAAAGATATAGAAGGCATACGCAGGGCAGGCCGTCTGGTGCTGGATACCCTTGATTTGGTGGAAAAAAATCTGAAACCGGGAATGATGACCGAGGAAATCAACACCCTGGTGCATGAGTACACCATCCAAAACGGGGCAAAACCCGCGCCGCTTCATTACAAGGGCTATCCCAAAAGTGTGTGCGTATCTGTCAATGAGGTGATCTGTCACGGTATACCCGGAAAACGGATTATGAAGGACGGAGACATTGTCAATGTGGATGTTACGTCAATTCTTAACGGTTATTTGGCAGATGCGAACAAAACCTTTTTTGTGGGAACACCCGGCAAAGATGCCCAAAAAATCGTCAGTGTCTGCAGAGAATGTCTTAAACGGGGGCTGGAAATGGTGCGTCCGGGCAATACCATCGGTGACATAGGCTGGGCCATTCAGACCTATGCGGAAGGGGAACGCTGTTCTGTTGTGCGTGAGTTTGTGGGGCATGGCGTGGGCTTTGAATTCCATGAGGCTCCCCAGGTTCCCCATTACGGGAAAAAACGGGAGGGCGTGGTACTGGTTCCGGGCATGGTATTCACCATTGAACCCATGATCAATCTGGGCAGAAAAGATGTAAAAGTCCTCGGAGATCAGTGGACTGCTGTAACCCAGGACGGTTCACTTTCCGCACAGTTTGAGCAGACTGTTCTGGTGACAAAGGAAGGGTATGAAAGTCTGACACCCTATGAAATTTGAAACCGTGATGATGCTGATTTTCCCGTAGGGTGGGCAAAAGCTGAGCGTTGCCCGCCAAAATTGTCTGAACCGGGATTCACAGGATGAAAGGATTTGCATGATTGCTGCCTGAAATGTGATTCATGTGATTTTCTCGTTCCCATGCTTCGCATCAATGCCATTAAGTTACGGGCGGATGAGTCCCGAACTGAAAGTTTGAGTTCCTGAAATAAATCAGAAAATACTGCCAATCTTTCAGTTTCGCAATCCGGAAATTTGCTTAACTTAGCGTCATTGATGCTTCGAGTGGGAATAAGTGCCGGAACCTGTTTTTAAATCTGCTGATATTACGTTACACTGAAACCTGCAATCCGTAAAAGGAAAAAATATGTCTTCATCTCAGGACGAACAGATTCTCAGGGCAGCCAAAGAGATCATTGTAAAATTCATCGAAACCGGCAGGGTCTCTCCCACAGCCTTTCCTGAAAATTTTAAAATCATTTACACTTCGATAAAGGAAACTGTGGAGGGAACCGAGGCACTTCCCGAACCCGCGGAGAATCAGCCGGAACCAAAGTAAAACAGGTTTTCAGCCTGTTTTCTCAGCCTGTTCATAAAACCTGTATGGAAACCTGTGCTGCGCTGTCCTGCCCACAGATTTGTTTCCCGCAGAGATCACAGAGTGTCTCACAGAGAACACAGAGAATTTTTGTATAATACTTCACGTTTGTTTTTTGGCATAAATTTTGCCGTATCAGCAACTACAGAGAATCTCAAAGTATTTTTCAGAGCTTCTGCTGGATTATAATACATGTGAAAACCTGTCTCTGTGTTCTCTGCGGGAAATTTTTTTATTCGAAATGCCAATATTTTTTACAAATGACAAATCAGAAAGGAAATATTTTCAATGGCATCAGCTTTGCGTGTTCTTATTATAGGAGGAGTGGCCTGCGGCCCGAAAACAGCGGCCCGGCTTCGGCGTCTGCATCCGAATGCGGACATAACCATGATTGAAAAAGGAAAACTTGTCTCTTACGGAGCCTGCGGCATTCCCTATTATGTGGAGGGACTTATCCATGATATTGAGGAACTGATCAGGACACCTGTGGGAGCAGCCCGGACACCTGCTTTTTTTGACAAGGCAAAGGGGTTTAAGGTTCTTATTGAAACCGAGGCATTGTCCATTGACAGAAAAAACAAAACCGTGCGGGTGAAAAATCTGGTGTCCGGCAAAGAAAGTGATATGCCTTATGACAAACTTGTGCTGGCCACAGGCGGTTATCCATTCCGTCCCCCGATTTCCGGGGTGGATCTGAAAAATGTCTGGTTTATGACCCATCCGGATCACGGAGAAAGTCTGATCAGGGAGATGGAAGCCCAGAGGCTTAAAAAAGCGGTCATGGTCGGAGCCGGATTTATCGGCATTGAAATGGCCGAAGCCCTGAGCCACCGGGGGATGGATATTACCATTGTGGAAATGATGGATCAGATTATGCCCGGTATTCTGGATAAAGATGTGGCCATATTTGCTGCCAAACATCTGCGTCAGAAGGGCGTGAAACTGGTGCTGGGCGAACGTGTGACAGGCATTGGCGGAAAAGAAAAAGCCGCGTCTGTCAATACGGACAGGCAGGTGGTTGAGGCAGATATGGTGGTGATTGCTGTGGGAACCCGTCCCAATGACAAACTGGCCAGAGA
The DNA here is from genome assembly GCA_050180235.1 of Desulfococcaceae bacterium. GTDB lineage: Bacteria > Desulfobacterota > Desulfobacteria > Desulfobacterales > Desulfococcaceae > JAABRU01. The sequence continues at coordinate 37,451 of JBFXEJ010000024.1, forward strand.
CGCCGGACTTTCCTGCATGGAACGGGGCGGCATCATCATCAATGAATACTGTCAGACCAGTGACAAAGACATTTATGCAGGCGGTGACTGTGCTGTCAATCATTACGCAGGCAGAAACGCGGGGGGGCAGCTTTTTGTTCCTCTGGGATCAACGGCCAACAAACACGGACGTGTGATTGCCAACCATATTGCGGGACTTACCACTGCATTTGGGGGAATCTCCCTCACCGGCATTGTGCGCGCGTTTGATTTCACACTGGGCAGAACCGGTCTTTCGGAAAAACAGATAAAAGATTTGAATCTGGATGCGGAAATTTTTACATGGGCAGGATCGGACCTTCCCCATTATATACCCGGAAACGCGCCCTTTATTATCAAGATGATGGCTTCGCGTTCAGATCGGAAACTGCTTGGCGTTCAGGTGGCCGGTGCAGGCAACGGAGCCAAACGTCTGGATGTTGCGGCTGCTGTGATTTACATGCACGGCACGCTGGATGATATAGCCAATATTGATTTCGGCTATGCTCCGCCTTTCAGTCCGCCCATTGATCCGCTGGCAACCTGCGCACATATGCTCAGCAACAAGCTCGATGGCATTGCAAAAGGCATTTCCGCTCTTGAGGCCAAAAAGCGCATTGAGGAAGGAAATGTGATGCTGCTGGATACCCGGACTCCGGATGAATTCAAGACTGTGCAGCTTCCCTATGAGGTGAAACATATTCCTTTGGGCGCGCTGCGGGAAAGGATTTCAGAACTTCCCAAAAACAAAGACATTCTGGCTTTCTGCAAGGTCAGTATGCGCGGATATGAGGCACAGCGCATTCTCAACGCGGCCGGTTTTGACCGGGTCTGGTTCATTGAAGGCGGTGTTGTGGGATGGCCTTTTGAAGTCACAGTTTTGTAAAGGTATCCGCGAGACTTTGTGATTACTGTATTCCAAATCTATCAGGAATGACAGCCAAAGAGAATAATTCCAATTCGCCATTGATTTTTTCAGAAAATCCCCTCCTGAGGGGGCGGGGTGTATTTCATAAGTATATTTTCAATGGCGATTTGGTATAATTCCTGATTTTTGTAATGGGCAGCATAACATGGGTTATGCAAAAGAAAACCCTGACAGTTTACAAAACTGTCAGGGTTTTTTTTATGACTTGAAATTGTCAGGCCAGTACAGTGACATTCACTGCGGAAGGTCCTTTTGGGCCCTGTTCAATATCAAAGGTGACGCGGTTGCCTTCATACAGGCACTTGAAACCGCTTCCGTTGATTCCGGAATGATGAACGAAAACATCTGTTCCGTTGCTCTGCTCAATGAAACCGTAACCTTTTTTTTCACTGAACCATTTTACCACACCATCTGCCATTGTGACACCTCCTTTTAAAAAAAATTTCTCTCAGTTTCATACTTCAGGTTGCCACTTTCAAAACATACATGACAAATGGTTTTTCCCTTCAGAACGAAACCGGCCCGCCGAAACAGGCTGGCCTTTATTGATTGGCACGGTATTATAGTCTTTTCATAACTTTTGTCAAGAAAATGATGAAAAAACATAAAAATTTTTCCTCTGATTCCGGTTCAGACAGCCTAAGGGAAATTAAACTTCTTAAAGTACCGCCTGTGTTCAGGTGTCAGGTTCCGGGTGTCAGGGACAGACACTGAACACTGAAACCGGTATATCAGCAGTTTTCAAATCCCTAAGATGCCTTTGCATATTCGAAATCAAGAGGTTTTTTCCACCATATTATTTCCAAAGCCTGCAGGATGGCCTGATTGATCGGCATGGTCTGAATTCCCCGGTCAGGAAAAAGGGATGACACATGAAAAAAACTGTCCTGACACACCGGAATTTCAAGTCCGCCGGATACGGCCTTCTGTGCATTTTCAACAAGCTCCGGAAAATTTTCCCTGATCTTTCTGCACGGACTGAACTCTTTTTTCCCGTATTTGTTTTTCCGCGCTGCAAAACCGAAAAGCCTGCATACCAGAGCACGGAAGGGATACTGTGAGCATCTTCCGTTTCCGGGAATTTCCGGATCAGGAACATAAAACACGCAACTTTTGTCTCCGATCAGTGTTTTGGCCTCAATGGCTGCGATCACCTCATATTCTTTTTTTTCACGGAAAATCTCTGCTGCCACAGAATACATTTCCGGTACACTTGCCTCAACGTTCTGGTTTTCGCAGCAGTGTCCGCATCCGGGAAGGCAGCGGATACCGGTGGCAAGTTTAAAAATGTTTGTCTGCCTGTGAATTTCACTATAGAAATCCTCCAGGCCGGATATATCCGAAAAAACGGAATCATCTGTCATACTTCATGACACCTCTCCATATGTTGTTGTTAAAGCATAACAAGCTTCCAGCCTGTTCATGTGCAGTGGCACAGACTTCCAGGCTGTTCATGTGTCTCAGCACAGGCTGGAAGCCTGTACTACGTTTCTGCACAACCTGGAAACTTGTGCCACTTTCAGCACAAACTGGAAGTTTGTGCCACTTTTAGCGGAAGGCTGTTTACAGGAAAGAGAGGGGATTTGTCAAAAGAAAAATATTTTTTGTTAATATAGGAAGTTGGAGCATATCATCATAGTTGTGTGCAGCGTAATGGGAACTATCTGAAATTAATGGATTCAGTTTATGACAGAATGAGAAAAAGACAGATATACAGCAGATTATGGGAAATAAAAAAAGGTGGCATCCGGCCTGTGACGGGACTGAACCGGCACAAACAGGATGCCTGTGGTACGGTTTTGCATTTTTTAAGAAAAAAAGCAGTTCAGGCACGGATTTCCACTTTGTCTCTGAGATATGCCTTTACCTCACTGATGGGAACCTCCTGACGGTGAAATATGCCTGCGGCCAGTGCGGATTCTGCATCTGTCCGGGTGAAAACTTCATGAAAATGTTCCGCGCATCCTGCTCCGCTGGACGCGATGACCGGTATGCTTACAGCTTTTTTGACTGCATTGATCAGTTCAATGTCAAAGCCGGAATTGCTTCCGTCCCGGTCAATGCAGTTGAGCAGAATTTCCCCTGCGCCCAGTTTTTCGCAAATCTGCGCCAGAGTCACGGCATCCAAATCCCGTCCTTCCCGGCCCCCTTTGATGGTGCACTGATACCAGCAGTATTTTTCCCCTTCGGGCCCCGGAAACGCGGTTTCAATAAGCTGATGTTTCACACCTTCAGGGGATTTCACATACACTCTTCTGGGATCCACAGAAATGACCACAGCCTGATTTCCGTAAACACGGGCAATTTCCTCAATCGCGCTTTTCCCGGTTTTTTTGCCGGTTTTAAGATATTGTTCCACAATCAGCACAGCATCGCTGCCAATGGAAACCTTGTCCGCGCCTGACCGGAAATATTCCGCAGCCACTTCCAGCGCAGTGTATGTCCGTCCGTGTATATCGGTATAATCCCGGATTCCGCCGCCGATGGTCAGGGGAACAAAAACATGTTTGGAAGTCTCTTCCAGCACCTTAATCATGGGCATGTCTTCCAAAGGAAAATCCCTGAAACCGGTAATATTGAGAAAAGTGATTTCATCCGCGCCTTCCCTGTAATAGCGTCCCGCGAGTTCCACAGGTTTTCCCAGATTTCTCACCTCGCCCTTTTCCCGCACATCATACTGATCCCCTTTGGTCACGACCAGATCGCCCTGATCATTGGAGCGCACATCCAGACACGCGATAATCCGCTTTGCCAAAGTTGTGCGCGGGGAAATCTGCACAGGCATGACCGGTTCCGCACCGCTTTCCAGAAAATTTTTGAGAACCTGCAATCCTGCGTTTCCGCTTTTTTCCGGGTGAAACTGGGTGGCAGTGACATTGCCTTTCTGAATTGCGCTGACAAAGCTGTATCCGTAATCTGTGGTGGTCAGCACAGCACTGTCATCTTCAGGCGCGGCATGGTAAGAATGCACAAAATAGAATTTTTCATCTCCCCGCAGATCCCGGAAAATGCGCGATGGCTGCCGGATGCTGATACCGTTCCATCCGATATGGGGAACGGCCAGATCGGTGTCAAAGCGTTTTACGGCTCCGGGAAGAAATCCCAGTCCTTTCACACCTTCCGCCTCTTCACTGTATTCCAGAAGAGCCTGCAGTCCCAGACAGATACCGAAAAAAGGCCGGTCTGCCGCAAGATATTCTTTCAGGGGTGCTGCATAATTTTTTCCCTCAAGGATTTCCATCATACTGCCAAAGGCTCCCACACCGGGAAAAACCAGTTTTTCCGCACTCAGAATATCTTCGGCATTTTTCACAGTTTTCACTTTTGCGCCCAGGCTTTCCAGCGCGTTGACAACGCTGCGCACATTGCCTGCGCCGTAATCCAGCAAGGTAATCATCTGACAGTCCTATGCTCATGGGTTATTTAAAGAATGTTTTCTGTTATCGGATTTTTTTGTTTCAGCGGATCATGGATACCCGGAACATTTGAGATCCTCTGAAAACAGTGCTTATCATAAGGAAGTATGGCACCAGTGTCAATATTATACCAATTCTCCATTGAAAGTATCTTTGTGATTCGGTTTCCCACAGAGAACACAGAGAGAAAAAACCACAGAGAACACAGAGGAAACAACTCACTTTATTATATAAAATCAATGGATAACTGATATTATACAGATTTTCAGGCCATATGCAGTTTTTTTTACCACAAAGAACATACAAATGGCACAGTGAGCTATTTATGAACCATGTCAAACCTTTGTGTCTCATGTGCTTGAAAAAAACTGAGCATCTCGTTATTTTAAGAAAATGTCTGTCTGAAAAATGCCGAAAATTTCATATAACATTTTTTCCCAAAACAGACAAAACAGAAAAACGCATAAGAATCTCTTGTAAAACTTTCCTCAACGAAGTATTCTGCAAAGTTATGATTTCATATTTATGTTCCGCAAATCAGGCTTTGCGGTTGAATATTTTGAAAAATCAGGAAACAATGAAAGAAAAACATGAAACTGCATACAGCGGTCTCAGCGTGACCACAGAGACCGGACAGGCTGTCTTACGTTTTTTTCTGAACCTGTACACAGCCCAGCTGGGGGTTTCAGAAGAGGATACGGCTGAGACTGAAATCATCTGCCTTGATCCGGAAAATCCGGGATCCGATCATACCTATGAACTCCGTGTCAGATGGCAGGGATACAAATCCAGACGTATGTCCCTGGCTCCTCTGGGGGAGGGCAGCGGAAGCAAAAGCACCTGTTTCAAAGTCATTTATGACGATCTGCTGGTGGTCAAGATTCCGCCTTCCCCGATCCGGGAATTTGATGATTATTTGGAAAGCATTGCTGCGGAAATACAGATTGCTGATCGGCTAGGCCCTGACATTGAATGTATTGCTCCCAGTCTTTCTGCCATTCTGAAAAAAATTCCCAGATTTGCGGCTTCCTCTGATATTGCTCAGGACAGACTGGAAAAAGTATATACCGATTTGCTGCGGAAATCCCCCTGGTTTCATGATTATCTGAAAATTGGGGATACCTTTGCCTTTTTCATGAGTCTGTCCCGGAATTCCTTTCTTGGGCATGTGATTGAAAAAATGCACCGCAGCAAAAACAAAATCTGTGAAAATATCTTCAGTCAGTTTGACATTCTGTGGAACCTTGCCGCATTTGAGGGACTGTTCGGCAGTGAAAATTCCCACATATTTTTCAGCATCAGTGAAATATACACCGATTATGAGGAAAAAGTGAATCTGATACTGAAAAAGGCGGGAATCAATCCCTCTGCCTTTATTTACAAAAGAAAAGAATGGTTTCTGCTGTGGCTGGCTGAAAAGGAGATTCCCAGTACCCTTCCCGGCCTGAGTTCCGGAGTTGTGGCCAGTCTGAAGGGATTGATGGCACAACTCTATGAAAACAGGGAAGAAGATGTTGATGCCCATCGGAGAATGATGCAGGACTGTGTATACAGAAAGAGCTTTGAGCAGAACAGAGTCATGCTTAAAGGCATTGTCTCAGGACTTCTTGTTCTGCTCTGCGGTCTGAAACAAAGGGGAATAGCGATCCGGGATCTCAAACCCGACAATATCTTTGTGGCGGGCAGTTCCCATCTGCACCAAAGCGGAGAAATACGGCTGGGACTGATTGATTTTGAAACATCGGTAAATTTTCATGGGACTGATAAGGAAATGTTTCAGCCTTTTATTGGCGGAACCCCGTCCTATGCCACCCCTTCACATCTGATGAGCAATGAAATACTGATCCATGCTTTCAGCGGTCTGCCGCGCATTTTTCATCTCCAGGACTGGTATGCGGCAGTGGGCATGATTTACTATGCTGTCACCGGCGAACGTCTGTTTGAAAAGACAAGATTCTGGATTTCCGAAACCGGAAGACTTATGCAGGATGGGGCTGTATCCGGAAAAGACTCTTTTGTACAGTGCAGCCGTGTATTCTGGTACAGCGCTGTCAGGGAGTTCAGAAAAAAAATATCGGCCAGATCCGTTTTTTTCCTGTCTCTTGAAATCATGCTTTCCAGGGATGTGCAGGAAATGCTGCGTCAGGAAATGCTGCAGGAGCAGACAGAGATTCAGAAAAAAATACAGGTGCATGTTAATGCCCAGTCTTTCTTTAAAAGCGAAAAAAGCCGCAGTGATCTGATCCGTTCGGACTGCGTAACCATCAGCCGGTGCAGAAAAAACTGGGAAAGCGGGGTGAACATACCGGAAACCCGGCCGGAAATCCGTTCGGATATTATCCGCCTGTTCCGGAATCTGGAGGAACTGAAAGCCGAATATGAGAAATGCGGACAGATGATCAATGCCATGCAGAAATCTCCGGGAATCAATGCCTATGAGCTGCTGACAATGATGTTCCATATTGTCTTTCATGCCATGTATAAGGAGGAATGGGGGGATATTAAAGATGAAAACGCTCTCAGAGCCGAAATTATGGAAATAGTGGGAGAAGCATATGATGCAGACTTTGCCGCAGAGGGCAGTCCGGAGGTTTCCTATGAGGAAACAGTCTCCTATGAAAGTACTGTGACACCGGAGGAAACAGTTTCCTATGAAAAAACCATCTCCCATGATGACAGACCTGCGCCGGAGGAAACCCTGTAAGCAGGATTGAATTTTGGGTAGTGGTGCAAATCTGTTGATCCAAAAATTCCCCTCCCCTGGTGGGAGGGGTCAGGGGAGGGGGATAATCAGTGATGTTTTCACCCTCCCCTGCCCCTCCCTCAGGGAGGGGAGACCTTATCAACGGATTTGACCCACTACCGAATTTTGATCCATCAGACCGCTTACTTCTGACTGTGCAGGAATTTGAAAAAACCGCATTCCGCTTTTCCCCGGAATGAGGCAAAACAGAAATTCGGATTTTTTACGAGTTCATCAATACAAAATACGGAAAGGAAAAACACAATGGAAAACACGGAAACAATGGCATCCATCTCACCGGTAAAACTTGGAATAAACAGCGAATTCACCTTTAAATGCCACAAAGGGGTAAAATGTTTCACCAAGTGCTGCCGGGGTATCAATATTATCCTGACGCCTTATGACATTATCCGGCTGAAAAAGCGTCTGGATCTTTCTTCAGAGGAATTTCTGGCCATCTATACCAAACCGGAAATTATGGAAAAAACCGATCTGCCGGTTGTCACGCTGAAACTGCTGGATGATGATCAGAAATCATGCCCCTTTGTGCGGGATGACGGATGTATAATTTATACTGACAGACCAACAACCTGCCGGTATTATCCCCTGGGCGTGGCCTCCCTCATGCACAGGGAAGGCGCGGATGACGGGGGTTTCTATTTTTTTGTCAATGAACCCCACTGTCTGGGATTTGAGGAAAAGGAAGACTGGACTGTAAGGGAATGGCGGGTCGATCAGGGTGTGGATATTCATGACGAGATCAATGCGGGATGGACAGATTTGGTGGTGAGAAAGCGTTCATTTCCCATGAACATCAAACTGACAGACAAGAGCAAACAGCTTTTTTTCATGGTAAGCTATAACATTGACCAGTTCAGGCGTTTTGTGTTTGAAAGCTCTTTTCTGCAGAGGTATCCCACGGAGCCGGAGATTGCGGAAAAAATAAAAAACGATGATGTGGAACTGCTCAAATTCGGCATGAAGTGGCTAAAGGATGTGTTTTTCAGTTACGAAAATTTTGAGGCAAGGATGAAAGACATTCCGGAAACACCGGAATCCTGATTTCAGGATGCGCCCTTTTCTTTTACTGCGCGGTGGTGCTGAAACAGGATTTCCGATTCCCCTCTTATACCAATTCGCCATTGGTTTAATATAATACTGTCAGTTTTTTCCGCAGTTTCGCGTGTGCAAAAAACCGCTCCGCTTAATTTTTGCACTCCTCCGGATCAGTATCAGTTCAATGGAGAATCGGTATTATACCAATTCTCCATTGAAAATATACTTATGATCCGGTTTCCCACAGAGGACACAGAGAGAAAAAACCGCAGAGAACACAGAGGAAACAACTCACCTTATTGTATAAATTCAACAGCGAATTGGTATTACAGAGGGGAATATTCCCTCATTGAGCAGCATAATCTTCACAGCGGCTGAATGCCGTTAAGCCGAGTGCCGGACTGAAAGTTTGGCAGACGCTCAGGAATCATTTCAGAGTCCCGAACTTTCAGTTCGGGACTCCGGATGATTAAATTAAAGGTGGTGCATGGAGCATACTCCGGGTCTAATATGCGCTGTAGCAGAATTTTTCCCAAATGCTCCGGTCGCTGATCCGGGCTTCAATATCCGCGCCAAAGAATTTGGCAGCGGGTGCAAGGATTTCAGGATGCTCCCGCATCAGTTTTCCTGCCGCGCCAAGCACTACTTCCATTCCTTTGTATGTCATTTTTCCCAAAGGCTGGCGGCAGAATCCCGCAGGCATTCCCAGAATCGCCATCAGAGTTTTGGTGGCCAGGGGATTGCGCGCACGGCAGACCACATCCCCATAGGGTGTTTTTTCTGTGGTTTTGACCACCACCAGCCCGAACAGGGGTTCCAGAGCGATCCTCAGTTTATCAGCCTCGGCCTTTTTTCCCTGTGCAAGAAAACGCACCAGATCAGACACAGCTTTGGGCGCAATATTGGAGGCCACAGAAATGACTCCCTGTGCCATGATTGCGGGATCTGTCATCATGTCAAAGGTCAGACCGTCATCTCCGGAAAGAATGCTGAAATCCGGGCCGCAGCATTTACGGGTGCGTTTCATGTTTTCCAGATTTCCTGTGGCTTCCTTCACAGTTTTCACATTAGGATATTTCTCATGAAGAATGGCCAGATCCTCAGGGAACATCTGTGTTCCGGTTCTTCCGGGAATGATATAGGGAATCACCTGCACATCCGGAACAGCCTGCGCGACAGGTTCCACATATTCCCTGCGGATTTCCAGCGAACTTGGCCCGTTGTAATACGGGTCCACCAGCAGGACTGCATCCGCACCGGCCTTTGCCGCATGTTTTGCAGCTTCCAAAGCCTCTTTGGTGTTGTTGCTTCCCGTACCCGCGATGCAGAGGCATCTGCCTTTTGTCTTGTCCGCGATTTTTTCAATCACGGCATTATGTTCCTCCCAGGTCAGAACAGGACTTTCCCCTGTAGTGCCCACAGCCAGTATGCCGGATATGCCGTTTGCTATCTGAAAATCCGCAAGTCTGGCCAGCCCCGCCTCATCCACTCCGTTTTCGTCAAACGGTGTCACAAGTGCTGTAAAAGCTCCGGTAATCATAAATTCCCCTTTCGTTTAAACAGAAAATTGGTCACACTGCGGGTGGATTCGGAAATTTTTTCATTTTTCCGAACCACCGAAAAATTTTTTTCACAGCCGACAGCCTGTGTCAGAAGTCTATTCATATTTGTATTCTCCCTTTCTGTCAAGAAACTTGTCAGGCAGAATGAATGAATCTGTTTCGAAAAACTTGACAATAGTTATAAAAATCATATAACCTGAAAAAGAACGGAGAACATTTTTTTAAAACATCATCGGAAATGGGGGTTAATTATGATACATCGCAGAGGCAAGAGCTGTAACATACCGGGAATGTGCCTGTTCACCCTGCTGGCATTGGTGCCGGCATTAAACCTTTACGCAGAGGAGAAACCCGGTGTGAAAAGTCCGGTGGTTGCGGAGGATGGACAGGGAGGCGCGTACTATACCATACAGAAAGGTGATACCCTGTGGGATCTTTCCGGAAAGTTTCTGAATTCCCCCTGGTACTGGCCCGAACTCTGGAAGGAAAACAGTGATATCCCTATCCCCAATCCGCATCTCATCTATCCGGGACAGCAGATTCGTCTTTTCCGGAAAGGGCAGATGCCCGGAACAGTTCCGGCACAGCAGCCGGAAGCGGTTTCTGCCCCGGTTCCTGCGGATGTGGAGATAATCCCTACGGTTGAACCTGAGACAGAGGAGGTCATATCAGATGACGGGACTCCGCATTATGTGTTTGCTCCCATCAGTCAGGTCGGATTCATACGGAAAGAAGCCGTGAAATCCAGCGGAATCATCTTTATGGAAAAAGACGGAAAACGCATGATCAGCAAAGGGGATACGGTCTTTGTCAGACCTTCGGAAGAAAAGTCACTGATTCTCGGAAAATACTATACTGTTTACCGGACATCATCTCCGCTTACGGATAAGAAAACAAAGGAATTTATCGGAATTCAGCATCTTATTCTGGGTATTGTGGAAATTGTTCAGGATGATCCGGATTTTAAAATCGGCAGGGTGGTGCAGTCCTACCGGAACATAAAGGTGGATGATCTCCTTATGCCCCATACAGCGAAATCACCAAAGATTCCCTTTGTGAATGCCAGGGAAGGAATTATGGGCAAAATCATAGCCTCCGAAGACCATAATTCCATGATGGGGCAGCATGACATAGCATTTATAGACAAAGGGACGGCTGACGGTGTTTTGCCGGGGCAGCAGTACCAGGTATATGAGGAAAAGGTCTTTACAGCCGGCACCGGCCCATCGGAAAAAACCATCCGGACGCCGATGGATTTCGGGAAAGTGCTTGTACTTCACTCTGAAGAAACCGCATCCACTGTTCTGATTATCCAGTCTCAGAAAAATATTCAGCCGGGTGAACTTATACGGAGTCCGGTACAGTAAAAGATCAGCAGATCCAAAATATTGGCTGCCGGCACCTTCAAAGGGAGGACTTTTTCTGATCTTCTGAGCCAATTTCAAAGATCGGCTGTGGGACTTTTGATACTGATTTTATCCGCAGGGCGGTACTGTAACCGCATTTCAGAAAAAGGGGCAGACACAGGAACCTGCCCCTGCGGTTTTTCTGTCAGTATAAAAAAGTCCCTATGCCCAAAAAGCAGTCAGTGCCATTCCTGCAAACGCTGCAATGACAACGGAATTGCTGATTTCTGAAAAAGCCGCCCAAAATGAGACACGGATTCTGCTGATCGCAGAATTTTGTTGCACTTAAAAGAGTTAAAAGGTAAAAATTCAACTGCGCAAGTTCTGTATCGTCCAAAAAGGCCGGAGCGAAACGGCCGTATATTTATGAAGGAAGTGGCCGTTCATGTCAGATCTGTTTCATTTTCTCAGAGGTGTGCCGTTTTTTGCTTCTCTGCCGGATGAGGATATTTCGGTGATCCGCGACACATGCCGGAAAACTGCTTTCAAAACCGGGGAAATCATTTTCAGAGAAGGGGATTTGGGGGAAAATCTCTTCATTGTGCATGAAGGCAGTGTGGAAATCTGGAAAAATTATAATACAGCGGAGCAGGGCCTTCTCTCCGTATATGGCCCCGGACATCTGTTCGGAGAACTTGCCCTGATTGATGATTCTCCCAGAAGCGCCACAGTCATAGCGCGGCAGCCCTGTGAACTTCTTTCCATCACCCGTGATGATTTCAATCTGATTACAGGGTCCAACCCCATTTCCAAATCCATCATGCGCTCCCTGTCTTCCACCATACGCAAAAGAACCGAAACCTTTTCCCAGGGAATCCGCATCCGTGACCGGAAACTGGAAAAAATTTATAAGGAACTGAAAAAATCCCAGGTGCAGAATGTATCTGATCTTCGGGACAGAGAACATTTTGTCCGGCAGACCCACCGGCAGTTCGGAAACCATCTGCGGCTTATATCAGACATGATGAATCTGCAGGCCGAGTATATTTCCGGCAGCCATACCCTGAATATTTTCCGGCGCAGTTGGAGCCGTGTGAACACCCTTGCCCTGGTTCATGAGGTCATATCCCATCCTCCCTATGATATTTTTATTGAATCAGCGGATTATATCAAAAAAGTGGTGAAAAACATTTTCCAGACTTTCCGCATCCGTTCAGGTGAAATCCTGGTGGATGTGGATGCGGCAGACATCATGCTTCATCCGGAAGAGGCTTTTCCCATTGGTCTGATCATCAATGAACTCCTGGCCGGGCCTTTTATTACCGCCTCAGATAATAAAACCTTTTCCCATATTAATATCTGTCTGAAAGACACGGAACAGGATGAACTTGAACTTTCTGTAAGCAGTTTCAGCACTTTGATGACAGATGAGACCAATCTGAGCGATAAAGGAATCGCTGCCCCGGATCTGGTCAAAAGTCTGGTGGAAAATTACCTTGGCGGAAGATTGAAGATTGAAAGCAACGGTCATACCCGGTTTGTTATCCGGTTTATACCGAAAAAAATAATGAAAGGTGAATAATAAAATGCAGGAAATCCGTTTTCACGGACGGGGCGGACAGGGAACTGTAATGGCCTCCGTCATTTTGGCAAAAGCCTTTTTCAGGGCCGGTTATTATGTGCAGACCTTCCCGGTGTTCGGAGTTGAACGCCGGGGCGCGCCTGTGGAGGCATATCTCCGGCTTGCTGACAAAAAAATTCTTATCCGCAGCAATGTGTATCAGCCGGATCATGTGGTGGTGCAGGATGCCAAACTGCTGCATACTGTGGATGTGACAAAGGGGCTCAGACACGGGGGATGGATTCTGCTCAATATGCCGGATTTTTCATCAGATATTCAGAATGATCCCCGGTTTTCCGCATTCCGTGTGGCTGCGGTGGATGCCTCCGGCATTGCCCTGTCCCATAAACTGGGAACCCGGACCCAGCCCATTATCAATACGGCCATGATCGGAGCGTTTGCCAGGATTATGGAAAATCCGCCCATGAATGCTTTGGAAGAGGTTATCATGAAGGAAATTCCTGCCCGGCAGAAGGAGAATTTTGAAGCCGCAAAGCAGGCATATGAAAGCGTGCAGTTCTGAATCCCGAACCGGATACCGGATTGCTTTCAAAACCTTAATACCCGCTGTTTTTTTAACCGCGAAAAACACAAAGCACACGAAAATGTAAGGAGTGCAATGCAATTGGAAGAACATGAAACAACAGGGGAAATCCCCTTATACATATCCCGATCCCAAATGCCGACCACGGTGAACAAAACCGGATTCTGGCGTTTTGTGCGTCCGGAATACTGTGAAAAAACTGCACCATGCAGTCAGGCATGTCCGGCAGGTGAAGATATTCCCCGCATTGAGATGCTTGCTGCAAAAGGAATGTTTCTTGCTGCATGGGAGACAATTCTGCGGGAAAATCCTTTTCCTGCTGTATGCGGCCGGGTCTGCTTTCATCCCTGTGAAAGTGTCTGCAACCGTATGGAACTGGATAAACCCCTTTCCATCAACCGGCTGGAACGCTTTATCGGTGATATTGCCATCCGGGATGCCTACGCCATTCCCCATCCTTTTTACGGGGATGACTCGGAATCGGAAAAACGCGCATTACGGGGAAAGCGCATAGCCATAGCAGGATCAGGCCCTGCCGGTCTTTCAGCAGCATGGTTTCTCACCCGGCTGGGGCATCAGTGCTTTATTTTTGAAAAAGAGGCTGAACCGGGCGGGGTTCTCCGCTGGGGAATTCCCTGGTACCGGCTGCCTGAGGATGTTCTCAAAATAGAAATTTCCCGGATTCTGGATTTGGGTGTGGAAATCTTCTGCGGTTCGCGCCTGACACGGGAGTTTGTGGAAAATGGCAAAGGCAAATATGATGCCGTGTTCATGGGCTGCGGATACGGAAAATCTCTTTCCCTGCATATCCCGGGCGAAGAACATGCGCAGGACGGGCTGGGGTTTCTCCATGATGTGCGCAATGGAATAAGCGGAGAAATCAAAGGAACAGCGGCTGTGATCGGCGGCGGCAATACTGCCATTGACGTGGTGCGCTCCCTGACACGCATGGGCGCAAAGGCTGTGCTGGTTTACCGCAGGCGCAGACAGGACATGCCTGCGTTCAGTCATGAAGTGGATATGGCTGTGGAGGAAGGCGCGGAAATCAGGGAACTGCTCTCGCCTCTCAGCATGGAAAAGGATGAAAAAGGACTGATTCTGCATCTTCAGAAAATGAAAATATCTGACACTGTGGCAGGCCGGGTAAGTGTGATACCGGATGAGGGAACCTCTGAAACCATGCGGGTGGATCATGTGTTTACAGCCATTGGAGCCAAACCTGATGAGGACTGGTATCAGCCGCCCAAAAAGAGCAGCGATGTGCTGGAAATGCCGTTCTGCACCTTCTGGAACAGGGAAAGGCCTGTGATTTATGGCGGGGATCTGGCAAACCCGGTCAAAAGTGTGACAGACGCGATTGCTTCTGGAAAGTCCGCTGCCATTGCTTTGGATACTTTTTTTCAGAAAGGATACGGGGCCATTGAGGAAACTTTGAACGCGTGCCGGGTCGGAGCGGGAAACGCGCTTTCCATGGAAATCTATCTGTCCGGTGATCGGAAAAAACGATCTCTGCATACAGTTTCCTTTGGGGAAATCAATACCGACTATTTTCCGAAAGCAGATCGTGCGCATCCGAGAATCATTGCTCCGGCAGTACGATCCCGCAATTTTTCAGAAGTGGAAAAAACCTTTGCGCGTGAAACTGTTCTGACAGAGGCAGCCCGGTGCTTTAACTGCGGCATCTGCAATGACTGCGACAACTGCAGACTTTTCTGCCCGGAAGTCGCTATTTTCATCGATGGGAACCGGTGCATCAATTATGATTACTGCAAAGGCTGCGGCATCTGTGTGACTGAATGCCCCCGCAATGCCATGTCGCTGGAGGAGGAAATTCTATGAGAGAAGTTTTGGAAGGAAGTCATGCGGTTTCCGAGGCAGTCCGGCTGGCAAGGGTGCAGGTCATGTCAGCCTATCCCATAACGCCCCAGACCCATATTGTGGAAGCTCTTTCCGAATTCTGTGCTGATGGAAGAATGGATGCAAAATTCATCTGTGTGGAAAGCGAGCATTCCGCGATGGCAGCCGTAATCGGAGCCGCGTCCGGCGGGGTACGCACATTTACCGCCTCATCCTCTCAGGGACTGGCTCTGATGCACGAACTTCTGCACTGGGCATCCGGCGCGCGTCTGCCCATTGTCATGGCTGAAGTCAACCGGGCTTTGGGGCCGGGCTGGAATATCTGGATGGATCAGACCGACAGTCTGGCCCAGCGGGACACGGGCTGGATTCAGCTTTACTGCGAAGACGGTCAGGAAGTGCTGGATACCACTCTGCAGGCATACCGTCTGGCAGAAAGCATGAATCTGCCTGTAATGGTGGTGCTGGACGCGTTTTTTCTCTCCCATACCTATGAACCTGTGGACGTGCCGGATCAGGAAACTGTGGATCGTTTTCTGCCGGATTTTGTGCCAAGAATCTGTCTGGATACAAAAAATCCCCAGGCCATCAGCCAGATGGCCCCGCCGCCTGTGTATATGGAAATGCGCCATGACATTCAGATGGCAATGGAAATGGTTCCGGACGCATTTGCCCGCACAGAAGATGAATTTGAAAGCATATTTGGCCGCAGATACGGCGCGGTGGATGCGGTCAACTGTGAAGATGCGGATATTATTCTGGTCATGGCCGGAACTGCTGCCAGCACCTGCCGCGAGGTCATTGCAGATTTGAGGGCCAAAGGGGAAAAAGTGGGACTGCTCAAAATGAAAATGTTCCGCCCATTTCCCAAAAAACAGATCCGGCAGGTGCTGGGAAAGGCAAAAAAGATCGCTGTGGTGGACAGAAATTTCTCTTTTGGTGCAAGCGGAATCTTCGCGCAGGAAATCCGTGCTGCTCTGTACAATCATGACCGCCGTCCCCCGGTTTTCGGTTATATCACCGGACTGGGCGGAAGGGATGTCACTCCTGAGATTCTCACAGAGATATTCCGGATGACCAAAGAAAGTCCGGCTCCGGAAAAAGAAAGTGTGTGGGTGGGGCTGACGCGGTAAGATGATTTTATTTGCAGTCAGTAAAAACTGACACTTTACCCAAATTTCATATAAGAAACTGATGTTACGCAGCTCCTTCAGAAATCAGGAATTTATATCGATTCACCATTGATTTTATACAATGCGGAATGCAAATCCGGAGGAGTGCAAAAATTAAGCAAAGCGGTTTTCTGCACACGCGGAACAGCGGAAAAACTGACAATATTGTATCGACTCAGTGGCGAATTGGTATTATTCATTTTCACTGTCATTCCTGCGTAAGCAGGAATCCGGTATTTTCAAACAGTTCCGGATACCAGCTTTCGCCGGTATGACGATGTCGCGTAACATGAGTAAGGAGGTACGGATGCTTGTTGTTTCTGCCAGTGAACTGAAAAACAATCTGTTCAAATATATTGATGAAATTACAAAAGGGGAAAAAATCATCATCCGGCATGATCATAAAAATGTCGCACGCCTTACCCGTGTATCTGCGTCTGACTGGCGGGACAGGATGAAAATACATCCGAAACTGCTTGTTCCGCCCGAGAAGATTATCGAACCCGCAGTCGATATATGGGAGGAATATGTATAATGGACTTTCCTTACCTGTTCGATACCCATGCGTTGATATTATTTGGCAGATTTGACAGAAATAAAGTGCGAAAATTTTTTGCACTCTTAATAATCACAGGAGATGACAAATGACACTGAGCGATTTACCTCAGAAAGATTATATGTATTCAGGCCATGTGGGATGTCCGGGATGCGGGGCCACAGTTGCCATGAAGTTTGCCCTGCGCGCACTGGGGGAAAAGACCATCATGGTCATTCCGGCCTGCTGCTGGGCAATTATTGCAGGAGCACATCCCCAGACATCGCTGAATGTGCCGATTCTGCATACCGCTTTTGAAACCGCAGCCGCGGCCGCAAGCGGGCTTCGTGCAGCTTTGGACATGAAAGGCGACAGTGAAACCACTGTGGTGGCCTGGGCAGGAGACGGGGGAACCTTTGACATCGGATTTCAGGCACTTTCCGGAGCAGCAGAGAGAAACGAGGATTTCATTTATGTCTGCTATGACAATGAGGCATATATGAACACAGGTGTGCAGCGCAGTTCCTCAACCCCTTATGGAAGCCGCACAACCACAACTCCGGGACAGGGATGGAAACATACCCGGAAAAAAAATATTGTGGAAGTCCTGGCCGCGCACCGGATTCCCTATGCGGCCACAGCCAGTATTGCGTTTCCCGAAGACATGATCCGCAAATTTCAGAAGGCAGGGGAAATGAAAGGCGGAACCAGGTTTATTCACGTTTTTGCCACCTGCCCGACCGGCTGGCGTGTGCCAACCGAACACTGCATCAAAGTTGCCCGGCTGGCTGTGCAGAGCAATGCCTTTCCCCTGTATGAGGTGGAAGATGGAATCCGCTACACCCTCAATCACAAGGGAAACCGGCCTGTAAAAGATTATATGGCTCCCCAGGGACGTTTCAGACACCTGAAAGATGAGGATTACACATTGATACAGGAAATGGTGGACAGGGACTGGGAACTTCTCCTGCGCAAAACAGAAGAAAAAGAGCTGTGCCCGGCGGCCTGACCCGGCATAAGAACCGGAATCCCGGAACACAAAACAATGCAAGGGGAAAAAATGGCTGACTATCTGATTTTAATAATTGATGATGATCCCGCTCATCACCTTATTCTGGGAAATTATCTGAAAAAATCAGGTTATGATGTGATTCATGCACTGGACGGGGAACACGGGCTTAAAATGCTCGCGGAGCGCAAACCCCGGCTTGTCCTGCTGGATGTTCAGATGCCGGGAATGGACGGTTTTCAACTGATCCGGAAGATCAAAAAAGATACGTCCGGGCAGCATGCGGCTGTGATTTTCCTCACAGCCATGAAACGCCAGGAAATAATCACAAAAGGTCTGGAACTGGGAGCAGATGATTATATTGTCAAACCCTTTGACCGATCCGAACTCCTGGCCCGCATCAAAGCAGTGCTGAGGCGGATGGAAAGGAGAATTCCCCATGAGGGGCATATGGAAGGGGAACTGTGCGATGTTGGGATTCCTGACCTTTTGCAGAGTATGGAAATCGGAATGAAAACCGCCACGATCCGGATGAAGGAAATGGATGCCGAAATTGTGCTGAAAAACGGCAGTTTTCTGTATGCCCGGCAGGGACATTTCACCGGAGAACAGGCCCTTCAGCGCGTCTTTCTGCTGGAAAAGGGCGGATTTTCAGTAAAATTCAATGAAATACCGTCCGGTGTAAGCGGAAAGCCCATACCCCTGACACCAATACTGATGAATGTGACAAAAGAGGTGGATGAAATCCGGGATATTATGCGTCAGATGGGGGTTGAAAACCGGCAGATGATTATTGTGGGCGATCTGTCCGGGTTTCCAGGTCTGGAAAAAATCAGACACATCACACCTGCCACCTTTGCAGAAATCATTTCCTGCATGAAAGGAAATCTCAGGGACAATATCAAAATCCTGATACAGGCCTCCGCGGAGCGCATACTGAAAATAGAAAAAAATAAGGGGTAGCGGGCCAAACCGGTTGCCAGTCTTTTTTTACCGCAGAGTTGCACAGAGTTTTTTTCTGTCCGAAGCGTTGGAAAAAAGCCAGATCAGGTATGGAGCCGGCCGGCGCCGGAACATCATACGCGGCTCACTTATTAACTGATGTTACGCAGCTTTTCCAAAAATCAGAGAGTTGTCAACTTTCACAGTCATTCCGGCGTAAGCCGGAATCCAGGGTTTTCAGGCAGTTACGGATACCGGCTTTCGCCGGTATGACGATCCGGAGTAACATCAGTTATTTAACCACTGCTCTAAACACTTAACACTGACAAAAGCAATGAATTTTGAATATTTCATAGTCCGCCGCTATCTGCGTGCCAGACAGCAGGACGGATTCATTTCCCTGATCACCTTCCTTTCCATAGCAGGAGTGACGGTCGGGGTCATGGCCCTGATTGTGGTGATTGCTGTCATGGCAGGTTTTGAGACAGATTTGAAAAACAGGATTCTGGGAGTGGAATCCCATATTTTCATCACCCGTGAAAAAGGGGATTTTACAGATTACCGATCCGTTCTTGAACTGCTGGCACAGGTGAAAGACGTGGTGGCAGCCACACCGGTCATCCATACCCAGACCATGCTCCGTTCTTCTGCCGGAGCCGGCGGAGCTGTGCTGCGGGGAATTGATCCGGCTTCAGCGGGACAGGTTCACCTGAATCTGTCAGAAGCAGAGATGGAAAAACTGACATCGGAAAAAACAGCCCCCGGTATTGTTCTGGGCAGGGAACTTGGCCGGAATCTGGGAGTTGAGGAAGGGGATGAACTGTATCTGATTTCCCCCAGAGGCATGGTTTCGCCGGTGGGACATATGCCTTCCATGAAAAAATTCAGGGTGGCCGGTCTTTTTGAATCCGGTATGTATGAATATGACGGAACCATCGCGTATATTCATATGGATGCTGCCCGGAAGATGCTGCGCATGGGAGATGCTGTCACAGGCATTGAAATCAGGGTGGATCGGATATATGATGCGGAAAAAACCGGCATGGACATTGCCCAAAAGCTGGGAGCCGGTTATGTCGTAAAGGACTGGACAGAGATGAACCGGACATTTTTTTCTGCCCTGAAACTGGAAAAAACAGCTATGTTCGTCATCCTGACCCTGATTATTCTGGTGGCGGCGTTCAATATCGCAAGTTCCCTGATTATGATGGTAATGGAAAAAAAATGGGATATTGCCATTCTCAGGGCTATGGGAGCGACCGACCGTAGCATAAGGAAAATTTTTATTTTCAAGGGGCTGACCATCGGATGTGCCGGCACTGCTCTTGGTTCATGTGCGGGAATTCTGCTGTGTTTTCTGCTGAAACGCTACAAATTCATTGAACTTCCGTCAGATGTATATTATATTACCACCCTTCCGGTACGGCTTGAGGGAGCTGATGTGCTTGCCATTGCCGCAGCAGCAGTGCTGATATGCTTTCTGGCCACCCTGTACCCCGCGGGTCAGGCCGTAAAACTTGATCCGGTAGAGGCCATCCGTTATGGATAATATGGATAATGCAGGCAGAATGAAAAAAAAGTATACAGAATACGGAAATACCGAAATGTCCGGGGATTCTGCCCGGTCTTTCCTGATTCGTGCAGAGGGTTTATATAAAAGTTTTAAGGGCAGTGCAGGATCAATAGAGATTCTCAGAGACCTTTCCTTCTGTCTGGGGGAAGGGGAATCCGTGGCAGTGGTGGGAGCGTCCGGCATCGGAAAATCCACACTGCTTCATATTCTGGGAACCCTTGATTATCCTGACAGGGGAAATCTGTATTTCCGGGAAGAGGATGTTTTCCGATTCTCCCGGGAGAAACTGGCCGGATTCCGTAACAGATCCATCGGATTTGTGTTTCAGTTCCATCATCTTCTGCCTGAATTCAGCGCGCTGGAAAATGCCATGATGCCTTTGCTTATCAGTGGCAGGGACAGACAGGCTGCTGCGGAAAGTGCGGAGAAAATTCTGGATCGGGTCGGGCTGAAAAACCGCATCTCCCACCGGGTAAGCGAACTGTCCGGCGGTGAACAGCAGAGGGTGGCGCTGGCAAGGGCTCTGGTCATCGGCCCTGCTCTGCTGCTTGCGGATGAACCCACCGGAAATCTGGATAAAAAAAACAGCGCCCAGATCCATGAACTGCTCAGAGAATTGAACAGAGAACTGACAATGACACTTGTGGTGGTGACACACAGTCCGGAACTCGCGGCCTGCATGTACCGCCGTGTAACCCTTTCAGACGGACAGTTGACAGAAACACCATAGGAATGTTTGCAGACTGGCCGTACTCCATGACAATGAAGAGGCTAAATTTATGTTCAGACGTGCTTTTTTGAAAAAAATTGTACCGGCAATGCTCCTTATTCTGTGTGCGGCCGGCAGTGCTGTCTCCCTGGAAACCGTACAGGTGCTGGTTCTGCCTTTTGACATTCATGTCATGGAAGGCAGGGAATATCTTGAGGAAGAACTGCCCAGAGTGCTGAAATCCTTTCTGGAACAGGAAGGCGCAGCAGTGCTTGCGCCTGAAATTCCGGCCGGAAAATCGTGGACAGATGTGACACGGAACACGGGCGGTATCAGGAATTTCGGCATAAATCAGGGGGCTGACTATGTTATCTGGGGAAGTCTTACCCGTGCGGGACAGAAAATCAGCATTGATGCAAAAATGATTGCCACAGTGGGCCAGAAGCCGCCTTCAGTATTTTTTGCAGAAGGCAGGGGAGTTGAGAATCTCTCTGTCACAGTAAAAGATCTGGTGAGGAAATTTTCCGCAAAGCTCTTTACGCGGGAACGGGTAGCGGAAATCCGGGTTTCCGGAAACAAACGCATTGAAGCAGATGCCATCCGGAAGATTATCCGCACCCAGCCCGGTGATGCCTTTCTGGCCAAAAGCCTGTCTGATGACATGAAGGCCGTTTACAAAATGGGATATTTCGATGATATCCGCATTGAATCCGAAGAAAGTTCCGGGGGGAAAATCATTGTTTTCCAGGTTACAGAAAAACCAACCATCCGCAATGTGCGCTTTGTGGGCAACCGGGTCTATGATGAGGAAAAAATAAAGGAAAGTCTTACACTCAAAACCGGATCAGTGCTGAATGTGTCTGATATTCAGGGCAATATGCAGAGGATTGAATCCCTGTACAAAGAAAAAAATTATCATAATGTCAGTGTGAATTATGAAATCAAAAACCTTGACAACAATCAGGCAGATGTGGAGTTCACCATTGG
Source organism: Desulfococcaceae bacterium (assembly GCA_050180235.1). Lineage (GTDB taxonomy): Bacteria > Desulfobacterota > Desulfobacteria > Desulfobacterales > Desulfococcaceae > JAABRU01. Next base: position 59,469 of record JBFXEJ010000024.1, read on the forward strand.
GGAAGGCGGGAAGGTGCGGATTAAAAACATAAATTTTTCCGGCAACAGCGCATTTTCCGCTGATGAGCTCAAAAAACTGATGAAAACCTCTGAAAAGGGCTTCTGGTCATGGATCACCTCTTCGGGGGACCTGAACCGGGAAGATCTGAACCAGGATGCTGCCCGTCTTACAGCCTATTATCACAACAACGGTTATATTGAGGCCAGGGTGGGAGATCCGGAAGTGGAGTACAGGGAAAACTGGATATATATCACCATAAAAATCAGTGAGGGTTCCAGGTTCAAAGTGGGAACGGTGAACGTTACAGGGGATCTGGTTTCTCCGGAAAAGGATCTGCTGGAAAAGGTGAATATCGGCAAAGAAACCTGGTACAACCGGGAAGTGGTGCGCAAGGATGTGCTGGCACTCAACGATCTGTATTCTGATGAGGGATATGCCTACGCGGACATAGAACCGCTTATCAGCAAAAAACCTGAAACCCTGGAAGTTGATCTTAATTACAAAATACAGAAAAAAAATCAGGTCTATTTTGAAAAAATCATCATCAGCGGAAACACCAAAACAAGGGACAAGGTTATCCGCCGTCAGTTGGCTGTTGTAGAACAGGGACTTTACAGCGGAAAGGATCTGAAACGGGGTATCCGCAATCTGAACAGGCTGGATTATTTTGAGGATATCAAAGTCAATACAGTCAAAGGCAGCGCGGATGATCAGATGGTTCTGAAGATTGATGTCACGGAAAAACCCACCGGAACATTCAGTTTCGGCGGAGGATACAGCAGTACGGAAGATCTTTTTGCTATGGCATCCATCACCCAGCGCAATCTTTTCGGACTGGGGCAGATTCTGCAGCTCAAGGCCGAACTTGGCGGCAGTTCCACCCGTTTCACCACCAGTTTCACAGAACCCTGGCTGTTTGACATTCCCCTTTCCGCAGGAGTTGATCTCTACAAATGGGAGAGGGATTATGACACCTATGACAAAGACAGTTTGGGCGGAGCGATCCGCTTCGGTTATCCGGTATTCGATTATACGCGTTTTTATCTGAGTTACGGATATGATATAGGTGAAATACAGGATGTCACAGAAGATGCTTCCAGGGATGTGAGGGAAATGGAAGGGGAATTTGTCACCAGCAGCGTCACAGGAACCCTGCGCTATGATTCCAGGGACAAGATGTTCAACCCCACTGAAGGCGGTGACCACAGCCTAAGCCTTGAATATGCGGGACTGGGCGGTGACATCGGTTTTACCAAAGTTATCGGGGAAGCAGGCCAGTATTTTCCGCTTTTCTGGGGAACAGTGGGTTATCTGCATACCAGAGGCGGATATGTGCGCCAGAACAGCGGTATGAAACTGCCGGATTATGAAAAATTCTATCTGGGCGGCATCAACTCTGTCCGGGGTTTTGACTGGCGGGATATTTGCCTGTTTGATGAAGAGGGCGCTGAAGTTGGCGGTTATCAGTTTGTTCAGTTCAACGTGGAATATATCATTCCGCTGATCAAGGATGCGGGCGTCATGGGAGTTGTTTTCTATGATACCGGCAATGTGTATGACAAATCCGAAAATATTGATTTCAGCGGTCTGCGCCAGAGCGCGGGCGGCGGATTCAGATGGTATTCCCCCATGGGTCCAATCCGCATTGAATACGGCTATATTCTGGACAGAAAAGATGATGAGGACAGCGGCAGATGGGAATTTGCAATGGGCAGCTCGTTTTAAGCTGCCCGTGCAATATGCAGCAGTTTCGCAGGGTGGTCAAATTCCAGGCAAAGATGATTGTGAATATCCAGACAGTGTCTGGATTCATAATAAAAAAAGCAGAAGACGGTCTTCTGCAAAACCGGTATTCAGGAGAAAAGAGGAGAAAATGAAAGTATTCAGAACAGCGTGGGTTGCAGTTTTTATCACTTTGTTTTTCTTTGTTTCCGCTTATGGTGCGGATACAAAAATCGGTGTCATTGATTTTCAGAAAGTGCTTCGGGAATCCAAAGGCGGCAAAGCCGCCAAATCCGAGATTGAGACCAAAGGCAAAGGCATGGAAAATACTCTCAAGAAGGAAGGCGAGCAGCTTGAGAAACTGAAAAAAAAGCTGGAAGCCGAAGCTATGGTCATGAGCAAGGAAGTGCGGGAGGAAAAAGAAAGGGAATTCCGGATCAAAGTTGGGGATTTCAAGGCACTCCAAAAGAAATACGCGGGTGAACTCAGAGAGTTTGAGGGAGAAATCATCAAACGGGTTCAGAAAGATGTGTTTGACATTGTGGAGGCTCTTGGCAAAAGCGGCAGTTATGATCTTATTCTGGAAAAGAGTACCATTCTGTATCATCCTGATGCTCTTGATATTACAGATGAACTGATCAAAAAATATGATGCCAGGTAAGAAACAGGGAATCAGGGATTTAGGGATTAGGGATTAGGGATTAGGGGATTAGGGATTAGGGATTTAGGGATTTAGGGATTTAGGGATTAGGGATTAGGGATTAGGGATTAGGGATTAGGGATTAGGGATTAGGGATTAGGGATTAGGGATTAGGGATTAGGGATTAGGGATTAGGGATTAGGGATTAGGGATTAGGGATTAGGGAT
>JBFXEJ010000025.1:0-59146 GCA_050180235.1 Desulfococcaceae bacterium
TCCGGTTCCGGCAGCCAGATGGTAACATCCCCGTATGTCATCTGAAATTTGAAATCCTGCAATAATGTCAGATATCTGAGTCCTTCCGCATTGATATTCAGTTTCTTTATCTCATAGGGCGTCTCTTTGCCTCTGCCGAGTGCCGGGGTCAGAAACTGAATTTCAAGATCAGGGTGAACATATTTCACAAGTCCTGTATGATAATCAAAATCATTGTCAAATCCGAGATTGTTCAAAATGCCAGACATATCAACACTGTTTGAGATTTTTGGCGGATTTGGCACTATAAAATCAATATCTGTGGTTCTGATAAGCGGAATTTCCGGTGCTTCATCAAACAGAATCCGGTAAAAATACTGACACCAGCTTCCCCCAAGAATCAGTTTGTCCAACACTCCGGCATGTTGAAGATTTTTTAAAACAGTTAAGAAAAGTTCATATTTTTCTTCCATTAAGAACCTTTTCAATTTCTTTCAGATCAGTTTTCACCTGTTTCAGTTTGATTTCATAATTTTTCCGAATATTTATTTTTTTTATGATTGTTTCGGAGTGTTCAGATTCAGCCGGGCCGATATATTCAGATATGACTTTTTTTTTCTGCCGGTAAGCAAGATACAGATATTTTTTCTGACCTCTTTTTTTGACAGAAATACTTCCTTTGGGAAGAGAACCGATCTCAACCCGGTATTTTTCTGAAAGAGCCTTTAAACGCTGATGTTCTTCCTGCATAATATTTTTGAGATAACTCATACAGACATCCTTATAAATTGCCTAACATGTTTTTTTGACATATAACATGTTAGGCAATTGATGTCAAGAACTGCCTAGCCTTCCCCATTCTGAACATTCTGATTTTCATATTATTTATACTGACTGCAAATCTTTCCGAACCAGAGGATGATGTCTTTCATTGCGTAGGTGAGGGAATTTACTGTATCTGTAGTTGCATCTTCAGGATTTGGATGATTACTGAATTTACTTGGTATTTCTTTAACACTGAAAAAGAAACTGCGGACAATACCGTTAATGTGTGTTTTCCTTGATAACCAATCTATCGTTTCTCGTCCTAATCCAACCTGATTGTATTCATTCATACAATTTTCAGGCATTTCAGGGATAATTATTAGACATTTCTCTAAAATGCTTTGATATATGTTTCGTATTAATCTGAGATTATCTCCAATCCTCCCTTTAACATCTTTTTGAGAAAGTATTTTGATAAAATCATCAGCGTTTTTTTCATTAATGTTTTTCCGCAGAATTTGCAGATAGTCCCGGTTTTCCAGTTGCAGATTCAGAACTGCGATATTGTCAATCCGGTTTTTCAGCCGGTCAAAATCCGCCTCTTTTCCCTTTTCAATGAAATTGTCTTTTGAAAATATTTCCAGATTGATGAAACCCTGAATATCCGCTGCCCCGCGAATTCCCTCCTCTGCGGAATAGGCCGTCATAAAATAAAATTTTGAACGCACATCTGTTCCCTGTCTGACCAGGCGAGCGAACAGATAATCGCCCTCTCTTTCCGCATAGGTTTCATATTTTTCTTCGGTAAAGGACGGATCAATGGCTTTGACTTCCTCCACATCATATCCCTCTTCTTCAAACAGATTTCGATCTATGATGAAAAGTGCATAATTTTCAGGGTGCTGAACGATTTTTTGCAGGGCCTGGGGAAAGCGGTATTCCATTTCAATCACATTTGAGTTTTCCACAATTTTTCTGATTTCCTCCGGCTCCGGCGGGTATTCATCTTTTTCCATTTCCTGCAATGTTTTCTTTGCGGATTTGCTCAGGTATTTGTCAAACAGACGGCTGATTCTTGCTATATTCCTTGTGATCTGATCTTCCACATACAGGATTTTCATTGGCTTTTCTCCTTCCAAAAATTGGCAAAGCGGATGGTGACAGAATAGCTATCCTCATCTTTGTGAATATCCGGTTCGTTTTCCAGCAGTTTGGCAAAATTTTTGATAATGACCAGACCAAGCCCGGATGTTTTGGTTTTTACGGTTTTTTTATACCGGTTTTCCACTGTTATGACAATCTGATTTTCATCAGATTTCAGATCCATATGCAGAAAACGTCTGTCTTTTTCCACAAAAGCCGAATATTTCACGGCATTGAAAATGATTTCCTGCAAAAGAATCAGCAGTTTGATGGCAGAGCCTTTTTCATTGCCGATACGAAAATCTGCCATGTCAGAGATATTGAGTTGAATGTCAAAGAAATACTGCCGGATAAAAGGCAGCAGTTCTGCCATATTTTTTGTTTGGGATTTTTCCTGCCATGCGGCTTTGGCTTCCTGAAAAATGCTTCTTTCCGGGAAATATTTGCGCAGGAAATTGGCAAAATATTTGGCGTCAAACATATGCCCGATGGAATACATCAGGGATTGGGTGATGATATTTTCCAGACACAGGGCATCGTTGCCGGTATTGTGTTTTGCGTCATAGTAAAAATCATCAATGGAACCTTTGAAGGAAAGATTCATGGCATTGACAATCTCCCGGATCAGATTTGCGCCTTTCAGAGCGTTTTCAATGACCGGATTTTCCTCAGCATGTTCCTTTTTCATGCTTTCAAGGGGATCAATCACGGTGCTGATCAGATTTTTGATGGAATGGGACAGATCCGCGATGATTTTGTTGCGTTCGTCTATGCGAGCTTGGATAACTGCATAGTTTTTTTGTTCTATTATGCCATCAAAAATAGCATCCATATCTTCTTCATCTACTCCACTTGAATGATAGAATTCAGCTTTTTTTAATGAATCAAGAATATCATCGTACTTTTTCATTTCTTTATAGCATCGGGCAATTTTTACATACAGTTCTCCATCATCAAAATGTTGCACATAACCATATTCAATTACTTTTTTAAAATCTTTTAATGCTTCTGTATAATTTTTAATGCGATAATAAATATTGCCACGCTGTAAGTATGCATCTCTATAATTACCCTTTAATTGAATTACCTGACTATAGTCATCTATTGCTGCTAAAATCAAATTATTGTCAGGTTCAAACTCTTTATTATATTTGATCCAATATGAATTTAGAAAACAAATCGCCCTCTGCATATAATAAAAATATGCATCATTGGGAACGAGTTCTATTAGTTTTGTGAAATCATTAATCGCGTCATCAGGATATCTACAACGATTTAAAAATGCTCTTTCTTTGTAAAATTGGATATTATCCGGTTCCAATGCAATTTTTTTGTTCAGATCATTCAGTTTTTCTTTATATTCTGTGTCTTCAGACATATTTTCTCCTGTTTAAAAAAAGTTGATGAAGTTTGGAAATTGGGTTGTCTGAACCATGATTGACATGATTAAGGGATTTTCATGATTTTTATAAATCCTGTTCATCCTTTCATCAAGTGAATCGAGGTTCAGACAGCACGCAAAAGATTCTCCCCTCAGTTTATATCAATCTGAAGCAATTGTAACTCTGATAAAGCATTATCCATGCCAACCCGAAAGAAAGTATGAAAAATCATTTGTCAACAAATGCTTATCAATTTTTGCCCAAAAATCTCTGTCTGAAAAATGGTAAACATATTTACCTTGATCGTAAATATTTTTATCCTGACGGAACTGAACAATCACACCATACCTATGAACCAATAGCAAGAATGAAAATCGTGAATTTTCATTTCTTCATCCAATTCTCAATCTTCAAATCCGGAATTCTCTGAAAATGCCTTTCATTGTTGGTTATCAGAATCATATTGTTCGCAAGGGATATTGAAGCTACCATAATATCCGCATCTGCAATAAGTTTTCCTGATTTTTTTAATCCAGCTTTAATTTTGCCAAATTTCTCAGCCGCCAAATCACAAAAAGGCAATACAGAAATTAATGTGCATAATTTCTCAATATTCTTCATATTTTTTTCGATATGAATTGAATTGTAAGCACCAAACCACAGTTCTGCTTTGGAGACAATTGAAAAGCGGATATTCCCAAGTCCCTCGGTCATCACTTTTTCTTCAATGGCTTCAATTCCTTTGATCCAGTAAATAATGACATCAGTATCAAGCAGATATTTCATAAGTCACATTCTCTTCCCAAAGATCGTAATGCTCTTAATTCCCGCACAATTTCATCCGCATCCCGCTCATCTTCCCATATACCGCATAACCCGGATGACTTTTTCTCATTTTTATCGGGAATTACCACATGAACGGTTACAGGGGAAACTTCCTTTTCGATAATGACTCTGATTTTCTGATCCGGTTTCAAAACCAGTTGTTTTCTGATTTCCGGGGGAAAAGGTATGTATCCGCTGTCGGTGAGTGTTGTCTGATATTCAATCATCTGCATACTGCCTCCTCTGTTTTTCTGCCTCATATTAATTTTAATCTGGTTACGGAGTGCCAAATTGAACACTGTCTGAACAGGGATTCTCAGGATTAAGGGATTAACCGGGATTACTTGTTTAAAAATTCTGAAAATCCTTTAATCCTGAGAATCCGGGTTCAGACAACATACGTCCCGTCAGGGACAGAAGATAATAGCCCGGCAGTTTACTGCCGGGAGATGTATGAAATTTTTAAATTCAGTCCCGCAGGGACGAAAGAACATCTTGGATATTCATATTTTTTCTGTCGTCCCTTCGGGACTCATTCCTGTTTTTTTATTCAATCCCGGCATTGAAATGCCGGGCTATTCTCTGACACCCCTCCGGGTTGCCGCAAATCCCTTCATTATCAGCACCGGTCGGATAACCCAGATCAACTGCGCCGAAATGTGATTCAATTTTTCCTCGTGCTGAATTTTTCCCCATCTCTGATTTCAGAGATTGCAATACCGCAGCAAGGCAGAACTGCTTTTCAAGCGAATCCCTAATCAGATTTACAGGCGAAACTCCTGTTTTTGCTGCCTGATAATGAATTGCCGAAAAAATATCATCACTGAGTTCAAGAATCAGTTTATGGCTCATATTTCCTCCTTTAATCATAAGCAGGGAGAGCAAATGCTTTTCATACTCACAAATTACGGAATACTGTCTGAACCGGGATTCACATGATTAAAGGATTTTCAGGATTTTTAAACAATTAATCCCGGTTAATCCTTTAATCCTGAGAATCCCGGTTCGGACAACACACAATTTGCAGAGTGCCAAGCGAAATATTGTCTGAACCCTGATTCACATGATTAAAAGATTTTCAGGATTTTTAAACAATTAATCCCGGTTAATCCTTTAATCCTGAGAATCCCGGTTCAGACAATCATAAATTCCGCAGCCTTGCCCGGAAAGTATGGGGCTCCAGTCCCAGCAGTTTTGCGGCTTTTGTCTGATTTCCCCCGCATTTTTTCAGTGCCGCATCATAATATTTTGGCAAAACATCCTTATTTAAATCCAATCCCTTATCCGGAATCACAATTTCCTTGTCCTCTGAAATATTCATATTCACAATGTGCATATGTTCTGCCCTGATTTCATTTCCCGGATATACAAACGCGGTTTCAATCACATTGCGCAGTTCCCGCACATTGCCGGGCCAGTGATGAAACAGTATCACATCTGCGGCAGATTTTTCCAGCTTTTTCTTTTTCCCCTGTTTTCGGTTCAAATCCTCCACCAGATGCGCGGCAATCATCAGACGGTCATTTCCCCGCTCCCGCAAAGGCGGCAGTTCAATCCTGCCCCCCATAATCCGCCAGAACAAATCTTCCCGAAATTTCTTTTTTCTCACCAAATCAGAAAGTTCCCGGTTGGCAGCCGATATGATTCGCACATTCGCATATTCGCTTTTGGCACTTCCCACAGGTGTAAAAGAACCGTTTTCCAGCACCCGCAGCAACTTCACCTGCATATCCAAAGGCAGATCCGCAATTTCATCCAAAAAAAGGGTTCCGCCATCAGCCTGCCGGAAAATGCCGTCTCTTTTAACTGTTGCTCCGGTAAAGGCTCCTGTTGCATGTCCAAAAAACTCACTTTCAGCCAGATGGGGAGAAATGGCTCCGCAGTTGACTGTAACAAAAGGCTTTTCCCTTCTCGGACTCAGAAAATGAAGTGCTTCTGCCACCAGTTCCTTGCCGGTTCCGCTTTCTCCCTGAATAAATACGGAAATATCAGACTGTGCAAAATGCTTTATCTGTTCTTTCACGGCCAGCATTTGGGGACTGGAACCGGCAATCCGGCCCATAATTCCGTCCTCTTCTGTTTCCAGACGGTTTTTCAGATTTTGGTTTTCCCTTGCCAGCCGGGTCATTTCGGCCTTGATTTCTTTGACCTGCCGGATTTCCGGGAAATCGTCAAGATCAAAATTCACTTCGGAAATGCCGGATTCCACTGAAACCTGCACCATACGGGCATGGATCACACCGCCTTTGACCAGAAAAATCCAGCACGCGTGCATGGCTGGGGTTCCGGAACTCAGGGAAACCGTATAATTCGCATCCGGGTTCTGCTTCCGGATTTCCTTTACTGCCGAATACATGGCCGGATATAGCACATTGTAATCTGTGGGATTTACGGACATGGCAGACTGAAACCGGATTTGGGTTTTCGGAAAATGAATGCGGCAGTATTTCCGGATTTCCTCTGCCGGTTTCAGATATTTCTCATGATTGTACAGCAGATATGCCCGGTCAAAATTCCCCTCTGCCAGCACAGTGAGAATTGCACCGGTTTTTTCCAAAGGATAACAGTCATTGTTGCCGATAAAAGAAAGGAAGATATTCATATTGTCATTGGGGTGAAAAGACTTCCAAAGTTTTCAGAACTTCGGAAGTCTTGCAGTGCAAATGCAGGTTGTTTCCGGGAAAATTCCCTTGCCGGTTTTCTCACAGCTTTTTCCGCAAAATCTCATTGACCATTTTGGGATTGGCTTTTCCTTTGCTTTCTTTCATAATCTGTCCCACAAAAAAACTCATGAGTTTGGTGTTCCCGGCTTTGTAACGCGACACTTCTTCCGGGTTGGCGGCTATCACTTTGTCTGCAATTGCTTCAATCGCGGAGGTATCGCTGACCTGCACCAGTCCTTTTTCCTTTACAATTGCTTCCGGAGATTTGCCGGATACTGCCATTTCCTCCAGTACGGTTTTGGCAATTTTGCCGCTGATCACGCCTTCATCCATGAGTTTAAGCAGATCTGCCAGATCATGGGGGCCAACCGGAGAAGTTTCAATGCTTTTTCCCTGCGCGTTCAGCACGCCCAGCAGCGAACCCATAACCCAGTTGCTCACCTGTTTTGCCTGCGGATATTTTTCCAGACAGGCTTCAAAATAATCCGCAAGTTCACGGGAAGCCGTAAGCACACCCGCGTCATAGACCGGCAGACCAAGTTTTTCCGTAAAACGCCGCTCTTTCTCGTCCGGCAGTTCCGGCAGACTGCTCCGTATGCTTTCCATCCACTGCTCATCAACCACCAGGGGCAGAAGATCCGGATCAGGAAAATAGCGGTAATCATGTGCCTCCTCCTTGCTTCTCATGGAAGTGCTTACCTCTTTGTCCGGATTCCACAGCCGGGTTTCCTGAATAACCTTTCCGCCCTCTTCAATAATTTCCTGCTGGCGTTCGATTTCATAGCGGATGGCTTTTTCCACATGTTTGAAAGAATTGAGATTCTTGAGTTCCGCCCGCGTGCCCAGAGTATCTGATCCTTTGGGCATGACAGACACATTGGCATCACAGCGGAAACTGCCTTCTTCCATATTGCCGTCACAGATGCCCAGATAGCGGACAATGGAATGCAGTTTGCGAAGATAGGCCCCTGCCTCTTCCGGAGAGCGCATATCCGGCTCGCTTACGATTTCAATCAGGGGAACACCGGTGCGGTTCAGATCCACCCGGCTGACAGGCCGTACAGGATCATGGATCAGTTTTCCCGCATCCTCTTCCATGTGAATCCGTGTAATGCCCACGCGTTTTTTCTGTCCACCCACATCAATTTCAATATGACCGGTTTCGCAAAGGGGCAGTTCATACTGGGAAATCTGATAGCCTTTGGGCAGATCAGGATAAAAATAGTTTTTACGGGCAAAACGGCTTTCCCGGTTGATCCGGCAGTTGGTGGCCATGCCCATTTTCATTGCATATTCCACCACCTTTTTGTTGAGAACCGGCAGAACGCCCGGCATACCCAGGCACACAGGGCAGACATGGGTATTGGGCGGCGCACCAAACGCGGTGGAGCAGTTGCAGAAAATTTTGCTTTGGGTTTTCAGCTGCGCGTGAACTTCAAGTCCGATGACTGGTGTAAACTCCATTTTTAAATCCTTTTAATTTTATTGATTTTATTCAATTTTCAAAGTTTAAGACTGAAATCAGGAGTCCAAATGGAAAGTTTGGGAATCTGCATATAACGCTCTGCGCTTATGCATGGCCTTTTCCTGAAACCTGACACCCCCATTTCAGACATCCAGCACATGCCTATCCAGCACAAAACAGGTGAATTCACCTTCAAATACCCGGACTTCCCCTGCTGCGGCAGTGACAGAGACCGTATGTTTTTTTCCTTTCTTTTCCGTGACCCTGGCTTCGGCTGTGACAGATTCTCCGACTTTCACCGGTTTTAAGAATTTCACATTTGCCCCGCCCAGTACCACATTCGGGTGATTTACGGCAATCATGGCTGCATAATCGGCCAGCCCGAAAACAAATCCGCCGTGAACCAGTCCCTTTTCATCTGCTGCCATTTCCGCTGCGGTGTTAAGTTCCACACGGCTGAATCCCTCTTTGGTTTCAATGGCTTTTCCGCAAAGGTGCTGACTGATTTTTTTGTGGGTGATGATTTCCATGCAGACCTCTCCTTTGGTTTTTGTGGATTAAAGAGAAACAGGGGTTCAAAGACAGTATATCCCATATCACAAATCAGAACAAATATGAACCGGTGTTTTTGTTTCCTCCTGATCTGTGGAAGAAGTGAACGAAGAAAAGAATGATAAAAATACAGAAAATCAAGGTTGTTGAAGAATTCGGACGCTGATTCTGCCCCAAGACCGGACAGGAATTTTTCAGACAAAAAAAAGCAAATCCCTGTCAGGGCAGTTTTGGGCATAGGTTATGATTTTCCGGGAATATCTGCCATTGCGGATAAGTTCTTCTGTTTTTTCCGAACATTGATCAGCAGACAGATGACCGGACAGGGCAAGAATGCGGGGGACGAGGATCGCGCTGATATAAGGAATTCCGTGATTCCGGCAGAAGGCAGCTCCTTTGTAGTCATCCATGAGAACAAAATCGCCTTCGCCATACAGCCAGAGCCGGATCGTATCCCCTTCCCCTTTTCTGACAGACTGACTGGGCATCAGAAGTTCCGGATGCCGGATTGCAGAGACTGTTCCGGCAGGCCGGACAATGATTTGCCCGTCCGCGCAGGCCCTGCAAAAAATCTCTGCACCCGGATATCCGCGCACTGTCAGTTCTGCATAAACACTTTCCGTAATCATTATCCGATAAAAGGAAATCAAAGCAGGAAAAAGCCCTGCCCTGAACAGAAGAATCGCGGAAGATGCGTCTGTGAGAACCGTTTTCACTGCCAGGCATTTTTTCATATATTTTCAGGTATGAATTTTGTAAAAAACCGGGTTTTTCCAAAAAACCCGGTTTTTAAAACCAGTGCTTATTGTGCGTCCTGAATTCCCACTTCTGCAAAGGTTTTGATTTCTGCCAGAATACGGGTGGACGCGTCAATGAGTTCCATTGCCAATGCAGCGCCCGTGCCTTCGCCCAGCCGGAATTCCAATTCCAGCAGAGGTTTGAGACCAAGATATTTAAGCATAAAAGCGTGTCCGATTTCCACAGAATTGTGGCTGGCAAAAAGATATTTTTTTGCCAAAGGAGCCAGTTCACATGCGATGAGCGCGCCTGCGGTTGCAATGAGTCCGTCACAGACAACCGGAATGCCATTGACAGCCGCACCAAGAACCAGCCCGGCCAGTCCTCCGATTTCCAGTCCGCCCACTTTGGAAAGCACATCCAGAGGATCAGAGGGATTGGGATGATGCAGTTGCAGACCTTTTTCAATCACTCTGATTTTATTCTGCAAAGCCTTGTCATCAATGCCGGTTCCCCGTCCTGTGAGTTTGGGAACCGGAATTTTGGAAAAAACCGCAATAATGGCTGTTGACGGCGTAGTATTGCCAATGCCCATATCGCCGGTTCCCAGCAGATGAACAGGGCCGTCCGCGAGCAGTTCCTGCACAATTTCAATACCGGCTTCCACACTTTTGACAGCCTCTGCACGCGTCATCGCTGGTTCTTTGGCAAAATTCGCGGTTCCTCTGCGCACTTTTTTGTGAAAAATAGGCAGATCCGGTTCAAAATCCCAGTCCACGCCCAGATCAGCCACTTTGACCTGCGCGCCTGCATGACGGGCCAGCACACTGATGGAAGCCCCGCCATTGACAAAATTGTAAACCATCTGCCGTGTCACTTCCGAAGGAAACAGACTGACTCCTTCCGCACAGATGCCGTGATCCCCCGCGCAGGTAATCACAATTTTCTTTTCCAAATGAACATCAATCCTGCCGTGAATGCCTGCAATCCGTGCGCCCACATCTTCCAATATGCCCAGACTTCCGGCAGGCCGCGCCTGATTCCGCAGCCGTTCTTTCGCAGCTTCATAAACTTCCGCGTTCGGTTCTTTTATGTCCTCTATGGTTTTATCCAAAAGATTCATCTCTATCTCCTTTGTTTTAGAGATTAGGGGTTAGGGATTAGGGGTTAGGGATTGGGGATTAGGGGGTTAGGGTCGGTACTATCCCCTATCCCCTATCCCCTATCCCCTATCCCCTATCCCCTATCCCCTATCCCCTATCCCCTATCCCCTATCCCCTATCCCCTATCCCCTATCCCCTATCCCCTATTCCCTAATCCCTATTCCCTATTCCCTATTCCCTATTCCCTATTCCCTATTCCCTAATCCCTAATCCCTAATCCCTAATCCCTAATCCCTAATCCCTATTCCCTAATCCCTATTCCCTATTCCCTAATCCCTATTCCCCTACTCCCTAATTCATCCCCGCTGACACCTTATCACCTTTTATATCTTTTTCAAACAGGGAAATTCCTCTTTCCATTGCGCAGAAGTCTCCGCACATGGTGCAGGTTTTTTCATTTTCCGGACGTCTGCTGCTGCGGATTTCCTGCGCGACTTTGGGAAACATGAGCAGCCGTAACTGGTCTTCCCAGCGCATATCCCGCCGCGCGAGGGACATCAGTTTTTCCTGTTCCCGGCGATGCGGATATTTGGCAATATCACCAATGCGCACAGCCAGCCGCGTGGCACGAACCCCTTCCCGCACATCTGCCTCATTCGGTAAAGCCAAATGTTCCGCGGGAGTGATATAGCAAATCAGATCAGCGCCGTAACGTGCGGAATTGGCAGCACCAATGGCGGCAGTGATATGGTCATATCCTGCGCCTGTATCAGCCGGAAGCGGCCCAAGCACATAGTAAGGTGCATTGCCGCTCATGCGTTTTTCCAGCATGATATTTCCTTCAATTTCATCCAATGGCACATGTCCCGGCCCTTCCACCATCATCTGGCATCCCATTTCCCTGCCCAGTTCCGCAAGTTCACAGTTGATGATCATTTCTGCCATCTGTGCGCGATCATGGCTGTCGTGAATCGCTCCGGCCCGTATGCCGTTGCCCAGAGAAAGCACAGCATCGTATTTTTTCATCAGGCTACAGACTCTGTCAAACTGTTCATACAGTGGATTTTCCTTCTGATTGTATTCCATCCACGAAACCATAAATGTTCCGCCTTTGGAAACCAGACCGCCATAGCGAAATCCCTGTTTGCGCAGCCGCTCAATGCTGAACCGGTTGATGCCGCAGTGAATTGCCATAAAGGAAATGCCGTCATCCAACTGTTTTTCTATCAGATCAAAAAGAAATTCCGGCTCCATTTTATTGGGATTTCTGTATTTTTTCGCGGTATCATGAAAAGCCTGATACAGGGGCACATTTCCCACAGGCAAAGAGCATTTTTCCAGCACAGCACGCCGCACTTTGTCCAAATCGCCTCCGGCTGAAAGTTCCATCAGCGTATCCGCGCCCTCTTCCTGAATGATTCTGGCTTTTCTCACTTCCAGATCAATATCATAAATATCCGAAGAAGTGCCAATGGAGCCGTTGACTTTGGTGTGCAGCCCGGTTCCGATGCCCACCGGCTGCTGGTTTTTTCGGTTGGGATGACTGACAATAACAATTTCTCCCAGTGCGACTTTTTCCCGGATATATTCGGGACTGTAATCTTCTTTTTCCGCAACGGTTTTCATCTGCGGCGTGATAACACCTTCCCTTGCCAGTTCGATCTGCGTTTTCATTTTTCTTTCTCCCTTTGTGTGAAAAAAATATGATTCCGGAAATCCCGGCAGGGCAGGCACGGCTTTTCCGCAAATCTGCAAAAAAAAATCCGTGCCACAGGGATTTCCCTGTAACACGGATTTATGCGGACAACATTTATCCTTACTGCTATACTCCATCTGTCATGGCAGGTCTTCTGACTTGCAGATCATCCCTTTCACCGCGCCTTCCCGTCTTCAGCGTATGTTCTATGCTTCAGACAGTGGCATTCTGCGGTTTTTGTCCCTGCTTACAGCGCCGGCCCAGCGTCACGGATTTTCACCGTGTTCCCTATTCTCCCCCGATTCGGAGGCACCATCACAGATTTCCAAAAATGATACAATATGTTAAAAGTCTTTGTCAGGCAGTATTCTAACAACAAATTCAGTGGCGGGGCGATAGCCTGTCCGGTGCAATGACGGGTTATGCTTTTCCTGGATTTTTATGAAATCCATTGAAAAAATATCTGTTCAATATCATTTCTTGATTTTTCTCCCGATGCGATACTCAGAAACAAATCAACTATCTGTTCATTTGTGGCATTCAGTTTTACATCGTTGATTTCAAGAAATATTTCCGATATCGCCGCCGCTATACGCTTATTCCCATCAATAAAAGCATGCGCCTGAGTAAGATGATAAGCATAGGTTGCCGCACATATTGCAATATCAGCATTTTCATAATATGCACGGTTTTCAGCGGCTGCCAGCGCCGACTCCAATGCTCCTTCATCACGCAATCCGTGAATTCCGCCGAATTCTTCAATCAGTTTTTTATGAATTTCAATTACTTCAATTTTATAAAGAAAAAGCATGATCAGACACCCTCTGCAAGTCTCTGATAAGCAGATTTTCTTCGTTTGAAGGTGTTTTGAACCGCTCTTTCAATTTTCTGCTCCCGTTCTTTTTCATTCAGCGGAGATATTATCAGTATGCGGTTTTCAACAGTTATGTCAACTTCATCATCTGCACGGATATCCATTAACTTTAATATTTCATCAGTTAATAATAATCCGAATGAGTTACCTATTTTTCTGATTTGTGTTCTGAGCATGTGTTTTCCTCATTATTATGTGAACCTATCCGAATAATATGCTGAATAATTTTATAATTAAATTCAATAAAGTGGAATCATTTTTTGAAATATTTCCAATGAAAAAAAATCGTGTCTGTTTCAGATTCATTCATTTATGAATGCCTGTTTCTGCAGGAAACAGACAGTCTGCTTCTTCTCTGAAGAAACAAAGCCAGCAGTTTTTCCATTTTTATTTATATGAATTTAACATTTTGAAATTAAATAAAATTAATTGTAATACGGATTCAAAATAATATTCGGACAGGTTAATGAAATATGGCAACCGGTTGAAATACAATACAGAAAAAGGTGTGCTGAATTTTTTCGGGGATGAGGCATGTAAACGCTTTATTGCTGAAGAAACCATGAATCTTTTTGCAAAAGCGGACTGATCCGTTTACACATCATCCGAGAATTTCCGGCAGAGCCGGTTCATCTTTGATTCTTTTCAGATCTGACAGTCTGTCTTCCAGTTCAGAGATGCTGCTGAAAGAGAACTGGAATGTGTAAGCACTTCCTTCAAAGTCTTTGGGCGGAATCAGCCGGAGGTTCTCCCCCAGACGCATTTCTTTCACGCACTGCCCGTATCTTTCCTCAGCAGCGGTAATGGCAGGAAAACGCTTTTTTTTCAGATAATAACGGATATTCCTGGCTTTCATACCGCGATCAGCATTCTTATCTGCGATAATTTCCTGCAAATCTTTTTCTCTCAGCACATCCATGACCGGCAGATCATCACGGGCTGCAATCTCTGTAAGCAGTTGCAGAATTTCCCTCTGTTTGCTAAGACTTAAGCGCAAATCAGAAAAAAGTGCGGCCAGCGTGCTTCCGCTTTCTGCATCAAGTTCTGCCAGTTCCAGTGCCATAACCGGAGAAATGCTTTCGGTCAAAATACCTTGTTGAATAATCAAAGCCAAATCGCATAAGGGCAGGAGTTTCCGGATTATCGCTGGATTTCCGGGCAGTCCAAGATCAGCCGCAGCTTCGGCAAGTTGATTTGGCTCTGAAAAATGATCCCGGAGCAGCCGCAGAGAGCGGGATATTTCAACGGGATTCAGATCGCGCTGAAACGCATTGTCTGCAATTGCATAACGGACACATTCCAGCAGAGAAGTATCCTCTCCCAGAATCCGTGCCTCAGTTTCAGACCATCCCAGTTTTTCACACGCGGCAAAACGCCGGAATCCGCTGACAATGCAAAGCTGTGAATTATCTTTTGCCTGAACCAGCAGAGGCGACATCATTCCCACAGTATTCAGAGAGAGTGCAAGTGGCTGAATATCGCTCCTGGTGGTAATGCGGAAGGTGAAATCTTCCGCATCTATCCGGGAAAGTGCAATGCGCTCTGTCTTATATATCATATTGTCTGCCAGTCAGCAGTGTAAGGGCTTCCATGTATTTCTGCCGGGTGCTGCGGATCACTTCCTCAGGCAGAGACGGGGCAGGCGGTTTTTTGTTCCATTTGATGGAAACCAGATAATCCCGCACATACTGCTTGTCAAAACTCATCTGTGGGCCGCCGGGTTTATAGGTGGCACGGGGCCAGAAACGGGAGGAATCCGGGGTCAGGACTTCATCAATGAGAATCAGTTTTCCGTCTGCCAGTCCAAACTCAAATTTGGTGTCTGCAATGAGAATTCCCTTTTCCGCAGCCAGTTCCACGCCTTTTTTGTAAACAGCCAGACTCAGTTCCCTGACCTTTTCCGCAAGGGGCCTGCCGATGCGCCGGGCAGTTTCCTCAAAATCAATATTGATGTCGTGAATGCCCACTTCTTCCTTTGTGGAAGGCGTGAAAAGCGGTTCCGGCAGCCGGTCGGATTCTTTCAGTCCGTCCGGCAGCGGAATGCCGCACACACTTTTGGATTTGCGGTAGGATTCCCAGCCGGATCCCGTGATATAGCCGCGCACCACGCATTCAATGGGAAGGAGTTTGCATTTTCTGACCAGCATACTCCGGTCACGGAGAATGTCTGCATAGGGTTTGCATTCCGGGGGAAAATCATCTGTATTGCCGGAAATCACATGGTTTTCCGCAAGGGATTTCATCTGATCAAACCAGAACAGGGAGATTTGATTCAGAATTTTGCCTTTTCCCGGAACCGGATCAGGCATGACCACATCATAGGCCGAAATCCGGTCTGTTGCCACCATCAGAAAATACTCTCCCAAATCATACACATCCCGGACTTTTCCCTTTTTCACCAGTTTCAGTTTTGGAAAATCCGTATTGCTTACTGCATTCATATCTGTATCCTTGTCTTTGATGAAATAATATGAAGTCTGAAAAATAACGCACTGGTCTGCGGAGATGGAATAGAGTCCGCAGTAGTAAAAGGTTATATCATATTTTCATTCTGCAATTTTACGGATCACTTTAATAAAAATATGCGTTAATAAACAAACGCCGATCACAATCACTAAAAAAACTATATAGAATAAATATCTCAAAATTTGTATTTCTTTGTACGGTAAATTATTACTAAGAATAGCCCATGCGAAAAGAACAATTACAAGATATGCACATAATATATAAAAAGTGAGAAGTGATAAATTCCAGGTTTGACCATAAACTACCCATTCAGATGCCAGAAAAAACTGGTCGACCTTTTTAAAAAGCATTGTGGATTTGATTTTTTTCTCAAAAATCAAAAAAAGAGCGAAACCTATAAAAAACAGGTTCATCACTATTCCAAAAAACCTTGTGCCGATATCCGGAGCTGACACGGTGCGATATATGCTGATTATTGATATTACCAGTGTGCACACGAAAATAAATATATTTTTTATTTTTTTCATACAGATTCTATCACAGCATAACTCTGGAGTTAAGTGGCCCGCGTCAGCGGGGCCACCTGAACGACTTGTCAGATGAATTTTTTAAAGGTATCTGCAAAAGGAACAGCCGCTATTTGGTAATCATCTTCATATACGATGGTTCCGGGCTTATCGGTTAACAACCTGACAACATTGACATCATGTGCTTCAAGTATTCTTGCATACTGCATAAAATTATCAATATGCTCTTTGGCACTGACTTTAAACCAGCTGATTGCGTTTACATTTTTACAGTGATTACTTTTTGAACTCAGTACAGCAGGAACCCTGAGATTCTTTTTAAACCAGCTGTAGAGACTCTGCTCCAATTCCCGCTCATATTCATACAGACAATCAGCAAAGAGCAAATCACTCATTGCGCTAAATAAGCCCTTTTCTCTTCCAGACTTATCATCTTTCTCATGAATAGCGAACCTGATGTAATTCATTTTTCATCTGACCGGGCTTAAATTTTCATAAAATTTTATGTTTTATACAAGTTAGTTATGTAACTTATCTATAGTTTTTAAGATAATGCCTTACTTTTCTTTCCAGTATTTCTGTCAGTTCACTGTCCATAAATCCGTAATTGTCTTTTATATTTAAATTTACAATTTTTTTTGATTTAAACAATTTTTTGTATTTTCTCTGTATCTTTGTTCTGTGCTTATCTTCCATAAAAAATACAATATCAGCCCAGTGAATCATTTCTTCTGATATGACAGTTTTTGAATCATTGTTTACACCCGCAGACATTGTTTCAATTCCATCATATTCTGAAAAGATCATTTCAGCAGTCGGACTGCGAAATTTGTTTTTTCCGCAAACAAACAGTAAGTTCATTGTGCTGTATAATATAAGGGAATCTGAAGAAATCAGCGATCCCTTCCCTGTTCGTATTCGAATCTCAAAAACGCTTGTACAGGCAGATTTACTGACATTTCTCCTTATCGTGCATGAGCGAACAATGGCTGATACAACGATTGTGATACGGACATATATGCGCGTTCTGCCTCATCAGTGCTGACGACTCGTAACAGCTTGATAATAAATTGATTAAAAAGAGGATCTTCATCAATTGTCAAAATGACCCGAATTTTACGGGTAACTTTCAATATATATATACCGATACTTAAAACATTTTGGTAATTCTGCCGGGCAGATTTTAACCGCAGAGTGACACAGAGTTTTTCTGTGCGGAATTCAGATATGAATCTGAACCTCTGCAAATGTTTCAAGTAATGGTATAATGATGAATCAAAATTTCCTTTTAATTCAATTTGATATGGCTGATACAGTTGCCGGGTTCGTACCTTCCCCTTCTGTGCCAGTATGGAACAATATGTATTAATACAATCGGTTATTATGTGTTTATCATCTGTTCCAAATTTTTTTAAGTCTTTTTCAAAGTTTTTTGTAATCTGAAAATTGACAGTCATCACAATCCCGCCTCCCTTTCTTTACTGTGAACTTATTGTATTGGCATATGCCCAGGCAGTCAATTGTGTTCAACAAATATCAGTTTGTCTGTGTCAAAACCCAGTTCTGCGGCTTTTGCCACGAGGATATGTTTTATGTCATTTTTTATTTCTTTGTTTCTTGCCAGAATCCACAAATAAGATTTATCAGCACCGCATACGAGCGAATACTGATAATTCTCATGATCAAGTTCAAGTATAATATAGGAAGCATAAAAAGGGCCAAAGAAAGAAACTTTCAGATAACCCAGATCAGAGCCTTTAACGAAAAAAGCCTTACCCACGACTTCTTTCCATTTCTTTTCTTTTGCAGAATAACCCCTGTTAAGCACTTTGACACCGCCGTCATCCCGCAGGCTGTAATTTGCAGTGACCTGGGTCAGGCCCCGTTCAAAAGAATTATCAAGTCTTGCAATTTCATACCATGTCCCCAGATATTTTTCCAATTTGAAATTGGCTGCAGGCTTTACATTTTCAGGTATTCCCACACATCCTGTTATGAACAAAAACAGCGGAATTAACAATTTTTTCATTCTGACTGCCTCCAAATTCCAGACAGAGTATAGTATTTTCCTTAACTTTTGTCCTTTATGACTGTGCAAAAAACCGCTCCGCTTAATTTTTGCACTCCTCCATCGGGTTTTGCAGAGGACAAAAGTTGGTAAAAGAACTGTATTCACAGCGTGAATACTCTCCATACTCCGCATATTGATAGTGAATCAAACCTGTTGATAATGTCATCCATTCCGGGATTATGATTTATTTTCCAACTTTTTTCTGTAATAATTTCAATACTTACGGATTTTTCCGGCACAGGAGTCAGGTTTAGATCAGCGGATTTGACCCACTACCCGCATATTCATAGTTTACTGTCACCTGTCACAATTAAGTAAGGTTCCATAAATTTTAGGGCATAAAATTTTCAGAAAAAACCGGATTTTTAGGAAAAATCCGGTTTTTTGAATACACGAAGATTTTTGTTTGCCTGCTTATATGAACAGCCTGCTGATTTGTCAGCAGACTGAATTATGAAAAAATGGGAACGGCAACAGAATCATCCGCTTTTTTCTGTATTGGCACTTTGTGCCTGAAACATCTTTATGAACTTCCGCAATACTGCAAATCCCTCCAAATCCAGACCATAAAACTCAATGCCGGTCAGAAATGTTTTTTCCTCAGACTGCCTGCACCGGATGACCTGCCCTCTGATGTCCAGCAGTGCCTCTTCAATGGCAACAGTCAGGGAAATTGTCTGTCCCGTCTGCATACTGAAATAAGTCTCCAGAAGAATTCCGCTTTCCGATACATTCAGGGTTCGGCCCATTCCCTCCCCTGTGATATTTCCGTCCTCATCAATGCAGACATACGACAGGTTCAGCGAGTCCACCCGCGGATGCCTCCTTTTTTCAATCATCGCCATGTATCCACTCCATGCTTTTTTCAGTTATCAGTGTTCAGTTATCAGTGTTCAGGTGTCCGGATAACGGATCACTGATAACTGAAATGCCTTATTTTTTCTGCAGATTGTTTTTATGATAATCACATGCCACGCGGGTTGTCACCGTAATGTTCGTTGCTGTGGTCTCAACCAGGTTCCGCAATGCGGATGAAAGCCCGCTGTATTCCGCATTCAGGCTTTCAGGATTCAGCTCCTCTGTTTCAATATCAGGGGATGCAAAAATGAATGCCTTATGTGGTTCATGGCCTATATCCAGAAAGGGACATGGCCCGATGACATCCCTTTCTCCCAGAACCGCAAGAGGAATATATCCGCCATCCTCGGTTTTCCGTACCAGACAGACTTCCCCTTTGGTAATCCGCAGGAGCTTTTCCGGATTGATGCCCAGTTTTTTCGCAGCCTGTTTTTCTTTGGTGAAGTCTTTGACAGAAAAACGTTTGAGAAAAACATCCACTGTTTTTTCTGTTATCTGATCCCGGCGTTTGTCCAGACTTACCACCAGATCCCTGAATTCACGGGACTGATTGCCGAATTCATCCGCAAGACGCTGGGAATCCAGCACACCCAGTTGGACATCCGTGGAGGCCTGTATGGTGACCTTGCGGACATTGTCCTTGAACAGAAAGCAGCTCACACCGCCGATAAAGGAACCCGCTCCCATCCGCACAATGGGAACCGGCCCTTCGGAACTCTCCTTCAGTACATCCGCAATGCCTTCCAGCACCACCCATATCCAACTGCCATGTTTGTTTTCCTGAACAATTTTGCGCCCTTTGAAAAATTCCTCTTCTGCTGCCACATACATGTAATCCACCAGAGGCCCCTTGATGATGGGAACTGAGGATTTGGATCCGCTTTCCTTTTTTTCGGCAAATTCAACAGGTCCCAGTATTTTGGTATGGCCGTCATCCACCATGCGCAGACCGTCAAGAATAATTTCCATGCGGTTGCTCCGGATCACCTGGGAAATATTCACATCCTCCTCACTGAATGCGAAATCACCGTCAATCCATCCGAAAAGGGCATAGACCGCCTCAAGTCCCTTTACAGAGCCAGCGGAACCGTCAACAATATTGCCTTTGGAGAAATAAATCATTCCCGTATCCTGGGCATATTTGCTCATAACGTTCAGCACACCGCTTGATCCGTTGGAACCGAGCAGCTGCAGGACTTCACCGAGCCCCAGGAACTTCAGATTTCCGCTAAGTACGATTTTGGACATATTTGCTCTCTTTTACCATCCAAGTTGTTTTTTCAAAGACTGCAGGGTCAGTTTCAGACATGCCTTCAGTGTCGGTGCAACTCCCTCCCCTTTGATGGCGCTGGCCGGAAAAGAGGGAACCTTGAGCTGGCGGTTCAGGTCCTTTTCCATCAGACTTATGGGCATGACAGGCAGTCCCTGTTCCCCAAGATCCCTTTTATTGTACTGCAGAATCAGGGGAACCTTTAGAATACTCAGTCCGTATTCTTTCAGGTTCTGATGCAGATCTTTAAGGGAGAGCATATTTTTTTCCCTCCGCACTTCCAGTGAATCCGCCACGAATACAAGTCCGTCCACTTCCCGCAGAACCATTTTTCGGGTGGAAGCATATTTGACCTGCCCGGGAACCGTATATAACTGCACCCGGACATCATAGCCCTTGATTTTGCCCAGGCCCATAGGGAGAAAATCGAAATACAGGGTACGGTCCCCCTCGGTATCGGCAGATACCATCTGCCCGGTAACCTGTTTCCGGAAAGCTTTGAAAATCTGTTCAAGATTTGTTGTCTTTCCGCACCGTCCAGGCCCGTAATAGACAATCTTTACTTCGATTTCCTTGAGTTTCAAATTTATATTCGCCATCAGTAGACCCTGTTTCCGTTCGGATATGGTACAATAAGGTTTTCGGTGTTCGGTTTCAGATGCCCGGTATTAAGGTTTCAGTATTTATTTTTTTTCTGGCACCCGATCCCCTGTTTCAGATACTCTGTATTTTGATATCCACACTGTAATGACCTGTCTTCGGACCGGATTCGATCCGGGATACTGATACCACAACCGCTTTTCCCTCAAACATGGCCATAGGGGAATAAAACTGCGCCTTCAGCACTGTCCCGCTCTCTATGGCATTGAGAAATGATTTGTCCCGATCTGAAACCAGAAGGTTGATGATACTGCCGGACTGAAAACTCACATCATATTCAAAGGTTTTTGACCGATCCTGCCCGTCGGGTATGGTTATTCCCACAGAACTGATATCAAGGATTTCGTTTTCACTGATACCCGGCACCGGCTCAGGGATGATCTTGTTATCTTCAGCCCCTGCAGGTTCTTTTTCCTCCGGCTTGGACAGTACGGCCTCAAATCCTTTTTTTTCAAGAACATCCCGCAGCAGATGGTAAATCTGTCCCATCGCCTCTCCGGGAAAAAAATTTTCGGAAAACCAGTTCTGATACTGCCTGACCGCATCCCCTGGCGCATCAAGGGTAATATGGCAGCGGAGTATATTTTTTGCGGCTTCCACGCGGAACTCATCCTTTGCCAGGAGTTTTCTGAATTCATCCAGTGCCCTTGCATACTGTCCGAATTTGGCAAGGGCAATGGCTCCGTCAATTTCTGCCCGCTTTTCATCCTGTGAATACGCAAATTTTGTCCGGATAATTTCCTGAACCTGCTCAGACATTTCTTTCTGCTCAGGCAAATCCTCCAGCTTCCGTATTTCCTCTTTGACCATCTGCAGTTTTTTTGAGATAGCGCTGAGCAGACTTTTATGGTTCCCGATGGACCCCGCATTTTTCTGAATCAGTTGGCCCGCCCGGATGTATTTATCCCTTGCATCCCTGAGCAGCCCCTGGGATTTGTAGATTTCAGACTGGTTCAGCAACGATTTGATTTCTTTTTTGACATCCATGATTGTGTCCCATCCTTCCTCCGGCACAGATTTCCGGAAATGATCCGTCCGCTGCCCGGGGCTGCAGGTCTGTCAGACATCCCAGGAATCCCTTTTCTGAAAACCTGTACATGCGCTTATACGGCATCGGATATTATGAACCTTATGAATTCAATGCTTATCGCATTTTCGGCCTCTGTGTCAAGAATTGAAAAACTGTTGACAATTTTCTAAATAGTGCTATTAGATTCTTTTTCCCATTTACCGGTGTATTTCTCAGGATATTTCCATTATATGCAAACATGCAATAATTCACAAGGAGAAAGTTATGGACAAGAAGGTTACAGTTGTCGGTGCAGGAAATGTCGGGGCCACCGCTGCCCAGAGACTGGCTGAAAAAGCCCTGTGTGACGTGGTTCTGGTGGATATCGTGGAAGGCGTTCCCCAGGGCAAGGCGCTGGATCTGACCCAGGCTTCAGCCATTGAAAAACACGATGCCAGGATTATCGGGAGCAACGGTTATGAGGCGACCAAAGATTCGGACGTTGTCATCATCACCGCGGGCATTCCCCGGAAACCGGGCATGAGCCGCGACGATCTGATCAGCACAAACGCTGGCATCATGAAAAAGGTGACCGAGCAGGTGGCAAAATATTCTCCCAACTCCACACTGATCATCGTGAGCAATCCTCTGGATGCCATGTGCCATGTGGCCTATGAAGTGAGCGGTTTCCCAAAAAACCGGGTCATCGGCATGGCCGGTGTGCTTGACTCCGCACGTTTCAGAGCCTTTATCGCGATGGAACTCAATGTTTCCATTGAAAATACCCATGCCTTTGTGCTGGGCGGTCACGGGGATACAATGGTTCCCCTGCCCCGTTTCTCCACTGTGTCCGGTATTCCCATCACCGAACTGCTGTCTCAGGATCGCATTGACGCTCTGGTAAAAAGAACAGCCAATGGCGGAGCTGAAATCGTGGGACTGCTGAAAACCGGCAGTGCGTTCTATGCCCCGGCCTCCTCTGCCGTGGAAATGGCAAAATCCATTCTGTATGACAAAAAACAGATTCTTCCCTGCGCCGCGTATCTGCAGGGCGAATACGGTTATCATGACCTGTTTATCGGCGTGCCTGTGAAACTGGGCAAAGGCGGTGTGGAGGAAATCATCCAGATCAAACTCACGGCTGACGAAAAAGCCAAACTGGACAAATCCGCCGCGGCAGTTCAGGAACTCAAGAATGTGCTGGCAAAACTGAAATAATCAGATTCCCGGCAAATAAATTACCCGATTGCAAAATTGTAGGGTGGGCACGACAGTGCCCACCATATGCCTGATAATGGTGGGCAACGCTCCGCTTTTGCCCACCCTACTGCCGGAACGCATTGTATATGGCTCCGGCAGTGCGCTGACTGATTCCGGGCGCATTTCCCAGTTCTTCGGGGGATGCTGCCCGGATTTTTTTTATGGAACCGAAATGTTTCAGCAAAGCCTTTTTCCGCTCTTTTCCCACACCCGGAATGCTGTCCAGCACAGAAATCACAGCGGTTTTGCCCCTCCGTCTGCGGTGAAAGGTGATGACAAAGCGGTGTGCCTCGTCTCTGATGCGCTGGAGAAAAAAAAGCAGATCCGTTTCCCGTGAAAAACTGACCGGATTGGCCCGGCCCGGAAGATAAATTTTGTCCTCAGTTTCACCCAGAGATTCATCTTTTTTGGCAATGCCGATCAGATCAAACTGACCCAAAATCCCCAGTTCCCTCAGAACAGCCACAGCAATATGCAACTGGCCTTTGCCTCCGTCCACCATGAGCAGATCCGGATATGGCTGTGAATTTTCCCCTTTTCCGTATCTTCTTTTCAGAACTTCGGCCATGTATGCGTAATCATCGGGTTCGGAAACTGTGCGGATTTTGTATTTCCGGAATGCGGATTTCAGGGCTTTTCCCTTTTCAAACACCACCATAGCGCTGACCGGATTTGTTCCGGAAAGATGGGAGTTGTCAAAACATTCAATGCGTTCCGGGATATGGGGAATCCGGAGACGTTTCTGCAGACGAAGCAGCATATCTTTCCCGGCTTCGGCCAGTGCTGTCAGGCGGTGAAGTTCCTCAGCCGCGTTGCGTGCGGCCATTTCCGCAAGTCTGGCCTTTTCTCCCCGCTGCGGATGCAGAATACTCACCTTTTCCCCTTTGATTTCCCCCAACCGGTTTTCCAGCAGGGCAGGATTTTCCGGCAGAACCGGAACCAGTATTTCTTTGGGAATAAAGCCGGACGGTTCATAATGCTGCCGGATAAAGGCTTCCATGATTTCCGGATCAGATGCAAGGGTTTCGGGAAGATCAAAATGCCGGGAGCCTATCAGGTATCCCCCGCGCACCGACAGGCAGGTTATCAGGGAGCGTGAAGGCCCGGCTGCGAGTCCCAGCACATCCCTGTCCATGAAATCTGCGGAAACAATCACCTGCTTTTCCAGAGTTCTTTCAATGGCAAACATTTTGTCCCGCAGTTGCGCGGCTTTTTCAAATTCCTGCTTTTCCGCGGCTTCGGCCATTTCCTTTTTTATTTTCAGCAGCAAATCCGGAGCCCGGCCCTTGAGAAAGAGAATCACTTCTCTGACAATTTCCCCGTATTCTTCCTGGGGGACATTCAGACAGCAGGGGCCGAGACATGCACCCATCTGATAATTTATGCAGGGACGGGTGCGGGTTTTGAATATATTGTCTTTGCATTTTCGCAGTTTGAAGGTTTTGCTGATGATTTTCAGCGTCCGTGCCACAGCGCCTTGGGCAGTAAAAGGGCCGAAATACAGTGCTCCGTCATTGCGGGTTTTCCGCACCAAAGTCAGAGCGGGATAGGGAGCTTTGGGATCAAGGCGGAGGGAAGGGTAGCGTTTGCCGTCTTTGAGGATGATATTGTAGCGGGGACTGTATCGCTTGATCAGATTGGATTCAAGCACCAGAGCGTCATTTTCCGTACCTGTGACAATGGTTTCAAAATCCGCAATTTTGCTGACCAGAATTCCGGTTTTCAGATCCGGATGCTCAGGCCGGTTAAAATAGGAGGAAAGCCGTTTTTTCAGATTCCCGGCCTTGCCCGCGTAAATCACCTTTCCGCGTTCGTCCTTCATAAGATAGACGCCCGGATCAGACGGTACTTCTGCCAGTTTTTCACGGAGTTCGGGCATAAATTTCCTGCATATCCCGGAGGATGTCTGAAAAGTCGGCAGAGGGACTTTTTATACTGACGGAAAAACTGCGGGGGCAGGCTGGCCTGCCCTCTTTTTAAAAGCCGGATACAGCCGCCACTGAGAGTGTGTCTGAAAAGTCTGTTTCCCCACTTTTGCAAAGGGGAGGAGGTCCGGACAGGGATTTTTCAAACAACCTCTAAGGTGATTTCCATTAATGATTATACCGTTTTTCGTAGGGTGGGCACAAAAAGCCGTGCCCACCTGCAATGATGGTACATTTTTTCATGGAAATCGCCTAAGGCAAAATCAGTATCAAAAGTCCAGGCGGTATCCATAAAATGCCGGAGTTACCGGGTTCAGGTTTTAACCGGAATGACGGAGGATACAGTAAACTGCTGATTTTTGGAAGGTATGTATAACATTCGTTATTTTTTTATAAAGCGGTACAGAACCAGCAGGAGGACAGCCCCTCCGACAGCCAGCAGCAAACTCCCCAGATTAAATCCTGTAACTGCCCCAAGTCCCAGAAAGGACCCAATAAATCCTCCTGCAAAAGCACCCGCTATCCCTATCAGAATGGTAATGATAATTCCTCCGGGATCTTTGCCCGGCATGATAAGTTTTGCAAGTGCACCTACGATCAGCCCCATTACAATCCAACTAAAAATTCCCATTGTGAATCTCCTTTTTTTGAGTCAGTATTAAATTTATGGCAGATTGCCTATGCTGACCGATTTTTTAATTTATAAATCAGCGTATTATTTAAAACAATATGAACAGCTTCGGTATGTATCACTTAACGGGCTGTCTTTATTAACAAACGTGCTCCTGACACCTTTCTTGGGTGATTTCCGGAAAAGAATATACCGCCAAAGTATCAAAAGCTTCCGGCTTTTGACCTGTGCCTGTGAACTGAACCGGGATATTTATTTTCAGAAATCACCTTACAGAATCTGGCTCAGAAACAGCCGGGTGCGGTCATGGGACGGAGCAGTGAAGAAATGCTCAGGGGTTCCCTCTTCCACAACAGCGCCGTGATCCATGAAAATTACCCGATCCGCAACTTCTCTGGCAAATCCCATTTCATGGGTGACAACCACCATTGTCATGCCCTCCTTGGCCAAAGTTTTCATAACATCCAGCACCTCTCCGATCATTTCCGGGTCCAGTGCAGATGTGGGTTCATCAAAGAGCATGACCTTGGGATCCATAGCCAGGGCACGGGCAATGGCAACCCGCTGCTGCTGCCCTCCGGACAACTGATCCGGATACACTCCGGCCTTGTCCCGGATGCCAACTTTATCCAGCAGTTTCATGGTTTTTTCCGCGGCTTCCTCTTTGGAACGCTTTCTGACCACCCTCTGGGCCAGACTTACATTGTCCTGAACGCTTTTATGGGGAAAAAGGTTGAAGGACTGAAAAACCATGCCCACTTCCGTGCGTATCTTGTTGATGTCTGTCGCGGGATCAAGAATATCGGTTCCCTCAATGAAAATATGGCCTGAATCCGGCACTTCCAGATGATTGAGACAGCGGATAAAAGTGCTTTTCCCGGAACCGGAAGGGCCGATGACCACCACCACTTCCCCCGCGCTGATTCTGTTGGAAACATTCACCAGCGCGTGAACTTCATGGGGAACCAGAAAGGTTTTGCAGATATTCCGGACGTCGATCATAATTCCGGCCGGAGCCGGTGCGTTTTCTTTTTCAGTAAGTTCTGTCACTGGGCCAGTGTCCTCCTTTCAAGATATTGGACAAACATGGAAAGTCCGAATGTCAGCACCAGATACAGCAGTGCGCAGACAAACCAGAGTTCAAAAGGCTGGAGACTGGTAGTCACAACCTCCCGCGTGGCTTTGGTCAGTTCCCGGATTGCGATAATGCCCAGCAGAGAGGAATCCTTGATCAGACTGATGAACTGACCGGCAAGGGGCGGCAGAATACGCATCATTGCCTGGGGAAGAATTACATAGGTCATGGTCTGAACATAATTCATACCCAAAGATCGGGCAGCCTCGGTCTGTCCCCTGTGAATGGACTGGATACCGGCCCGCACCATTTCCGCAACATATGCCCCGGTAAAAAAAGCCAGCGCGGCCACGCCAAACCACAGGGGCGGAACCTGAAAGGATATTCCGCTTCGCGCAAGAAGATCATTGATCAGTGTTCCCAGAACAAAATACCAGATGAATATCTGCACCAGCAGGGGCGATCCCCGTATGATCTCAATATAGGTGATGGCCGACCATTTCAAAGCCGGATTGGAGGAAAGCCGGGCCAGACCCGTGAACAGTCCGAGGAAAATGCCGAACACAATGGAGATGAAACTGACCTTCAGAGTCAGCCACAGTCCCAGCAGAAGAATTCCCACCTTCCATTTTTTGTGACTTCCCAGAACATCTCCGGTATAGATCGTGTCTCCCTCGCTGACCGGAGTTTTGTCAGACGGGATGACAAAGGTTTTTTCCCCATCTGCCCCTTTGATGATGATCTCGGTGCGTTCCCCTTTGGACACAATGGAAGACACTTCGCCATCCATGTCCGATTTGATTTCCATATTGTCATTGTAAAAGAAATACTGGGGAATCCTGTACCATCTCCATACATAGTCAATCTTGGCAGTGGCCGCATACAGCCCCCAGACAGAAATGCCGAGGATCAGAAAGAAAACACTGATCCAGAAATAATTCATCCTCTGTTTTTTTCGTAAGTGCCGAAGATTTGCTGATTCCATTTTGTTTCCTGTTATTGTAAAGGGGATGGGGGATAGGGATTAGGGGATAGGAGGGAATGATATTCATAATTGGGAGATGGGAAAATGTTTCATGCCCCCCAATCCCCAGCCCCTGATCCCTATCCCCTTTTTCCCCTATTTCACATTCTGATACCAGTCTGTGGAACGGATCCATTTGTCGTAAATCCGGTCATAGCGGCCGTCATTCTGAATCTGTTTCAGAAAATTGTTCAGCCAGTTCAGGAAATCCGGATCGCCTTTCTGCACTGCCCAGGCCAGAGGCTCGTAGGTAAAGGGTTTGTCCAGAAAAATCAGTTTGTCCTTTCCCTGCTCTGCCATAACCACCACGCAGTTGGGCTGGTCATACACATAAGCGTCTGCCTTGTTGTTGATGACTTCCAGAACAGCCTCTGTTTCTGTCTCAAAGGATTTGTATGTGCATTTGGGAATATGGCGTTTGGTGGCCTGCTCTCCCGTAGTTCCCAGCTTGGAAACAACCGTGAACTGGGGATCATTCAGATCCTTGTATGACAGGACTTTTCCCTCATGCTTTTTGTTGAGCAGAATGGTCTGGCCCACAATAATATAGGGATCAGCAAAATTGATCTTCAGGTTCCGCTCCTGGGTCACGGTCATACCGCTCATGATAATGTCAAATTTCCCGGTGATCAGAGAGGGAATAATCCCGTCCCACGCGGTGTTGACCGGCACAAATTTGACTCCCATAGCCTTTGCCATTTCATGTGCTATATCAATGTCAAAACCCACAAAATTGCCTTTTTTGTCTGTCATCTCAAAAGGCATATAACCTGCCTCAAATCCGACCCGGAGTTCGCCTTTTTTCAGAATAGCCTCCAGAGTTGATTTTTTTGCCAGATCAATATCCGCTGACCATGCAGCCGCAGTAATACCCAGCAGGACTGCCGCAAACAGAACCATTCCCCCAAACAAAGTTTTTTTCATTGATAAGCTCCCTTATTTGAAATAAAAAAATTAAAAATGACCGGCATGGCTCCATGTTTCCGGATCAGGAAAACAGGAAACCTGCCTGTTTTTACAGATACAGCACTATTATACTGTGAAAAGCATAATGTAAATCTTTTTTTTGTCTGAAGGGAAAGGAAAATGGGACAGGCCGGAAAAGTCCTTCACTTCATCCTTTACGGATTCTTTTTTTTGAAGTAATATCAGGAGAGTTATAAATATGCACAATAATCCGGCAGCATTGGGGACTTTTCCGCTATCCGGAAAAATTCCATCTGCCGCATCTGCCAGCAAAGGGGGAAAACTATGGGAAGTGATATTTCTCCGGAAGATATTCTGGAAATTGACAGGACTGTGGATGAATTTATTGATATGCACTACCGGGACAGTATGGAGGATGTGCTCAGGCAATGCCTGAATGTTCTCAGCGGACGCTTCGGTATTGTTTCAGCGTTTGTCCAGTATGCCTCTGCCCGGACATTTGACGGACAGGAAATCCGGCATCGGATGATTTTTTCTGACGGGACATCCGATCAAATCCGCGGCATGTCGGAAAAAATGATTGACAGTTACAGAACAGGCCTCATTCAGGTTCAGGGAGCGGGTACGCCCGCGCTGCAAAAAGATTTGGATGATGGATTTCATCTCACGGCACTGCCCATGTTTCTTGGCAAATTTCAGGATTTTGTGGGAATCATCGGACTCATCTGCTCTGAAAAAACGGGAGACGGTCATCTGCGGCTGCTCTCCCAGACTGCTTCCCGTCTGGACACCTATGTGGAAAGCAAGGTTTCCTCTTATGAACGGCATCTGGTGCTTAACCGCATCAATACGATTTTGCAGAGGGACGGAATTCACGGCATTGGCAGCGCGCTTGTTCTGCTGGCCCGGCTGACCGGCGTGCAGAAGGCAGCAGTGGTCTATCTGGAAGATGCACTTGATCCGGCAGTTCCCGCGAGTAACCGGCGTGTAGGTCTGATCTATGTGGAAAACGGTGAAATTGTCGTGCGCAGGGACATCCATACCAAACTGAACAACCGGCTGGGCGGCCCTATGATCGAATATGACATGGAAAGGGTCAATGATTCCAAATACGGGATGCGGATTATGGGTATACTGGAACGCTGTCCCGAAAGCGGAGAGGAAAAAGTGCTGAATTTCAACTGCATGAATCTGGTGAACCGCTATGAGGAATTTCAGCACAATGTGGGCAAGCTCTTTCTCATCGGGGAGAAAACTCTGGATTATACCGACAGAAACATCATGGAATCCGTGGCTCTGCAGATTGATATTCAGATTACCCATTACCATGAGCAGAAAAAAGCCCTCAGCCGCTCCCTTCATCCGGATCAGGTTGATTTTTTTCTGAAATATCCCAAAATTGCGCGCTGGTTTTTTGAAAATCCCAGAGAGGAAATTGTGGCAATGGTTTTTTCCGACATCTGCGGATACACCACCATCACCCGGAAACTGGGAGATCCGAGAAAGACCATTGAAGGGGCAAAAAAATGGATTTTAAAGGAAAAGGAACTGACTCTCAAACATGATGGCTTTTTTGACAAGGAAATCGGGGACTGCGCTGTGAGTCTGTTCGGGCCTCCCTTTGGAGCCATCACTCTGGATACCCTCAGCCAGATGCAGAGCGTGGAGCAGATTCAGGATTTGATCAACACCAACAAATGGGAACCCCATATTTACGCATATCATGCGGTCATGTATGCGCTCGACAGCATGAAGGCCATCCGGGAATTCCATATGGGAGAACATGCCATGAATCTGACCATCGGCATTGAGGTCGGGAAAGTGGCTATCGGGGATCTGACCGGTGACATCGGCAAACTGACAGCAATGGGCGACAGCATGAATCTGGCAGCGCGATTGCAGGGACTGGCAAAGGAAGGCCAGATTCTTGCAGGGCCCCACTGCGCGGAACTGCTGGAAACCTACCGCAAAGAAGCATATCTTGAAGAACTGCCTTTCTGCATTCAAAAAGGAGGCGAGGCAAAACTGAAAGGATATGATGATCCTGTGCCTTATTATTTCATCACAGAAAAGCAGCCCGATAACTGAAAAGGACTGCATTCCATATTTAGGTGATTTCCAGAAAAGAATATCCCACCAAAGCAGCACAAGCTTCCAGCTTTTGCCCCGGTGGGATGGGAAAAATAACCCCAAAGTATCAAAAGCTTCCAGCTTTTGCCCTGTGCCTGTGAACTGAACCGGGATATTTATTTTCAGAAATCACCTAATCAAAGGAGAGAAATCTGTGCAGACGATTATGACATACACAGATACGGAACTGGAAGTTCTGCTGGATGATTTGGAATCCGATCTCGCAGAGCGCAAGGAAAGCTGGAAAGGAGATGCTCCGGAGAAAGGGCGGCAGGCTGTATGCGCATTTGCCAATGACCTGCCTGATCACCGGAAACCGGGCGTGCTTTTTGTAGGCGCAAAGGAGGACGGATCACCTTCAGGACTGCCTGTCACGGATGAACTTCTTCAGACTCTGGCGGATATAAAAACAGACGGTAATCTGCTGCCTCCGCCCAGTATGACTGTTCAGAAGTGCAGACTCAAAGGTGCTGAAACAGCGGTGGTCACTGTTCTTCCATCTGATTCTCCTCCGGTACGTTACAAAGGCCGTGTCTGGATCAGAATCGGCCCCAGCCGAAGACTTGCCACAGCGCAGGATGAAAGAATTCTCAGTGAAAAAAGAAGATACAGGGATACCCCTTTTGATATTCAGCCCATTCCATCCGCAACGCTGGAAAACCTCAACCGTCTCCAGTTTGAGCAGGAATATCTGCCATCTGCATTTGATCCGGAAATACTTGCAGCCAATGAGCGCAGTTATGAGCAGCGTCTGTCCGCGTGCCGCATGATCCTTTCCGCAGATAATCCGATCCCCACACTTCTCGGTATTTTGATACTGGGGAACCGGCCCAGAGATTTTATTCCAAGTGCCTATATCCAGTTTCTCAGAATCGCTGGCAATGATCTTTCCGATCCTGTCACTGATGCCGAAGAAATTGACGGCACAGTGGGACAGATGGTAAAAAGACTGGATGAAAAAATGCAGACGCATAACAGGATTGGCGTGGATATTACATCCGGCAGTACCGAAAAGCGGACAGCAGATTATCCCATTGCTGCACTGCAGCAGATCAGCAGAAACGCTGTCATGCACCGCAGTTATGAGGGAACAAACGCTCCTGTCAGGGTTTCATGGTTTGATGATCGGATTGAAATTATCAGTCCGGGCGGCCCCTTTGGGGAAGTCACCATTGAAAATTTCGGAAAACCGGGACTTACCGATTACCGCAACCGCAATCTTGCAGATGCCATGAAGGTGTACGGCCTGGTTCAGCGTTTCGGTGTGGGACTCAGTATCGCCCGGAAGGAACTGGAAAAAAATGGCAATCCCCGGCCTGAATTTGAGGTTCATCCGACAGTTGTATTATGCAGAATAAGGAAAAGCGCATGAAAAGACCGGTTATCACCTTTTTTAATAATAAGGGAGGGGTCGGGAAAACCTCTCTGGTTTATCATCTGGCATGGATGTTTGCTGAACAGGGAAAAAGAGTGGTTGCGGCTGATCTTGATCCACAGGCGAACCTGACTGCCGCGTTTCTGGATGAGGAACAGCTTGAAACCATCTGGAATGCAGAGTCTGAGCCAAATACCGTGTTCAGAGCGGTCAAACCCCTGACCGATGTGGGAGATATTCGCGAGCCTGTATTGCAGAGAATCCGCAGGGATTTGCATCTCGTGCCGGGTGATGTTTCTCTTTCCGGATTTGAGGATGTTTTGGCTGAACAATGGCCCAACAGCATGGGGGATAACAATTTGTACCGCCCTTTCCGGATACTCACATCCTTCTGGCATGTGATGCAGCTTGCAGCAGAAAAAGTGGAAGCAGATATGATTCTGGTTGATGTGGGGCCGAATCTTGGAGCCATCAACCGATCTGTTCTGATTTCCACAGATTTTGTGATTATTCCTCTGGGAGCCGATCTTTTTTCTTTGCAGGGTCTGAAAAATCTTGGGCCCACCCTGCGCTCTTGGCGTTCGCTGTGGAAAAAGCGGCTTGACAACTGGGCGGAACCCCGATTTGATCTGCCGCAGGGACAGATGAAACCGGTCGGTTATCTCTGTCAGCAGCATGGTGTCCGCCTGAGCCGCCCTGTCAAAGCCTATGATAAGTGGGTTAACCGTATGCCTGCTGTATATCGGGAAAGCGTACTCAGTGAACCCGCGCAGGATATGATTCCCGCAAATGATCCCTTGTGTCTGGCCACCATTAAGCACTACCGCAGTCTTGTTCCCATGTCCCAGGAACACCGCAAACCTATATTCAGACTGACTTCCGCGGACGGGGCTATCGGAAGTCATGCCAATGCCGTGCAGGAGTCATACAGGGATTTCCGAAATCTGGCAAAAAAAATTGCTGAGGTGACAGGAATTTCATTATAGGCATTGAACTGCGAAGAATTGTGCAGGTATGAATTGTCAATTTTCTGAAATCCCTGCGGTTATGATTTTTTTTGCCGATAGGAACGCACGCATATGTATCTGCGTTAATTTTGCGCCCATGCCTGTAAGCAGACTATAGTTCTTTTACCAACTTTTGTCCTCTGCAAAACGGATGGAGGAGTGCAAAAATTAAGCGGAGCGGTTTTTTGCACCTGCATCTGCTGTTCATAAAGGACAAATGTTAAGGAAAATACTATTGCATCATTTCACTTAAAATTGTAGGTCGGATTAGCGCAAGCGTAATCCGACAACCCGGTATCCCTCCGAATATTCCCACAATTTAAGTTGAAACAATGCACTATATACCCACTGCCATAAAACAAATCGGATATCTGCGGCAAATGCTTCATTACTTGGGTGCAGACTCCCGCACACCCAGTTTTTTTAAAATCAGGGCTATAGGGCAGAATTTGGAAAAACCGTACTGAAATAGATTCAGCCCCACAAAGGCCGTAAAAAAATACCATCCCGGATGCACCCATGTGCCTAGTGCAAGACTCAGCAGAATGAATAGGCCCGCAATCACATGAATCCAGTCATTTACAGTCATACTGATCTCCTTTTTCTGACAGTTGCGCCGGTCATTTCATGCGCCTGTTTTTTCGTCCATTCACCATTGCGTCCCTGATTCCCGGCATCGCCGCACTGCCTGTGCTGCATTAAAGTTTGTCATGATCACTGATGTTAGGCGATTTCCATGAAAAAATGTACCATCATTGCAGGGCGGGCACGGCTTTCTGTGCCCACAGTTTCAGCAGGACGGCGGGCACAGAAAGCCGTGCCCGCCCTACGAAAAACGGTATAATCATTAATGGAAATCATCTTAGGCGATTTCTGAAAATAAATATCCCATTTCAGTTCACATGCACAGGGCAAAAGCTGGAAGCTTTTGATACTTTGGTGGTATATTTTTTCTGGAAATCACCTTATATCAATTTTCCATTGATTTTATACAATATTATCAATTTTTCCGGGGTTCAGCGTGCGTGTGCAAAAAACCGCTCCGCTCAATTTTTGCACTCCTCCGGATCAGTCCGGGGCGGAACTGCAGATTGTATCAGGTCAATGGCGAATCGGTATTATTCCCGTTCACCGTCATTCCTGCGAAAGCAGGAATCCGTTAATTCCAATGTATTCCTGATACCGACTTTCGCCATTATGACGATAGAGCATAATATAAGCAGATCGTGCACCAATACATTCAAAGATAAAGAAAAACTGCTGCATTGTCAATAATTCTGATTCGCTTCTTAATATGAAATCTGATAAATAATAACTCATTGAACCTTGTGAAATTTTGTGTCTCTGCTTCTTCTCCGCAGACGCAAAACACCCGGAAAAATTTTTTTGGCGGGGTCAGCGGATTTATGCAGTATCGGACTTTAGGCAGTTGGACAAAGCAATACGGTTTTGCTATAAGATTTTAAAAAAATGTTTGTCATTCTGAATCCATGATGGTTTTGAAAAATTTCTGTTTTTGGGGACAGGCATCAGATACTATCGAAAATAAGGCATCTCATGCTTTTGGCCTTTTCATGTTCCTCAGCACATTCGGAACGCATGTGCCACTTTTATTTCTGACATTATAGTGCAAACCTGAAAAAAATATGGAGAATGCCAATGAACATAAAAACAAAAATCTGCATCATTCTTTTTTTTCTTCCGGCAAATGCTGTTTCGGGAATCTGTTCGGAAAATTCAGAACCGGCCCTGCGGCATAAAACCCTTGTCATCAGTCTGAGCAGAAATTTTGCGCCCCTGACCTTCATCAATGCTGATGGAAAACCCGCGGGTCTGTTTGTTGACATATGGAAACTGTGGGCGGAAAAAACAGGACAGAAAATTGAATTTCTTCCCTCCACATGGAATGAAAGCATTGAGAATCTGAAAAATGGTTCCGCTGATATTCATTCCGGGCTTGTCATTACCCCGGAGCGTGAACATAAGATGCTTTTTTCCAAATCATTTTATGAAAATTCATCCTGTCTGTTTTTTCCGTTAAAGCAGGGAAAAATTCTGACACTCAAAGAGCTTTCCGGTCATAAAGTCGGGGTGGTCCGGAATTCCTCCCAGGAGGAATGGCTGAAAAAAAATCATCCGGATATTGAACCTGTTCTGTTTGAAAGCACGCGAGATGCCATTGTCAGTGCCGGAGACGGAAATGTGAGAGCCATTGCGGATTCCTATCTCAGCACATACACGGATATTATGCGGCTGGGTCTGTCCGGCGAATTTGAATGCGGCAGAGACATCCTTTGCACAACAACATTTCATGCCGGGGCTGCAAAAGAAAACAGAGAACTGATGAATCTGATTGACAAAGGTTTTGATGCCATCTCTGACAAAGAACTGTATGAAACTGAAAAACGATGGATACCTGATCCGGAAAAACGCTATTACCGGACTGATACAAAAAAAATCCGGCTGACTGCCAAAGAAATCCCGTGGCTCAAATCACACGGAACAGTCAGAATCGGAATCTTCCCTGATATCCCTCCTCTGAGAATTTATACAAAGGATGGGATAAAGGGATTTGATCTGGATTATCTGGAACTGATAACACAAAAAACCGGCATTCATTTTGAGCATATCCCTGTTGAATACGGCGGCGCGGCCGGAGCTGATGCAAAACTGAAATCCGGTGAAATTGATCTGTTTTACAGTTTCATGATTCCCAAACGTATGGAATATAGCATATTCACAAAGCCTTTCACAGAATTCAAAGTCATCATCATCACCCGCAGTGATGCACCGTTCATGGACGGTTTCAGAGCGCTGAGAGGCAGAAAAGTCGCAGTGATGAAAGGCCAGAGCCTTTACACAGCATTTTTAAGTCCCTATCCTGATATTGAACGGCTTGAACTGGGCAGCATGGAAGAACTGTTCTCAGCCGTGTCTGAATCCAACGCCTATGCCACACTTTCCCTACCTCTGTTTGCCGGGTATCTGATGCAGAATTATCCGAATCTGAAAATTGCCGGTGTTATGGACAGACCGGTGCTGCCTTACCAGTATGCTGTTCGCAGGGACTGGCCTGAACTGGCCGGTATTCTCAACAAAGTCATTGATTCCATCACACAGGAAGAGCGTGACGCAATTTTTCAGAAATGGTGCAGAATTAAAGTCGAATACCGTGCCAACTGGTCTGAAATTCTGAAATGGATTTATGCGGCCGGAATTTTCTTTATGATTGTTTTGGGAATATCCCTGTACTGGAACAGAAAACTGGCAAAAGAAATTTCAGAGCGCAGGCGCGCGGAGGAGGCACTGCGGGAGAAGGAACAAAGTCTGCAGGCCATTTTTGATATGGCAGGTGTTGCAATTGCCGTGACAGATGCAGGGGGAAAGATCCTTCAGCATAACAAAGCACTGGAACAGTTGGTGGGATATACGGACGCGGAAATGGAAAATCTTCCGAACATTGCCATCAGTCATCCGGATGATGTCCGGATAACGGAAGAGCATATACAGAATATCCTTGCGGGAAAAACAGATTCCTACCGTCTGGAAAAGAGATATGTCCGCAAAGATGGAAGTGTCATATGGGCGGATGTGTCTGTGACAGCAATCCGGGATGAAAACG
This sequence comes from Desulfococcaceae bacterium, assembly GCA_050180235.1. Lineage (GTDB taxonomy): Bacteria > Desulfobacterota > Desulfobacteria > Desulfobacterales > Desulfococcaceae > JAABRU01. Next base: position 37,023 of record JBFXEJ010000025.1, read on the forward strand.
GAGGCGTCCACAGACTGATCGGAGCCGGATTTGATATCAGCAGGCGCAGGCACGCGGAGGCAATGCTCAAGGAAAAGGACACAATTTTTCAGGCGTTTATGGATAACAGTCCCATATATATTTTTTTCAAGGATCATAATATCCGGGCGGTGCAGCTTAGCCGGAATTATGAAAAAATGCTGGGAATGCCGCTGGAAAATATTCTGGGCAAAACTATGGATGAACTTTTTCCCTCAGATATTGCCAAAAGTATGATCGAAGATGACAAAAAGATTCTTGACGAAGGAAAACTGGTTCAGATTGATGAGGAATTTAACGGACATTATTACACGACAATAAAGTTTCCGGTGAATATGGAAGGCAAACCCCGGATGCTCGCGGGTTTTACCATTGACATAACTGACCGTACACGGGCGGAACAGGCTTTGCGGGAGAGTGAGACAAGATGGCAGTTTGCTTTGGAAGGTGTCGGAGACGGCGTATGGGACTGGGATGCGCAGAACAATACAGTCTTTTTTTCGAATCAGTGGAAAAAAATGCTCGGATATGAGCCACATGAAATCGGTAACAGCCTTGAGGAATGGAGCAGACGTGTTCATTCGGATGACAAAGACTATGTTTACAGTCAGATAAACAGACATCTCTCAGGAGAGAGTCCCAGATATTCAAGCGAGCATCGGATTCAGTGCAAAGACGGCAGTTATAAATGGGTTCTGGACAGCGGAAAGGTGATGAGCCGGACAGTTGAGGGCAGGCCGCTGCGGGTTATTGGCACACATAAGGATATTAGTGATCGCAGACGCACTGAGGAAGCCCTGCGTCAGAGTGAAGAACGTTTCCGCATGATTTTTGAAAAATCGCCCATAAGCATTGAGTTGTATGATGCAGACGGTGTACTGACACATATGAACCATGCCTGTATGGAACTGTTCGGAATACCTGATTTTTCCTGTGTAAAGGGTTTTAAGCTGTTTGCAAATCCGCATTTTCATGATTCTCATAAGGAGAAGGTGCTACGGGGGGAATCTGTCAAATTTGAAGTTCCGTACAATTTTGAAGTTGTCCGGCAGATGAATCTCTTTCCCACATCCAAAACCGGAATCATTTATGCAGATATTTTGATCACCGCTCTCACAGACAAACAAAAGACAGTGTTCGGATATATGGTTCAGATACAGGATATTACCGAACGCAGACACGCTGAAAATCTGCTCAGGGAAAAAGAGCGCATGATGTCAGATATTATCAATTTCCTGCCCGATGCCATGTTTGTGATTGACACACAGGGAAAGGTTCTTGCCTGGAACAGGGCAATGGAAACCATGACCGGCATAAACGCGGAGGATATTCTGGGCAAAGGGGACTATGAATATGCCATTCCTTTTTACGGGGAACGCAGACCCATTCTGATTAATCTGGCACTTTCTTCTTCACCGGAAATTGAAAAAACATATAAGCAGATACAAAGAACCGGAGATAAGATGACGGCTGAAAATTATTATCCCAGCCTTCTGGGAAAGGAAACATGGCTGTTCGGACATGCCTGTGTTCTCAGAAATTCACAGAGGGAAATTATCGGAGCCATTGAATCCATCCGCGATATCACCCATCGCAAATTTGCAGAGATTGAACTGAAAAAAGCCAAAGCATGGTCTGAGGAACGAAGCAGGGCAGCAGAATCAGCGACCCTTGCCAAATCCGAATTTCTGGCAAACATGAGTCATGAAATCCGCACACCCATGAATGCAGTTGTCAACATGACCCGGCTGCTTCTGGATACAGACTTGAATGATCAACAGCGGGATTATGCCGAAACCGCAGTGATGTCTTCGGAAATCCTGCTTTCCTTAATCAATGACATTCTGGATTTTTCCAAGATCGAGGCCGGAAAGCTGGAACTGGAAAACAGGGATTTCAGCCTCAGGGACAGTCTTGAATCTGTGGTAAAAATTCTCACCCCCAAAGCCGGGGAAAAAAGACTGTGGCTGACATATGGCATTGATCCGGATGTGTATACCCATGTTATGGGTGATCCTGTTCGCGTGCGCCAGATTCTGCTGAATTTTATGAACAATGCAATCAAATTCACTGAAAAGGGAGGTATAAACATCCGTGTATCTGCACAGAATCAGACAGACACGCATATCACTTTGAAATTTGAGGTGGAAGACACGGGCATCGGCATTCCCGCTGATCGCATGGACAAACTGTTTCAGCCTTTTTCCCAGGCTGACAGTTCCACCACACGCAAATACGGCGGCACAGGACTGGGGCTTGTGATTTCAAAACAACTGGCTGAACTTATGGGAGGATCAGTCGGGGTGGAAAGTGAGGATGGCAAAGGTTCGGTCTTCTGGTTTAAAGTAAAAATGCGGAAGGCGGAAGGCAAAATGATGAATGGTGAATGTTCAGTGCTTAATGAAACAGCAGCAGAATCTGTTCTTCATTCACCATTAATAATTAATCATTCATTGCACATCCTTGTGGCTGAAGACAATATGTTCAATCAGAAAGTTATATTGGCAATCCTGAAAAAATTCTGTCTTGCTGCCGATATTGCCGGCAACGGCATGGAAACGGTGGATGCTCTCAGGAAAAAGCACTATGATCTTGTTTTTATGGATATACAGATGCCGGAGATGGACGGAATTACGGCAGCACGCATGATCAGAAATCCGGGTTCAGGTGTTCTGAATCCGGATGTTCCCATTATTGCCATGACCGCAAATGTGACAAAAGAGGATCGGCAGAAATGCCTTGACGCGGGAATGAACGACTATATTTCAAAGCCGATAAGTACGGACAAACTTCTGTCAGTTATCAATTATCAGTTATCAGTGAACAGCGGCCAGTTATCAGTAAACAGTGGCCAGTTACCGGTAAACAATGATTCACTTACAACTGATAACTGTTCACTGAGCACTGAAATTTTTAACCGTCATGACTTCCTGAACCGTATGGGCGGGAGTGAAGCTCTGTTAAAAGAAATGATTGCTGATATCCCCGCTCATTTTTCCGAAGTGATTGCACAGTTAAAGACGGCTTCGGACAAAAGGGATGCAGCGGAGACAGGGCGTCTGGCACATTTTCTCAGGGGAATCAGTGCCAATGTTTCGGCTGAGAGAATCAGGGACATTGCCTGTCAGATTGAACTTGCGGCAAAAGATTGCGGAACAGACACGGTAATCAATCTGACGGACAGACTGGAACATGAGACTGAGATGTTCCGCTCAGCAGTGTCTGAGATGTTTCCGGAACTTTTTCAGTCCCTTGAGGAGGCTGAACCTGATGAGGAACCTGAAACTGTTCCTGAAGAAACAAAACTCCGTGTTCCGGAACTGATCCGGATGCTGGAGAATAAATTTCTTCCTGAATGGAAAAAATACACAGAAGCCTTTTTTATTGAGGAAACAGAAAAACTTGCAGAAAAACTTAGACTTGCCGGAGCTGAATACGGGTTCGCTTTTCTGATCCGCTACAGTGACAGACTGCATAGAGCTGTAAAAAATTACAATTTCAGTGAATGGGAAAAACTTGTATCTGAATTTCCGGAAATTATGGAAAGAATCAGGAAAATGGGGGAATGAGGATAAAGCAGCACAAGCTTCCAGCTTGTGCCGCCCATAAACAAACTGGAAGCTTTTACTACTTTATTTCCGATAATGTCCAATGCAGGATTATTTACAACAACTATATGAATAAGCTATGGATTTATCCATAGCTTCAAAACAAATATGAATAAGCTATGGATTTATCCATAGCTTATTCAAACAAACGGAGATTCTGTTATGAAAAAAACTGTTGTAACTGGCATCATTGGGATTTGTCTTATCAGCGCAGGCGCAATCCTGTGGCTCCATGAACATAAACCCAGGCCTATCCCGGTTGGCATTGTCTGCTGGATGGGTTCAGGAGCTGTGGTGGGTTCCAGTGAAATCAGTGCATCCACACTGTTTCTGGAAGAGCATCCGGACAGCCGCATTCAGCCGGTTCTGGTGGACGATCATTGGAAGCCTGAGAAAACTCCTGCTGTAATTACGGAAGCTATGAACAGTGGAGTACGTTTTTTTATTTCCAGCCATCCATCCAACTGTGCGGTTGCCAGTGTTCATCTGTTTGCAGACTCTTCCGCACTTCTTATCAACGCGGCTGCAACCAGCTCTGCACTGAGCGGAAAGGATGATTATCACCTGCGCGTTATTGCAGATGCGGAGCAGGAGCAGAGATCCATTGCCCGGTTTGTCAGCACTTTGCCCGGTTCCCGGATGCTGGTGCTTCAGGATGATGGCAATCTGCCTTACACAGATCCTGCTTTTGTCTTTTTTTCCGAAGAACTGGGCAGACAGGGGAAGTGGCAGACCGTTCACCGGAAACTGCGGGTTTCAGATTTTAATCCAAAAGAATTTGACGGCCTTATGTCGGAGCAGTTTGATGCCCTGTACATTTTGGCTGGCAGTTTTCAGGCATCCATTGCAAATATAGCTCAACTGTTCCATTATCATCATCCGGATGCTCCCATTATCCTGACCCCCTGGACCCGATCCCCGGCCCTTCTGGAAATGACAGGCTCCGCGATTTCACGCATAATTCTGCCCAGCCAGTATCCATCCCGTTTTGCTGATGCAGCATTTGAAAGTTATTTCCGGCGGTTCAGGAAACGCTTTGACTATGAACCCCATTCCATGACCATAGGCGTATGGCAGGCTCTGGAACTGATGGATCAGGCATTTGCAGCCGGGCATGACACACCGGAATCTGTAAAAAAATACCTGCTTTCAGGCCGGGTTCATCAAACCAGCCTCGGCCCGGTTCAGTTTGATCAGTATGGGGATGTCACCCAGAAATTTTATTTCCTGCGCGATCTCAAAAAGGAACTGCAATAATGGGGAAACAGGAAAAAACCTTCAGGACATATCTGCTGCTGATGGAGAGTGCCGCAGTAATGCTTATTTCCGCGCTTCTGCTGCTCAGCGTATGGCTGGTTCTGGCACAGTCAAACAACCGGTATCTTGAACTGCGTCTGGCTGATGCAAACAAAGTGCATCTGCTCCTTGAAACACAGCTTGCCGAAGCCAGAAACCGGCTCAGGGCGTTCCTGGCTTTGCCCGAAGAGGATCGCACTCTCTATGCACATGATATTTTTCATGAATTTTCTGATATATACAGGCTGGATGCCCAACTCCGGATTGAATATGTCTATAAAGCCGCGTCTGGCAGCAAAATTTTTCCGGGTTTCTCGTTTTCCGGCGGAAAGCTGGGCGCATACCTGCGATCACCGGGCCGGGAACAGATGTTTTCCGACATCATGCGGGGCATGGAAGACGATGCGCCGGGCATTTATTATGCGCATCAGAAGGCAGATCGTCTTTATGCTGTGCGCATGAATCTGGATTATGTCCGCACCTTCCTTGTCAAATTTTCCGGTTTTTCCGGCACACCGGTTATGTTTGTCTCAAAAGACGGATTTGTTATGGCAGCATCCAATCCTGAACTCAATGTTTTTACTGTGGATATAAAAAAATGGGAAGGCAGGCTGTCAACGCAGAATATGGTGAATGCCGGAAACCGGCTCTGGATTCCCATTGTTTCAGAGTCCGGAAAGCTCGGTGCCAAAGTGGTCATTTTCATTCCGGCTGATTTTCCCGGTATACTTCGGAAATCATTCATTGTGTTTTATCTGGCATTTATGGGTGTTGTGATTATACTGATGATTCTGAAAAATCATTTTTACACCAGATGGGTGATCACGCCCCTGTACCGGCTCTGTGAAAAGATGAAACATGTGGAACACGGAGCTTTTTCCCTTTCCGACATGGGTGAGGAAAAATTTTATCTTTCTGAACTCAGAACCATTTATGATCAGTTCCGTTCCATGACAGAGGGAATTCTGCAAAGGGAGCGGCATCTGAAACAAAGTGAGGAACGGGCCAGCATTCTGGCACAGAAAGCTGAAGCCGCGACCCGTGCCAAATCTGAATTCCTTGCCAATATGAGTCATGAAATCCGCACTCCCATGAATGCCATTGTGAACATGACCCGGCTTATGCTGGATACAAATCTGGATGAGGAACAGCGGGATTATGCCGAAACCGCAGTTATGTCTTCGGAAATCCTGATTTCCTTAATCAATGACATTCTGGATTTTTCCAAGATCGAGGCCGGAAAGCTGGAATTGGAGAACAGGGCTTTCCGTCTGACAGAAATTGTGGAATCTGCTGTAAAGATTCTGAAACCCAAAGCCGGTGAAAAAAAACTGTGGCTGACATATGGCATTGATCCGGATGTTTATACCCATGTTATGGGTGATCCTGATCGCGTGCGCCAGATTCTGCTGAATTTTATGAACAATGGGATCAAATTCACGGAAAAGGGAGGTATAAACATCCGTGTATCTGCACAGAATCAGACAGACACGCATATCACTTTGAAATTTGAGGTGGAAGACACAGGCATCGGCATTCCCGCTGATCGCATGGACAAACTGTTTCAGCCTTTTTCCCAGGCTGACAGTTCCACCACACGCAAATACGGCGGCACAGGACTGGGGCTGGTCATTTCAAAACAACTGGCTGAACTTATGGGAGGATCAGTCGGAGTGGAAAGTGAGGATAGCAAAGGTTCGGTCTTCTGGTTTACAGTAAAAATGCGGAAGGCGGAGATAAAAATATTTAATGATGAATGCTTAATGATGAATGATGAATGCAAAATATGCAGTCAAAGGGAAAAAGAATCTGTTTTCCATTCAGCATTCAGCATTCAAAATTCATCATTGAACATTCTCCTTGCCGAGGACAATATTTTCAATCAGAAAGTGGTATTGGCAATTCTGAAAAAATTCAATTTTGCGGCTGATATTGCCTGCAACGGCAGGGAAGCGGTGGAGATTCTCCGGGAAAAGTCCTATGATCTTGTTCTTATGGATGTGCAGATGCCGGAAATGGACGGAATTACCGCAACACGCATGATCAGAAATCCGGGTTCAGGTGTTCTGAATCCGCATATTCCCATTGTGGCCATGACTGCAAATGTGACAAAAGAGGACAGGCAGAAATGCCTTGACGCGGGAATGAATGATTATATTTCAAAACCGCTTGATTCTGAAAAACTTATTTCCATGATCAGCGTGGTGGGCAGAAAGGGAACGCTGCCCACCACGCTTACTGACGGTTCACCTGCTCCGAATAGCAGGGTGGACAAGGTTCCCTTTTTGCCCACCCTGCATTCTGAAATCTTCAATCCTCAGGATTTTCTGAACAGGCTGGGCGGGGATGATGTGATTCTGAGGGAAATTTTGTCAGGTATGCCGGAACATCTGTCCGGGGAGATCAAAAAATTAAGGGCGGCCGCAGGGAGAAACGATGCGGAAAAAATAAGGTTTTATGCCCATAAAATCAGGGGAATCAGTGCCAATATTTCTGCAAAGCGGATAAGTGCCATTGCCTGTCAGATTGAACTTGCGGAAAAAGAAGGCAGAACAGACAGCATTGCTTTCCTGACTGACATACTTGAACAGGAGGCTGATTTGTTCAAGTCTATGATTTCAGATAGTTATCCTGAGATTTTTCATACTCAGAAGGAGAAAGCAGAGCCGGATGAAACAGATGAACGCCTTCCTGAAGAAACAAAAAACCGTCTGCCCGAACTCATCCGTATACTGGAAAATGAATTCCTTCCTGAATGGGAAAAATACACAGAGGCTTTTTTTATTGAGGAAACAGAGAAAATGGCAGCGGAACTGAAAAATATCGGAACACAATATCAACTCGGGTTTCTGATCACTTACAGTGACAGACTGCATACTGCTGTGCAGAATTACAATTTCAGTGAATGGGAAGAATTTGTGGCAGAATTTCCGGCTGTCCTAGACAGAATCAGAAAAATGGCTCAATGACGGACAGTTAAGAAAGGATTAACAAAAATGGCAAAAATACAATTCATTGTTTTTATTATTATTGCAACTGTAATTCCTGGAATTTGCTATGAAAATTCCGAATCAGGCGCAGCAGGGCGGAACTCTGTTTTCACGCAGTTCAAAGCTTATGCCGCTGTGAAAAAAAGCAATCCTGATCTTGCCGAAGCCGTAAAACAGGGCATGAATCTGATTACGGCATATGAAAAAGCTTCCACTGAAAGAAAATGGCTGAAAATGTCTTACGTCAAAAACGATGATACTCTTGTCATTTCACTCCCCATCAGTCTTCAGCCCTTCATGTTTCTGAATGCGGAAGGAAATCCTGCGGGCATGTTTGCGGATATATGGCGCTTATGGGCGCAGAAAAGCGGAATGAAAATTGAATTTCTTCCTGCTGAAACATGGAAAACAGGAGTTGAGAACCTGAAAAACGGGAAAGCAGATATTCTTGCCGGGCTTTTTTACAATCCTGAGCCATATGAGGGAATCGCTTTTTCCCAGACCTTTTATGAAGCCGGAGTGAATCTCTTCTTTCCGGTAAGATATGCCAGAATTTCAGGAATTGCCGAACTTTCCTGGCAGACTGTGGGGGCAGTGCGCGGAACCGCGCAGGAAAGTTATCTGAAAAAATACCATCCGGATATCCGCGCTGTTGAATTTGATACACGGGAAAAAATGCTTTATGCTGCAAGAGACGGGAAAATCAGAGGTTTTGTTTCTGTTTCCGCAATGACGGACGCGGATATGTCCCGGCTGGGTTTATCCGGGGAATTTGAATGTCTGCCCGGATTTCTTTACACCGGCAGGTTCTGCGCAGGCGTTCTGAAAGAAAATACCGGGCTGCTCACCCTTGTTGACAAGGGCTTTAATTCAATAAACAATCAGGAACTGGCTGACATCGAAAAGCGGTGGATACCTGACCCGGAAAAACGGTATTTCAAACCGGATATGAAAAAAATCCGTCTGACTGCCAAAGAACAGGCATGGATAAAAGAGCATCCCAGGATTCGTGCTGAAGCCTTTGACGGTTTTCCACCCAGCGGATTTATGAGCAAAGACGGAGTGTTCATGGGAATAAACGCGGATTATGTCCGTCTTGTAAGTGAACGTACCGGGCTGCAGATTGAATATGTTCCAGCAGGACAGGCTGAAAAGGATTCCATGATAAAAGACGGAAAACTGGATGTAATCTATTCCTTTGACATTCCGGGACGCAGGGAATATCTGAATTTTACCAAGCCGTTTTTTTCTTTAAATTATATGATTATCAGCCGGATGAATTCCCCGTTTATCAGCAATATTAGCGCATTGAACGGGAAAAAAATTGCGACAATCAGAGGAATGCGGCTTTTTGAACGTGTGATGAAAGACTATCCCGGAATCGAAGCATATCCTGCGGAAAGCCCGCTGGAAGCCCTTAAAGCAGTTTCATCAGGCAAAGCAGATGCTTACATCGGCGCGCAGACAGCCACTGTCTATCTGATTCAGCAGCATCAGCTTACCAATCTTAAAATATCAGGCATTGTATATGACAGTGAACCGTATATGTTTGCCATCCGCAAAGACTGGCCTGAGCTGCACAGTATTTTCAGCAAAGCCATTGATTCCATAACAAAAGAGGAACATGATGCAATTTTCCAGAAATGGATGCCTGTCAGTTTTGAACATTCGGTTGACTGGACTGCTGTATGGCAGTGGGGATTTATAACCGGAAGTATTTTTATTCTTCTTCTGGGAATATCGCTTTTTTGGAACCGGCGTCTGGCAAAAGAAATTGCGGAACGCAGACGCGCGGAAGAATTGCTGCGGACAAATCTCCACCGTTTTTATACTGTTCTTTCCAATTTTTATGCCGGTGTTCTGCTTGTCACGGAAGACAGCCGGATTGAATTTGCCAATCATTCCTTTTGTGATATATTCCATCTGCAATGTTCTCCGGAAGAGCTGCGGGGCCTGTCCGCATCTGAAATGATACAAAAAATCAAAAACAGTTATGCTGATCCTTATGAGGCAGTCATCCGCATCAAAGAGATAGTTGAACAGTGTGTTCCGGTGAAATGTGAAGAAGTTGCAATGGACAGGGGCCGCACTCTCCTGCGCGATTTCATACCCATTTATACGGAGGGCCGCCTGTCGGGACGCCTGTGGCATCATCAGGACATCACAGGCAGAAAACAGACCGAAGACAGGCTGCGGGAAAGTGAAACCCGATACCGGAATCTTGTGGAAAACCTGCCCATAGGACTCTACAAAAGAAAACTGTACGGAGAATATATTTATTTAAATCAAATACTTGCACAGAGTTTCCATTGCAGTTCCATTGAGGAATTCACTGAAAAATACGGCACTGTTGACAAACGGTGGGCATCTCCTGAAAAACACGGGGAATTTGCCCAACTGCTGCTGACAAACGGGAAGGTCAGGGATTATGAGGTGGAATCCCGGCTGGTAAGCGGGGAAACCATATGGCACGCGCTTTTCTGCAAACTGGATCCTGAAACGCTGATTATTGACGGTCTGGCACTGGACATCACGGATCGCAAACGCGCGGAAGATGCCCTGGCTGCCAGCAGAGCGGAATTCAGAAGCTATTTTAATATGAGTACAGTGGGCATGGGTGTCACCTCCCCTGAAAAAGGCTGGATAGAAGTCAATGATCGTTTAATCAGTATGCTCGGATATTCAAAAGAGGAAATGGCATTTCTTACATGGGATAAACTGACTCACCCTGATGATTTGGATGCTGACCTGCAGATGTTCAGCAAAGTTTTGTCCGGTGAACTTGATTCCTATGAACTGGATAAACGCTTTATCCGCAAAGACGGCACAACGATTTACACGACCCTCTACACCTCATGCCAGCGCCATACGGACGGAACAGTACGTCATTTTCTGATTTCACTGGTTGACATCACCGGCCGCAGACAGGCTGAGGAAGAACTGAAAAAAGCCAAAGAAGCCGCAGAATCGGCCACCCGTGCCAAATCCGAATTTCTTGCGAATATGAGTCATGAAATCCGCACACCCATGAATGCCGTTGTGAACATGACCCGTCTGCTTCTGGATACGGATTTGAATGAGGAGCAGATGGATTATGCGGAAACCGCAGTGATGTCTTCGGAAATACTGCTTTCCCTCATTGATGGCATTCTGGATTTTTCCAAGATAGAGGCCGGAAAACTGGAAATGGAAAACAGGGAATTCAGTCTGATTCATACGGTTGAATCAGTTGTAAAAATGCTGAAAGCAAAAACCGGAGAAAAAGGGCTTTGGCTTAAATACAGCATTGATCCGGATGTGCCTCCGTATGTCACAGGCGATCCTGTGCGTGTGCGCCAGATTCTGCTCAATTTTCTCAACAATGCCGTCAAATTCACTGAAAAAGGCGGCATAAGCGTCCGTGTTTCAGCAGAAAATCAGACAGACACGCATATCACTGTGAAATTTGCGGTCTCAGATACAGGCATAGGCATTCCCGAAGATCGCAGGGATCGGCTGTTTCAGCCCTTTTCCCAGGCAGATGCATCAACCACACGGAAATATGGGGGTACCGGACTTGGTCTTGCGATTTCAAAGCAACTGGCCGAACTCATGGGCGGCGCGGTCGGCCTTGAAAGTACGGAAGGCAAAGGATCAACTTTCCGGTTTACCGCAAAAATGCGAAAGGCGGAAGGGGGAATTTTTAATGATAAATGCTTAATGATGAATGATGAATGCAAAATATCCAGTCAAAGGAAAAAAGAATCTGTTTTTCATTCAGCATTCAGCATTCAAAATTCATCATTGAACATTCTCCTTGCCGAGGACAATATCTTCAACCAGAAAGTTGTATTGGCAATTCTGAAAAAATTCAGCCTGTTCGCCGATATTGCAGGCAACGGCCGTGAAGCTGTGGAGGCTCTCCGGAGCAAACCCTATGATCTGGTTTTCATGGATATGCAGATGCCGGAAATGGACGGAATCACGGCAGCACGCATAATCAGAAATCCGGGTTCAGGTGTTCTGAATCCGGATGTTCCCATTGTGGCCATGACTGCAAATGTCACAAAAGAGGACAGGCAGAAATGCCTTGACGCGGGAATGAATGATTATATTTCAAAACCCCTTGATTCTGATAAAATTATCTCAGTCATCAGCAGGATGTGTGAAGCGGAGCTAAACCAGACATATAATGCTGAATGCTTAATATTTAATGATGAATGCGGAGTGAATTCCGCCAATATTTCATCCAGTGTGCAGACTGAAGCAATGGCGGGTTACGCTGAAGCTTCATCCACCCTGCAAATTTTGCAGACTGAAATTTTCAACCGTCAGAATTTTCTGAACAGAGTGGGCGGAGATGACGTGATTCTGAGGGAAATTTTGTCAGGTATGCCGGAACATCTGTCCGGGGAGATTAAAAAATTAAGGGCGGCAGCAGAGAGAAACGATTCGGAAAAAATAAGATTTTATGCCCATAAAATCAGGGGAATCAGTGCCAATATTTCGGCAGAGCGGATAAGTGCTATTGCCTGTCAGATTGAACTTGCGGGAAAAGAAGGCAGAACAGACAGCATCGCCTTCCTGACTGACATACTGGAACAGGAGACGGAACTGTTCCGGTCCGCAGTGTCTGAAATGTTTCCGGGACTTTTTCAGGTCAGTGAGGAATCTGAATGTGAAGAACAGCCTGAAATAATTTCTGAAGAAACAAAAGCCCGGCTGCCGGAACTCATCCGTATGCTGGACAATGAATTCCTTCCGGAATGGAATAAATACAAGGATGCGTTTTTTATTGATGAGACGGAGAAACTTGCAGAAAAACTGAAAAATACCGGAACAGAATACCGGCTCGGTTTTCTGATTACTTACAGTGACAGACTGCTTAAGGCTGTGCATAATTACAATTTCAGTGAAGGGGAAAAACTTATGGCAGAATTTCCGGCTGTCCTGGACAGAATCAGGGAAATGCCGGGAAAACAGCCTGCTGATGAATAACCTGCGGATTCATCCGCAGTTTATTTTGCTGAAATTTTTTTATCTGATCAGCATTGTTAATTTTTTATGAGGAATTGTAATGAAAATCATATTGAAAATCATACTGCTGGCACTGATACCTGCGTTGCCGGCATTTCTTTATGCTGAAAACCCGGAGCCTGTTTCTCCGGCCAAATCCAAAGACATCCATGTCATCAGTCTGAACAGAAATTTTCCGCCCCTGACCTTTGTAAATTCAGAAGGCAAACCCGCAGGTCTGTTTGTGGATATGTGGGAACTCTGGTCGGAAAAAACCGGGCAGAAAATTGAATTTCTTCCCTCTTCATGGATCAAAAGCATTGAAAATCTTAAAAATGGTTCCGCTGATATTCATTCCGGGCTTGTAATTACCCCGGAAAACGAACAGTGGATGATATTTTCACAGGCATTGTATGAAAATTCATCCTGTCTGTTCTTTCCGGTAAAACAGGGAAAAATCTTAAATATCAAAGAACTTTCCGGACAGAAAACCGGTGTTGTTCAGAATTCATCCCAGGAAGAATGGCTGAGAAAAAATTATCCGGATATTGAACGGGTTCTGTTTGAAAGCACAGAAGCCGCCATTCTCAGTGCCAGAGACGGAAAAATCAGAGCCGTGGCCGATTTATACCTGAGCACATCCGCTGATATTACGCGTCTGGGGCTGTCCGGTGAGTTTGAATGCAGTGAAGACATCCTTTACGCAACAGAATTTCATGCAGGCGTGTTAAAAGAAAACAGAGAACTGCTGAACCTGATTGACAAAGGATTTGATGCCATCTCCGACTATGAGCTGCATGAAATTGAAAAACGCTGGATATCTGACCCGGAAAAACAGCATTTCCCTACCCTTACAACAAGTGTCCGGCTGACACCCGAAGAACAGGCATGGCTGAGGCAGCATCCGAAAATCCGCGTCCATGCGCCAGACGGTTATCCGCCGGAACTGTTTTGGAAGGACAATATGTTTCAGGGGGTACTTCGGGACTATGCGGATATTATAAGCCGGAGAACCGGCATCTGCTTTGAATTTGTCAACATTCCCAATGCCCTGACCGATGAAAAAATGCTGAGGCATGAAATTGACATGCGTTACACATTTGAAATTCCTGAACGCCGTGAACAAATGCTTTTCACTGATCCCTTTGTGAAATTCGGATGGGTAATCGTGAGCCGCAGCGGCAGTCCTTTTCTTGGGTATCTCAGCCGGCTGAGGGGACGTACTGTTGCAGTGGTAAAGGGAATGCGGATTTACAAGCGGATGCTCAAAGATTATCCGGGCATCCGGTTCCATATGGTTTCCTCTCCGCTGGAAGGTCTGGAATCCGTTGCTTCAGGTGATGCTGATGTGTTTATAAATTCTCCGGCAAACACGGCATATTTTATAAGACGGGAGGTGATGCCGTATCTCCGGATTGATCTGCTGACAGAATATCCGCCTGAATCCATGATGTACGGTATCCGCAAAGACTGGCCTGAACTGCTCAGCATTATGAACAAAGGCATTGCAGGCATTACGCAGGATGATCGGAATGCTGTCTTTGACCGGTGGATTCCCCTGCAGGTAAGCCACGGGCCGGACTGGGCTGAAATCCGCAAATGGACAGCAGGAATCGGCGGTATCATACTGCTGATTTTCGGTCTTACACTTTACTGGAACAGAAAACTGGTAAAAGAAATATCAGAGCGCAGACGGGCAGAGGAGGCGCTGTGTGAGAGCGAGTCAAAACTTTCACTTGTGGTGGATGGAATTCCTGACATGCTTGTATATATCAAAGCGGATCTGCGATACGCGTTTGTAAACAAAGCCTATTCCGACTGGTATGGCCTGAGCCGGGAAGACATTGTGGGAAAGAAGATCAGGGATATTCTGCCCAGGGATGTTTACGAACGCTCACTCCCAAATTATCAGCATGTTCTGAGAGGAAACACTCTCTTTTTTGAGAATCAGACACTTAACAGTGAAGGCAGGAAAAGTTTTGTCCGTGTAAGAATGGTGCCGCACCGCAGTGAGGGGCAGGTTATAGGTTTTTTCGCATCGGTCATAGATATCACTGAGCGAAAGCAGGCTGAGGAAGAACTGAAAACAGCCAAAGAAGCTGCTGAAGCCGCTACCCGTGCCAAATCCGAATTTCTGGCCAATATGAGCCATGAAATCCGCACTCCCATGAATGCGGTTGTCAATATGACCCGTCTGCTGCTGGATACGGATTTGAAGGGGGAACAGCGCGATTATGCGGAAACAGCTATGACATCTTCTGAAATTCTGCTTTCCCTGCTTAATGATATTCTGGATTTTTCCAAGATCGAGGCAGGAAAACTGGAACTGGAAAACAGGAATTTCAGTTTGAAGGATATGCTCGAATCTGTTGTAAAAATAATAAATCTGAAAGCCTGTGAAAAAGGACTCCGGCTGGAACATAGCATTGATCCGGATGTGCACCCCTTTGTCACAGGCGATCCGGTGCGGCTCTGCCAGATACTGCTGAATTTAATGAACAATGCAGTCAAATTCACGGAAAAGGGCGGCATCACTGTCAGAGTTTCTTCTGAAGATCAGACAGATACACATATCACGGTGAAATTTGGGGTGACTGATACAGGTGCCGGAATTCCCGAAAACCGCCGGGATCGTCTGTTTCAGCCCTTTTCACAGTTGGACGCGTCAACTTCCCGCAGATACGGGGGCACAGGACTGGGGCTGGTCATTTCAAAACAGCTGGCCGAACTAATGGGCGGATCAGTCGGCCTTGAAAGTGAACCGGGCAAAGGATCATCATTCTGGTTCACCGCAAAAATGCGGAAGGCGGAGGGAAAAATGTTTAATGATGAATATTTGATGCTGAAAGAAAAAAAGACTTCTGACAATTCATCATTTAACATTCAAAATCCGGAATTCAGAATTCTTCTGGCAGAAGACAATATTCCCAATCAGAAAGTGGTATTGGCAATCCTGAAAAAATACGGTCTTTCCGCTGATATTGCAAACAACGGCAGGGAGGCGGTGGAGGCTCTCCGGAAAAAGCCCTATCATCTTGTTTTCATGGATATGCAGATGCCGGAAATGGACGGAGTTGAGGCAGCACTGCTAATCCGCAATCCGGATTCCGGGGTTCTGAATCCGGATGTCCCCATTGTGGCCATGACCGCAAATGCCACAATGGAAGACAGGCAGAAATGCCTTGATGCGGGAATGAATGACTATATTTCAAAACCGGTTGATCCGGATAAACTTCTTTCCTTCATCAGCATAAAGGGCAAAGCTGAGCTTTTGTCCGCCATGCAGCACAGTGATATTTCAGGCATGGCCTGCAACGCTTCCGCTGTGCAGACTGAAATTTTTGACTTTCAGGATTTCCTGAACCGGCTGGGCGGGAATGAATCAGCAGTGAAAAATTTTCTCAGGGAGATTCCCGATCATCTGGCAGGACTGATCAGACAGTTGAAGACAGCCTCGGACAGAAAAGATACTGAAGTTATAAGAATGCACGCTCATTCCATCAGAGGAATATGCGGCAATATTTCGGCAAAAAGACTGACTGAGACTGCTTCCCAGATTGAACTTGAAGGTAAAACAGGTCAGATCTGCGGGATTTGTTCCCTGACGGAAAAACTGGAACAGGAACTTGCAGAACTGCATTTGGCACTTTCAGATATTTTTCCGGGAATTTTTCAGAAGACTGACGAATCAGAAGATGAAAAACTGTCTGAAATCATTTCTGAAGAAACAAAAATCCGTCTGCCGGAACTGATCCGTGTGCTGGAGGATGAACTCATTCCGGAATGGGAAAAATACAAAGATCTGATTTACATTGACGGAACAGAGGCACTGGCTGAGAAACTGCAGTATCTTGCAGTTGAATACCAGATTGATTTTCTGTTCCCTTACAGCCGGAACCTGCTCAAAGCTGCCCGGAATTTTGATTTTGAAGGAATAGAAAAACTTGCGGCTGAATTTCCTGCGATTGTGGACAGGATCAGGAAAAAAAACGTAATACCTGTTCGCCATTGATTTTAGGTGATTTCCATTAATGATTATACCGTTTTTCGTAGGGTGGGCACGGCTTTTTGTGCCCACCGTTTCAGCAGGACGGCGGGCACAAAAAGCCGTGCCCACCCTACAATACTGTCAATTTTTTCTGTTTGATTAAAATATATTGTTTTTTAAGAAGCATGTTTTCAACAGCGATTTGGCATAACACGCAATTCTTTCAAGGGAGAAGAATATGATAAACAAATCAGTCCTGCTGTTAATTATCCTGCTCATGCAGGCTGCCGGAACTGCCTATGGCCAGAAGGCAGAGGAAACTCTGGTCATTGCCATGAGCCGGAATTTTCCGCCCCTGACCTTCATCAATGCAGAAGGCAAACCCGCGGGGCTGTTTGTGGATATGTGGAAACTCTGGGCAGAAAAAACCGGACAGAAAATTGAATTTCTGCCTTCCGCATGGCAGGAAAGTATTGAGAATCTGAAAAACGGGGCCGCAGATATTCATTCCGGTCTTGCCCTTACTCCTGAACGCGAACAGTGGATGAGCTTTTCCCAGACCATTTATGAAAACCATTTTCATCTTTTTTTCCCTGTGAATCATGGGAAAACCCTGTCTGTAAAAGAACTTGGGGGACAGAAGATCGGGGTTGTCCGGAATTCATCACAGGAAGAATGGCTGAGAAAAAATCACCCGGATATTGAACCGGTTCTGTTCAGCAGCACGGATGCGGCTTTGCTTGCTGCCAGAGAGGGAAAGGTTCGGGCAGTGGCAGATACATTTCTCAGCACTTCTGCGGATATTATGCGGCTGGGACTGGCCGGAGAGTTTGAATGCGGCAAGGATATCCTTTATACAAAAACATTCCATGCAGTGGTTTCAAAAGAAAACAAAGAACTTTCTGCTTTGGTTGATAAAGGATTTGATGCCATATCACATCAGGAACTGGCGGAAATTGAAAAGCGCTGGATACCTGACCCGGAGAAACGGTATTACCGGACAGATACAAAAAGAATCCGGCTGACTGATCCGGAAAAAACATGGCTGAAACAGAACAAATCCGTAAAAATTGCCATGCCGGACAGCCTTGAACCTCTGTCCTTTGCGGATGAACACGGACAACTGCTTGGGATTATAGCGGATTATCTGAATATTCTCAGCAGCCGGACAGGCATGAAATTTGAACCGGTTTTTTCTTCCCTTTCCGATTTGTCCGAACGGATAAAAACACGGCAGGCTGATCTTATGCCGGGCTTCAGTATTCCATCAGCAGAATCTGCAAATCTTACAATTCCATGTTTCACATTGCAGAGGGTGATCATCAACCGGGTGGACGAACCTTTTGTCAGAAATACCGATGATCTGAAAGGCAAAAAAATTGCTGCAATCAGGGATACCGTACTGCATCAGCACCTGCTGGAAAAACATCCCGGCATCAGAATTTATCCTGTCAGCAGCCATCTGGAAGGCCTGCACGCTGTTTCAGAAGGCAGCGCGGATGCGTACATCGGTTCCCTGTTAAGCTGCGGTTATCTGATTCAGAAGCATCATTTTGTGAATCTTAAAATAGCCGCACCCGAAGGGCATCCTGATTTTCAGTTCCGGTTTGCTGTACGCAGGGATCTGCCTGAACTGACAGCGATTCTCAGCAAGGCCATTGATACCATTACCCCGCAGGAACATGATGACATATCCGGAAAATGGCTGTCTGTGCGTTATGAACATATTGCAGACTGGAAAACAGCAGGCCGGTGGATTGTTTTTTTCACTATCCTTCTGCTGATAAGCCTTTTCTGGAACCGGCGGCTGGCAAAAGAAATTTCCGGGCGGAAACGGGTTGAGGAATCTTTGCGCCACAGTGAGGAACTTTTCCGCCAGTCCTTTGAAAACGCGAATGTCGGAGTATCCCTGGTGGGACTGGATGGAAGATTTCTGAAGGTCAACCCCAGAATGTGCGAAATGCTGGGTTATGAACCCCAGGAACTGGAAAAAATGACTGTCAGTGATGTGGCCCATCCTGATGATTCAGATAAAAGTTCCGGGTTCATTCATAGATCTCTTGAAGGCCGGGCTGAGACTGATGAATTTGAGAAAAAATATATTCACAGACAAAACCGTATTGTATGGGGCCGGGTCAGCAGCAGCCTTATCCGGGACGATAAAGGCAAGCCGTTGTATTTCATTTCCCATGTGCGGGACATTACAGCGCGCAGGCAGACAGAGGCCGCCCTGCGGGAAAGGGAGGAAAATCTGCGGGCATTCTTTGATCTTGCAGGTGTAGCAATTGCCGCTCTTGATATAAAGGGAAGAATCATTCAGCACAACAGGTTAATGGAACAGATCCTGGGATATACGGCAGAGGAACTGAAAAATCTGCGGGGCAACGCCTTAAACCATCCGGATGATGTCCCGGTCACCAAAGAATATTTTGCTGATATTATTTCAGGAAAAACAGATTCCTTCCGGATGGAGAAAAGATATATCCATAAAAACGGCTCTGTCGTATGGGCTGATGTGTCTGTAACCGCTATGAGGGATGAAAACGGCAGTGTGATCAGAATGGTTGCAGCCGGTTTTGACATCAGCAAACGCAAACGTGCGGAAACTGAACTGCTGCGGCAGAAAGAGGAACTGCAGATCATTCTGGATTCTGTTCCCGCGGCTGTGTTTTACAAAGATGCTTTAAACCGGGTAATACGGGCCAACAAAAACTGGTGCCGTGTTTTCGGAGTGTCAGAAGATCAGATTATCGGCAAATCCCTGCATGAAATACTTCCCAAAGACACCGCAGAACGTCTGTATCAGCAGGATATGGAAGTGATCCGAACGGGACAGCCAGTTAATATTCTTGAACCCCTTGAAACTGTGCAGGGCATACGCTGGTTTTCCACTGACAAGATTCCGGCCAGAAATGAAAATGGAAATATTACAGGCATTTTCGGTTTTGCATTGGATATTACCGAGCGCAAACAGGCGGAAGAATACCGGAAACAGAACGAGGCCAGGCTGGAAAGTCTTCTGCGGATTTCACAGTACCGGACAGACAATACAAAAGAACTGCTGGATTACGCGCTTGCGGAAGCCATCCGGCTGACAGACAGCAGAATCGGATACATCTATTATTACAGTGAGGACAGAAAAGAATTCACGCTCAACACATGGTCACAGGATGTAATGAAAGAATGCAGAATTACAGCACCTCAGATACTTTATCATCTTGATAAAACCGGAGTATGGGGCGAGGCTGTCAGACAGAGATGTCCCATTGTGATCAACGATTTTCAGTCTCCGAATCCCCTGAAAAAGGGCTATCCCGAAGGCCATGCCGCTCTTTACAGATTTCTC
The DNA here is from genome assembly GCA_050180235.1 of Desulfococcaceae bacterium. Lineage (GTDB taxonomy): Bacteria > Desulfobacterota > Desulfobacteria > Desulfobacterales > Desulfococcaceae > JAABRU01. The sequence continues at coordinate 57,264 of JBFXEJ010000025.1, forward strand.
ACTGTTCCGGTTATAATTGAAGGCAGGATTGTGGCTGTCACAGGTGTTGCAAACAAGTCATGTGATTATGACGATTCAGACTCACGCCAACTGATTCTTCTGATGGATTCGGTATGGAATATTGCGGATCGCAAAAGATCGGAAGAGGAACTGAAAAAGGCAAAAGAGGAGGCTGAAGCCGCGACCCGTGCCAAATCCGAATTTCTGGCCAATATGAGTCATGAAATCCGCACTCCCATGAATCCCATCATCAACATGACCCGGCTGCTGCTGGAAACAGAACTGAACCCGGAACAGCGGGAATATGCTGAAACAGTAATGACTTCAGGCGAAATCCTGCTCTCCCTGATCAATGACATACTGGATTTCTCCAAAATTGAAGCCGGGAAAATGGAACTGGAACACAGGAATTTTGATCTGCCGAATCTGCTGGATCAGGTTGATGATCTTCTGCGGGCAAAGGCCGTGGAAAAAGGACTTCGCATTGTCCGGCAGACAGCGGATGATCTGCCTTCCCGGTTCCGGGGAGATCCGTTGCGGGTGCGCCAGATTCTGCTCAATTTTGTCAACAATGCTGTCAAGTTCACCAATGAGGGTATAATTACCATCCGGGTTTTTTCAGAAAATGACGGAGATAACCATGCAGTTCTCCGGTTTGAGGTGGCTGACACAGGTGTGGGGATTTCGCCGGAGCGTATGAAAAAACTGTTCAGACCCTTTTCCCAGGGGGATGCATCCGTATCCCGGCAGTTTGGCGGAACCGGGCTGGGGCTTGTCATATCCAAACAACTGGCAGAACTCATGAACGGAGAAGTGAGCGTGGAAAGTGAAGAGGGCAGAGGTTCTGTCTTCCGTTTTACTGCCCGGTTTGAAAAAGTAAAACCTCAGTCAGGTTTATCCGGAACTGAAACCCGATCTTTACCGGTTTCCGCTGTTTTCCAAAAGAAATTCAAAGGGGATATCCGAATTCTTCTGGCCGAGGACAATATCGCCAATCAGAAGGTGGCCCTGGCCATTCTCAGACAGTTCGGTATTTGTGCGGACACGGTCTGCAACGGCAGAGACGCTGTGGAGGCTCTTCGGAAGAATTTCTATGCTCTGGTGCTTATGGATGTGCAGATGCCGGAAACAGACGGAATCACGGCCACGAAAATCATCCGCGACCCATGTTCCGGCGTGATTGATCCGCATATTCCGGTAATAGCCATGACCGCGAATGCAGGCAGGGAAGACCGGGAAAACTGTCTGTCCGCGGGAATGGATGATTATCTTTTCAAACCTGTTGATCCGAATGAACTCTTTGCAGTTCTTGTCAAATATATAAAAAATGCTGAGATTTCGGAAACCGCGAATGAATATGTCTGCAAAGAAAAACCGCTTTCTTCCCCTGACAGATGTCCGGATTCTTCCTGCGATATTTTCAACCGGCAGGAATTTCTCAACCGCATTGGCGGAAACATGGAACTGTTTTCAGAACTGGTCAGAGAAATGCCTCACTATATATCCGAAGAAATCGGAAAACTGAAAACAGCTCTGCATAAAAACAGCGCGGACGCGATCCGCCTGCACGCGCATTCTCTCAAAGGACTCTGCGCCAATTCATCCGCACACCGGCTGCGGGACATTGCTTTGCGGGTCGAAACCGCTGTCAAAGAGGGGCGCACAGAGCAGATGGATTCACTGTCCGGTGAACTGGATCAGGAATTTGCACTGTTTGCGGAGATTATATCGGAGACTTGCGGGATAACAGCATAAAATTTTTTGGTAGTGGTGCAAATCTGTTGATCCAAAAATTCCCCTCCCCTGGTGGGAGGGGTCAGGGGAGGGGGATAATCAGTGATGTTTTCACCCTCCCCCTGCCCCTCCCTCAAGGGAGGGGAGAC
>JBFXEJ010000026.1:0-55065 GCA_050180235.1 Desulfococcaceae bacterium
CATTAATGATTATACCGTTTTTCGTAGGGTGGGCACGGATTTTTGGGCCCGCCGTTTCAGCAGGACGGCGGGCACAAAAAACCGTGCCCACCCTACAATGATGGTACATTTTTTCATGGAAATCGCCTAAGTAAGTCAGCATAAATTTTCGGATATAAAATTTTCAGAAAAATCCGGTTTTTCCGAAAAACCGGATTTTCTGAATACACAAAAAATTTGTTTTGCCTGCTTATCTGTGGCAAATATTCTTTGCCTCCCGCGAAAAAAACGTGTAAACTGAAAAACCTTTCAGCACTGATACCGGATAAACCCTGAGGGTTTTTGGGATATGGCTGATATATCAGCCGTCCGGCAGTCAGAGGGAAATTAAGTGCTCTGCCAAATAAATTTTTTAACACAGCAGAACCGGCATCCTGCCGCCCCCGCGATACAGAATATGTGAAAAAACTTATTTGACAGACCATTAAGTCTGGGAGATGAAGATATGTTTAAGATAAAAAAACTGTCCGTTCCAATTGTTCTGTCCGCGTTTTTTGTCTTCCTGATTATGGCAGCATCAGGACTGATCGCCTATGTTTCTCTTCAAAGTGAAAAACATGCGGTTGCGGATATGGCAAAGCAGGTGCAGATGCAGATTTTTGCGGGTATCCGGGAAAAACTTGGGGATTATCTGACAATGCCCCATCGGATCAACCGTCTCAATGGCAGCATTGCTGTTCAGGATCCTGCACGTATTCAGAATCTGGAAGGGCTGCGCCCTTTATATATCCGGCAGCTTAACGCTTTTGAGTCTGTCACAACGGTTGCTGTGGGCATAGAGGAACATGGCAGTTATGTGGGGGTTGGCCGCAGAGAACCCGGTTTTTATTCCAGCGGTCTGATGAGCCGGGACAAAGACAGCACCTACCGTGTTTCCCTGCTTGATGACCATGGCAGAGAGGTTAAACTCCTGAGTGAAACACCCGATTATGATGCACGAACCCGTGACTGGTACAAAACCGCTGTTGCAGCAGGCAAAGCAGCGTGGAGTCCTGTCTATCTCTGGGCAGGAGGCACTGATATTGGCATTACCGCCGTGCTTCCGGTTTACGACAATTCCGGAAAACTTATATCCGTGCAGCAGTCCGCACTGACACTGGATTTCATCAGCACTTTCCTTAAAGAGATCAAAAGACTGCGGATAGGGAAATCAGGACATGTGTTTATCACAGAGCCGGACGGAACTCTGGTGGCTTCCTCATGTGAGGGAAAAGTTATACGCAGGGGAATCAGCAAAATTGAAAGGGTCAAAGCCGTTGAAAGCAGTGATGAATTTATTCACGCAGCCTTTGAATATCTTGTCTCTCAGTTCGGAAATATGCCAAGCATTCCAGATAATTACCATTCAAATATAAAAATTGGGGGGCAGAATTTTTTTCTGTCTGTGGCAAAACTCCGTGATCCCCACGGACTGAACTGGATCATGGTGACAGGACAGCATGAATCCGATATTATGTCACAAATTGACACAGATACCCGTATAAACATTCTGCTGTGCATTGCCATATCTATTTTCGCGATATGTTTTGGCATTATCATTGCCCGCAGACTTGTCTCTGCCTATGAAAATCTGGAATCTGAAATAGCCAGGCGCAGACTGGCAGAGGAGTCGCTCCGGGAAAGCGAACTTCTGCTCAATGAAACAGGAAAAATAGCAAAAATGGGCGGATGGGAACTTGAGCCGGGTAAAATGGAAGTACGCTGGACAGAGGAAATTTACCGCATACATGAACTTCCTCCGGATTATAAACCGCTGTTGCAGGAGGCATTAAATTTTTACCATCCTGAGTCCAGAGAACATCTGATCACAGCGATTCAGCGCGCAACTGACTTTGGTGAACCCTTTGATCTGGAACTCCGTTTCCTCACAGCAAAAGGAAAAGAATTATGGACGCGCGTCATCTGCAGACCCCATATTGTGGATGGCGTGACGGTAAAACTGACAGGGATTTTTCAGGACATCACCGACCAGAGGAGCGCTGATAAAAATATTCAAAGGCAGGCACGGCTGCTGGACTTAATTTTTGCACACTCCCTGGACAGTATAGTCCTTCTTGACTCTGAATATAATTTTATCCGGGTCAGTGAAACCTATGCAAAAGCCTGTCATCGCGATTCATCCGAATTTCCCGGGCGCAACCATTTTGAATTATATCCATCGGATTTGAAGGAAGAATTTGATGCGGCTGCCAAAGAGAAAAAAATCTGGCAGAGATTTGCCCGGTCATTTGAATTTCCTGATCATCCGGAATGGGGAAAAACATACTGGGATCTGGGATTAGTTCCCATATTGGATTATGAAGGCAAAACCGAGATGTTCCTTTTCACCTTAAAGGATATTACAGAACGCAGGCGGATGGAAGATGCCCTCCGCGAATCAAATGAATATCTGGAAAGTCTTTTCAACTATGCCAATGCTCCAATCATTGTATGGGACAGTTCCCTGCTTATAACCCGTTTCAACCGCGCTTTTGAAAAACTGGGCGGCTATGATGCTGATGAAGTTATATACAAAAAAATTGATATGTTATTCCCAAAAGACAAAACAGAGTCCTACCTTGGGCATATCAGAAAGACAGCTCGCGGCGAAAAATGGGAATCAGTTGAAATAGAAATTCTCAGAAAAGACAATGAAATCAGAACCGTTCTCTGGAATTCCGCGAATATTTTTGACAAAGACGGTAAAAATGTTATTGCAACAATTGCACAGGGACATGACATCACTGAGCGCAAACTCGCAGAGGATGCACTTCGGGAGAGCGAATCATCACTTCGGATGCTTTTGGAAAAAAACCGGCGTCATACCAATGAAATGGAAGCTCTTCTGGAGGCTTCAAAAACGGTTCTGAAATATCAGGATTTCAGTGAGGCCTCAAAAAAAATTTTTTATGCCTGTGCCAAAGCAATCGGAGCCACTTCAGGTTATGTGGCCATGATTTCCGAAGACAGAACCGAAAACAATATTGTGTTTCTGGAACCCGGAGATACTTCCTGCACAGTTGATCCAAGCCTGCCTATGCCCATACGCGGTCTCAGAGCTGAGGCATACAAATCGGGAAAAACAGTTTTTGACAATGATTTCAAAAACAGCCACTGGATGAAATATATGCCGGAAGGTCATTCAGATTTGGACAATGTCATGTTTGCACCTCTGAATCTTGAGGGAAAAACCGTGGGAATTATCGGACTTGCCAATAAACCGGGCGGATTTGCAGAAGACAGTATCAGTCTGGCCTCAGCATTCGGAGAATTTGCTTCCATTGCACTGAACAATTCAATCAATATGGAAAAGCTGAACAAAGCCAGAGAAGACGCTGAGTCCGCGACCCGTGCCAAAAGCGAATTTCTTGCAGGCATGAGCCATGAAATCCGCACACCCATGAATGTCATTGTGAACATGTCAGCACTTCTGCTGGAAACCCCGCTGAATTCCGAACAGGGCAGTTACGCCCGGATGCTCAGGGCATCTTCTGACATACTGCTTTCCCTGATCAGTGACATTCTTGATTTTTCCAAAATTGAGGCCGGAAAACTGGATTTGGAAAACCTTGAGTTCAACCTTGTGGAAGTTGTCGAAGAAGTGCTGCGGATACTCGGTCTCAAAGCCGATGAAAAAGGACTTTGGCTGAAGCACCGGATTGAAAATGATGTTCACATTTATCTGATCGGAGACCCGGCACGGCTGCGCCAGATACTGATCAATCTGGTGAACAATGCTGTCAAATTCACGCACAAAGGCGAAGTGAAGATTTCCGTAAGCACAGAAAAAGAGAGCAAAACACATACTGTACTGCGTTTTGCGGTTTCCGACACAGGCATCGGCATTCCCAAAGATCGCATTGAACGCCTGTTCCAGCCCTTTTCCCAGGCTGATTCCTCAACCACGCGCAGATTCGGCGGAACCGGACTGGGTCTGTCCATTTCAAAAAAACTCGCTGAAATGATGGGTGGGGAAATCGGGGTTGAAAGTGAATACGGCGTTGGCAGCAGATTCTGGTTTACAGCGGTTTTTGAAAAACGGGAAAAAGGCATAAAAGATCAGAAGCATAAAAAATTGCGAACCTGTGTTTCTGAAAAGATTTTACTGCCTTCGGATACCCGCATTCTGCTCGCGGAGGACAATCTGTTCAACCAGCAGGTGGCTTTGGCTGTTCTGAGAAAGTTCGGTCTTCGCGCTGATATTGCAAACAACGGAAAAGAGGCTGTTGAAATTCTTGAAAAAAAGCCTTATAATCTTGTGCTGATGGATATAGAAATGCCTGAAATGGACGGTCTGGAGGCCGTGAAAATTATCCGGAATTCCTCTTCTGAAAACCGGAATGTGCCGGTTATTGCCATGACCGCTCATGCCATGAAGGGAACCCGCGAGCGCTGTATGGAAACCGGAATGAATGATTATATCTCCAAACCGGTCAATCCGGATGAACTTTTTGCTGCCATCATGCGTAATATCTGTATTTCATCCGGTCCGGTCAGGATTTCTGCACATCCGGTACGGACAAAAGAGGAGGATATCCGATCCGTATTTGACCGTCATGATCTGCTAAGTCGGATGGGCGGGGATGAAAATATCGTGAAAATTCTTCTGGAAGATTTTAACCGGTATTTTTCCGGGGAACTTGAAAAACTGAAAATTTCAGTACAGGAAAACAGTGCTGAAAATATCAGATTTCATGCCCATACCCTCAAAGGCATGGCTGCCAATGCATCCGCTGCCAGACTCCGGGATGCGGCCTGTGAAATTGAAACAGCCGCAAAACAGGGACATACCGATTCGGCACATTCTCTGACGGAAAAACTGGAACAGGAATTTGAAAAATTTTTAGGGGTTCTTGGACTGAAATAAGCAACTGACAAATGAGTGACATGCACTCCGGCCCTGTTTCCTTGAGGAACTGGAGAATAAAGGATGTGTGATTTTCGGCCCATCCGGCATGAAGACGCCCGCTGTCTGAAACTCTGATGTTATGTATTACTTTTAAAAATAAGTTTGTCACCGTATCCGCCGTCATTTCGCAGAAAGCCGGAATCCGGTAATTCCATACCGGCTTTTTTCAGTATGACAGTAATGCGCAGGGTGCGTGAAAAGGAGAAAAATATCATGAAATCCTGTTTTTCACTGGCAATCATTGTGCTGATCTGTGCATTTTCTGCCGCCCCGGCATCAGCAGAGGAACAGCATACAAAAAAAACAGTGATTGTCTGCTCCACCACACAGATTGCGGACTTTGCCCGTCAGGTGGCCGGAGACCGCTGCGGGGTGAAATCCATTCTTGCTCCCGGAGCCGATCCCCACACCTATATGCCCACACCAAAGGATGTGCAGGCTGTTTTGTCAGCCGATCTGACCATGCAGAACGGTCTTCATCTGGAAGGAAAGAACTGGATGGCCACTTTGGCAGCGGATGCCGGAAAACCGCTGATCACCTGCACGGAAGGGATAAATTCCATTGAATTTGAAAATTCAGGGGAAAAAATCGCTGATCCCCATGCCTGGTTTTCTCCACGGAATGCAGCCGTGTATGTAAACAATATCCTGAAAGCTCTGACTGCGGCCGATCCTTCCGGCAGAATGCAGTATGAGGCCAGGGCAAAACTTTTTCTCCAGCATCTGCGTGTGCTTGACGCGTGGATACGGGAGCAGGTCAGCCGCATTCCCCCGGACCGCCGCGTACTGGTGACAAGCCATGATGCGTTCAATTATTTCTGCAGGGAATACCGTTTCAACAGGGACCATGATTATCTCAGTCTTGCACCTGTGGGATGGTCAACCGGCAGCGAAGTGGGTGCCGGCATGACTCCGGAACGGCGGAAAACAGTGACAGATTCCATCCTCAGTTACAAAGCCCCTGCCGTATTTGTGGAAACCAGCGTCAATCCCAAACTGATACGGGAGATTGCACAGGATGCGGGCATCCGGGTGGGAGGGCAGTTGTATTCCGATTCCATGGGGGAAAGAGGCAGCGCGGGCGAGACCTATATCGGAATGATGCGGGAAAACACCCTGACCATTTTGGAATCCCTGTCAGAATGATTTTAAAATTTTCCCCTGAATTTAAGGCATTGTGTGCCATTATCCGGAAACTGGAGTGTCAAACGGAAAGTTTGGGTAGCAGGACTTTTTATACTGATTTTTTTGATTTGTAAATCAGAATGTTATTAAAAGACAGCATGAACTCATGCGGACCCACTGCCGAAAAACGCACCGCTATAAATCCGAAGCCCCGTCAATGTCAATAATCTGGCCGTGAAGGTAGTTTTTTGTTTTGTATTTGGTGATCTTCATGAGTTTCTGGGTGATTTTTCCCATTTTGTCAATCTGATCCCTGATTTTGGCAATCTTATCGTATAAGGGATCTCCGGGTTTCACTTCCATCAGTAAAAGTTCCGAATATCCCAGAATGCTCTGCAGAGGCTGATTGATTTCATGGCAGACGGTTCCGGCCATTTCCAGAACGCCCTGGAGCTTGCGCTGCCTCGTCAGTTCAATATGGGTGTTCACCCTTGTCAGGAGTTCTAGGGAATTAAAGGGTTTTACCACATAATCGACCGCACCGGATTCAAATCCCCTGATCACATCTTCGGTTTCTGTCCTGGCCGTAAGAAAAATGATGGGAATGTCTTTGGTGATCTGCATATTTTTCAGTTTTCTGCAGGTCTCAAATCCGTCCATTTCAGGCATCATAATATCCAGAAGAATCAGATCCGGAACGATTTTCTGCACAGCTTTAAGTGCCTGAATACCGGTCTGGGCAACAACAATCTGATAACCGGCCTGCTTTAAAACGGTTCCCAGAACCTGGAGATTTTTCGGATTGTCATCCACAATCAAAACACATGCTTCCAATTTTTCTGCCATGCATCTTTCCTTTTGCTGTTATGATCAGCGGAGCAGACAGTTTCCTGATTCGCTGATGCCTGGTAAATAAGCTGCTGTTCATTCCCACAGAACTGCATATTTTTCAGACAGTTAAAATGTCACAGATTCCCGGTTTCGGGGAAATGGCACCCGGCAGTTTCCATGCTTTGCATCCTCTTTCCGGAATCCCGGTCTTTTATTTTCGTTCAGACTGTGCTATGGCGTCAAGAGAAATTTGTCAATGCTCACCGTTTTTGCCGGTATGGAACTTATTTTTACCTATCCCCTTATGAAAATATGCAGTATAACATTTTGAAATTTATGATAAATTATGCCATGGCGCACCGGCTGCCGTACTGCATAGGGCATCTTTGTCCGGGTTCAGCAAAGAATGGGGAAAAAATACATCTCTTACAATTGTTCAAAAGGAGGGTATAATGAATGAAATAACGCTCAGGCAGTATCAGAAAACAGTGGATGAATGGATTCAGACAGTGGGAGTCCGGTATTTTTCCGAGCTGAGCAATCTGGCCCAGCTTATGGAGGAAGTGGGTGAACTGGCCCGGATCATGTCAAGGACTTACGGGGAGCAGAGTTTCAAACCCTCAGACAAAGGCTCTGATCTTGCAGATGAAATCGCGGATGTGCTCTTTGTGCTGACCTGCATCGCAAATCAGACCGGGGTTGATCTCACGGACGCAATTGAAAAAAATCTGGAAAAAAAGACGCAGAGGGATGGGGAACGTCACCGGAACAATCCCAAACTCGGAAATTTTGATTTTTACATGGCATAAAACAGGGAGGACATTATGAAACTGGAACAGATATCCATTTTTCTGGAAAACCGCTCCGGCAGACTTGCGAACATCCTGACCACACTCGGAGAGGCCGGCGTCAATATCCGGGCCATGTCCCTGGCCGACACATCGGATTTCGGCATTCTCAGACTGATTGTCAGTGATATGGAAAAAGCCCGGCAGGTGCTGACGGACAAACGTTTTACGGTACGCATCTCCGAAGTCATGGCAGTGGAAGTGAAAGACAGTCCCGGAGAACTGGCAAAAATCCTCTGCCATCTGGAAAAAGCCGGGATCAATATCGAATACATGTATTCCTTTCTGCAGACGGCCAAAGACTCGGCCATTATCATCTTCCGTTTTGATGATGCGGAAAAGGCTGTAAAAACACTGAGGGAAAACGGGACTGAGATGATCGGAAACGGAAAAATGTGGTGATCTGGCACAGGCACCTGGCATTTCTGCCATAGGACAAAAAAGAGAGACGGATTGACATCATTGCAGATTTATGTTTTTATTTGTTTTTGCACAGGCACAGCAGAGAATCTGTACGTGCCGTATATGACAGAGGGAGGTTTTTTTATGTAAACGAAGTATAATGAAAGGAAGGGCATTATGAAATCTTTGGTGAAAATGTGGATGATTATTGTAAGCGTTGTAAGCGTTTTTTTCTGCAACGCAGGTTTGGCTGAAGAAACTGTCCGTCTGACAAACGGGGAATGGCCACCTTATTTTTCCGAAAATCTGAAACATTACGGCATCGGTTCCCGTATTGTGACAGAAGCCTTTGCCCTGGAAGGAATCCGGGTGGAATACGGTTTCTTTCCCTGGAAACGGGGTTTATGGATGGCGCAGAAAGGAGAGTGGGACGGGGCTGTGGGATGGGAAACAAATGCCGGGCGGGAAAAGGATTTTTATGTCAGCAAAGAGGTATGGTCTGCTCCCTGGGTGTTTTTTCATCTGAAAACATACCCGTTTGACTGGAAAACCTTTGATGATCTGAAAAATATCCGCATTGGGGGAACCCTGGAATACATGTACACGCAGGAGTTTCTGGATGCGGAGCGTGGGGGAAAGATATTTGTGGAGCGTGTTTCAGAGGATAATCTGAATATAAAAAAACTCCTGAACAGACGAATTGATATTTTCCCACAGTTGCTTGATATCGGATATTTCCAGTTGCAGCAGACTGCGCCCGAATCCCTGAATCTGCTTACACACCATCCCAAATCTTTCGGAAACCATACGGAGCAGCTTTTTCTGACAAAGAAAAAGGATCGCAGCAAAGAGCTGACAGAGATCTTCAACCGGGGCCTGCAGCGCCTGAAAGACAGCGGAAAATATGATCAGTATTTTGAGGAATCCCGAAAAGGGGAATACAAAAAAAAGGAATGAAAGAAAAAACTGTGAAAAAGAATCTGTCCATGTGCCAAGTCTGCTGCGGAACAGCAAAACCCCTGTTTCCGCAGCATATAGCTTTTAAGATAATTATTTTGGAGCAGGCTGGGTTGAGGAACGAAACTCAACATTTTGAGTTTGTTGGGTTTAGTTCCTCAACCCAGCCTGCAGGAAACCCCAAAAACATTTTCTTAGGTGATTTCCATTAATGATTATACCGTTTTTCTACAATGATGGTACATTTTTTCATAGAAATCGCCTTAAACACTATAGAAAACGTTCCGAAATTTTCAGAATTTCCGAACCTTGCTTCCGGAAATGTATGAACAGCCACGCAAATGTCCTTTGTTCAGCAGAAAGGGCAGCGGTTTCAGCACCAAAGCCGTGCGGGTGGGCAGGTAGAGGCTGAGCATCTGCGATGTGCCGCCCGGCGATTCGGAAGGCAGTGTGAAATAATTCTGATCCGGCATTACCCTTGCATGGCCGCCGTATATCTGAGCGTCACTGTCCAGAATCAGGCGGTATTCACCGGCAGGAGCGGGAAAACGGTAATCCTGCCAGGATTGGGAAGGATGGAAATTGAAAGCAAAAATCAGCCCGGCCCGTGAAAAAATGATGACCTTGTTTTCCGAATGCTCGTGCAGGGAATGAATTTCCGATTCCAGTATCCTATATGTTTTTGCCAGCGAAATCATGTCCCTGTCAAAGTCGCCCAGAAAATGGTATTTCAGTTTGGGATCATCGGCCAGCGACCACTGACGCCGGGCATAGTGAAGTGACCAGTTGTTTCCTTCCCGTGGAAAATCAATCCATTCCGGATGCCCGAACTCATTTCCCATGAAATTCAGATACGCGTTTCCGGCTGTGCCAAGTGTGATGAGCCGGATCATTTTGTGCAGAGCCATGCCCCGATCCACACGGAGATGGGGATCATCCGCACGCATATGTTCGTATATATCCGCACCGATCAGCCGGAAAATCAGGGTCTGATCCCCGACCAGAGCCTGATCATGGGATTCTGCATAACTGATTGTTTTTTCCTCTTTCCTGCGGTTGCAAAGCTCGTACCAGAGATGCCCGATGGGCCAGTTTTCATCCGGAATTTCCTTGCACAGGCGAATCCAGTAATCCGGCACGCCCATAGCAAAACGGAAATCAAATCCAAGTCCCCCGTCCGGAACAGGCGCGGCCAGTCCCGGCATTCCGCTTACATCCTCGGCAATGGTGACAGCATCCGGACGCACAGAATGGATCAGTTTGTTTGCCAGGGCCAGATAGGTCAGCGCGTCTTCATCAGTATTTTCATGACCGAAATAATCCTCATACGAGGTAAATGCCTTTTCCAGCCCGTGATCCAGATACATCATGCTGGTGACACCGTCAAAACGGAATCCGTCAAAGCGGTATTCATCCAGCCAGAAGCGGCAGTTGGAAAGAAGAAAATGCAGCACCTGATATTTGCCATAGTCAAAACACCGGGAATTCCAGGCAAAGTGAAAACCGCGCGGGCCTTCATGAAAATACTGGTACAGGGTTCCGTCAAAACGGCTCAGTCCCTCGGTTTCATTGGACACAGCATGGGAATGCACCAGATCCATAATCACCCGCAGCCCCATCTGATGGGCCGTGTCCACCAGTTCCTTAAGATCATAGGGGGATCCGAAACGGGAAGAGGCTGCAAAATAACTGGAAACCTGGTATCCGAAGGATCCGTAATAGGGATGTTCCTGCACAGCCATCAACTGTATGGTATTGTATCCGGCTTTGACAATGCGGGGCAGGATATTTTGGGTAAATTCCCGGTATGTGCCGATTTTTTCCTCTTCCTGTGCCATGCCTGCATGACATTCGTAAATCAGCAGAGGTTCATCTTTCAGCGGAGAAAAAAGCGGCATTTTCCATTCATAGGGTTTTTCCGGATGCCAGACCTGCGCGTTGAAAATAAGGGTATGGGGGTCCTGAACCACCCTGCGGGCATAAGAGGGAATCCGATCCCCCCGGCCATCTTTCCAGCGAAGCCGGAGCCGGTACAGATCCCCATGCCTGAGCATTTCCGGACCCAGCCGCAGTTCCCATGTGCCTTCCGCGTCCAGACGTTTGAGGGCAAATTCCCCGCGTTCCTGCCATCCGCTCCGGTCGCCAATGAGAAAAATCTCTGACGCGCTGGGAGCCCATTCCCGGAAAATCCACTGATTTTCCCGGAAATGCAGACCAAAATATTCATGGCCCGAGGCAAAATCCGCAAGACTCACCTTGCCGGATGTCAGGCGTTTTTCTGTCTCCTGTATGCGCTCCTGCCGAAAACGGATGACAGTCTCGTAAGGGAGAAGAAAAGGGTCTTTTTTAATGATTGCAAAGGTGTCGGTGTCAGTCATATTTTACCATTATCGGGTTCCGGGTAATGCCTGCTTGTCACTGGATATTGGATTTTGGGCACTGAGTGGACTGTCAAACAAATTTTTTCACATATCCTGCGGCAAGGTGAAACGGTATAATGCCGTTTCTGCTGTTTTCAGTTTCCGCTGTTTATCGTCATATTGACAGTATTTTTTCCATCCTGATCGCCCGCAAAATGAATGGTCAGGGTTTTTCCATCTTTTTGGGCTACCATAGAAAATTCCTTTTCCTGTTTCAGTTCCATCACAATGGTCCAGTTGATTTTTTTTATTTCCGCTTTGTAGTAATCACCGACCTTTTCCATGCTGTCAGCCACTTCAAATCCTGCCATGGTCGTTCCTTCCATGCTGGCTGTCTGTATGATTTTGGCATCCGGGTAAAGCGTGACAATTCCTTTGAAGGCTTCTGGCATTTCCATTCCGGCCAGTGCCGGAACTGTCAGAAACAATACCAGAAACAATGTGCAATACGTTTTTTTCATAATATCTCCCTTTCAGAAAATAAAGTTTACTGACAAAAGTTTTCCGTCCTTTATGTTTTTAATCCATATAAGTGATACAGGCAAGAAAAAAATTGACAAAGCAGTATTTTAAGTAAATGACCTTTACATCTCTGTGCGGTTTGAATATGATACCGGGTTTCGGCAGGTGTTTCCGGCAGCCGGGGATAAAAAAAGCGGCCCGGCTATGCGCCATGACCGCGTGAATATTTTTTATAACTGGTCGGGGCGGAGGGATTTGAACCCCCGACTTTCTGCTCCCAAAGCAGACGCGCTACCAGCCTGCGCTACGCCCCGATTATATTTTCACTTTTAGCACATTTTGGGAATCTATGCAAGACCATACCGGATATTTTTTAAAAAAGAGGAGCCTTCGGTGACAGTTTCCCCGGACATCAACGAATATATTGCCTCTCTCCGGGCTTCTGCACGCATGGGTGATCAGGTCGTGTTTCACACCCTGCTGCCGGAAAGTCCCGCAGAGTTTGCAAAACCTGCTGTTCCTTTGCCGGAAGAACTGATTCAAATCATGCAGGATTCCGGAATTTCGGGCCTTTACCGGCATCAGGCTGAGGCCATTGATCATATCCGCGCAGGCCGTCATACCGTTATTGCCACGCCAACGGCCAGCGGCAAAACCCTGATATACAATCTCCCGATTCTGGAAAATATTCTCAAAAATCCCGCATCCCGGACCCTGTGCCTTTTTCCCCTCAAGGCGCTGGCACAGGATCAGCTTCGTGCCTTTGGGGAAATAGCGGACAGAATCAAAGGCATCCGGCCCTCTGCGGCCATATATGACGGAGACACCACTGCATGGCAGAGGAAAAAAATCCGGGAAAATCCCCCCAATGTGCTGCTGACCAACCCGGAAATGCTTCATCTTTCCTTTCTGCCCTGGCATATGCAGTGGAGTGAATTTCTTTCCGGTCTTGATTTGGTGGTGGTGGATGAGGTGCATACCTACCGGGGACTGATGGGATCGCATATGGCAAATGTTTTCCGGCGGTTTCTGAGGATATGCCGTTTCTACGGCGCATCGCCTGTATTTGTCTTCAGTTCCGCAACAGTTGCCAATCCTGCGGAACTTTCACGGGATCTGACAGGTCTGAACGTGGAAACCGTGACCCGCAGTGGCGCGCCCCGCGGACGGAAATATCTGCTTTTCATGGAATCCCTGTCCGGTCCGGCACGAACCGCCATTCTGCTGCTCAAGGCCGCTCTTCACCGGGGACTGCGCAGCATTGTTTATGCCCAGTCCCGCAAACTCACGGAACTGATTGCTATCTGGGCAGGAAGCAAATCCGGCGCGTTTGCGGAAAAAATCAGCGCGTACCGGGCCGGTTTTCTGCCCGAAGAACGCAGGGAAATTGAGGCCCGGCTTTCAGACGGGAGCCTCCTGGCCGTGATTTCCACCAGTGCTTTGGAACTGGGGATTGATATTGGCGATTTGGAACTTTGCCTGCTGACAGGTTATCCCGGAACAATTGTTGCCACATGGCAGAGGGCGGGACGCGTGGGACGCTCCGGTCAGGATTCCGCTGTGATTCTTGTCGCGGGAGAGGATGCGCTGGATCAGTATTTTCTGCGCAATCCCCAGGAACTGCTCACGCGGGAACCTGAAGCTGCTGTGGTCAATCCTTTTAACCCGGAGATTGTGAAAAAACACCTGCTCTGCGCGGCTGCTGAACTGCCAATTAGAACTGATGAGAAATTCCTTGTGCCTGAACCTGTGCGCAAAGCTGTGGCTGAACTGGAAGAAAAAGGGGATTTGCTGCGAAGTGAGGACGGGAAGGAACTGTATTCCCGGCGCAAATCTCCCCATCGCGGGGTGGATCTGCGGGGAACCGGCACACGCTATGCCATCATCTGTGCGAGAACCGGAAAAAATATGGGGGATATTGACGGATTCCGTGCCTTCAGGGAAACCCATCCGGGCGCAGTCTATCTCCACAATGGAGAAACCTTTCTGGTCAACACCCTTGATCCAAACACCATGACCGTAAAGGTGACATCAGCCCGGCTTGCTTATTATACCCGTGTCCGATCTGTGAAAACCACAGAAATTCTTGAAATCAGCGAAGAAAAAGCCGTATGGGGAACCCGTGTTTTCTGCGGAAAACTCAAAGTCACGGATCAGGTCACCGGCTATGAAAAGCGGCAGATGCACGGCTCCCGATCCATTGGTATTGTCCCTCTTGATCTTCCGCCCCAGATATTTGAAACCGAGGGAATATGGTTCCGTATTCCCCGTGAAGTGCGGCAAAATACCGAGACCGCAAACCGCCATTTCATGGGCGGCATTCATGCCATTGAACATGCGGCCATCGGCATTTTTCCGCTGCTGGTGATGACCGACAGAAATGATCTGGGCGGCATTTCCACAGATTTTCATCCCCAGGTTCAGGATGCCGCTGTTTTCATCTATGACGGTGTACCCGGCGGCGCGGGCCTGACCCGTCAGGCATATTACAAAGCAGGGGAACTTCTGGAAGCCACTCTCAAGGTTATCCGCGACTGCCCCTGCGAATCGGGCTGCCCTTCCTGCGTGCATTCTCCCAAATGCGGATCAGGAAACCGGCCCATTGACAAACAGGCCGCTGTTTTCATTCTGGAGCAAATCCGAAACAGACAGCCGGACGGCAAGGTTTCAGGTGTCAGGTTTCAGGAGAGAAAGACAAACAGTTCCGGTGAAATGGATTCGGATTTGTCTGCTGAGGCAAAGCAGGGAGAGGTTTCAGGTTTCAGGTTTCAGGGAAAAAACGCAAAAAGTTCAGCAGATGCGGATCAGCGGGAATTGCGGAATAGTTCCACTTCCCTGTATCCAAATGAAATTCATGAGGGGAGAAAACACCCTTTTCTGTACAAAGGAAATGAGACAGGGGAAACACCGCCCGCTGCCCTGCATGAAGTTCCGGAAAAAAGGAATACGCTTTATGCAGCTTATCCGGAATCCATGCGTTTCGGCGTGCTGGATATTGAAACCCGGCGCTCCGCGCAGGAAGTGGGGGGCTGGCACAGGGCAGATCGCATGGGGATAAGCTGCGCTGTGCTGTATGATTCAGAAAAAGACAATTTTTTTGATTTTATGCAGGAGCAGGTGGATGAGCTTGTATCCCATATGAAAAATTTGGATCTGATTGTGGGTTTCAATATCCGGCGCTTTGATTACCATGTGCTGAAAGGTCATTCGGATTTTGATTTTGCTTCCCTTCCCACTTTGGATATTCTCGATGATGTGCATAAAAAACTGGGATACCGGCTGTCTCTGGATCATCTTGCCCGGATCACGCTGGGAACACAAAAAAGTGCGGACGGTCTGCAGGCCCTGAAATGGTGGAAAGAGGGAAAAATTGAGGAAATTGTCAGATACTGCCGCAAAGATGTGGAAGTGACAAGGGATCTGTTTTTATACGGAAAGAAGAATGGTTATCTGCTTTTTCAGAACAAAGCGGGCGGCATGGTAAGGATTCCTGTAAAATGGCAGGATTCAGCATTTACAGGATAAGTCTCCGGCTGATACTGGCGGATCAGTCTGTCTGAAACGCAGGGTGAAAACCGTGCCTTTCCCGACCTCACTTTCCACATCCATTCTGTTTTTGTAGGATTCCATAATCCGGTATACAATGGAAAGCCCCAGACCGGTTCCATTTTTCTTTGTGGTGACAAAGGGATCAAAAACAGTGGAAAGAATGTTTTCGGGAATGCCGCAGCCGTTGTCACGGATAGTGATTATCGCATATCTGTCCCTGTTTTCCTTTATTGTATTCATCCTTATTTCTATATGCCCCTTATCTGTGATGGATTCCGCTGCATTTAAGAGAATATTCCAGCATATCTGGCGCAGATGATCAGCATCCATCTCTGTCCACACATCCTGATCTATATTCCGGGAAATTGTGACACCCATGCAGTTTTTTCTGTCATTTTCAAAAATGGTCACAATATCATGCAAAGTCCGGCCCAGATCGATCCGCTCCGGTTTTCCTGCCGGAGGTCTGGCAAAGAGAAGAAAATCACTGACCAGGGAATTAAGTCTGTCGGCCTCTCTGAGAATAATCTGCATCAAAATTTCATTGTCAGGGTCAGGACTGCCGCTTTCCTGCAGCAGTTGTATAGATCCCCGCAGAGAGGCCAGGGGATTTTTTATTTCGTGAGCCAGACCTGCGGCCATTTCACCGATGGCTGCCATTTTTTCCACCCGTTTCACCTGGGCTTCCATGACGGCGAGTTCTTTTTCCTTTTTTCTGGCATACTCGGCCAGAAAACCGCTGAGAAATGCAACTGCAAAACAGGCCACCATGATAATCAGAATTTTGTACAGGACAAAACTCCATTCATAGTTACGGGCCATAAGATTTTCATCCATACCAAAGGGGTTGAAAATACCGTAGTATTCCAAATCCATCAGTATTCCGTACTGTATACTGCAGACTGCGGCCATAATCATGCTTCCTTTTCGGAAAAGCAGCATACTGGCATAAATAATGACCACCAGATACAGAAAAGAGAAAAGACTCGAAAAACTTCCGGTGAGAAAAATGATCAGGGTAACTATGCAGGTGTCAATAAAAATCTGGATATAGGCAAACAGCAGCAACTGCCGGGTTCGGGGAAGCAGCAGTGTATATATAAAAGAAAGAAAATACAGTCCGGCTATCAGTTCGTACAGAACAACCATAGGCCGGCTCAGGGAGGAAATATCCTCCCCCACCTGCAGCACAATGGTGGATCCCAGAAGCAGAGTGGTAAACAGCACACGGAAAAACATAAGCCATTTGAGCTTATGATAAAAATCACTGTCTGTCTCCGGTAAGGTGCTGTCTGTCATATGCAAACCGTTTGTTCCGAATCCGATTAACCCACGGCATTTGCCATTGTAAAAATAGGCAGATACATGGCAATGACCAGACCGCCGACCACCACACCCAGAAAACACATCATGGCCGGTTCAATCATTTCCGTCATGCTGTTTACAGCCTCATCCACCTCATCATCATAAAAATCCGCTATTTTTTCCAGCATGGTATCCAGTGCGCCTGTGGATTCACCCACTGAAATCATGGAGCACACCATGGGAGGGAAAACCCCGCTTTCTGTAAGAGGATCAGCCATAGTCCGGCCTTCGGAGATACCTGCCCGCACATCATAGATAGCCAGTTCTACCGACATGTTTCCCGCTGTCTTGGCCACAATATCCAGTGCATCCATGATGGCCACACCGCTGGTAAGCATGGTGCTCATAGTCCGGGTGAATTTTGCCACAGCGATTTTGCGGATCAGGATGCCCATCACCGGAAGGGTCAGGGCAAAGGCATCCACTGTCCGGCGCCCTTTTTCTGTGGCATAATATTTTTTAAAGGCAAAGCCAAGCAGTCCTGTTCCAATCACAATATAAATCACATTGCTTTTGACAAACCCGCTGATATTGATAACAAGCTGCGTCAGACCAGGGAGGGCGGCTCCCATTTCCGCAAACATGGCCTGAAAAACCGGAATAACAAAAACCATAATAACCATCACCACGACAACGGCCACAACAACGGTGATGGTGGGATACATCATGGCACTTTTCACCTTGGACTTGAGTTTTGCCGCCTTCTCCAGGTTTTCAGACAGTCTTCTCAGAATTGTGTCCAGAATACCGCCAGCCTCTCCTGCGGCTATCATATTGACAAAGAGAGCGTCAAACTCATCCGGGTGTTTTTTCAGAGCGTCCGCCAGGGTTGTACCGCCCTCAACATCTGTTTTCACTTCCTTCATTTTCATTTTGAAGGTCGGATTTTCAGCCTGGGAGGCCAGCAGATCAAGGCACTGAATGATGGGAAGACCCGCATCAATCATAGTGGAAAACTGCCGGCAGAAGATAATAATATCCTTGGCTGTCACCTTGGGAGCCAGGATCGGAAAACTTTCATAAATTTCTTTGGGTTTGGGTTTTACCTTTGGATTGATTACCCCCCGTTTGGCAATCTGGGTTGTGGCAATGTCTGCGCTGTTGGCCTCAATAATCCCTTTGACAGTAACCCCTCTTTTGTTCTTTCCTTTATATACATATTCTGCCATAATCCTCTCCCTGAATGATAAATTGGTAGTGGGTCAAACCGGTTGACAGCCCCGGTGTTTAACCGCAGAGTGACGCAGAGTTTTTCTCTGTGCGAAACTCAGATTGAAAAAAGAATCAATCGGTTTGACCCACTGCCGATAAATTCATATTCTCGGATTCGCTCCGGGCTTGGGCATTTTCCGGATGTATCTGTATCACATTTGCCGTAAAACCGCAACAGATTTGCTGTGTGTGCAAACAGAAGCGATGAAGAACATAACTGACCGTCATCCATCTTCACCGGAGCAGAAATTTTCCGGAGCGCAGATCCGGCGTGAAATGCCGTTATTCTGAGCGGATATCAGAGTTCTGTTTCAGCCTGTTTTGGCATTTCTTCAGAATTTTTTTGTTTACTGTTTTTAAGTTATACATGTTCTGCGCAGACAATCAAGAGAAAAATGGATCAGCAGTCCGAACCCGGAATGAACTTTTCTCTTTTTTAAGCAGTTGGTTCCCCGGGACTGAAAGTTCTGCCAAAAATTTTTGGTATTGGGTCAAACCGGTTTATGATTCGGAAAAAACTCTCCCCGCCTCTGAGGGATGGGCGGGGGATGGTGGAAAAAATGTATAACTTCAGGGTATTCACCCCTGACCCACCCGCCGGGGAGGGAAATTTCAGAATAAACTGATTTGACACACTATCAAATTTTTGTATCCCGCTGCGCCTATATAAGTACCTCGTCATAACTTTTGTAATATATAGTGTCCACCGGTATAAACTGCGTTTTTGCCAACCCGTTTTTTTCCGGTCATTGCCTGCCGGAACCGGGAATCGGGTTCCTGAAAAAAAGCTCAGATTATACCGGTAGTGATTATATGCAGTGGCAGCTCCCTTTGCCTGTCCTTTGCCGGGGCAGCTACAGGGGGATTGCCCCTGCAGAAAATGTCAGAAAATTTTTGCGCAGGTACTTGTGTATGGGCAGCACCTGTCATTAAAAAAAAAGCGGATGCCGGTTTTTACTTGACATATACTGAATTGCAAATTAGAATTCAGGATTTAGTTTTATACAGAATGGTGGGATTATGTTCGACAATCTGAGCGGAAGACTCGAATCCGTATTCAAAAAACTCAAAGGTCACGGGAAATTAACCGAAAAAAACATTGAGGAGGGGCTCAGGGAAGTCCGCATGGCCCTTCTTGAAGCGGATGTCCATTTCCGGGTCGCAAAAAAATTCATCGCTGACGTAAAAGAACGTGCTCTGGGCCAGGAAGTTATGAAAAGCCTGACGCCCGGACAGCAGATGATCAAAATCGTCCGGGATGAACTGACCCGGCTCATGGGTTCAAGCCATGAAAAACTGAATCTTGCCGGAACCAGACCCGTATCTATCATGCTGGTGGGACTGCAGGGATCAGGCAAAACTACGACAGCCGGAAAACTGGCCCTTTATCTGCGAAAAAACGGAGAAAAACCATATCTGGTGCCCGCTGATGTGTACCGGCCCGCTGCCATTGATCAGTTGAAGAAACTGGGTCAGCAGTTGGAGATTCCGGTTTTTCCGTCTGATGCAGGCATGGACCCGGCTGAGATATGCAGACTGGCCCGGACAAGTGCCCAGAAAGAGGGATGCAATATTCTTCTTCTGGATACTGCTGGACGTCTTCATATAGATGAAGAACTGATGGCGGAACTTGTCCGTATCCGTGACAGTGTTCATCCCTCAGACATACTGCTGGTAGCTGATGCCATGACCGGGCAGGATGCGGTCAATATTGCCAAAGCATTTGATGATGCTCTGGATATCGGAGGCATTATTCTCAGCAAAACCGATGGCGATGCACGGGGGGGAGCCGCTCTTTCCATACGGGCAGTTACGGGAAAACCCGTAAAATTCATCGGTGTGGGTGAAAAAACAAACCAGCTTGAACCTTTCCATCCGGACAGGATGGCCTCAAACATTCTGGGAATGGGGGATGTGCTCTCCCTGATCGAGAAAGCCCAGGAGATGGTGGATGAGGAAAAAGCCATTGAGCTGGAGACAAAACTCAGGAAAAACCGTTTCACTCTGGAAGATTTCCGGGATCAGATGGTGCAGATCCGCAAAATGGGATCACTTACGGATCTCATTGGAATGATTCCGGGAATGAACAAAATGAAACAGTTGAAAAATCTTGATGTGGATGAAAGGGAACTGGTGCGCATAGAGGCGATTATCAATTCCATGACGCCCCAGGAACGGGCTCACCACGCTATTATCAACGGCAGCCGGCGCAGGCGGATTGCCAGTGGCAGCGGAACCCGTGTCCAGGATGTGAACCAGCTTTTGAAAAATTATACACAGGTCATGAAAATGATCAAAAAAATCAACAAAGGCGGCATGCGCGGTTTGGGCCGGGGAATGCTGCCGTTTTAAATGTTTCGGAGGAAAACACACAGACATGCCAGTGAAAATCAGACTTGCCAGATATGGCGCGAAAAAAAGACCCTTTTACCGGATAGTCGTCGCAAACAGTGAAAGTCCCAGAGACGGCAAATATCTGGAATCAGTGGGAACCTACAATCCTCTGCTGAAACCGGCGGAAGTGAGGGTCAAAAACGAACGTGTGAAATATTGGATGGATCAGGGCGCAGTCCCTACGGATACAGTAAGAACTTTGCTGAAAAAGCAGGGTGTTTTTTCAAATCCGGCATAGCTGATCCCTCCCTGATTCTCAGCAACCAACAAAGGAGACAGATCTATGAAAGAGCTGATCAGATATATTGCCCAGGCACTCGTTGACAATCCTGAACAGGTGACAGTGGAAGAAGTGGAGGGAAACCAGACGTCTGTACTGGAACTGAAAGTGGCAAAAGAGGATTTGGGAAAGGTTATTGGGAAACAGGGCAGGACAGCCAGAGCCATGCGCACCATACTGGGTGCTGCTTCTGCAAAAGTGAAAAAACGGACGGTGCTGGAGATTCTGGAATAATACCGTGTCAAAGAATAAGCATATTCTCATCGGAAGGATTGTGGGTGTCCACGGTATTAAAGGATGCCTCAGAATCTGTTCCTATGCAGAATCGGATGTCTTTTTTGCAGAGGGTTCTTCGGTTTTGCTGAAAAATTCCTCGGCGGAAATCTGTTCACATACCATCAGACAGTCTGCTCCGTATAAGCTGGGACTTCTCCTGCATCTGGATGGAATCGAAGACCGGGACATGGCAGAAAGTCTGGTGGGTTCCGGCCTGTTTATCGAAAGATCTGCTTTGCCGCAGCCTGAAGAGGGAAGTTATTACTGGCACGATCTCATCGGAATTTCGGTTTTCGATGCGGAAAGCGGTTTTCTGGGAAAGCTGACAGCAGTGATGCCCACCGGAAGCAATGATGTGTATGTCGTAAAAGACGGGAAAAAGGAAACCCTTGTCCCGGCACTTGTTTCGGTTGTAACCGGAATTGATCTGGAAAGTGGAACCATGCAGGTGCAACTGCCCGAAGGACTGTGAAGATGAGACCGTATTGCAGCTCTGAAGTGCCGGGCACGGACTGAATAATGGATTTTACCGTTGTCACCCTTTTCCCGGAAATGTTTGACTCATTCCGGGAAAACAGTATTATCCGGCGCGCTGCTGAACAGGGAATCATATCCATAGCCACCGTGAATATCAGGGATTTTGCCACTGACAGGCACAGAACCGTGGATGACAGCCCATACGGGGGCGGCTGCGGAATGGTCATGAAACCCGAACCTCTGTCAGCGGCCATCCGTTCGGCAAAAGATGCGGCTCCCCTGTCAAAGACGATTCTGATGACGCCCCAGGGACGATGTTTTGACCAGAACCTGGCACAGCATCTGGCAGGAGAAAAATCGCTGATTTTTGTCTGCGGCAGGTATGAGGGAGTTGATGAACGGGTTTGCGGCCTGATTGATGAGGAAATTTCCATCGGCGATTATGTCCTTACAGGCGGAGAACTGGCGGTAATGGTCATCATTGACGCTGTGACCCGTCTGATACCCGGCGCTCTGGGCGGCGCTGATTCAGCGGCAATGGATTCTTTTTCAGCCGGTCTGCTGGAACATGCCCATTACACACGGCCCGTGATATTTGAGGGGGAAAGCGTCCCGGAAGTGCTGCTTTCAGGGCATCATCAGGAGATTGACAAATGGCGGATGGAAAACGCTGTGATTCGGACTTTTCTCAACAGACCGGATTTGCTGAAAAACAGGCAACTGGACATCCGGGAGATAAAGATTCTGAAAAAATGGTGTTCGGAAATTGAATCAATTATTCAAACCCAGGCTTTACCTGGCCCTGATTCATTATCCGGTTGTCAATAAAAACGGGCAGATCATTGCATCGGCTGTAACCAATCTGGATCTGCACGATATTGCAAGAGCGGCCAGAACCTATGGTGTCCGCAGATTTTATGTGGTGACACCCCTGGAAGATCAGCAGGAACTGGTCAGACGGCTGCTGTCCCACTGGCTGGCGGGCGCTGGAGCGCAGTACAATCCAGCCCGGGGGGAAGCCCTGAAACTGATTCGCATATCGGATTCGCTTGAAACTGTGATGCAGGAGATTCAGACACAGGAAGATCAAAAACCGGAAACAGTTGTCACCTGCGCAAAAGATCATCCCGGCAGTCTGGATTTCGGCAGGTTCCGGGAAATGCTGAATAAAGGGAAACCCTGTGTGCTGATATTCGGAACTGCATGGGGAATTGCCCCGGATTTCATATCAGCCGCTGATCATGTTCTGGAACCGGTCAGAGGGAATACGGATTACAACCACCTTTCGGTCAGATCCGCAGCTTCCATCATACTGGATCGGCTGCTGGGCGGATAAAGAATATGCTGCCCTTTCTGGGGAACTCGGCACAAAAGCGGAGACTTGGCAGGGCAATAACGGATAAGACAGAAAGCATTTTAAAAGAGGAATTTATAATGAAAACACTTGGCAATATTGAAAGAGAAATGATGCGCCTGGATCTGCCTGATTTCATTCCGGGAGATACTATCCGGGTGCATGTGAAAATCAAAGAGGGTGAAAAAGAGCGCATCCAGGCATTTGAGGGTGTTGTCATCAGCAAACGCAAAGGCATGATCAATGCCTCGTTTACTGTAAGGAAAGTTTCCTACGGTGTGGGTGTTGAACGTATCTTCCCCCTCCATTCGCCTTCCATTGACCGGATTGAAGTGGTCACCAAAGGCCGGGTCCGCCGTTCCAAGATATACTATCTGCGGAACCTGCGCGGCAAGGCGGCACGGATTAAAGAGCGCAAATTTGTGAACGCATAGGCAGATGCCCTTTTCCATGCGGACATTTGAAGAAGAAGCCCGGAATATGGGCTTTGCAAGGATTGCAGGAACAGACGAGGCCGGCCGGGGCCCGCTGGCCGGCCCGGTTGTTTCCGCCGCAGTTGTTCTTCCCCCCGCGTTTTCCGATTCCAGGATTACAGATTCCAAAAAACTCACTCCGAAAAAAAGAGATTTGCTCTATGATCTGATTTCAGAACATGCCGAGGGTATCGGCATCGGCATTGTAGAATCCGGAGAAATTGATCGCATCAATATTCTGCAGGCTTCGCTGAAATCCATGTATCTGGCCGTGAAAAAACTCTCTCCCCATCCGGATTATCTGCTTATTGACGGAAAATTTACCATACCTTTCTGTGATCTGCCCCAGAAAGCTGTGATCAGAGGAGACAGTCTGAGCATTTCCATTGCAGCGGCTTCCATTATTGCCAAAGTCACACGGGATCGTCTGATGATGCAGTACCATGAAACCTGGCCGCAGTACGGCTTTTGTGTTCACAAAGGCTATCCCACCAAAACTCACAGAGATGCTGTGGCAAAATTTGGCCCATGCCCCATTCACCGTGTCACTTTCAGGGGAGTGAGGGAATATGTCAGATGATCGCCGGCAGTTCGGTCAGGACAGCGAAGCACTTGCAGCAGAACTGCTCTGTCAGAAGGGATATGAGATTATTGATCGGAACTGGCGGACAAAGGAGGGGGAGATTGATATTGTCGCAAAAGACGGGGAAACCCTTGTGTTTGTGGAAGTCAAAGCACGGAGAAGCCGGGGTTTCGGGCATCCCAAATATGCAGTCAACCAAAAAAAGCAGCAGAAACTGTCTCTGACAGCTCTGTCTTATCTCAAAATGACCTCCCAGTTGCATTCAAAAGCCAGATTTGATGTTGTGACACTTATTTCCGCAGGAAACTGCCCGGAGATTGAAATTGTCAGAAATGCCTTTGAATTTTACTGTATGTGAGAATATCAGCAGATTGGAAAGTTTCCGGAGGAGTGCAAAAGGTCCATTTCCGCATTCCGTAAAATCTCTGAAAATTTTTCGATCTGCTGAAAATATGTCTGATACCAAATCGCCATTGAAAAGATGCTTATAAGCAGGCAAACAGAAGTTTCCGTGTATAAAAAAAACCGGATTTTTCCGAAAAATCCGGTTTTTCTGACAGGCGCAGCGATGGAAAAACTGACAATATTGTATCAGGTCAATAGCGAATCGGTATGAAAGGCAGACCTATCTGTCATTTCTTAGAAAATAAGGTGGCGGGCTAAAAACGGAATGAATAACCTGTAATACCAATTCTCCATTGAATTTATAAATTTATTTTCCGCAGAGATCACAGAGGACTGCAAAGAGAACACAGAAAAAAAGAATTTTTCCTCTGTGTTCTCTGTGGTTTTTTCTCTCTGTGTTCTCTGTGGGAAACCGAATCATAAGTATACTTTCAATGGCGAACCGGTATAAGATTTATCCACAGGTTTTTGTCACACCGGATTTGGAAAACGGATTTGATCTGCTGCCGGAAAAATAAGGGAAAAAAATGCCAGAATACAGTTCCGTACTGATTATCGGTTATATTTTCGGATTTTACATGGCCTGGAATATCGGGGCCAATGATGTGGCAAATTCCATGGCCTCCGCGGTCGGGGCAAAAGCCATTACCATCCGTCAGGCCATATTCATTGCCGGAATTCTGAATATTGTCGGAGCCGT
Source organism: Desulfococcaceae bacterium (assembly GCA_050180235.1). Taxonomy (GTDB): domain Bacteria; phylum Desulfobacterota; class Desulfobacteria; order Desulfobacterales; family Desulfococcaceae; genus JAABRU01. The sequence continues at coordinate 25,041 of JBFXEJ010000026.1, forward strand.
CCTTCTCGGTTCCCATGTAACCAACACCATCCGTCAGGGAATTGTCGCCACCCATGTTCTTAATGACCCGCATGTGGCACTGATGGGTGCTTTGTCCGCTTTGCTGGCCTCGGCACTTTGGGTGTCCTTTGCCACATGGAAATCCCTGCCGGTTTCCACCACCCATTCCATTGTGGGGGCTATGGTCGGATTCGGTATCATGGCAGGCGGTTTTTCGGTAATCAAATGGGGCAATCTCGGAAGCGTGGTGCTGAGCTGGATTATTTCCCCTTTTTTCAGCATGATCATTGCATTCGTTATGTTCAAAACCATCGTGAAACTGATTCTCTCTAACTGGGATCCCTATGCGCGCGCCCTGAAACTCTCCCCTATCTTCATCGGTCTTGCTGTTTTCATCGTGGTGCTGTCCTTTGTGTTCAAAACCCCTCTCGGCACCAGACTTGCTCTGAGTACGCCGACAGCACTGCTTATTGCCGTCATGCTGTCCGTCTTGCTGGGCCTGCTATGTTCTTTTCTGATCAAACGTTATATTGATGAAACCCTGGCGGATGGTGTGGAAGAAATTTTCAGACGCATTCAGATCGGTACGTCCTGCTATGTAGCACTGGCCCAGGGAGCCAATGATGTGGCAAACGCCATCGGGCCTTTGGCAATGATCTGGTTTCTGGTAAAAACCGGAAATCTGGGGGACACGGTTCCGGTTCCCCTGTTTCTTCTTCTCTTTGGGGGTGTCGGCATTGCCTGCGGTATTGCCATGGCCGGACACCGGGTTATGGACACACTGGGAAACAAAATCACCTCGTTGACCAATACCCGCGGTTTTTCTGTGGATTTTGCTGCGGCCACGACTGTGCTGCTGGCATCAAAACTGGGGCTGCCGGTTTCCACAACCCATGCGGCTGTGGGAGGCGTAATGGGTGTTGGCATTGCACACGGTTTTGAAGCCGTAAATTTCAGAATTGTTTTCCAGATCGTCATTTACTGGATTCTGACCGTACCTGCGGCAGCACTGACCAGTATGCTGATATACAAACTATTGGAATATATTATATAAAAATTTTTAATGATGAATGGTTAATGATGAATGATGAATATTTCGGTATCAGATATTCAACATTCATCATTCAACATTGTTAAAATAACGGAGGTTTTAAATGCGCATACCGCTTTTGTCTTTGTTTACCACGGCTTCCCCCTTTGACGGGCTTCAGGAACATGCGGAAAAAGTGAAGGAATGTGCCTGGGTTTTCCAGCATGCCATAGAATGCCACATCGTTCGCAAATGCACTACCTTTCAGGGATTGCGGGGCGAGGTTATCCGGATGGAGGAGGAGGCTGATGTGATTAAGCGGCGTATCCGGGGCCATCTTCCTGTGGGAACCCTGATGCCGGTGGACAAATTTCAGTTGTTCCTTTATCTTCGGGAGCAGGACAGCGTTCCGGATGCTTTGGAAGATGCTCTGGACTTGATATCCTACCGCGAAGAGCCGGGAATTCCGGAAAAATATCAGAAAGAGTTTCTTCTTCTCATTGATGCGGTCATTGATCCCATTGACGAACTGAGCCGCATGGTGACAGAAGCCAGGACATATTTCAAAAATTATTCGGAAAAACAGCGGACCGTTGTCAAAGACATTATCCGGAATATCCGAAAACAGGAACATGATGCAGATAAGATAGAAGATATGCTGAAAAGGAAGATATTTCAGACAGAACCCGATCCGGTGACTGTGTTTCATCTGATCCGTCTGGCCGAAATTCTGGGATCCATTGCAGACCATGCGGAAAATGCCGGTGATATGATGCGGGCCATGCTTTCACGCTGAACAGGGGAAAAATATTTCCCCCTGTTCTTTCCGCATAAAAACCTTTTCCCTGCTCGCTCCGGTTTTTCCGGTAATCAGAAAATCTTCCGGCGGCTGATAAAACCTGCAGCCCTCTGATAATCTCCGCTCTTTTTGAACAGAACCCCCAGAAAGGGAATTTCACCTTTGCGCAGCTTTTTGGGGCTGAAATCCGGGTCAGCATTCAAAGCCCGTATCCAGTTGATCAGCTCCCGTGTGGCCGGTTTTTTCTCCACAGCATCCAGATCCCGAAGTGTATAAAAGGTCTGTACCGCACTTTCCAGCAGGTCTTCATCCAAAGCGGGAAAATGCACCTGAATGATTTTCCGCATCATCTTGGGATCCGGGAACGCGATATGATGAAAATTGCACCTTCCCAGAAATGGATCTGACAAATCCTTTTTGGCATTGGAGGTAATAATGATAACCGGTCTGTGTTTCGTGCTGACAGTTTTGTCAATCTCTATAATGTCAAATTCCATCTGATCCAGCACATCCAGCATGTCATCCTGGAAATCCGTGTCTGCCTTGTCAATTTCATCAATGAGCAGAACCGTGCGTATGTCCGAGGTGAAAGCCTGGCCGATTTTGCCCATCCTGATATATTCCTCAATATTGTGCACATTCCGGGTTGAGTCACCGAAGCGGCTGTCATTGAGACGTGTCAGGGTGTCATACTGGTACAAAGCGTCAATCAGCTTCATGCTGGATTTGACATTGAGCACAATCAGGGGCATTTTCAGACTTTCGGCAATGGCATGGGCCAGCATGGTCTTGCCGGTTCCGGGCTCGCCCTTTAACAGAAGCGGCATTTCCAACGACATGGAAATATTGACAATAGCGGACAATTCCTCATCCAGAACATAACGTGTTCCGCCTGTAAAACGTTTATCATTGCTCATCATTTTTTCTTAATCTCTTTTCTCAGAAAATCTGTTATCAGTGATGTATCTGCTGAAATTCCGGGAGGGTCCATGATATGTGCTGTAAATAAAAGGTTTGAATATCTCAAACCGGGCTTCAGCCTGCCCCTCAAACCTTCCTGTTATGGAGCACCTCCATGCAGGAATATATAGCACACTGATTTGATTTTGAAAAGATTATTTAAATGAATTTTCGGATAGCCCTGCCCTGATTTACTGAGGACTGATCGGGCTGTGGCCCGCGTGGAGCGGTGTGGAAAAACTGAATCCCTGACGCGAATCAGGGACGGACTCTTTATGCAGTGTTTGTGAAACTTCAGCAGATCGAAAACTCCCTCCCCCGTGGGAGAGGGAGAATTAAGGAAATTTTAGTTCTGCTTTGCAAAAGTCCGTCTTCGTCATTCCCGCGTAGGGCTTTCGCCCGCATAACGGTTTTGGCGGGTTTTGAAATTGCCTCAGATTTAGGTGAGTTACAGAAAAGAATATACCACCAAAGTATCAAAAGCTTCCAGCTTTTGCCCTGTGCCTGTGAACTGAACCGGGATATTTATTTTCAGAAATCACCTTATGTCGGATTCATTTTTTTGCAGTCCCTTAAGAACCTGAAATGATATCCTTGTAAGTCTTGCGCATTTCCCGCTTGAGAATTTTTCCTGTGGGCGTTTTGGGCAGAGTATCCAGAAAGATAATCTTTTTGGGAACCTTGAACCCGGCCAGATGTTTCCGGCAGAGCGCAATGATTTCCTCTTCTGTGATTTTCTCTCCTTTGCGGGGAACAACAACCGCAGTCACGGCCTCCACCCATTTGGGATCATCCACGCCGATAACAGCCACTTCCTCAACCCGTTTGTCCAGATAGATGATTTCCTCCACTTCACGGGTGGAAACATTTTCGCCCCCGGTTTTGATCATATCCTTTTTGCGATCCACGACCGCAATATACCGGTCTTCATCCAGAATGCCGATGTCGCCGGAATGGAACCAGCCCCCGCGCATGACATCTTCGGTTTTTTCCGGTTCCTTGAAATACATGATCAGCGCATGTGGGCCTTTGCCGCAGATTTCACCCGGAATGCCGGGAACTTCCACAGCATTTCCCAAATCATCCTCTATCCGGGTTTCCATGTTCAGACCGGCCATGCCTGCGGAGCCAAGTTTTGACATGGCATCTTCTGCTTTCAGAATGGTGTGATAGGGAGCCAGTTCTGTCTGACCGTAATAATTGTAAATCCCCGCGCCCGGCAGACGTTCCAGCATTTCCTTGAGCACTTCCACAGGCATGATGGACGCGCCGTAATAGCATTTTTTCAGGCAGGAAATATCATATTTGTCAAAATCCGGATGGCGCAGCATCCCAATCCAGACTGTAGGCGGGGCAAAAAACATGGTGGCCCGGTACTGTGCAATGGTTTTCAGTATATTGCCGATGTCCGGTGTCATGAGAATATTGGTTCCGCCCACCCAGAACACGGGATTCATAAACACATCCCGCTGCGCGCAGTGATAAATGGGCAGCGCATTTACATTGATGTCACTGCTTTCATATTTTCCGTCAATAATCGCACCCATATACTCGGCCATCAGAGCCTGATTGCTGATGATAACACCTTTGGGCAGGGATTCTGTGCCGCTGGTATAGGTCATCTGGCAGGGATCCTCAATGCGCAGAATCGTGTCAGGTTCTGTAGCGGGATAGGCTTTGTACCAGTTCTCAAAATTCCGGAACCGGTCATCTGCCGGAGCCTGTCCTGCCATATCATCAGACCAGATCAGGGTGCGCACGGTTTTCATTTCACTGAGAACATCTGTCACAAGAGGATAAAGAGCATCTTCCACAATGAAAACTTTGCTTTCGGAATGATCAATGCAGTAGGAAATATCCTTGCCTTTGAGCAGATAATTGATGGCCAGGTAAACCGCGCCGATCTTGCAGCATCCCAGCCAGGTCAGCACATGATGAACCGTATTGTGCGCGAGAATCGCGACACGGTCATATTTCTCCACGCCCAAATCCCGAAGCGCATTGGCAACACGGTTGCTTTCAGCCTCCAGTTGGGCATAGGTAAGGGTTTTATTGCCAAAAATAACCGCTGTTTTGTCCGGATAATGATACGCGCTTCTCCGGATCATATCCGCAATCACCCAGCGGTTCACGCGGTTGTAACGGTTCATGAGAAAATCAAGATTTTCTTTGTTGAGAACACTGTATCTTGATTTGTCCTCTGCTGATAAGGATTGTGTATGTGGCATAAGAATTGCTCCAAATATTTGTAAAGGTTGACTGATGGTGGCTGGTTTCTGGGTACTGGGTTTCAGTGTTCAGGTGTCAGGTTTCTCGTTTCTCTTCTCATTCCCACGCGAAGCGTGGAAACAAGATAAAAAGGGGTGAAATGTCCCTAGCCGGAAGATTTCAGTGCGGCCACCAATGCCCTCACATCTTTGGGTGGCGGGGCAAATCCCTGTTTTGTCTTCATGCTGATGGCATTCTGTTCGCATCCGCTCGCGCAAAGAGCGCAGCCAAAGCAGAGATCCGGATTCACCAAAGGCGCATCTGCTCCCATTGTCAGGGCCTGGGGCGGGCATCGCTCCAGGCAGGTTTCACAGGCAATACATTTGTCTGCATCAAAGACCGGTTCAAATCCGGAATTGAAAAACAGTCCGGGACGGGAATTTTTCAGTACCTGTGTAACCACCTCACAGTGCCAGCGGTCGCAGTTGCATATAAAATCAATGTCTTGAGCAGTATTGCGGCTCATGTGCAGCAACCCGGCTTTTTCGGATCTGTCCAATACTTCCCGTGCCTGTAACTTGCTGACCATTTTCCCGCCCAGCCGTTCTGCCATGTATTCGGCAATATGGCCGAACCACATGCACACATCCATAGGCATGTCATGGGTATCCTCGCCCCGAAGTTTTGCGGTATGGCGGCAGAGGCAGATTCCCACGGCTATGGCATCATATTTGTCTATATAGGTGGATACCTGATCATAAGTGCGGAGCACATTGCCCGCGTGTATGCTTTTTTCAACCGGAATGACACGGGTGAGCGGATATGCGGGCTTTGGCACAAGTTTTGCTCTGTGACAGGCCTGTTTGTATTCATGAATCAGCCGGGCAAGCCGGATTTCACGCTGGGTGGATTTGCCCGCGATCATCTGAAATTCAAATATGCCGGGCATAAAGGGAGAACCCATGTACAGACGGGTATTGTCTGAGGTGAAAGTGACACAAAGCCCTTTATCCGCCATCTGATCCAGAATTTGACGGATTTGTGCATCATCCCTGTTCATCTTTGCTGCAATGTCCGCAGCCCGGGCCGGTTTGCGATCCAGCGCGTTGTTGACTTCAGCCTCTTCCGGTGTGAACAGTTCTTTCACCAGAGCATAGAATTCCGGTATATCCGCGCCGGAATAGGCTCCGCCCCGGCTTTTCATGACAGTCAGCATTTGCCTGTACATTTGCATAGAATTTTTTCCTTTCCCCGGCTGATGTTTCCGTTTTTTGGCTTACAAAATAATTCCCCTCCCCTGGCGGGAGGGGCAGGGGAGGGGGAAACAGCATACTGCAAATACTGATGTTTCACCCTCCCCCATCCCCTCCCTCAAGGGAGGGGAGAGTGTTGTTACTTCCTCAAATCTGACACCTGAAATCCGACACCTTTACATCATCTCTATAACCGTTGCCATAGAAACACCTCCGCCGCCGCACAGCGTTGCCATTCCCAGAGTTTTGCCCTGTTTTTTCATGGCATGGACCAGTGTCACCATGATTCTGCAGCCGGTGGAGCCCACCGGATGGCCCAGACCAATGCCGGAACCATTGACATTGGTGACTTCCCGGTTCAGTCCCAGTTCTTTTTCACATCCAAGATACTGGGCAGCAAAGGCTTCGTTGACCTCGCACAGTTCAAAATCCGCTATTTTCAGCCCCGTGTTTTTCAGCAGATTTTTCACTGCGGGAACCGGGGAAATTCCCATGACTGTGGGATGACATGCACCTCTGGCAGAGGCTTTGATTCTGGCAATGGGCGTAAGACCAAGTTCTTTGGCCTTTTCCGCAGACATGATGACCATCGCAGACGCGCCGTCATTGATGCCGCTTGCGTTTCCGGCTGTGACCTTTCCGATTTTCGGAACAAACGCGGGCGGCAGTTTCTGCAACTGTTCCATTGTGATACCGGGACGGAAATGCTCATCTTTGTCAAAAATCAGGGGTGCTTTTTTCTTCTGCGGAACCTCAACCGGCACGATTTCCTCTTTGAAGGAACCGTCATTGGTGGCTCTTTCCGCATTGTTATGGCTTCTGAGCGCGACCTCGTCCATTTCTTCCCGGCTGATGTTCAGATGCTGGGCAATGAGTTCTGCTGTCTGTCCCATGATATAGGGTTTGCCCATAAACATGCTGGCAGGGAGTTCTTTGGTGTTCACCGGGCAGTCTTCCCCAAAGGGTATGATATGGGAACCGCAGTGCAGCGCGTGAATCAGGGCATCCACAAAAACCTGATCCTGCAGACGGCATCCCCAGCGCGCACCCGGAACAGCATAGGGAACTCCGGACATATGCTCCAATCCGCCTGCAAGGATAACATCAGCCATGCCTGTCTGAATCATGGCCATGCCGGAAATGACAGACTCCATGCCGGAAATGCACACCCGGTTGATGGTGACAGCCGGAACAGAAACCGGAATACCGGCCAGAATCGCTGCCACACGGGTCACATTCAGTGTATCATGATGCTCCAGGCAGCAGCCGAAACGCACATCATCAATAATGGCCGGATCAATCCCGGCTCTTTTGATGGCCTCTTTCATGACCACACTGCCCAGAACCGCACCGTTCAAATCTCTCAGACTTCCGCCGAACGAACCAATCGCGGTCCGGCACGCGGAAACAATCACAACATCTTTCATTATATGTATATCCTTTGATTTTATATCTAATATCGATCCGCTGTTGCTTTGATCCAATCTGCACCGGTGCAGGATTTGACAACTTTTGGAAAGTTGTCAAATCTGACCGGATCAAACCAATGGAGAATTGGTATAACTCTGGTTCCCACGCTCCGCGTGGGAACCGGGATTGGATGCTCTGCGTCTGTCTGCTGTTGAAATGGAACGCAGAGCGTTCCGGAGGCATTCCACGAAGAGCGTGGGAACGAGATAATCTCACAGACAAACCGATCTGAAATTCAGCAGACATTCATTCACAGAAGAAATCCTCTGTGGGAAATAATTCAGCAGACATTCATTCACAGAAAAAAAATCTCTGCTTATTTACCGCCAAACGCGTCATCGGAAATATCCACCGCGGTGCTGTCATTGCTGGTAATAACATTCATTTTTCCGATGCCTGTGGGCAGCACAGAGCGGATAAAGAAACGTGCGCCTGCAATCTGGCCTTCGTAAAAAGCAGCATCCTTTTTCTTTGCGTCTGCCAGTTTTTCACCGGCCACAGCCGCTCTCCACAGCAGCATCCATGCCATGACCGCATCACCTGTGACATCCATAAAGGAATAGGCATGGGCATAGGCTGTCATCATTTTTTCCGAACGCGCAGTGGAACCGATATGACGGGCTGTCTTTTCCAGTCCTGCAACAAAGGCTTCGGTTTCCGCAGCCAGTTCTGCCAGACCGTTTACTTTCTTTGCTCTTTCAACCGTCTGCTTCATTTCTGCAAGCAGATTGCCAAATACCTGTCCCTTTTCAAGACCCAGTTTTCTGCCCAGAAGATCCATAGCCTGAATGCCATTGGTTCCCTCATAAATATGGGTAATCTTGCAGTCCCGCAGATACTGTTCCTGGGGATATTCTTTGGTGTATCCGTATCCGCCGTAAATCTGCATTCCCATACTGCACATCTCAAAGCAGCGGTCAGAAACATAACCTTTGGCAATGGGAATCAGCACATCAATCATGCCCTGATATTTGGCTTTTTCCGCAGCATCTTTGGAGATGTGAATCATATCCTCGCACTGACCAATGTAAAGCATCAGACTCCGGCTGGCTTCCACATAGGTTTTCATGGTCAGAAGCATACGCCGCACATCCGGATGCTGAATAATGGGAACACCGGGCGCATCCTTGCCTGTGGCCTGCAGACTTCTTCCCTGCACCCGTTCTCTGGCATAATTGAGCGCATTCATAAACGAAGCGGATGCACAGCCCAGAGCCTGCATTCCCACATCCAGACGGGCTTCGTTCATCATGACAAACATGGCCCGCATACCCTTGTTTTCCGCACCCAGCAGGGTTCCCCGGCATTTTCCCTTGCCGCCCAGCGTCATGGAGCAGGTGGGGCTGCCGTGAATGCCCATTTTATGCTCAATGCCGGTGCAGACCACATCATTGGGTTCTCCCATGCTGCCGTCATCATTGACCCAGATTTTCGGCACAAGGAACAGGGAAATGCCCGAAGTTCCGGCAGGTGCGCCTTCAATGCGTGCCAGAACCGGATGAATGATGTTTTCTGTGAGATCCTGATCCCCGCTGGAAATGAAGATTTTGTTTCCCGTAATGGAATAAGTGCCGTCATCATTTTTCACAGCAGAAGTTGTCAGCGCACCCACATCTGAACCGGCTTCGGGTTCGGTAAGCAGCATGGTTCCGCCCCATTTGCCCGTGTACATGTTTTTCAGAAACAGTTTTTTCTGTTTGTCCGTGCCGAATTTTTCCACCAGCCGGCCTGCACCGTGAATCAGGAGAATGGTCAGAACAAAGGGGAAATTTGCACCGTGAAAATAATTTTTCACTGCAAGGGAAACTGTGGAGGGCATTCCCTGTCCGCCCCATTCCGGCTCATCGCACATAGAGATCCATTCCCCTTCTCTGAACAGATCGTAAATTTTGTGAAAAGACTCCGGCATTTTCACCGCGCCGTTTTCAAACCTGCATCCTTCCTCATCTCCGGGTTTCAGGGTGGGAGCCAGTTCCTTCACGGCCATATTGCGGGCTTCATTGATGATGAGATCAACGGTTTTTCTGTTAAACTCTGCAAACTTCTCATATTTGCTGAGTTTTTCCACTTCCAACTGCTCATGAAGAACAAAATCCACATCTCTGCGGTCTGCGATTGTCTGTGCCATGAAAATACCTCCGAATTTGTATGAAAATGATTAATGCTGAATGTTTAATGATGAATGCTGGACAATTGCAGAAACTGCACGTTTGCTGTATGCAGTTCCTGCAGGCATCCGGAAATTACCCGTTTCCCTGCGTAATGCAAAGAAATATGCAAGGTGTGTGCCAATGATGGGAGTATATTTTATTTTTTGTTATATTAAATAATTAAACAGATGGAGAATGATGCGCAGGGAAAAAACGGGTTATTTTTTACCCGCACAGAAAGGTGGTATGGAGATAAGTATATAAAAAAAAAGAAAATTTAATATATGTGTCAAAAATGCCCCATATGGGTTGTTTTTGATACATTCTTTCCTGAATTTATCCCCAAACGGTTTTGCAGGAAAAAAATACTCCATGCAGCATAAAGTTGCCGGTCATGTGAAATTCCTGCCGTCAAAATTAATTAATTTCTGAAATCATATCCTGATTCTTTCTTTCCTTAGAGGAAAAAATTTTATTTTTTGACTTTTCTGAAAAACTGTGGAAAAATTCAGTACCAGGTTTGAAAACAATCCTGTCTCAGAAAAGGAAAGAAAGAGTGCCAAACGGAAAGTTTGGCAAAGACCGCAGACTTCCAAACAACACGTCCGGGAATCCGGAAATACGCATTTTCCTGCGCTTTATCACCCGGAAGCGGAAAGAATCAAAAGCAGAACGGAAAGAAATTATGTCCAGCAGATTCGGAAAAATATTCAGTATTACAACATTTGGGGAGTCTCACTGCCGGGGCGTAGGCGCAGTGGTGGACGGATGTCCCCCGCGCATGGCTTTGTGCGAGGCAGATATACAGAAACAACTGGATCGCCGCAAACCAGGGCAGAGCAAACTCACCACAGACCGGAAAGAGGAGGATATTGTCAGCATTCTGTCCGGCGTGGAAAACGGGATCACGCTGGGAACTCCCATTGCCCTGTTTGTTCCCAACAAAGATCAGCGTCCCGGAGATTATAAAAAAATGTCGGACATTCCCCGGCCTTCGCACGCGGATTATACCTATCAGGTCAAATACGGCATCCGGGCTTCCAGCGGGGGCGGACGTGCCAGCGCAAGGGAAACCATTGCACGCGTAGCAGCCGGGGCCATTGCGGAAAAATTTCTTTGGGAAAGCTTTGGCACGGAAATTGTGGCCTGGGTTTCTTCTGTCGGCACTGCGGATGCTCCGGACATTGATATGGAACAGGTTACACGGGAAACAGTGGATCAGAATATTGTGCGCTGTCCCCATCCGGAATCTGCTCAACTTATGGAAAACATCATCACAGCCGCGCGGGATGCCAAAGATTCTGTCGGCGGCATTATTTCCTGCGTCTGCCGTAATGTTCCCGCAGGTCTGGGGGAACCGGTGTTTGACAAACTGGAGGCAATACTGGCACAGGCCATGCTTTCCATTCCCGCGACCAAAGGATTTGAAATCGGCTCCGGTTTTGCCGGAACCCGGATGCACGGATCAGAACATAATGATCTTTTTGTTCAGAAAAACGGCAAATTGGGAACCGTCAGCAACCGCAGCGGCGGCATTCAGGGCGGCATTTCCAATGGTGAACCCATCTTTTTCCGGGTGGCATTCAAACCGGTTGCCACCATCGGACAGGCACAGAAAACAGTTGATTTTGAAGGAAATGAAGTGATACTGGAAGCCAAAGGCCGTCATGATCCATGTGTAGTTCCCCGTGCGGTTCCCATTGTGGAGGCTATGGCTGCTCTGGTGCTGGCGGATATGGTGCTTTGCCAGAGAAGGATTTAGGTTCTGCTGATATTTGCATAAGCCCGGCGCGCTGTCTTCATAACAGTCCGGTTTGTCCGGTTCGACTCTGAAATATCAACAGAACATGGAAACTGTTTGATTTTAATTTCCCCGTTTTCCGGATCATCGCGGGATTTCATATGATAAAAAAGGATAAATCTCTTAATCCAGTCACAGTATGACCGTTCCATATGGATGGAACAATGAGGCAGCCGCATCACCTCCCCCACCTCATCCATGATTTTTCTGTTTTTTGTGTTTGACACAGGCTGTCTTACAGGATATAATTTTTGTAACGGAGAAGTATTGAAAAAGGGAAAATTTGTCAAGCCAAACTTTCCCTGATAAGTGACGTTTTTGGGTGTTATCAGGGAAAATGCGCCCTGATAAGTGGCATTTTTGGTTGTTATCAGGGCGAATCTGCCCTGATAAGTGGCATTTTTGGATGTTATCAGGGCGAAATGACCTGATAAGCGGCGTTTTTGGATGTTATCAGGGCGAAATGATCTGATAATCAATGGTTAACGCTCTAAAATGAGAGATAATTTTACACGCTACACTAAATAAAGGAGAAAAAAAATGAGAAAGATTGCGTTGGTTGTATTAGCTGTTTTAATGTGTTGTGCTTATTCTGTGATTGCACAAACAACGGATGTGGACGGATGGAACGAAACCAAATGGGGTATGAATGAGGACTCTGTTAGAAAAATTTATGGCGATAAGCTTCTTCCATCTGACACCGCGGGGAGACCCGACAACAAGGAGTATAACCCTTTTATGCTAAAAGGACTAAAAATCGCTGATACTGATTTTAATGTTAAGTTTTGGTTCAGCAAGAGTGCAAATACATTAATTAAAGTTACTTTATATCCAGCTAACCAGAAACAGACAAGCGTTTATTTATTCAAAGAGGTTAATGAACTTTTAACTTCAAAATATGGAAAGCAGACCAATAGTGGGAAAGATAGAATAGAAGGGCTATCTTCTAATTGGGATTTAAAGCTAACAAAAATTAAAACTACTTTCAATCAATCATTGCCTGTTTTAATTATATCATATGAATCTGTAGGTGATAAAACAGGGAATCTATAAGAAAAACTTGGATGAAATCATGGAAAGAACGGGGGGAAATTAACGATTACTGAGAGAGAATACTTCTGATATTTGGGATTGCATTCTGATAGATTTCCCCCTGGCAAAATCCAAGAGCGACCAAGTCAATACCGAGCCATTCACTATTTCGAATATCATACTGATAATTTTCAATTATCTTAATAGCATAATCTAATGCCCTTTCTATATTATTAACATTTTTCAGATCAGAATTTACAGCCATGATAAAAAGACCTTTAACAATTAAAGAACAATTTGAATTGTTTGTTTACAGAGTTGAAATGCTCCAGATAACTCGTTTAATTCAAACAGGTTTCAACTTATCATTTAACATGAAAATTAATAATAATAAAAGATTAAGTTTCAATATTCAAGAACCTGATGAAGATGATCTACGATCATTTTTATTAACATTCCGACAATTTTACGCTTCCAATGAACCTATCTATTTGCCTAGAATACTTAATCTATGCTACCAACATATTACAGATGAATTTATAAAAAATGAACTCGTTGAACTAAGACAATTATGGCAAAACGAAAAAAATATAGGCGGCATCAGATTTATGTATAATAACAAAGAACTTTCTCCAGAAGAAACAACTCTCTATTGGATAAATGGATTTTATTTTCATAACGATACCGATAAGTTTAATCTATTAAGTAAATTACAGCCTTTTGAGCTAACGATTGTAAGAACAATATTCCTTGACCATTTAATACAAGCGAGTAAGTATGTTTTTTTCGTTGGGAATATATTGAGAAAAGTGCTTAAAGAGAATTAGATCATAGAACAATTATAGTCAAAGCAAAATCTACTGAGGAACAGTTTGAAGAGCGTTAACCAGTCGCTCAAACGGACAGGGCTATCGCCCTGCCGGTTAGCTCGTTGTTATTTTTTTTGAATCAGGATAAATACAAAGATATAAAAAATGGATTTAAAACTTGCATTAAAGCAGTCAATTTTCAGATGGTTGCCAAAACATCTGAATCATATTGCTGAAAATATCGTCATCAGAAAAAGAAATATTTCATTTTTAGCTATAAACGCCTTATTCAGACTGAAAGATTACAAGGTGTCGAATGCAGCCATGCCATTTGCAGGGAGCTTTATCATTAGCGGGCATGTTCCGTTACAGCCAAACGACCAGTTGAGAAATCAGGCTGAAAAACTGTCTGTCATTTTCAGAATTGACAGGCATAACAATATTATCCCGATAACAGCATATAGTGAGAGTGATGAAAAATAACAATTTGCAAACAATTGAAGAGCAGGATGATTATATTCAGTCATTGAATATTGCCCGGTTACATGAAGTGGAAAAAAACAGCGGGTTTTTATTTCAGAATGATATGTCACTGCAGGCCGACAAAAATGCTGAGGACCTGAAATATGACAACACAGATGCGTATATCCAGAATTTGCAATTGAAAGAGTTGAAGGAACTTGAGACAAACAGTCATTTGCCTGAAAAAATAAACGAAGCGGATTTGCGGCACAAGGTAAAACTTACAGGATTGGAAAGAGATATAATATTGCTTATTGAAACAAAGAAGGAAAAAGCCACTCTGGAGCAGATACTCATCTACTGTAACAAATTGCACATTCCTTATAATCAGATATTGCCTGAACTTTTTACTCAGGCAGCATGTTAATATGTTTGTTCTCAGTTATGAACTGATTTGCAGGCACTCCGGTCTAAGCGAAAGAAACAGAAGGTTTTGAAATTCATAAAAGAGTTGACTTTATCCGAAAAAGACGGAGTGACCGGCAGAAGTCTTTTAAAATATACAGGGAGCATTCCGCAGGCTGATCTGAAGATAATGAGTGAGGTTATTGAGAATGACTGCAGAAAGATAGACGAAAATGAATGGTAAATACCTTCTGGACACCAATTATAGGCTTTAAGAAAATAATTTTGGGGTTTCCTGTAGGTTGGGGTGAGGAACGAATTCCGACAATTTCAGAATGTTATGATTCGTTCCTCACCCCAACCTACTCCAAAATAATTATCTTAAAAGCTATAGAACTTCAACAGGTATTGCCATGCAATTTGAAGAGCCATACAGAACAGGAATGCTAAAACAGATTTGGAACAAATTTTATAATAGAATCTTAATTGGTGCTAACGATTCAGGGCATCGTTTTTAATGGTTAGAACAGCTACCTTCAGATATAAGAGAGAGAGTAGCTCCATGAAAATATGAAAAATATGGAATTGATCTTATAAAAAGAGGAAGTTACAATTCTGAATATAGTTTTAATTGGGAACTTATAGAAAAGACTGTGTATCAATTATCAAATTCGGATCTTAAAAAACTTGCGAAAAAAGGGGATAGGCGTGCAATTGACATATTAAATAAATCGTAATCTACAAGCTTGTATACAATGAAAGGATTTTAATATGGAACAGTTTCAAATTTTTAACACCTTAAGGGTATATAGAAGAGTTTTTGGAAATAAAATTTCAGTCGATCTACCGAAAAATTTTAATTTTCAGGAGGTTGAAGTTATTATCATACCGAAAACAGTAGAATTCTTTTCAGATGATACAACAGACAACGATGAATGGAAAAAAGATTTTCTTTCAGTTTCTAAATGGGACATTTCAGAAGATGAGATAAAGGTTAAATCATGGGAAGTTACAGAATTCTAACAGATACATCTGTCATAATTGATTTTCTGAGAAAAGAAAATAAGGAAAAGGCAATACTTTGGAAAATCAGAGAAAAAAATGAATGTGTTATGTCAAGTGTTACATTCTTTGAACTGCAATGCGGTGTAAAGACAGAGAGACACATTGAAGATATAGACAGACTGTGCAAATGGATAAAAAGTATTCCTCTTGATGATGAAATTGCTGAAATTGCGTCAATAATATATCATGATTTAAAGAGGAAAAATGAGATTGTTGAATTCAGAGATATTTTTATTGCCGCCACTGCCATTGCGGAAAACCTTTGTGTTGCGACTCTCAATAAAAAGCATTTTGAAAAAATTAAGGATATAGTTTTGCTTAACTATTAGAAAACAATTAAAACGGCATAACCCAGAGCTCCAGCGGATTTGCGGGGTCTCCGCTCCGACCCCGCAAACCGTTGAGCTTGTTGTTAGCTGAAGAGAAAGAAATGAAATCCGTAGAGTTAAAAAAGCAGATACGAAATTTGTCAGAATTATATGCAGTCAAAAGGAATACAGAGATAAACTCATCGTATGAGACGGCGGTTATTTTCCTGAATATAAAAGATAATTTCTTCTCCGAGTCATTTGAATCAATTGAGAAAAATGAAATATGGAAACAGAGACTGACAAAAAGACATCCGAATGTGAAAGATACTTTTGAAATGCAGTCTTCAAACAGTTCGGACGCTCTGCTGATGAATATTTTCTGTCATCCGAAAATCAGTTCATGGAAAAGCATACTGAATATATTTAATGTCAGTCGGTTAAATCCTCAATTCGGCTTTAAGGCGGAACTCCCGAAAATAAACGGGATTAAAGATAAGACTGAAATAGATATTGCGTTTGAAGATATATTTGCGGAAGCAAAGCTGACAGAGGATGATTTCACTCAGAAGGAGATAAATATCGTTCAGGAATATCAGGGATTTTCAGACTTTTTTGATACTGAGTCTTTACCAATAAGAAAAGGAAAATATCTGCATTACCAAATCATCAGAAATCTTCTTGCAGCAAGATACTGGCAAAAAAGGCATTTTCTTCTTTGCGATGACAGACGGTCCGATTTGGTAAGAAGTTACTGTGAAATTGTATCGTGCATAAAGGATACTGCATATCGAACTAAATATAAGGTGTTATTTTGGCAGGAGATATGCAGTTCTGTCGGACAAAATCTTAAACAATTCCTGAAAGAGAAATATGGAATTATGGAATCAGCATCGAAAGGATGAAAGAATGAGCAGAATAACAGCAAATACTTAGGATACTCGGAGGAAAGCCTGTTATCAAAGGCACAAGAATCTCTGTGGAATTTATTCTTGAACTGCTTGCTTCCGATGTGAGCGAGACTGAAATACTTCAGGATTATCCGCATCTGTCAAAAGAAGATATAAACGCCTGCCTCAGATATATATGTAGCAAACGCCTTAAAAAATGACATATACATTGAACTGGAAGCCGCATAATAAAATTCAGAACTCTGAAAATACTGGCGGATGAAAATATTTCTCCGAGAGTGGTGTCGTTTCTCAGGCAGAAAGGAACAGATGTAATTGATACAAAAGAAGAAAAATGGCACGGAAAAGATGACGGATATCTTCTTGAAAAGGCATTCACGGATAATCGTTTTATCCTTACAATGGTGACGAAGAAGCAGAAACAAATTAAAAGGGGCGGCATAACCCGTAACGTATCAGGGAACTGACTGCTCAGCTTTCTGAATATTGTAATCAGCACCAGGAATTTAAAATATATTATTACAGAGAGTTATCCCTGAAAAATCTCAAAAGCGGCATTATATTGAACAAACAGGAAAAAATATGAAACTGTCTCAGCGAATCTCTCAGGTGGAAACATCCCGGACTGTGCGTTTTTCCTCTCTCATTGACCAAATGAAAAGAGAGGGAAGGGAAATCATCAATTTTGCCGTGGGAGAGCCGGAATACGAAACTCCCCTGCATATCCGGCAGGCTGTGAAAGCCGCGCTTGACAGGGGAGAAACCCGTTACGGGCCGGTGTCAGGTCTGCATGAACTGCGTTTGGCTCTGTCAAAGCAGTTTGCAGGTTACGGGCCGGAAAACATTCTGGTTGGCAATGGATCCAAACATGTCCTGTATTCCCTGTTTCAGGTCATCTGTGATCCCGGTGATGAGGTGATTATTCCCGCGCCGTACTGGGTCAGTTTTTCCCAGCAGGTTATTCTGGCCGGAGGAAAACCGGTGCTGGTGAACACCAAAAATCATCAACTGGACTGCGAGGCAATGGAAAAAGCCGTGACAGCAAAAACTGTTGCGATTCTTGTCAACAGTCCCAACAACCCCACAGGCGCGGTCTATCCCAAAACAAATCTGGAACGAATTGCTGATCTTGCGTTAAAACACAATCTTTGGCTGATTTCTGATGAGGCGTATGAATATTTTGTCTATGACGGACTTTCCTGCGAAAGTCTTTTCGCATTTGAAAATATCCGGGATCGCGTGATTGTGGTGAAAAGTTTTTCCAAAAGTTACAGCATGACAGGCTTCCGCATCGGTTATGCGGCAGGGCCAAAGAAAATTATTGCTGCCATGTCCAAACTGCAAAGCCATGAAACCGGAAATGTCTGCACCTTCGCCCAGTACGGCGCGCTGACTGCGCTTTCCACTGATCCGGCACTGATTGCCCAATGGCAGAGGGAGATGGGGAAAAAACGGGATATTGCCTATGCGTATGTGTCGGAACTGTTTGACTGCATCCGTCCACAGGGCGCATTCTACCTTTTTCCTGACATATCCAAATATCTGCAAAAAGGGGAAACAGACGAGGATTTTTCCGCATATCTGCTGGAACATGCTGGAGTTGCTGTGGTTCCCGGTCTTGCATTTGGTCAGGAAAAGCATATCCGCATCTCCTATGCAGTTCCCGAAATGCTTTTGACAAAGGGATTTGAGAGAATTTCAGATGCCCTGAAGAAGAAAAAATAGTACCGGAACAAATTGATTTTTGGCAAATTCTTTCATGAAAGGGACAGTGGTGTACAAAAATCCCCGGCTGAAACACATCCCTTTATCCACTCTCAGGCGGGGAATTTTTCCCTGTACAGTCCTTCAGAAAACGGTCAGGCACAGGGCCTGACCCTGCAGATTTTAGGTGATTTATGAAAATAAATATACCGGTTCAGTTCACAAACATAAGGCAAAAGCCGGAAGCTTTTGCTGCTTTGCCGGGATATTCTTTTCTGGAAAATCACCTTACCCTGCATTCTCAAATCTTTTTTGTGTAAACACAGATACGTCTGTCTGCATCTTTCCTGCTCTGCATTATTGCTTCCATATCCTCTCCCCATTCAAGCAGTGCATCAGGGTCTGTCACTGCCATTACAGGGATCTCAGATCGGAAACTGACACGCTCCACAGCGCTTCCTGCGTACCATTTTCCTGCTGTTTCTTTGGTATGGGAACCCATGATAATCAAATCCGCTTTTATTTTTTCCGCGCATTTCAGAATTTCCTGATGTGGCAGGGCCCCGCCCCATACATGATATTCATGTTGGGTTCCCGCAGGAATTTCCTCCCGGCAGAACTGCCGGAGTTTTTTCTTTGCATTTTCCAGATCCGCTTCATAATTCTCAGAGGAATATTTGGGATAGGGCGGAACAGGAATCATATGAAACAGGGAGAGTTTTGATCCGTATTCTGCGGCCATTTTTATGCCAAAATACAAAGCACATTCGCAGGATTTGGAAAAATCTATGCAGGCCAGTATATGCTGAAACCCCAGCATGTGTTCCGGTATGGTCTTATTCACAATGAGCAGCGGACAGGATTCACGCATAAGAACCCCTTCCACCGTGCTTCCGATTTTTCCGCGCACCCTGACAACGCCTTTTTCCTCAGCCCTTCCGGAATGCGGACCCAGAACAATCAGATCCGCTGAGGTTTCCCGTGCCAGCCGTACAATCTCTTCCCAGGGAAAACCTGTTGTTACACTGATACTGCAGGCTGCCTGCGTTGTTAATATACCCGCACAGCTTTTCTCAATTTCCTTTCTGACCAGTGCCTCATAAGCCGCATCAGCAATGATTTCTTTGCCGGTTTCAAAGTGTCTGACAAGATGCCGGTTTTCTGCCGAAGCAGATTCCAGTACATGAAGAATCCGCAGTTCCGCCATGTTCCGCTCTGCAATTCGCGCCGCACTCAGAACAGGTGCATCACAGACTTTTGGCAAATCTGTTGCCGCCAGTATTTTTTTGAACATTTTTCCCCCTTTCATCCATTGGCTGTCATTTTTTACACAAGACAGCAGCGCATAATCCCGCGTCAGAATATCCCGCATAACCTCTTCCAAAGGCTTTTGGGTATTCACACAGATGCGCATATCCTGGGCAATTTCATCCAAGTTTTCAAACCGCTTCTTAAATCCCTCAAAATGATGAATCCGCGCATCAGAAACCGAAGATGATGTCTCACGTCTGATCAGACGTTCCCTTATCACCCCGTCCGGAGCCTGACATTCAGCAAAGACTATACTGACATCCATATCTTTTGCAAGAGATAAAACATTTTCCCGGTGATGCCTGCTTCCGTATGTGGCATCCAGAATGGCAGACCGTCCTTTTTCAAGCTCTTCCTGGGCAAGAAGCAGCATCTTTCCATAGGTCAGGGATGTGGCATCCTTTGAATAAATATCCTGTCCAAATGACACATCTTTGGCAGTCTTTGGCGCAATACCGAACAGTTGCTTGCGGATAACATCCGAGCGCAGTATTCTGGCACCTAATATTTTTGCCAGTTCTTTGGAAACCGTGCTTTTGCCCGAAGCTGGCATTCCGCACACCACCCATATTACAGGACGGTTAAACGCAAGCGCATACCCGCAGGCAAGCTCCATATATCTCCTTGTATTGCTGAGAAGTTTTTGCCCTGCTGCTTTTCCGAAATCGCATCCCATCAGACGAAGGCAGTTGATCTTGCATTTTACCATTGCCCGGTAGCCTTTGTACAGATTCATCAGCAGAACACATTCATGATCATTTGTATTGTCAATATATACATCAAGCAGATTCTGTCCCAGTTCGGAACAGCCCTCATATTCCAGTTCCATCAGCAGAAATGCGAGATCCGCTGTAATATCCTGATACCGGAACTGCTCATTGAACTCAATGCAGTCTGCAATGCAGATTCCCTGTTTTTCAAAATAAATATGTTCAGGTTTGAGATCTCCGTGACAGTCCCGGATCTTTCCTTTTTCCATACGATGCGCAAAAAGAGGTTTCTGTCTGCGCAGAAATGAACGGGTTGCGGCGCGTACAATCTGAAACAGACGTTCATCCAGAAATTCTCCTGCAAATGCCTGCATTTCTGCAAAATTGTCTTCCATGTTTTTGGAAACAGCTTCCCATGATCCGAATGTGCTGATGTATTCGCTGCTGTCTGCTTTTTTATAAAATTCTGTCAGAACCTGGGCAAGGGATTTGATTTTTTCCGCGTCAATTTTTGATTCTTTCAGCAGATGGGGCATGGCGCATTCATCAGAAAGCTGGCGCATTTTAACTGCATATTCAACTGCAATGCCGGGGCCGTTCAGGGAATAATGTCCCTCATGCAGGGTGATGGCAACCGCATCCAGATAAACATCATACGCCAGCCTGCGGTTCAGGATTATTTCCTGTGTGCAGAAATGTTTGCGCTTTTCCAGCGTGGTGAAATCAAGAAATCCGAGATTGACGGATTTTTTGATTTTGTAAACATAATCTCCGGTCAGAAACACTTTGGAAATATGCGTTTCAACCTGCCTGACAGAGGTCACAGGATGAGGATAAAACGCAGATCTCTGCATGACCTGAAAAATTTCTGTCTGATAATGTGTTTTTTCAGAATTCATTGAATACACCGGTAATGGATTTTTGAATTATTTCAATATTAATACTGAACAGATCTGCCTGTGAACAGATTTAACGTGCAGAATTCCATCCAAAAAATTCCCATAAATTCCTGCATTTTTCCGCATTGATGTCAGGCTCATCCCGGATCATCCGTGCAGACAGCCGCACGCTTTGAAAATCTTTCCGTCTGAAGATTTTCAGCGGTTTGCATAAAAAATTCCCCTCTGCTGATTTAACTGATGTTACGCAGAATCGTCATACCGGAGAAAGCCGGTATCCGGAACTGCCTGAAAAAAAATGGATTCAGGCTTACTCCGGAATGACTGTGAAAGCTGATAACTCTCTGATTTTTGGAAAAGCTGCGTAACATCAGTGATTTAATATCCGCATTACTGTAAAAATTGCAGTTTTTGCAATGGAACTGCTGACGTCCTGTCCATGTCATGCCTTTTTTGCGGATGTTTTCACTGCCGCAGCCTCAGTATTTTGCTGCGATCATCTTTCTGCTCCTCCGGTAATGATATATTGACAAAAAAACAGGAGCAGCATAACATAATTTTATCAGTATGAAAAGTCCCATTAACCATCATCGGATATGCTCATGCCTGATTTCACCTCTGTGTGAATTCTGTTTTTTGTCCATTTTCCCTGAATTCCGGGAAAAAGTCAAATCCCAAAAAAACAGAATTCCCCAAATCGCCCTAAAACCATACTCTCCGCATTCTTCCCGGCCCAGCAAAAGCAATTTGTTTGACTTTTCATAAAATTTCGGCAATAATCCGGGCTTATGAAAGACAGTGAGGCAGAAAACCGGGTTCCATCTGAATTTTTCAGTTTTGCAGGAAGCCTGTTAGCAGTTCATGTTACACATACATTATAAAAATCAGATGGTTATTTCTGTTCACCGTTATTCCGGACTGTTCCGGATACCGGTTTTCGCGGGTATGGCTGTGGTGTATAATACCGATTCTCCATTGAATTGATACTGATCCGGAGGAGTGCAAAAATTAAGCGGAGCGGTTTTTTGCACAGCCGGAACTGCGGAAAAACTGAGGGTATTGGATCAAACCAATGGCGAATCGGTATAAGGTGAGTTTACAGATTTCAGGAGAGGATATGCTTTTCGGAGGATTGCAAAAAAATTCTTTTATTGACTATCCCGGAAAAATCAGTTGTGTGCTGTTCTGCCAGGGGTGCAATTTCAGATGCCCATACTGCCACAATCCGGGGCTGATTAATATGGAAAAATGCCCGCAACTATATGAAAAAGATGTATATGATTTTCTCATCTCCCACCGGGAATTTCTGGACGGGGTCGTGATTTCCGGAGGAGAACCCACATTGCACAATGATCTGGCCGATCTTTTCGGAAAAGTTAAGGAAATAGGGTATCCGGTCAAACTGGATACCAACGGGAGCCGTCCGGATGTGCTTCGCTCTCTGATTGAAAAGGGGCTGGTGGATTATCTGGCTATGGACATCAAAACCGATCCCATGCTCTATTCATCCCTGATTATGAAAAACTGCCTGCCGGAAAACATATTAGCCAGCATCCATGCAATTATGGAATCCGGCCTGCCCTATGAATTCAGAACCACATGTGTCCGCCCTTTTATCAATGAAGAAAATATCAGAATCATCAGCTATCTGATCCGGGGTGCAAGACTGTATGCTATCCAGCAGTTCCACGAAACCGGAATTCTGAATCCGGAATTCTTCAAAGAAAAAGACCGTGTGTTCACTGATAAGGATTTGCAGCAATTCAGAGATATTGCAGCAGAATGGGTACAGGATTGCATTGTGCGCTGAACAAGGCAGGAATTTCCTCAATGTTTTAACAGCCTATTTTACCGTCAAATTTTTCGGATGGCCTTTTACTGGTTTCCGGTGACCGGAATAAAGGTAATGCAGATACTCATGCCTGTATTTTTATTTTTTTGCGACTTGTCAAATGCCCTGTCTTCTGATAATAAACCCTTATGAACAAAAAACATCAGCAACCCTATCTGATTCTCGCGTCTGAATCTCCGCGGCGTAAATATCTTCTGGAACAGGCCGGTCTTGATTTTGCAGTTATTCCCAGCCTTTTTGATGAATCTTCCGTCAAACTTGCGGAACCTGCGGATTATGTGAAAACCCTGGCACAGGCCAAAGCAGGAGAAGTATCTGAAAAATATCCGCAAAGCTGGGTCATTGGTGCAGATACCATTGTCCTGATCGGAAATGACATTCTGGGAAAACCGGGTTCCAAAGACGAAGCAAGGGAAATGCTTGGCCGTCTGAGCGGTCAGATCCATCAGGTTTTCACCGGATATGCGATCCTCTGCAAATCTCAGAACAGGCTTTTTTCCAATGCAGTCCGAACAGATGTCTGTTTCAAGCATTTGAGCAGAGAGGAAATTGAATGGTATATCCATACCAAAGAACCCTTTGACAAGGCAGGAGCCTATGCCATTCAGGGACTTGGGACGTTTCTGGTCAAAAGCATCAGCGGTTCCTATACCAATGTCGTTGGTCTGCCGGTCTGCGAAGTGATTGAAACCATGATCAGAGAAAAAATTCTGGGTCTTACTTTGGAAAACGGGGCAGGATACTGTCCAAATCCCTAGTGCTTTGACAACTTTGATTTTATGATCTGAAGTATACAGAAAAACCGGATTTTTCCAAAAAATCCGGTTTTTGCAACGCACAGATTCAAGGCGGACAGCTCACTGGTGCTTTTGTCCGTTTTATTTTGAAGGTTGCAGAGGGTCAAAACAATTGATAATGTCATCCTTTTATGGATTCTGCTGTCTGTGCAAAAAACCGCTCCGCTTAATTTTTGCACTCCTCCGGATCAGTTCGGACTGGACTACAGATTATATCAAGTCAATGGCGAACCGGTATAAGACCTTTTGGCTCAGATCAAGGCAAAGCAATGAATGACAAAGGAAATGATTTTTGCATGGAAAAGGGAAAATGCCCCAAAATTCTGGTTCATATGTGCTGCGCTCCCTGCGCTGTTTATCCGCTCAGGGTTCTCCGATCTGAAAATTTTCACATCATGGGATTTTTTTACCGGCACAATATCCATCCTTACACCGAATGCCTGAAACGGGAGGAAACCCTGAAAACATTTTCAGAAATTGAAAAATTTCAGGTGATTTGGCAGGAAGGATATGAACCGGAGGAATTTATCCGCAATGTTGTATTCCGGGAGGCTGACCGCTGTGCCTACTGTTACCATGACCGGCTGAAAAGCACGGCGCTGCTTGCAAAAAGGGGAAAATTTGACTGTTTCACAAGCACTCTGCTTTACAGCAAATTCCAGAAACACGACATGCTCCGTGAAATTGGAGAATCCCTTGCAAAATCAGCAGGAATACCTTTTTATTACCATGACTTCCGCGAAGGCTGGAAAGAAGGCATTGCAGAATCCAAAGAAATGAACCTCTACCGCCAGCAGTACTGCGGCTGCATTTACAGTGAAAAAGAACGCTATTTCAGACAAATAAAGGCAGCAGTATCTGTCAATCCTGAATCTGTGAGTTGAAAAAACCGGTTTTTTCCAAAAAAACCGGTTTTTCTGTACACTTCAACGCATAAAATCAAAATTGACAAAGCAGTAGATCAAACTGCCTGATCTTTATACCAATTCGCTTTCAAAACATGAGCATGCAAACTGCTGTTTTTCGTGCTGTCCGTGTTTTTCGCGGTTAAAAAAAGAGGCATTCCCCGAACTTTGAAAGCGATTTGGTATTCAACATTAACCATTAACCATTCAGCATTGATATTACCCCATGTTTGCCAATTTCATATATTTTATCATTGTCCTGCTCATTTACACCACCTATCAGCCTTCGGAAAGCCCGAATCTGCCTTTGCCTGAAACCCTTGAACTGTTCCTTTTCTTCATTCTTATTTTTTCCATACTGACACGTATCCAGTTCAGCCTGCTGGAAAAACAGATCCGGAGACAGGGTATTCCCCTTTTTGACCATGTTCTTGAAAACCGCTTCAGCAGTCTGCTGACCAGCCAGTCTGTTATGTCCATTGTTTTGTTCACTGTGGATGTTTATGTGCTGAACCTTCCGGACTATATGGAAAAAATTGAATATTTCAAAATTTTCCCCACTGCTCCGGCCCTGATATTTCTCCTGCTTTTCATTTTTTATCTTTCCATTGTATGGTACTTTGCACATGAATCCTATCAGAAAATTTACGACAGCCGGATAGCCCGCAGGACATATGTTTTATCCAATATTTCCTTTGCCGTGCCTGTGCTGCTTCCCTGGATGCTGCTGTCCGGAATTCATGATCTCATCACAGTACTGCCTTTTGAATGGCTGAAAGAATTTCTGGCAACCGGCCCCGGGGAAATTCTTTTTTTCCTTATTTTTCTTTTTGCCACGGCTGTGGGAGGCCCTTTCCTGATTCAGAAATTCTGGGGATGCAAACCCCTTGAAAAAGGCCATATGCGTGAGAGGATCGAAAATCTTTGCAAACGCGCGGGAATGGAATATGCGGATATCCTGTACTGGCCAATATTTGAAGGCAGAATGATTACAGCCGGTGTCATGGGACTGGTGAAAAAATTCCGTTATATTCTTGTCACCGAGGCTTTGCTGGAAATTCTCAGACCCGAAGAGGTGGATGCGGTCATTGCGCACGAAATCGGGCATATCAAACGGAACCATCTGATATTTTATCTTTTCTTTTTTGTGGGATATATGCTGCTGTCCTATGCCACTTTTGATCTGATTCTTTACCTGATCATTTTTACCGAACCGGTATACCGTTTTATCATCCACTCCGGAATCAGTCAGACCTCTGTCACATCCACTTTGCTCACCATTATGACTGTTTTTGTTTTTCTGATCTATTTCCGTTATATTTTCGGATATTTCATGAGAAATTTTGAACGGCAGGCAGACTGCTATGTTTACACCCTTTACGATACGGCCGGCCCTCTGATTTCCACCTTTGAAAAAATCACAGCGGGCTCCGGTCAGTCCCCGGACAAACCCAACTGGCATCATTTCAGCATTACAGAACGTGTGGGTTATATTCTGAAATGTGAAAAAGACAGATCATGGATAAAAAAGCATGATCAGAAAATCAGAAAAAGCATGGCAGTTTATCTTCTTGGAATGCTCATGATCGGATTTGTGGGATATTCCATGAGGTTCGGAGAAACAGGCAGGAAAATCAGCGCGGATTTTTTTGCACGCGTTCTGATGAGGGAAATTGAAAAAAATCCGAATAACCCGGAACTGTACCGGCTTCTCGGTGATCTGCACCACAGCCGGAATGATTATGCAAAAAGCATTGACGCGTATCAGAAATCACTTGATCTGAACGCTGATGATCCGGAAGTGCTGAACAATCTGGCATGGCTCTATGCCACATGTGAAAATTTATCACTTCGAAATCCTGCCCCTGCCCTTGAACTGGCCCGCCGTGCCGCCCAGTTCTCTGACGCGCCGCATATCCTGGATACCCTTGCAGAAAGTTATTATGTCAACGGCATGTATGAAATGGCTGTCCAGACAGAGGAAAAAGCCCTGGCCCGATCCGGCAAGGATCGGGCATTATATGAATCCCAGTTGAAAAAATTCAGGCAGGCAATGGAAAAAGCAGAAAACTCTTAGGTGATTTCTGAAAATAAATATCCCGGTTCAGTTCACAGGCACAGGGCAAAAGCTGGAAGCTTTTGATACTTTGAAGGGATATTCTTTTCCGGAAATCACCTAACTCACCTTACGCCACCCTTTCAAAAATCATCAAATTACATTTTTTTGTCCATAACGTGACAAATTTTGTCAGAATACGGCATTTTTCTGTCAAATCAGAATTGCGATTTATTCCAAAACCTGCAGAATTTCTTTTTTTATATTTACAGGATAATCTTTATCCGAAAGGAATTATTTTATTTAAGCAAACAGTTATAATTTTATAACATAATTTATGTTTTTTCGGATCAGCAGAAAATTTTAATATATATACAGATGTGGCACATTAATTGCTTATCCTTTGAAACCGTATGTTTTGCGTATGTCATAATTTTAAAACAACTTCAGGAGGAATTTATCATGAAAAGAAAACTTTTTGCTATTGTAATTGGAATCGCCCTGGTTTTCAGCGCGGGTGCGGCTTTGGCAGGAATCACAAGCGACACTGCCGACTATTCTGTAACACTCGTTGCCGGGTGTATGATAGACACAACTGCAACAGGCACTGATTTCGGAACTTATCTTATTGGAAGTCCCAACCTTGTGGGCACTCCCGCAGGATCCGTTACCATCACCTGCAACACTGGAATAAACTACACCTGGGGCGTGAACGGAGGCATCAACTTTGACGCAGGAGCTCAGAAGCTTCGGCTTAATGACGGATTTGCCCACTATATTGATTACAGACTGTTCCAAAACGGCACTCAATTTGGTGATGTCGGAATGACCGCCATTGATTCATCATATACCCAGAGCTGGACTGCCTTAAATGCCCTTACTGCCACAGGCAACGGAGCCGCGCAGACATATCCCCTGACAGCCGATGTTGATATTGCAGTTGGCACTGTTCCAGGAACATATAATGACACTGTCACCGTGACGGTGGTATGGCCCTAAGGATCATTTAAAAATGCGAATTAAGAGTTAAAAAAATCAGAATAAATAAAAACAGATTGTCAGATATTCATACAGGATTTGACAACTTTCCAAAAGTTGTCAAATCTTACCGGAATCTGACTCTTAACTGGCATTAACGATTTTTCCTTAATCACCCGTAAAACCGTCCGGAAGATGAATTCCGGGCGGTTTTTTATGGAAAACCCCCTATGCAATCTTTACAAATCTGCTGTTTAATTGTATTCCTGTTACTGAATATTCAAACCGGCCTCGCGTGCGATCTCCTGAATGCCACCGGCGGCAGTTTTGGCCAAAGCGATGGCAGCAGCGATATTGCAAATATGCAGATAGCGAATTTGGAAATCCTCTGCGACAAACAGTTTCGGATTGGACTGGACGCGGGACTGAACTATTCCGGGGTTCGACGTCTGGGAGATGGAAAAGGGAATTATATTACATATTATCTCTGGCAGGACAGCGGCTCCAATTCAGAGTGGGGAACCAATAAGATAGAGGCAGTCACGCCTTATCCGGCAGACTCATTTTCCGGCAAAGGCAGCGGCGCATCAGAAACCTGGCCGGTATATGGCACTGCATTTCCCGCAGGGGCCTATCCGCCGGGAGTTTATACCGATACTGTCCGGGTGATCCTCACCTATACCCCATTCGGATCAAGTGTTCCTCTGGAAACAGATTTGAATATTTCCCTGGATATTGTGGGAAACTGCGAAATGAATCTGCTCGGACTGGGCGATTTCGGTGAATGGCAGACAGGCTCCCCTGATTTGAAAGGAGTCCCATTGGGAGCAGTAACGGTCAAATGCAATCCGCCGGGTATGACGTATGCCATTGGAATGGGGGCAGGTCAGCACTTTCAGGGGGGGATGCGCAATATGGTAAGCGGAGCCGAGTTCATACCTTATATTATCTATGCGGACAGCGGGGGCTCTTCTCCCTGGGGAGACAGCGGACTGTCATCTTTTGAACCGGGATATGTGGAATCTCATCCATCTCCGGCACAAACTGCTGTTTCAACAGGTCTGATCCAGAGTTTTTCCGTTTTTGGGGATGCCATGATCAGCACATCGCCAGCAGGAGATTACAAAGATACGGTTTCTGTCACAATTGTGTGGCAGTAAAACGCAGCCAAACAGGAGGTATAATGAATATTTGCAGAAATATGTGCCTGATTCTGATTCTCTTTTTTGCTTCACCGGCCTGGGGAAAGGCTACACTGGGCATCTGGCCTGTGCGGGTCACTCTGACACCTGATAAGAAAATCAGTGAGGTAATTCTCAGAAATAATGGTAAAAATGAAGTAAAAGTGCAGGTGTATGCCAAAACATGGGACATGGATGAAAATGGAAAATTCATTGAAACCGACACAGGCGATTTTGTTTTTTTTCCCCGCCTTCTGACCATTCCGGGAGGTGAAGAGAAAACTCTTCGGGTTGGTTATAATGGAGACTTTCCGCCAGTTGAGAAACCTTACCGGCTCTATATTCAGGAACTGCCGGAAATTCAGACTCCGGAACAGAAAGAAAAAGAAAAAATGGAGGCATACTTCAATTTTCTTCTGAAGCTGAGCGTACCGGTTTTTGTCATGCCATCCAATGCACCGGAACCGGTCAAAGCGGAAATCGCAGGGGTTGAACCTGCTGAAACCGGACTGAAAATCAGTTTCCGCAACGCGGGAATCCGCAATTTTCTGCTGAAAAAAATAGAGGCGCGGCTGATGGACAAAAACGGCAGCACCATTGATGAATTCAAAGATGAATATATTCAGCGCGTGCTGCCCATGCGATCTGTTTTTCTGCGGATTCCCTTCAAGAGCAGCCAGTGCGGCAAAGCAGAAAAACTTTTTCTCAGATTTTTTTTGGACGGCTCAGACAAAGCAATAAGTCAAACCCTGGATTTGAATCCGGGCTGCACCTTTTCAGGCGGCAGCGTCCCCATGACAGCAGAATAATACCGATTCTCCATTGAAAGTATGCTTATGATAACTCGTTCCCACGCTTGTATATTGAATGACAAGTATGGTAAAGTTTTCTTTGAGACAGACCGTTCCCACGCTGGTTACCAAAAATAGAACGTGCAGAGCACCTGGTCGTCTCATTGAAAACCCTACC
>JBFXEJ010000027.1:0-53357 GCA_050180235.1 Desulfococcaceae bacterium
GTGATAATGGCAAAAATGGAACCTTTGCCCACAGAGACCAGAAAAACCAGAGTCAGCACCTTTCCCCAGTTTTCCATGAAAAAACCCGGATCCAGCAGCATGCCCAC
Source organism: Desulfococcaceae bacterium (assembly GCA_050180235.1). GTDB lineage: Bacteria > Desulfobacterota > Desulfobacteria > Desulfobacterales > Desulfococcaceae > JAABRU01. Next base: position 108 of record JBFXEJ010000027.1, read on the forward strand.
AGAGGTGAAAAAAAGAAGCCCGAACATATCCCGCAGGGGAATAATATCGCTTAATGCCTGATGCCCGTATTCAGATTCACTCAGCACCATTCCCGCGACAAACGCTCCAAAGGCAAAGGAAAGGCCGAAAAGCCATGTGGCATAACCTATGCCCAGTCCCATTGCTGTAATGGACAGCAGAAAAAGTTCCCTGGAATTCCATTTTGCCATATAGGCCAGCACACGGGGCAGGAGTTTTGTGCCAAGCAGAAACATGGAAGCCAGAAAAAAAACCGATTTCAGGGCCGCTATTCCAAGCAGGGGCAGACCTGCTTTGGGGTCTTTCAACTGGGGCAGAATAATCATCATTGGCACAACAGCCAGATCCTGCACGATAAGAATTCCCACCATAACCCGGCTGGAAAGGGTTCCCATCCATCCCTGATTCATCAGGGTTTTGAGCAGAACCATGGTGCTGGACAGGGAAATCAGACCGCCCAGCCACAGGGAAGCGGGCCTGTCCCATCCGAAAACCTGACCAATGCCAAAACCATAGGCAATGGTCAGAAGAATCTGTATGGGTGTGCCGATCAGAGCCACATTGCGCACGGGTTTGAGTTCACTGAAGGAAAACTCCAGTCCCAGGGCAAAGAGCAGCAGGGCAACACCGATTTCTGACAGCAGTTCAATGTCATGGACATCTGAAACCGTAACCCCGCCCGTATAGGGGCCAATGCAGATTCCTGCCAGAATATAGCCCAGAATCAAAGGCTGTTTCAGCTTCTGGGCAATCACAGCACCGAACAGTGCCGCAATCACAATAATAACAATATCTGATGCAATTCCCATAGAAAATATTTCCCCAGAAAGTCTGACAGTCCCGCAAAAAGTCAGTGCTTCTGTTTTCATGTCATTCCGGCAGCAGCCGAAACCGTCTGTTTTCAGGTTTTTATATATTTAACTCTTTCAAGGAATTAAAAATATCTGCGTTTTTTTAAAAGTGAAATACTCAATATACACGAAAAAAACAGATTTTGAAAGCAAATCCGTATTGCATATAATCCAAGTTGCCACCTATGAAGTTCTGCCATATTTTCTTCTGCAAAAAAAATATTTGGTGGTGCTGCACAGATATTTCAGGTGTTTTATTTGTATTTAAAATATATTATGCTGAATATCTGTTCGCATTGTCATAACCGGCAATCCGGATATTCCCGGTTTCGCAGCAGCGTGAAAGAAAGGTAAAACAACATTTGGCGTATTAAGTTGACAATAAAAATTTTCAAGTTTATTATAAACTGATGTTACGCAGCATCGTCATACCGGCGAAAGCCGGTATCCGGAACTGTCCGGAATAACCGGATTCCGGTTTTCACCGGAATGACGGCATCTGCGGCAGCCTGCTGATTTTTTGAAGTGTGGCGTAACATCAGTAAATCAGGATTCCGTCTGTTTTTTCAATAACAAAAAAGAAGGAGGGCGTATGAAACTTTTTATGAAGTTGTTTGTTATGTTGCTTATTCTGTTTCCACAGACACAGGCTTGCGCGAAAACTGTCAGGATGGCGGTTTTTATGTTAGATCCGTTCATGATGGAAGAACCTGAATCAAAAAAGGTTGTCGGAGTGACCATTGATTACTGGAAAGAGTTCATAGCTCCGGAAATGGGTGTTGATTTTGAAGTTGCCGGGATGTATCCCATTCTCCGGGCAACACAGATGCTGAAAAACGGGGAAGTGGATGTTGTTTCCCAGTTGACAAAAATACCGGAACGTGAAGCCGAGTTTCTGTATCCTGAAACCGCCCTGACCTCTATTGTCAGCTGCCTTGTTGTCCTGAAGGACAGTCCCCTGCGGGAAGTCAGCAAGTCTGAAGACTTATATGGGATGACCATCGGTTTCATAAAGGCGGCCTATATTCCCGAAATGCTGAAACATGAAAAAATCAAACTGGATTTGGTGTCAACCACTGATTTCCGGGAAATGAATTATAATAAGCTGGTGCATAAAAGACTGGACGCTTTTCTGGATATTAATTATGTGTCCATGAAGTATTGGCTGGGAAGCAAAGGTTATCTTGACCGGATCAGGTTTATCATGCTGCCGGTCACACCGCCGGAAGTATACAGTATCTTTCGTAATACTGCGGAAGGTGCTGCTTTGCGTGATGCTTTTGACAAGGCGAACAGAAAGGGGATTTCTGAAAAGGTTTTTGAAAAAATGAGTGAAAAATATTTAAAGCAATAGCATATCTTTTCCGGTCTGCCGCCCCTGTTCCGGATTCCGGCTTTCTCCGGAATATCATCGAATACATTAATTTTCCGGATGTTGCAGGTCATGAGTAACATCTTTTAAAGAAATTAAGGGCTGCCAAACTTGAAAGTTTGGCAGCCTTTTTTCAATCATTTCAGTTTCCCAAATTTTCAGTTTGGGACTTCCCGTCCCTTTGACTCAATGGAATTGAACTGTTTTGTCCCTACTTCCGTATAGACCACAAAAGCACCGCCGCGATTATGTCAAAAACAATGAAGCAGATATACGCGGGATCGTAGGAGCCGAAGCGGTCATAACTCTGTCCGGCTATCACATAACCGGATGTCTGTGCAATTAAAAAAAGGGACATGAAACGGTAAACCCTGGCAAAGGAAAGCCGTCCGAACATGCTGGCGGTAATTACCGGATAAATGGACATGATTCCGCCCATTGCAAAGCCGAAGATCACTGCAAAACAGATCACTGCGGGTATGGCATTTCCCAGCAAAGCAACTGCCAGCCCCAGTGCATTGACCAGTGCCATAACACTTCCCGCCAGCCACGGCGTCATGCGGTCACATAAGCGGCCCCACAAATATTTTCCGGCAGTGGCAATCAGGGCTGTCACCGACAGCATAATCATGGCATTTGTGTCATCAAATCCAATATCAGCAAAGCGCGGTTTCAACTGTGTCATGACTCCGGCTGTTCCGGACATGAGCAGACCAAAGGCTATTCCCAGTTTCCAGAATGCAGGCGTTCGCACCAGAGCTGCCGCATTCCAGATTCGTCCGGGCATACCTGAATCCGCGGTATTTTTTATGCTTTTGTCTGAACCCGGCAGACCGTCCGGTTCCAGTCCGTATGTTTCGGGCCAGTCCCGGATTACCCACCATATGACAGGCCCCAGGCAAAGAATGCACGCTCCGATGATATTCGCGGCAGCCTGAATCCCATGTGCGAAAATGATGTGCATGGCCACAAAGGGAATGACTGCACCGGCCAGGGAAATCCCGGCTGTGGCAATCCCCAGTGCTTTTCCTCTTTTCTGATGGAACCAGTTGTTAATGGCAGTATTGGCCACAATGCCGCCATAAGCCCCGTTTCCCATATAAAGAATGATGTACAGCAGATGGAACTGCCAAAGCACTGTAACGCGCATCATGCAGATAAATGAAAATCCCGCTGCAAGAACCCCGCCCAGCATAAGCCACCGGATTTGAACCCGTGACAGCAGAGAGCCGTATATAAACTGGGCTATAAAACCGGAAGTTGTGGCTCCGGCCAGGGCAAGGTTCAGATCAGTCCGGGTCCATCCACGCAGCCCGCAAAGGGGCTGCATAAAGGCATTCATCGCATAAAAACCGGTTCCGACCGACATGAAGTGTGCGAGAAACACAACACCGGCAATATACCAGCCGAAAAAAATCTTTCCCGGTGCGTGTATTTCTTTGGAAGAAATGGAAAAAAAGTTCATAAATCTGCTTCTCATACGTTCAGGTTTGCAGAGTTCTTCGTTTCATACAGATTAAAATCAATATCCCGGAGATAAGCAGGCAGCCGGGCCATAATATCCTAATTTTTCAACGGCTGGCTTTGCGATAACCAAGCTGATCCGCTGCAATAATCATTTTGCAGATATTGGCCGAACCTTCGACCATGACGTATGTTGGTATATCGCGGTAAAAACGTGCCACAGGATATTCGGTGGAATATCCGTAGGCTCCCAGAATGCGCATTGCATAATTCGCGCATTTCATGGCAACCTCACCCGCGAAATATTTGGCCTGGGCCACTTCCATTCCATTGTTTTCCTTCCCCTGATCCTTTTGCCACGCAGCTTTGTACACCAGCAGACGTGCGGCTTCCACTTCCGTTACCATCTGGGCAATCAAATCCTGATTCATCTGGAATTTTCCGATGGGCTGGCCGAACTGCTGGCGATCATTGCAGTATTTGCCTGCGATTTCAAGACATGCCTGCGCGCATCCCACAGCACCTGCTGCTGCGGAAATACGGGTATTGTTCAGTGATGCAAAAACAATGGATGCGCCGTCTCCGGGCTGGCCCAGAAGATTTTCTTTGGGAACAGGGGTGTTGTCAAAAAAAATTTCACCGGTAGGGGAAGAACGGGAACCAAGTTTATCCAAATCCGTGGTTTTAATGCCGTTGGAATTTTTGAGTTCTACGGCAAAAGCCGACAGACCTTTGCTGCGCCTGCTCCGATCCGTATAGCAGTAAAGGACTACCACATCGGCCTGATGAGCGTTGGAAATCCAGGTTTTGGACCCGTTGATCACCCAATGATCCCCTTTGTCTTCAGCAGTGGTTTCAATGGCAAAAACATCTGAACCCGCGTTTGGTTCTGTTATGGCAAAACCGCCCAGATATTCACCGGAGCAGAGTTTTGCCACATATTTTTTCTTTGCCTCCTCTGTGCCGTATTTGCAAATGGGGTACGCGCAGCCAATCCCGCTGAGATTGACCTGAACCCGCATAGAGCTTGATGCCCGTGCAACTTCTTCTGTAATAATGACCGCAGACATCCAGCCTGTTCCCTCTCCGCCGTATTCTTCCGGAATGACAGAACCCAGAAATCCGAGTTTGCCCATAGGCCGGAGCACTTCATCCACAGGCAGATAATGTTTGGCATCCCATTCATCAGCAAAGGGAGCGATTTTTTTGCCTGCAAATTCCCGTACTGCTTTGCGCAGCATTTCCTGTTCTTTTGTCAGTTTGAAATCCATAGCAGTTTTTCCTTATTATATTGGTTTATCAAGAAATTGTTATTCATCAATCCCGGGGGTTTTCAAAACCTTTGGGATTTTAAACAGAGTATTTTGATACAGACTCTCAGTGCTTTGTCAATATTGAAAATATAAGGGTGTGCAAAATCGCTTTCCGTACAGGGCAGACCGGATTTCCGGCAGCTATTTTGGGTAGTGGGTCAAATCCGTTGATTCTGAAATCCCATCCACCGGCGGGAGGGGAGAGTTCTTTCCGCATCATCAGCCGGTTTGACCCACTGCTAATCTGTCAGTCTTGAATCTGTTAGTTGCAAAAACCGGATTTTTCCAAAAAATCAGGCTGTTCTGTATAGTTCAGCTCATAAAATCAAAGTTGACAAAGCACTGCCATATTTCTGTATTTCCGGTCTTTGTTAATCTGGATATTTATCAATCCCATTATCAAAACAGGTACATATCTTTCCTGAAGCAGGACTCCGGATGACGAGTCTTCCATAATCGCTTATGATCACATTCAGAGTAAGGCGTCTGTTTTTCATGTTTCATACATAATCAGAAAATCTCTGAAAAGCAAGTTTTTTTGCGGTTCCGGCTCATCTGTGGCAAACCTTTGGACATCTGGCCTGAACCTCCGGTTTTTTCCATTATAAACAGAAAACAAACCCATAACGGCTTTTCTCATGTTTTCAATATGAACCTCCAGCTTTTTCCATTATGCACAGAAAACAAACCCTTTCACTTTTCAGTATATTCTGTCCTCCCGCCCTGGAATCTTCCTTTATCTGGGCTGCCGTGCCAGCCCGAATGCCATCTGATTCAGCGGCGAATATGCAACTGTCTGAAAATTTCTGTTGCGGGGAACTGTACTGTAATGTAATATGAAATCTGAAAAATAATCAGTCCGGTAATGCAGATTTTGCAAACCGGATCAGTCTCATCGGGTGTATCTCCGTATTTGGAAAGAACTGGCATCTGAAAAAATATTTACTGTCACCGCCAATCATTTCACTGATGAACCGGCAGCACTCCAGGCAAGGCGGATAAACTGTGATTTCTCAGCAGGAAAGACAGAAAAAATTTATGATTCAAAACTTTCCATGATTAATCAGTACGTATCAGAATAATGAACTGAATATACTTAAAATATTCAGAAAATAAGTTTTACAGACTGTTTTTTTGTGCTAATGAAACAACTTAAAATTTCAGTATGCGTTTACGTCTGATCACCACTTCAGGATATTGGGATTTTATGTAACACCATGAAAAAATGTGTTTTATAAAAAACTGTCCAAAGCATTGGTGAAGAAACAGCATCATAAAATTTTTTTGAAAATTACAGGAATCAGGCATGAGCAGAACCATTGAAATTTTTCCCGTCAACAGGGTTGAGGGGGATCTGGAAATACGGGTGGAACTGGAAGACAATGTTATTACCGAAGCCCGGAGTATGGGAACCCTGTACCGGGGCTTTGAGAATATCCTTGTGGGCAGAAGCGCTCTCGACGGTCTGGTCATCACGCCCAGAATCTGCGGAATCTGCAGCACAGCACATCTGATGTCCGCTGCAAAATCCCTGGATATGCTCTATAATGTCAGCATTCCGGACACAGCCCGGAGAATCCGCAATATTGCACTGGGAGTGGAAAAACTCCAAAACGACATGCGCCACAGTTTTCTGATTTTTATGTGCGATTTTGCCAGCCCCCATTATAAAAACCATTCCCTCTTTAATGAGGCTGCGGCCCGTTATGAACCGCTGAAAGGGGAAAGTAGCCGGAGAACAGCGGCTGAAACCGCAAAACTCATCGAAATCATTGCAATTCTGGGAGGACAGTGGCCTCATTCCTCTTTCATGGTTCCGGGCGGGGTGGTATCCGCTCCCAGACTAACGGACATTGCCCAGTGCCGCCGGCTGCTGGCGGCCTACCGGAAATGGTATGAAAATCATGTGCTGGGATGTGAAATTGAGCGATGGGCCGAAGTGAAAAGCCGTGCGGATATGGAGCACTGGCTGGAGGAATCTGATGCACACCGCCAAAGCGATGCAGGAATCTTCATCCGCTTTGCACACGAAGCCGGACTGGATCGGATTGGCCGGGGACATGGGAATTTCATCAGCTTTGGATCAATGCAACTGCCTGAAAACACAAATGTTATATCCATGGGAACAGGAAAGGACTGGCAGCCGTCCGGATTTCTCAGCAAAGGCATTGTCCATATCTTTGATCAGCAGAAAATTGCGGAAGATGTGACCTGTTCCTGGTTCCGGGACAGAGATACCGGGCTGCATCCCTTTGATGGCATCACTGTTCCGTATGCCACAGGAAGCGAAGGAGAAAAATACTCCTGGGCCAAAGCCCCCCGCTATGAAGGTCTGCCTGCGGAAACCGGCCCTTTGGCCGAACTGCTGATCGCGCGGCATCCGCTTTTTACCGATCTTGTCAGGGAAAAGGGACCCAGTGTTTTTGTCCGGCAGATGGCCCGTATAATCAGACCGTCCCTGCTGCTTCCGGTGCTGGATCAGTGGATGGGGGAAGTTGGACGTGAGCGGGAAAATTTTTTCTGCAATTACACAGAAGTTGCATCAGGAGAGGGCTTCGGTCTGACCGGAGCTTCCAGAGGCGCACTGGGCCACTGGGTAAAGATCAGAAATGAAAAAATTGAAAAATACCAGATCATTACCCCCACAACCTGGAATGCCTCACCGCGGGACGGACAGGGCGTCCGCGGGCCTTGGGAGGAAGCCCTGATTGGCACACGGGTTGCGGATACGGAAAATCCTGTGGAGGTGGGGCATATCATCCGTTCCTTTGATGCCTGCCTGGTATGCACGGTGCATACGATCCGGTCTGCCAGATCCCCCAAAACCGTCAGCTTTTTCAGATGCTGAGCCATTTTCCAAAAAAAAATGAAACCATTAGCGTTCACAGCGTCCGGCAGGACCTTCCGGGATATGCTGGATGAAAACAGATTGCTGAGGCAGGAAATCCGGGTTTCCCGCGAGGCAGCCGAAATCACGGCAAGTCTTGTGGTGCGCCAGTTCGAGGAAACCGAAAAAATTCTCCGGCGCTTTCAGATAGCCAATGAGCAGCGCAAAGCCGTGCTCAACTCGGCCACGCAGATTGCCATTGTGGCCACGGATCGTTCAGGACTGATCACCATCTTCAACACCGGGGCTGAAAATCTGCTGGGTTACAGAACAGAAGAGGTTGTGGGGAAAAAGACGCCTGAACTCTTTCTTGAATCTGTACTGGATACCAACGGGAATACCACAGATTCTGAACACAGCGGCCGGATCAGCGGTGCTGTGGATGTGCTGTTCAACTACGCGCTGCTGGGAAGTGCGGAACATTTGGAATGGACCTGTATACGGAAGGACGGTAACCGTTTTCCGGTCAGCATGACTGTCAACGCACTGCGGAATCCGGATGGAGCGGTGACAGGTATGCTCTGCATTGCCAGCGATATTTCTGCGCGCAAACAGGCTGAGGCTGCGCTGAAAACCGCGCACAATGAACTGGAGGCCCGTGTCAGGCAGCGGACAGCGGAACTGGCAAAAATCAATCAGGAACTGCAGACCGAAATCCGGGAGCGGAGCCAGGCTGAAAAGGCTCTGCGGGAATCTGAGGAAAAATACCGGGGCATTTTTGAAAATGCAACCGAAGGTTTTTTTCAGACCACTCCGGACGGGAAAGTGATTACGGTCAATCCGGCCATGGTCAGGTTCATGGGTTATGAATCAGAAAAAGAACTCATTGAAACTGTTACTGATATCAGAATACAGTTCTATGTCAGGCCGGAAGACCGGGATGAATTCCGGAGACAGATTGAAACGGACGGATTTGTCAGCAGATTTGAAACCCGGTTCTGCCGTAAAGACGGAATCATCATTGATGTATCCCTCAATGCCCGGCTGGTACGGGATGAAAACGGAAATCCCCGTTTTTATGAGGGCATGATCCAGGATATTACCCAGCGGAAACGCAGTGAGGAACTCAAAATTGCCAAAGAGGCGGCCGAGGCGGCCACAAAGGCCAAAAGCGGCTTTCTGGCCAATATGAGCCATGAGATCCGTACTCCCATGAATGCCATTATCGGCCTGACCGAACTTGCCCTCAAAACCGATCTTAATTCCAGACAGCAGGATTATCTGGGCAAAATTCACACTTCCGCACATTCACTTCTGGGAATTATCAATGATATCCTTGATTTTTCCAAAATCGAGTCTGGCCGGCTGGAACTGGAGCACAGTCCTTTCAGTCTGCGTACTGTCATGGACAGTCTTTCAGACATGTTTTCCGGAAAGGTGGCTGAAAAAGGGATTGAACTGGCTATTTTTATTGCAAATGATGTCCCATGCGATCTGATGGGCGATTCCCTGCGCCTAAGCCAGATACTTATCAATCTGACCAATAATGCTGTCAAGTTCACGGACAGGGGAGAAGTGGTGGTCAGGGCCTCTCTGCTGCGAACCGAAGGGGAAAAGGTGCGGCTTCGTTTTGAAATTGCTGATACCGGCATCGGCATTGACCGGGATTTCCTGCCTTTTCTGTTCACATCCTTTTCCCAGGCTGATGCCTCAACTACCAGGAAATACGGTGGAACCGGACTGGGGCTGACCATATGCAGGCAACTGGCCCGGCTGATGAACGGTGATATCTGCGCGGAAAGCGAAGCTGGCCGGGGAAGCATTTTTTATTTTACGGCAGAATTCGGACTGCACTCCGGAAACGGAATCATCTCCCCCCCTGAACCTCAGTTTTTGCGCGGACGCAGGATACTGGTGGTGGACAATAATGAAACATCAAGATATATCTATATGGAAATACTGAAATCTTTTTCCTGTACCGCCGTATCTGCCGGTTCTGCGGAAGAGGCCATTGAAAAACTGAAACAGTCTCTGGCAGAAGTATCTTATGATTTGGTGCTGATGGACTGGCGTATGCCTGATATGGATGGCATCAAAGCGCTGGAGCAGATACGGGAAATGCCCGGAATTTCTGAAATACCGGTGGTCATGATGACTGCATTCGGCAGGGAGGAAATCATGAGGCGCGCACAGGCTGCCGGGGCCACTGCCTTTCTGATCAAACCGGTCAAACAGTCACTTCTTTTTGACACACTCATAAATATTTTTGATCATGAGGGGAAAAACAGAGTTCCAAAGATACAACTGTCTGAAGACAAAGAAAATATCCGAACAGATTTTCTCAGAGGCAGACGGATTCTGCTGGTGGAGGATAATCTGATCAACCAGCAGGTTGCCACCGAGATACTGCAGTATGCCGGGGCAGTGGTGGAAACAGCGGATAACGGGAAATCTGCTTTGGATTCACTATGCTGCTCTGCATATGATGCCGTGCTTATGGATGTGCAGATGCCCGGACTGGACGGATACCAGGCCAGCCGTATGATCCGGAAAAATCCCCGGTGGCGGGAACTGCCGGTAATTGCCATGACAGCGCACGCGATGAAGGGGGACAGGGAAAAATGTCTGGAATCCGGAATGAATGATTATATTACCAAACCCATTGACACCGGACGTCTTTTTTCCGTACTGTCCCAATGGCTCCCTGCATCCGGGGCGGATATGCCCGAAGCGGGGGGCAGCATTCTTCCGGAGACCGGGGACAGAGATTACGGATCAGTCTTTACGGACATTCCCGGAATTGACATGGCCGCCGCTCTCAGGCGGATCAGAAATCCAAAACTTTTTGCAAAACTGCTGCGGGATTTTGCACAAACCCATGCAGATGCTGCCCTTGTGATCCGGCAGGCCATCGGGAACAGAGACCGGAAGACCGCCCTGCGCTCTGCCCACAATATCAAAGGGGTTGCCGGAAACCTGTCAGCCGTTGAACTGTACGGAGCCGCGCTTGATCTGGAAAATCTTCTCAGGGAAAAAGAGGATGACAGACTTCCGGAAGCTCTTCTCCTTTTTGAAAATGCCCTTGGGAATCTGGTGCTTTCAGCAGAAAATCTGAAAGAAAAAGAACAGGTTTGCGAAAAACCTGCCGCCGGGGGGGAATCCGGAAAAACCGGAATATTGATAAAAGAATTTGCGGAACTGCTGAAAAAAAATGATCTGGACGCGGAAAGATATTTTGTGTTACTGAAACAGGAAGCAGCAGGTCATAATCTGGATCACGCTCTGAAAAAACTGGAATTTCATATGAACCGTCTTGATTTTGATTTGGCGTTGGAACAATTGAAAATCATCGCACAGCGGCTGAACATTTCTTCCGGAGGGGGAAACAGATGAAGAACAACAGGCAGAAAATACTGATTGTTGATGATGAACCTGCCAATATCAGAATACTGGGAAGTGCACTGAAAGAGGAATATAATATTTCCTTTGCCACAGGCGGGGAACAGGCACTGAAAATTGCGGGCAGTGATACGGATCTGATTCTTCTGGATATCATGATGGCGGACATGAACGGATATGAGGTATGCCGGAAACTGAAAAGCAGCTCAAAAACAAGAAACATTCCGGTAATTTTTATCACCACCATGAGCAATGAGGAGGATGAAACCAGGGGTCTGGATGCCGGCGCTGTGGATTATATCACCAAACCTTTCAGCATGGCCATTGTCAAAGCCCGTGTGCGTACCCATCTGGAACTGAAACGTCACAGGGATATGCTGGAACATCTTTCCTCTTTTGACGGACTGACAGGCATTCCCAACCGTCGGCGTTTTGATGAGTTTCTGGAACAGGAATGGAAGCGCGCTGTACGGGATGCCTCCTTTCTGTCCCTGATTATGATTGATATTGATTATTTTAAGAGTTTCAACGACACTTACGGTCACTGTGCCGGGGATGACTGCCTGCGGAAAGTGGCAAAAACCCTTGCCGAATCAGTCAGCCGCCCCTCGGATCTGGTGGCCCGTTACGGAGGTGAGGAATTTGCGGCAGTTCTTCCCAAAACCGACAAAGAGGGAGCCGTGTTTGTTGCTGAGACCATGCGGAAGAAAATTGAGTCCCTGGGCATTCCGCACAGGAAGCCCGAAACAGGGGGGCGTCTTACCGTAAGTATCGGCACGGCCACCGTCATCCCCACACCCAATACCGAACTGTCCGCACTCATCAACTGCAGTGACAGTGCGCTCTATGACGCAAAGCACAGCGGCCGGAATCAGTTGAAAACCTCTGATTTGGCATAAAAATATCCCGGACTGAAGACTTATGCCGATTCGCCATTGGTTTTATAAAATTCGGAATACAAATCAGCAGGAGTGCAAAAATTGAGCGTAGCGGTTTTTTGCACACCCGGAACAGCGGAAAAACTGACGGTATTGTATTAAATCAATGGGGAATTGGTATTAGGCTGTTTCTGAAAATAAATATCCCGGTTCAGTTCACAGACACAGGGCAAAAGCCGGAAGCTTTTGATACTTTGGCGGGATATTCTTTTCCGGAAATCACCTTATGCTGCAAAAGAGGATAATCCCATGAGCTCCGGCGTGGGAGTGATGCCGTTTTCCATCATTTCCTTTATTTTGGCTTTTGTTCTGCACAGGAGATAAACGGATTTCACGTGTTTGTTCTCCCGTTCCGCAATCATGGCAAGGGATGCGAGATTTTCTCCGGGATAAGGTTTTCTCTTTGCAATTTCCAGACAGAAGGAAATCCCGTCCGTGAGATTGTTTTTGAATTCTTCCAGAGCTTTGATCTCTTTGGGGCTTCCCGTGCATTTTTTTGCCAAAGTTTCAAAATAATCCGCATAAAGCATGATCTCTTTGGCAAACATATGGGGACGTTCGGCAGAAACCAGGGATAGGCCCCGGCCGTAAATATGATCCACCATTTCTTTGAGGGTATAGGTTCTGTCAAACCATTCAATATTGGGGCCGGGACATACGCACTGGGGAGCATCTTTTTCTTCCGCTATTCCCAGGGCAATCAGCGCACCGTTTCCCAGATGTTCACAGAGACAGACTTTTTGTGTAATCTCCCGGCAGAGCTGCTCTTTTTCACCCGGAGACATATCCGACTGACTGATCTGCTCCAGTTTCCGTCTCTGATACTGCCGGGAACCTGTGCATATGGGTCTTTCAGAAAATTCTGTATTGGAAGCCAGCAGGCGTATAGGGCAGGAAGATCCCGGCTTCCCTTCTGCGGCCATCTGCCTGGTCCAAAGTTCTGAACCTGTACGGCGGACATTGCTGAAAGGGATTCCAAAAGGCGAGGCATTGCTCAGATAAAGGTCTTTTCCGCGAGCATTTGCAAGAATTCTGCGTGTGGGTTCATCCACCGGTGTGGCTTCGGGAACCAGAAGAAAGGGGCTGGCCCATCCGCACATATCCATGCCAAAATCCTCACGCAGACGCCGGACTTCGCCATGCACACCAATGCCGCCCTGTATGGTGACAAGGGGAAAACTGTCTTCCTGCGCGGCATATTTCCATCCTTTTTCCGCATAATACTGGGCAATGCTCTCACGGAATTCCGTGCAAAGCTGATCCCGGTTTTTACGGAATTCCTCTGCCACACAGGGAAGAATCATACCGTTGGTGGCAAAGGTATGGCCTCCGCAGTTCAGACCGGATTCAATGCGGTATTCATACACTTCCAGCCCTTTTTTGGCAAGAAACCTCCCTTGGATAAGAGCGGAACGGAAGTCACTGACTTTGATGATGATTTTCTTTTTGATCCTGCCGCTTTCATCCCGGTAGAAATCCCGGAAACGGGACATATAGGAAAACAGACTTTTGTTAATGCCCGCGGAAAACACAATGGACGATTCCAGGCAGCTTTCCGCATATCCCCTGAGCGCGGCTTTGGCATCGCTGAATTCATCGCCCAGAGAACTGCCGCTGCTGTCATAACGGAGATTATCCAGTTTGACCATGATATTGACGTCAATGGAGCCGGGTCTCATTTTTCCTGTCAGTTCCGCTGCTGCCGCATCTCTTTCCGGCCCTTCCGTCATGCTGATTAAGCGGTTATATTCTGCCTTCAGCGGAGATTCTTCGGGCAGGAGGTCAAAATATTTCTTTTTGTCATTTTCCGCAAAAAAGGGAAGCGACTTTATTTTTTCCATTTTTATTTCAACAATCTCTTTTACCGTGTTCAGCCAGGCCGTAATCCGCCTGGCCCTTCCATCCGCTTCCTCTTTTCCGATGGGAACCGGGGGAAGGTCAAAAAGTCCGCAGTAATAATGACGTATTTTTTCAAGAAGGAAATCTTCCACAATGGAAATCACAGAGGATATGCCAAAAGGAGCCACCCGGATGGGGGTGTCTGCGGAATGACCGAGTCCCATGACAGGGATATGAAAGGTATGGAGATCGTTTTTCATGTATGACCTTTTTTGTGATGGATTTCAGTGTCCGGGTTTCAGTATTTATTTCCTGACACCCGCATCTTTTTGCAATAGTATAAAAATTATATCATAAATCAATATCTGATTCTGACAATTATTTTTCAGTTTTACATTTTTTTTACAAATCCTGTTTTCTCTGATCCTCCGGAAAGAGACAGATGTTCTTTGTCTTGACAGAATATACTGACAAACTTATTTTTACAGGTTACGCATATATATTGAAGATGGACAGAATCAGGGATTGTGCCGAACGCGGCGAAATACATTTGTACGAAACCTAGGTATGTGCAGATTTTTTAACTGACTGAAATTATGTCATTCATCTGGAAACCGGAATACGGTCTTCACAGTCCGGATACCGGATTTCGCGGGTGTGACGGAAAAAGCTGCACATAACGTAAGGCTGTACGATTTGGAATACGGAGAAGAAATTATGGCTGAAACAGATTATTACAAAATGCTGGGCGTCAGCAAAAGTGCTTCTGACGATGAGATCAAAAAGGCTTACCGGAAACTGGCCATGAAATATCATCCTGACCATGCCAAGGGCGATAAGGCCGCGGAGGAAAAATTCAAACAGATCAGCGAGGCATATGCGGTTCTGAGCGATAAGGAGAAACGGAAACAGTATGATACCTTCGGTTCTTCGGACTTCCGCCAGCGCTACTCCCAGGAGGATATTTTTAAAAATTTTGATTTTTCAAATATATTCAGTGATTTGGGAGTGAAAGACGGATTTCCTTTCGGCAACAGGGGAAACTTCCGTTTTTCTTTTGGCGGAGGCTCCCCCTTTGGTTCCCCGAAAAGGCCGCATCAGGCAAAAGGCGCAGATCTGGTATATGAAATTCCGCTTACCCTTAGGGAAATAGCGGACGGAACCAGCAAAACTGTCAGTTTCCAGCACAAAGGGCAGTCCGAAAACCTGACGGTGCGGATTCCCAAAGGAATGATCACAGGAAAAAAACTGCGGATTTCCGGCAAAGGGGAAAGCGGTTCCCAGGGGGGACCGTCCGGTGATCTTTATATCAAATCAAAACTTCTGCCGGATCCGGTTTTCACAAATGAGGAATACGATCTCCATGTCACAAAGGAAATCAGACTGACAGAGGCCCTTCTCGGAACGGCTGTATCTGTGCAGACCATCGAAGGCCCGGAACTGAACCTGAGTATCCCCCCGGGCACAAAGCACAGGACAAAAATGCGGCTTGCCGGCAGGGGGCTTCCGCATATGCAGGACGGCGGCAAAGGCGATCTTTATGTCACAATTCACGTAAATATGCCGGATCGTCTTACAGATGCGCAGAGAGAACTGGTTAGAAAAATGGCAGATTCCGGGTTATAAGGAATCAAATTCATTGACAGGACTAATATGTTCAATGTATCATTGTCTGTATTTCAGTTTGCCGGGGTCAACTGCTGAAAAATCTTTAACTTATTGAAACTGATATTATGCCTGAACTTATCCCTGTCCTGAAAAAAAAAGAAATAGACAAACTCGTGGCGGACACAGCCCGCCGGATTTCCGCTGACTACAAAGACAGCGAACTGGTGCTGGTGGGAATTTTGAAAGGGGCCTTCATTTTCCTTTCTGATCTTGCCCGGCAACTGAGCATTCCGGTAAAAATTGATTTTATACGGGCTTCCAGTTACGGTGCAGGAACTTCCTCATCAGGGAAAATCCGGCTGACAAAGGAACTGGAAACCGATATACGGGACAGAGATGTCCTTCTTGTTGAAGATATAGTGGATACCGGACTGACACTGACGTATCTGATCGAATACCTCAAATCCTTTCACCCGAAAAGCGTCAGGGTATGCGCTTTTCTGGATAAACGGGAACGGAGGGAAAAAGAGGTTGCAGTGGATTATGTCTGCAGGGTTATGGAAGAGGGCTTTCTTGTCGGTTACGGACTGGATTATGCTGAGGACTACAGAGCTTTACCGGAAATTTACCATCTGAAATTATAACCAGTGAGGATGTATTATGATTATTGCCTGCGAAAAATGCAATGCACGTTTTAAGATGGATGAAAAACTTTTGAAACCGGAAGGTTCCAAAGTCCGATGCGCAAAGTGCAAACAGGTTTTCACCGCATATCCTCCCCTGTCCCAGGAAAAGCAGGAACCAGTTGGAAATTCTGAAAAAAAAGACTTTTCCGAACTTGATGATCTTCTCAGGGAGGGCGGCCGTTCAGACGAAAACGATCTCTTTGGTCCGGGTCAGGGTGAAGGGGGAAATTCCGGTATAAGCGATGATCTTGATTTGTCCGATATTGATGACCTGTTCGGGGAAAAGCCCGGCGTTTCCGGAAAAGGTTCGGGAAAGGTCAGTGAACTGGAAGATATTTCCAGTGAAATGAAACTGTCTCCTGACAGTGCTGATGCCAGGGAAAATGATTATGAGCCGAAAGTTGAGTTTGATGAAACCGATGAATTTTCCAAATACGGAACCCTTGAGTTCAATGTCTCCGATATGTACAAAACACTTGGAATTGAGGTTGAATCCAGGATTGACGAGAAAGACATGTCGGAACTTGACCCTGTTATCAGTGCGGAAGGTCCCGGGGAACTCGATCTTTCAGGCATAGACGATATGCTTGAAATCAACGATGAGGATATGTCTGCCTCCGGCAAAGCCGCTCCGGCCAAAGTCGCAGATACGGATATGGATATTGACCTTTCCGATATTGACGATATGCTGGTGGAAGAGGAAAAATCCCCTGTTCCGGCAGATGAGCTGAAGCTCGATGCGGATATGGATTTTGGGGATGACGATGACACTGCCAATGCGCAGACAGAGATATTCAATATTGAAGATATAAACAATCTGGATTTGAAACCAGGGAAAGGCGGCTCTGACAAATCCGGTTCCGGAACTGAACGCGGCAAAAAAGCCGATGATGATATGGAACTTCTTGAGCTGGAACTTGATCCGGACGAATCCGGTACAGATGCGGAAGATGAACTGCCTCCGGATTTGAGACTGGAACCTGATGAAGGGGAGGATGACAGTCTGAAGCTGTCAGAGGCAAGTCTGGATTTTGAAGATGCATTGTCAGAGGCATTGGGAGAAAAAGACGATGGAGAATTGTCTTTTGATATGGAATCTGAACTCAGTGAAAAAAAAGCAGAGAAAGCTGATTTGGAAGAACCTTCTGAACTCTCCCTTGATTTTGATATGGAGGAATCCGCAGAGGAATCCGGAGATCTTGATCTCGGACTGGATATGAGTCTTGAGGAACCTGCCGCCGAAACTCCGTCCGGGGAACCCGAAGAACTCTCCCTTGATCTTGATATGGAGGAATCCGCAGAGGCGGAACCGGCAGACGACTTTGATCTTGATTTGGATTTGGGAGAAGCGGAAGACAAAAAAACGTCCGGGGAACCCGAAGAACTCTCACTTGATCTGGATATGGAAGGCGGGGATGAGTCCGGTGATCTTGATCTCGGACTGGATATGAGTCTTGATGAACCTGCCGCCGAAACTCCGTCCGGGGAACTCGAAGAACTCTCACTTGATCTTGAGATGGAGGAATCCGCAGAGGCGGAGCCGTCAGGCGACTTTGATCTTGATTTGGATTTGGGAGAAGCCGAAGACACAACTCCGACTGGGGAACCCGAAGAACTCTCCCTAGATCTTGATCTGGAGGCAACCGGTGATCTTGATCTCGGACTGGATATGAGTCTTGAGGAACCTGCACCTGCCGCCGAAACTCCGTCTGGGGAACCCGAAGAACTCTCCCTTGATCTTGATATGGAGGAATCCGGTGATCTTGATCTCGGACTGGATATGAGTCTTGAGGAACCTGCCGCAGAAACTCCGTCTGGGGAACCCGAAGAACTATCCCTTGATCTCGATATGGATGAATCCGCAGAGGAATCCGGCGACCTTGATCTCGGACTGGATATGAGTCTTGAGGAACCTGCCGCAGAAACTCCGTCTGGGGAACCCGAAGAACTCTCCCTTGATCTGGATATGGAAGGCGGGGATGATTCCGGAGATCTTGATCTCGGACTGGATATGAGTCTTGAGGAACCTGCCGCAGAAACTCCGTCCGGGGAACCCGAAGAACTCTCCCTTGATCTGGATATGGAAGGCGGGGATGAGTCCGGTGATCTTGATCTCAGTATGGATATGAGTCTTGAGGAACCTGCCTCCGAAACTCCGTCCGGGGAACCCGAAGAACTCTCCCTTGCTCTCGATATTGAAGAATCCGCAGAGGCGGAGCCGTCAGACGACTTTGATCTGAATTTGGATTTGGGAGAAGCGGAAGACAAAAAAACGTCTGGGGAACCCGAAGAACTCTCACTTGATCTGGATATGGAAGGCGGGGATGAGTCCGGAGATCTTGATCTCGGACTGGATATGAGTCTTGAGGAACCTGCCGCCGAAACTCCGTCCGGGGAACCCGAAGAACTCTCACTTGATCTGGATATGGAAGGCGGGGATGAGTCCGGTGATCTTGATCTCAGTATGGATATGAGTCTTGAGGAACCTGCCGCCGAAACTCCGTCCGGGGAACCCGAAGAACTCTCACTTGATCTGGATATGGAAGGCGGGGATGAGTCCGGTGATCTTGATCTCAGTATGGATATGAGTCTTGAGGAACCTGCCGCAGAAACTCCGTCCGGGGAACCCGAAGAACTCTCCCTTGCTCTCGATATGGAGGAATCCGCGGAGGCGGAACCGGCAGACGACTTTGATCTTGATTTGGATTTGGGAGAAGCGGAAGACAAAAAAATGTCTGAGGAACCAGAAGAACTCTCCCTTGATCTTGACATGGAGGAATCAGCGAAGGCGGAACCGTCAGGCGACTTTGATCTTGATCTGGATTTGGGAGAAGCGGAAGACAAAAAAATGGCAGAAGCCTCCGAAGAACTCTCCCTTGATTTTGATATGGATGAATCCGCAGAGGCGGAACCGGCAGGCGACTTTGATTTGGATTTGGGAGAAGCGGAAGACAAAAAAACGTCTGAGGAACCCGAAGAACTCTCCCTTGATTTTGATATGGAGGAATCCGCAGAGGCCGAACCGGCAGGCGACTTTGATTTGGATTTGGGAGAAGCGGAAGACAAAAAAATGGCCGAAGCCTCCGAAGAACTCTCACTTGATTTTGATATGGAGGAATCCTCAGAGGCGGAACCGGCAGGCGACTTTGATTTGGATTTGGGAGAAGCGGAATCCGGAAATACGGAATTCAATCTCGACTTTGAAGAACCGGCAGAGAGCACTGCGCAAAGCGAATCTCAAACCGGGGCCGATGAGGAAACAGAACTTTTTGATCTGGATCTGGATGAAGCGGCAGGCGATGCCAAACCAGATGAATTTGATCTGGATCTGGAAATGGAGGATTCCGGCAAACAACCGGAAGCAAAACCAAAACCGGAAGCAAAACTGAAACAGAAATCTGAAAAACCTGCTTTGGAACTGAAAATGGAATCTGACAGTTCCGGAGTTTCGGAAGAAAAAGAATCTGATGAGTTTGAATTTGATCTGGATATAGATTCATCATCTGATGAAGCTGAAAAGGCGCAGGAAGAATCCGAAGGATTCGACTTTGGGGAAACCGACGAAGCATCTGTTGAAATGGCTTCCATCAGCGACGTAGAAACAGAACGCAAGGATGGCAAGGATGATTTTTCAGATGCCTTTGATATGGGAATCCCAAGAGAGGATTTGGATGATATTTCTGCTGACGATGGGCTGGCAGATGCTTCCGGAGATAAAAAACCAAAGATATCCAAAATCCCAAGACCGACAAATGCAACCCTTGTGGCGCTGTTTGTGGCTACGATGATAGGGGGCGGCACTTATTATGCCTATATAAATAATATGCTCCCGAAAAAAGATGACCTGAGACAAATACCTTATGTCGGCACTGTATTAGACCGGGTACTTGGCCCACAGCAGTCTTTAGGTGAAATTGTGCCTATTGAGGGATCCACCAATGAGCGTTTTGTTGAAAATTCCGGTGCAGGATATCTTCTTGTTCTCAGCGGAAAAGTGAAAAATGAATTCTCCCGGAACCGGAGTTTTATACGTGTAAAAGGCACTCTCTACGGAGCAAACAGGAAAGTGCTTGGAAAACCTGTGTATGCTTATTGCGGGAACATCCTTACAGATGAAGAAATTTCCACTTTGAATGTGGAAGAGATACAGAAACGGCTTTCTGACAAAGAGGGAAAAGACAAATCCAATATCAATATCTCCCCCGGTAAAATAGTTTCGTATATGGTGATATTCAGTGATGTTCCGGATGATGTGGAAGAATTTGCGGTCGAAGTCGCAGGTTCCGAGCCATCAGAGAAATGAGAGGAAAAGCATATTGCCCATACATAAAAAAATCCGCAGAACCATCCATTCTGCGGAAGCAGAGCCGGGGAAAGGGATTCATCACGCTTTGATATTTGAAAATTCCCTGAAACCATTTTTTGACTTGACTTTGTATCCGTTTACTGTTATAAGGCTGTTTTTTCAAATACGGGAAATGACAGTACCCGTTATTTATGGCGATGTAGCTCAGTTGGTCAGAGCATGCGGCTCATATCCGCAGTGTCCGGGGTTCAAATCCCTGCATCGCCACCATTGAATAAACCGGCCGCTCTGCTGAATTTTCAGAGCGGCCTTTTTGTTTTTATCCTGCCCCGGTATTACTGCTTGAATAAAATAAGCGGAATGATGTATACAAAATTCCGCATTCTTGACACAGGCAGAAAGCAAAAAATATTTTTTGCACTTTTGATTCTGACTGGAAACATGCATGATTTTCCGGAGCTGAGTCTCTGCGGATCGCAATCCTCAGAGCAGGCTGGAAACCGGTTCATACGAGTATGATAAACGGATTTGAAAAAGTTGTTGAGGAACGTATCCGTGCGGCCCAGATGAAGGGGGATTTTGACAATCTCCCAGGTTCCGGACAGCCTGTGGTGTTTGAGGATGACAGTCATATTCCCGAAGACATACGTATGGCATACAAAATACTGAAAAATGCAGACTGTCTTCCCCCGGAAATTGAACTGAAAAAGGATATTGTGCGGGCAGAGGAACTGATTTCCGGAATGGAGGATACTGCGGAAAAGTACAGTGCCCTGAAGAAACTCAATTTCCTGATCATGAAACTCAATGCCATGCGGAATTCATCAGCACATTTTGATATTCCGCAGAAATACATGGAAAAAGTGGTGGGACGTATCGAACACCATCCCAAAAACAAAAAGGATTTATGATGAAAAAATTTAAGAAACAGAAAGAAAGCACCGGACTTGTCGGAGGCGTTTTTACGGCCTACTTTATCCTGCTGCTTCATGTTCTGCTGCTGGCCTTACTTGGCTGCCTGGTACTTTTTTTCCGGGGATTTGTGCAGTATATGCTGTGGATATTTCTCGGAGGGACCCTGCTGATCGGATATTCCGGATACCGGGTAATCAGACGGATGAAGGCGGAAAACAAAAATCTCCGGGAAGTGCTGGGACTGCCCATGTTCAGAGGTCAGGAAGTGGAAGTCAGCATTCTGGGCGGATTTGCCTCCCTGAAGGTCGGAAATCCGGCCGACAGCATTGTTCCCATGATTGCCCATGATACCAAACTCCGCGCACAACTGGAAGAACCGGGCAATACCTGTGTGCGGGAACTGGCGGAACTGGCACATCTGTATGAAAGCGGTCTGATTACGCCTGAGGAGTTCAGTCAGGCCAAAGATCAGCTCTTTAAGGGAATAAAACCCTGAGAGTTTAAATTAATGAGGAAACAAAAACCCTAAGGGTTTTGAAAATCCTTAGGGTTTAAACTAATTAAGGTGGATATTAGAATGAAAAAACTCACCATTGCACTTCTTTCCGGCGGCATATCCTCTGAACGTGATGTTTCCCTTAACAGCGGAAATCAGGTTTTTGAGGCATTGGACAAGGAAAAATATCATATCCTCCGCTATGATCCCAAAACTGATCTGAAAAAGCTGGTGACAGATGCTCCGGAGATTGATGCCGCGCTGATTATTCTGCACGGGCCTTACGGAGAGGACGGCACTGTGCAGGGACTGCTGGATCTGCTTGGCATTCCCTATCAGGGAGCCGGAGTTCTGGGCAGCGCGCTTGCAATGAACAAACTGGCTGCCAAGCAAATGTATGAAAAAGCAGGGCTGCCGGTTCCGCCTTATACGGTAATCCGGAAAGGACAGATGCCTGATCCGCAAACTCTGCTGAAACATCCGGGATTTCCAATGGTTATCAAACCGGTCAGCGGCGGTTCCAGCATCGGTATGAGCATTGTGCGTTCCCCGGACGCATTGAATGAAGCATTGGAAAAGGGGTTTTGTTATGATCATTGTCTGCTGGCTGAAACCTATATCAAAGGTGTAGAAGTGACCGGCGGGGTTATTGGCAATGACAATCCTGAAGCCCTTCCCCTTGTGGAAATCATTCCGGGAACCGGATATGAGTTTTTCAATTATGAGGCCAAATACCAGCCCGGAGCCTCAAAGGAAATATGCCCTGCACGCATTGATGAAATCCTGACCCGGAAGGTGCAGGAATATGCGGTTGCAGCACACAGGGCACTGTTCTGCAAAGGTTACAGCCGCACAGATTTCATCCTCAGAAATCAGGAAATATACGTGCTTGAAACCAATACCATTCCCGGCATGACAAAAACCAGTCTCCTGCCCCAGGCTGCCAAAGCAGCGGGAATCGGTTTTTCGCAACTGCTGGACAGACTGATAAATCTGAGTCTTGAGGAACATGGGAAAAGAAGGGGATAGGGAACAGGGGGAAGAGGTTCAAAGATGTGGTGGAGTGTCAAATCGGCTGATCCGGATCAACCGGTTTGACCTGCTGGCAACAGTTCGACAGTGGGTCAAACCGGTTGATTCTGAAATCCTCTCTCCTGTGGGATGGGAAAATCTTTTCCGGGTCATGAACTGATTTGATCCGCTATCAAAAAAAACAATTGAATGGAGGCATTATGCTCGCTATAAACAAATATTATGTCTATGATGAAAGTCAGAAGCCTGTGGCTGTTCAGATACCGATTACTGATTTTGAACATCTTGAGGAAATAATTGAAAATTACGGTTTATCCCGGTTGATGGATGAAACCCGGACAGAAGACAGGCTGTCAGGAAAATCGGCAATTACATATTATGAGTCCCTGAAAAATGAAATGGAAAGTTGAATATACCAAAACATTTTTGAAAGAACTTGCCCATCTGCCTAAAGAAATTCGAACACGGGGCGAAGAAATAGCCTTTACTGAACTGTCTTCAAAAAACCCTTTTAATACAGGTTATATAGAACAGATGACAGGCTATCAGGATAAATATAAGATACGTATTGGCAATTATCGGATGGGAATTACAATCGTTAAAAAGGAAAAACTCATTATTTGTCAACGGATTGCTCATCGAAAAGATATTTACAGGATATTTCCATAAGGCAAATTGCTGGCAGGGAAAACGGATAGTCCGATCCTCTGCTTATTTTATCATTTACAGATTACATTTTGGAGAAAAGGAGGACAAAATGAATTTTTCAAGAAAGTTGGTTGCAGCAGTTTTGGTTTTGGCTGGTTGTTTTTTTGTCAGTTCATGTGGAAGTTATTGGAAACAAACTTGTCCGACTATTTCACCTCCTTCACGACCGGAGCCATGTGTGGGTGAGAACAATGATGACTGCGGTACTATAGTATAGGTACTGGTGGTGGCAGCAGCGGTACTGGTACATAATAAAGGTGGATGTTTTCCACTCGTTCCCATGTTCCGCGTAGGAACTCCGCTGGGACGCTTTGCGTCCCGTATCTCTGTAGGCGGATGCGAAGTGTCTGATCTGCTCAGATAGAAAAAACCGGCAGTATTGGATCAAACCAATGGCGAATTGGTATTACATTTTGGAAAAAAATAGGATAAATACGTTTTTTGCCGGAGATATTCTGGTGCATAATAAAGGCGGATGTTGATACGCAGACTTTTCAGAAAACAGTAAGGGGTTGTAAAAAAATAACTGTACTGTTTTTCTGTACGGAAATCCTAAGGGTTTTGAAAACCCTTAGAGTTTGTAAAAATTTATTTTGATACAGCCCCTAATCTGCTCTGAACCCATGCTGAAATAGCAGAAAGAACTGATGCTGTTGTATAAGGAGAACACACCATGTCAGAAAATATCCTGACAATTCAGATTCCTCAGCCCTTGCTTGAATTCGGCTTCAATGCTGAACAGATTCAGCGCAGAATAACAGAATGGATTGTTTTATCTCTGTTCACAGAAGAAAAAATTTCTTCCGGAAAAGCCTCTCAGATTTTAAACATCAGCCGGGTTGAATTTCTGGATTTACTGAAAAAACGGGGGATTGCATATATAAACTATACTCCTGATGAACTGGATGAAGAATTTTCAGCGGTTCAGCATTTGAATCTGAAAGCAGAATAATGGTTATTGTCTCAGACACAACCCCTCTTATCGGAATGGCTTCCATAGGACGTTTTGATCTGTTGCGTCAGCTTTTCGGCAAAATTCACATTGCACAGGCTGTATATGAAGAAACATTTGTTTATAGAGGAAAAACAGACGGAATCAGATATGAGGTTCCGGCAGCCGACTGGATAGAAACGGTTAAAATAAATGATCGTCCGGCTGTGAACAGACTGCTTGAAAATCTGGATTCAGGTGAGGCTGAAACCATTGTTTTGGCTTCTGAAATCAAAGCAGACTGGGTACTGATGGATGAGAAAAAAGGGCGGCGGAAATTAAGGGAATCAGGGATTAACAAAATCGGTACATTAGGCATTCTGCTCAAAGCCAAACAGGAAGATTTTCTGTCTGTCATCAGACCGGATATTGAAAAATTATCCAATCAGGGATTCAGCATAAGCGAAACTGTTATTGGCACTGTTTTAAAACAGGCAGGCGAGTGATTTATTTTTTTATAAAAAATCAAAGGATGTTACATCCTGAACAGACAAAAAATAAGTTTGAAATGAGCAATCAGAATTTGTAATCAATCAGAAGAACTTGTATCATTGATGAAAGAGATTGACAATGCCGAAAATCCTGAAATCCGAAATCTGACACCCTAACGGAGGTCATAGAATGAAAGTCCTTGTTATCGGCGGCGGGGGCAGAGAACATGCCCTGATTTGGAAAATCCGCCAGAGTCCAAATGTGAAAAAGATATACTGCGCGCCCGGAAACGGGGGCATTGCGGAAATGGCTGAATGCGTACCCATTGATGCGGAAAATGTCAAAGAGCTGCTGGCATTTGCCAAAAAAGAGAAAATGGATCTCACAGTGGTCGGCCCCGAAGGCCCGCTTTCCGCAGGCATTACGGATCTGTTTGAAAAAGAGGGACTGCGGATTTTCGGAGCATCCGGCAAAGCAGCACAGATTGAATCCAGCAAATCCTTTGCCAAAAATCTGATGCAAAAATACGGCATTCCCACTGCAAAAGGGGAAACCTTCACCTCTTACAGCAAGGCTGAAAATTACATCCGTAAAACCGGCGCGCCCATTGTGGTCAAGGCAGACGGACTGGCCGCTGGCAAGGGCGTGATTGTCTGCACAGCAGAGGAAGAAGCCCTGAATGCTTTGCACCAGATTATGAAGGAAAAAGCCTTTGGAGACGCGGGAAAAACCGTTGTGATTGAAGAATGCCTGCGCGGAGAAGAAGCCTCTTTTCTGGCATTCACCGATGGAAAAACGGTTCTGCCTCTGCCGTCTTCACAGGATCACAAACCCGTGTTTGATGAGGACAAAGGCCCAAATACCGGAGGCATGGGAGCCTATTCCCCCGCACCTGTGATTGACCGTTATATGCACAATCGGATTATGAAAGAAGTCATGATTCCGACTGTGAACGCTATGGCAGCAGAAGGATGCCCCTACAAAGGCGTTCTGTATGCGGGACTGATGATTGACAAAGACCGTATCCGGGTGCTGGAATTTAATGGACGTTTCGGAGACCCCGAAGCCCAGCCTTTGCTTATGCGCATGAAAAATGACATCATTCCCATCATGGATGCTGTGATTGATGAAAAACTCCATGAATGCAAACTCGATATTGATGAACGTGCCACAGTCTGCGTTGTCATGGCATCAGGCGGTTATCCTGGTTCATATAAAAAAGGAATTCCCATTTCCGGGCTGGAGCAGGCAGCAAAAATGAAAGATGTGTTTGTCTTTCACGCAGGAACAGCCGCGACAGACAAAGGCATTGTCACCTCCGGAGGCCGGGTTCTGGGTGTCACTGCTCTGGGCGAAACAGTTGAAAAAGCAATAAAAAAAGCCTATCAGGCTGTGGAAAAAATCACATGGAAGGATGTACAGTATCGCAAAGATATTGGCGGAAAAGCACTGAAGCGGTTTCAGCAAAAGGCATTAGTGGGCATTGTCATGGGCAGCGATTCGGATCTGAAAGTTATGGAAGAATCAGTTGCGGTCATGAAAAAATTCGGCATTCCCTATGAAATCACTGTGGCATCCGCGCATCGCAGCCCGGAAAGGGCAGCAAAATTTGCAAGTGAAGCCGCAGACCGGGGCATGAAAGTCATCATTGCAGGCGCGGGACATGCGGCTCATCTGGCCGGAGTTCTTGCAGCGCATACCACTTTGCCGGTTATCGGGGTTCCCATTGATTCCTCCTGTTTACAAGGTCTGGATTCCCTGCTTTCCACTGTGCAGATGCCGCCCGGTATTCCGGTTGCGACTGTATCCATAGGAAAATCCGGAGCCAGAAATGCCGCGATTCTGGCTGTTCAAATTTTGGCACTTTCTGATCCGGAACTGGGAAAAATGCTGACCGTGTTCAAATCTGACATGGCAAAAGAAGTGGAACGCAAAGCGGAAAAACTTTCGTGCATCTTTTGATTATATGGTGAACATACGGAAAATAAATCCGGATCAGCCTGAAACCGGAGTGATCAAAGAAGCTGCCGATATTATAAGAAAAGGCGGAGTTGTGGTATTTCCCACCTCTTCCCTGTACGGACTGGCTGCGGACGCATACAACCCTGATGCCATTGAAAAACTCTTTGCCATAAAAGGGCGATCCCATGAAAAAGCCATTCTTCTGCTGATTTCAGACCTCAGAGATTTGGACAGACTGGTGAAATCGGTTCCTCCGGAAGCCCGCAGACTTATGGAGCATTTCTGGCCCGGAGGACTGACACTTGTGCTGGAGGCAAAACCGGAGATCCCGTCTGCCTTGACGGCCGGAAGCGGAAAAATCGGTGTCCGTTTGTGCAGACATCCGGTGGCAGCCGCTCTTGTAAAATCTGTGGGAGGCCCGATAACCGGAACCAGTGCCAATATTTCCGGATCAGAGGGATGTGACCGGATTTCCAGATTGGAGTCACGCATTGCGGAAAAAGCGGATCTGATACTTGACGCGGGAGTGCTCAAAGGCGGAACAGGATCAACCGTTTTGGACATGACATGCGGTTTTCCGAAAATTCTGCGGGAGGGAACTGTGCCTGCAAAGGATATTTTTGCGGTACTTGATGATCATTCCCGCAATTTTGTTGACAAACAGGGATAAATCTATTATAAAGTTTTTCTGTTTTTGAACCTGTAAAACTTCAAATCACCTGCCGTACAGGCCGGGGTGGTGAAACTGGTAGACGCAGAGGACTCAAAATCCTCCGAGGGCAACTTCATGCGGGTTCGATTCCCGCCCCCGGCACCAAAGAAATCAGAGGAGTCAGCCGTTTCGGCAGGCTCCTTTTTTTGCAGAAAAAAAAGGAACAGCTACTGTCAGAGATTCACTGTATTCTTTCTCCTTCCAAAATATCATTTTTGCAGGTCAGGCGCATTGAGGTTGCAAAGGTACCCTGTTTTATGATCCAGTACCGTTATCCCGGTCATTTTTTCCCAAATTTTTGTCACCGGTATTCCTGACCTGATGTTCAATTTTCCCCGTCATACCGGAGAAGTCCGGAATCAAGAGCATTTGACCGGATTCCGGTTTGCACCGGAATGACATAATTCCAGCCGGTCAAAAAAGCTGCATCTTACTTGAACTGTTTAAAATTTTCCGGTATTCCGATTCTCTGAAGCTTCGGGCACAGTTATTGCCTCTCAACCCCTGCCTCTGCCTTTTTCTGATTTGTATGCAAAAAATTCATTGTAAGGGAGATGATTTCATCTTATAAAGACAGTATCTGATCCCTATTCTGTTTTTATGAAAGGATACACGCAATGAGCATCCGGAAAAAAATATTTCTCCCCGTACTGGCTGCTGTGGTTCTGCTCGGTACGGTATGCGCCCTGATCATCCTCCGTCAGTTTGACTCGCTGCAGCAGAACTATATCCTTCAGATGGCAGAACTCCGGCGGGATGAAATTCTGCGCAGCGTTTCTGCCGCATGCGGGGAATCTTTGGAAAAAACTTCTCTTTTCACAAAAATGCCCGATGTCATTGCCGCATTTGAGACTGCACACAAAGGAAATATGGAAAATGAAAGCGATCCGGAAGTGCAGATTGCAAGGGAAATGCTGCGTCGGAAACTGAAGGATATGCTGGAGGGATATTCTGCTTTGAGCGGAGAGAGACTCAAACTTCACTTTCACCTGCCCAATGGGCGGAGTCTGGTGCGGATGTGGCAGGAAAAACAGATTCAGGCAAACGGGCAGTGGGAAGATATTTCCGATGACATATCCGGATTCCGGAACACCGTTATGGATGTGAACAGAACCGGAAAAACCGTCAAGGGTATTGAGCCGGGCCGGGGCGGTTTTGCCATCCGGGGGGTCATGCCTGTAAAAAATTTTCAGGGAAAGCATCTTGGATCAGCCGAGATTCTGCTGGATTTTGCCCCCCTGCTGAAAACGATCTCATCTGAAGCCCGAAATCAGGAATTTATGCTTTTTATGAATGCGGAACTTCTGTCCATTACCCATCCGCTCCATGATCCGCAGAAATATCCTGTGATCGGAAACCGCTATGTACGTGTATCCGGCGGGGAAAACTCACAATGGGCGGATCCGGCAGAGATTCTGCCTCTGCTGGATGCGGGACAGAAAGAACTGTCCATTTCCTTTGACGGAAAAAAAGCCCGTGCGGCCTTTCCTGTCATGGACTACAAAAACAGGCAGATCGGAATTCTCACATTTGGCATTGATATTTCCCGTCAGAAAGAAATTCTCTCTTCTGTCACCATGAGTCTTTCCCTTCTGCTGGCCGGGATTCTGGTCGCAGGCGGAGGTCTGATCTCCGTAATTCTTTTTTTTGTAATACACAGACCAATGAATCAGATTGCCAGTTTTGTCAAAGAGATAACCCGCGGGGATCTGACACTGCGGCTGTCTCTGTCACAAAAGGATGAGATGGGGGAACTGGCACGGGTGCTGGACAGAATGTCTTTTCACATGGATCGGATGCTCGGAGAGATTTCCCGTATGGCTGCTGAACAGGGGGATTCCATTGTCCAAATTTCAGCGGCTCTCAATGAGCAGGCGGCAACCGTGACCCAGCAGTCTGCCTCTGTGAGTGAAATTTCTGCCACTATGGAGGAATTTTCCGCGACCTCAGCCCAGATAGCTGAAAATTCGGAAACAGTGGTGGAAATAGCCGGCACCACCCTCAAAAGCACACAGGAAGGTGTCCAGTCTCTGGAGATTCTCAGGGAAAAAATGAACAAAATCAGTGAGGAAAACCGGCATAATGTGGAAGAAATCAACGCGTTGCGGAACAAAACCGATGAAATTACCAAAATCATGGGATTTATTGACAATATAGCGGATCAGACACGGCTTATTGCATTCAATGCCAGCATTGAGGCGGCAGCGGCAGGGGAAAAAGGCAGACGTTTCGGTGTGGTGGCGTCAGAAATCAGAAGACTGGCCGATTCCGTGACAGAATCCACAGGTGAAATCGAAACAAAAATGAATGAAATAAGGGAAGCAGTGCATCATATGGTGGTGGCTTCGGAAGCCGGAACCCGTGGCATCCGGGAGGGGCTTAATCTGTTTACGCATACTGTGGATCGCCTGAACGAGATTCTAAGCGGAGCCCGATCCACCACGGAAGCGGCCCGGCAGATTTCCCTGTCCACCCATCAGCAGAAATCTGCGACCGAACAGATCGTGGTTGCACTCAGGGAAATATCCCAGGGCGCAGGACAGAACTCTGAGGCCATTTCCCATATATCCGAAATCAGTGACAGACTGAAATTTCTGTCAGAGGGTTTGCAGAAAATGATGAAAAAGTTTATACTGGGCAATCCGGGAGAAATCAGTGAGGACAAAACCGGTCAGGAGAAACAGATGGCAGTAAAGAATCCTTTGCCAAGTCTGAAAAAATAACTGCGCATAACCAAAACACAGGTCAAAACCTCAGCAATGCCATTAAGTTAAATACGGAGTCCTGAACTGAAAGTTTGGCAGACTGCGGTCATTGCCAAACTTTCAGTTTGGCACTCATCCGCAGATTAATTTTAATGCCAGGGGAAAAACAGCATTTGGCATGCTTATGTTTTGAAAGCGGATTGGTATGAAATTCCAAACCCGGTACCCAGCCCGGTAACGGGCAGCAGGTACCTTTCAAATTTGCAATGAAAGAGCATGGATATGAAACCGGTCAGGGTACTGGTTGTTGATGACAGCATTTTTGCCAGAGAACTTATAACGGCAATTCTTTCTGAAGACAGCGGCATTCAGGTTGCGGGTCAGGCTGTGAACGGAGCAGATGCTCTGAAAAAGGTTGAAGAACTCCGGCCGGATATTGTCACAATGGATGTTGACATGCCGGTCATGGACGGACTCGAGGCCATCAGCCGTATTATGTCTTCCCATGCACTTCCAATTCTGGTTGTCACCTCCCGTGCTGACGCAAATACAGCCTGGCATGCCATATCCAAAGGTGCGCTGGAAGTTATTCCCAAACCTGATGTCAACGAAGTGTCAGGTGCGGAATTCAGCCGCAAAGTCAGGATGCTGGCAAGGGTAAAGGTTATTTCCCACATCCGGCGGGACTGCTCCCCCCGCATGGAGGCGCAGACTCATACATATGCAGGGGACAGCCGTCCGGGCACAGGTAAACTGGTGGCCATAGCCTCTTCCACCGGCGGGCCAAAGGCTTTGAGTATTCTGCTTTCCGCTCTTCCGGAAAATTTCCCGTGCCCGATTGTGATAGCCCAGCATATCGCGGCTGATTTTGTTTCCGGAATGGTCAACTGGCTTGACAAAATTGTCAGTCTGAAGGTGAAAACCGGAGTGGATGGGGAGAGTCTTGTGCCCGGCACGGTCTATATCTCTCCTTCTGAAAAACATATGCGGGCTGAGCAGGGGAAAAGGATAGGATTTGCACCCGTACAGACCGGGGATATCTATTTCCCATCCTGCAATATCCTGCTGACCTCCGCAGCAGAGGTTTACGGTTCCGGATGTATCGGGATCATACTGACCGGCATGGGGGATGACGGCATTTCCGGTCTGAGGGCTATCAAAGATGCGGGCGGATTCACCATAGCCCAGGATGAACAGACATCCGTGATTTTCGGTATGCCCAGGGTGGCCATTGAAAAAGGATGCGCGGACAAGGTACTGCCCATCCATAAAATTGCAGAGGAAATCATGTTTCGGGTGACAGGAAAATGATGGATACTGCCCCTTTCAAAGAACTCATTAAGGAAAAGGCCGGAATCTGCTTTGACAAATCCGGTTCGGATTTTCTTTCCCATGAGATACAGAACATGATGTCCGGCAGGGGACTGAAATCTCCGCTGGCCTATTATGATCTGCTGGTACGGGATCCGGAAGAGTTTTTCCGTTTTCTGAATCTGCTCACGGTCAATGAAACATATTTTTTCCGCGAACCTGTGCATCTGCGTCTTTTTTCTGAAAAACTGATACCGGAACTTCTTGGAAACAGGGCGGAAAGAGAAAAAATCCGCATTCTGAGCGCAGGCTGCTCCACAGGCGAGGAACCCTATTCCCTGGCCATTGTTCTGCATCAGAAATACGGGCCGGACGCGCAGAAATTTTTTTCCGTCACAGGTGCAGATATTGACACCCAGGCCATAAAAAAGGCCGGGGAAGGCATTTATACGGCACGGGCTTTCAGATCAGCGGATCCTGTGCTGAAAACCGCATATTTTAAGGATTTGGGAAACAGCCGGTTTCAAATCAGTGAAACTGTACGCATGCAGGTATGTTTTCATATCCTCAATCTCCTGAGTTTCCCCTATCCTGAACCACTGCGGGGAAATGACATTGTTTTTTACCGGAATGTCTCCATTTATTTTGAAAGCACTGCCCGGAAAAAAATATTCCGGCATCTTGCCGACACTCTGAATCCGGGAGGATACCTGATTGTCAGCTCTACTGAAACCCTTTCCCATGATTATAAGATACTGAACCTGATTGAAAGGGATGGTGTTTTTCTGTTTTGCAAGTCCGCAGACAGGGGGGAACAGCATAATATTCCCTCTTTTTCTGCAACTGTTCCTGTTTCCGCAGGGAGGAAAAGGGACAAATCAGGCAGCATCACTGAACCGCTGAAACTGCCTGCATCTTCGGCCCTGCCGATGATTCCCGGCAGTCAAATATTTGATCACAGCGGCTCATCATCCGGGAGTTCATTGGCTGTGCAGAGGATTTCTCAGAGTCACAGATCAGATGCCCCTGAGCTGAAAAAAAAACAGGATGGGGAACCTGAACAGTTGTACCTCAAAGCTCTGGCCCTTGCCCAGGGCAAGGCATATGCTGAGGCACTGGATCTGCTGGACAGGGGGATTCGCACATATCCCTCTTTTATCCGTGCAAAGACCCTGCATGCCGAAATTCTGTTTAACAGCCGGCAGCCGGATGCTGCCGCGCGAATCTGCACAGAAGTGCTGCAGGACACTCCCCTGTGCCTGGAGGCCTGTCTTCTGCTGGGCCTGATTGCCAAATCCCGCGAACAGCCGGAAGAAGCCCTGAAACGTTTCAGGCAGGCCATTTACATCCGTTCTTCCGCGTGGCTGGCCCATTTCCACACTGCGGAAATATGCAGAAGCAAAGGAGAGAATGAAAAATCTGTCCGGGAATACGAAATTGTCATCAGGCTGATCATCGGCGGCGGATTCGGAGATCACGGTCTGTCCTTTTTTCCTTTTTCATTTTCAGAGGCCGATATTCTGCATCTCTGCCGCCACAATATGGAAAAGATCAGAAACAGCAATCCCCTGGGATGTGCAAAGGAGAAAAGCGGTGGCATTTGACAAAGCCAAATTTCTGACCCGTTTCACTGATGAGGCAAAAGAGCATGTAAGCCGGCTCAGTGAAGGACTGCAGATTCTCGGAAAAAATCCGGATGATGCCGAAACCCTGAACGCTGTTTTCCGCTCCGCGCATACCATCAAGGGCTCCGCGAGGATGATGAAACTGATTCCGGTAAGTCATATGGCCCATAAACTGGAAGATGCGCTCGACGCGTTCCGTCAGAAAAAAATTCCGCCGTCTGAAGAGCTTTCGGATCTGCTTTTTCAGGCAACTGATGCCATTGACAGTATGCTGGATCGGATTTCGGCGGGCGGGGAGATAATCGGGACCCCGGAAAATCTGTGCCATGCTCTGGAAAGAGCTGCGATGGGTGAAGTCATTTCCGCTTCCGTCAGTAACGGAGAGGTCGGCGCCCGGGAAAGCATGGTTCTGTCCGCAGAAAAAGGCACAGACGCTGCAGATAAAACTGCCGGGCTGACAGAGATTGCCGCAGCAGAGCCGGTTTCGGCTGAATCTGCGGAAGCGCATAAAACAGACAGTGCAGAAAAAGAAATGGATCAGGATATTGGGAAGACAGCGGATGAACTGTGCAGGAAAATATCTTCCCCGCAGTCTGTTTCCCATAGCAATGTCCATGATGAAAATGCGGGGAAAAAAAGATCTGACACAGACACGGGCAATCTGCCGTCAGGTATTAAGTCTGAAACCATCAGACCTGAAACCATCAGAATAGACGCGGACAAACTGGATCAGCTCATCAAACTCATGGGGGAAATTGTGTCCGGTCACAGCCGGACCAGACGCAGGGCTTTGGATATCCGGGAGATTGAGAAAATATCAAAAAAATATCTGGAATTCATTGTTTCCCTGCCCGTGAACCGTCCCCTCAGTCCCAGACAGCGGAAAGAACTGCTTTCAGGGACAGAAAGTCTCTGCTTGGGGCTGAAAAAACTCTCGGCCCTGTTCAAAGAGGATATCAGTGTTCAGGGAATTCTGACAAGTGATCTGCAGGACCGATCACTGAAAATGCGGATGGTCCCGCTTTCCACAATTTTCAGCTCCTTCAGCCGCACTGTGCGCCAGCTTTCCCGAAGTTTCGGGAAACATACTGATTTTACAGTTGAAGGCGGAGAAACCGAACTGGACAAAAAGATCATTGAAAAAATCGGAGATCCCCTGCTGCACATGATCCGCAACTGCATTGATCACGGCATTGAAACACCGGAAGAAAGGAAAAAGGCAGGAAAAGCCGAAACCGGGATAATCCGTCTGACAGCCGGATATGAGGGGGAAAATGTGCTAATCCGGCTCAGCGATGACGGGGCAGGCATCCCCCTAAACAAAATCAAAGAAAAAGCCCTCAGAAAAAAAATATTCACTGCCGCTGAAATTGAAAGCATTCCGGAATCTGAAATCATCAGTCTGATATTTCTGCCCGGATTCAGTTCCAGTGACATTGTCACGGATATTTCCGGCAGAGGTGTGGGCATGGATGTGGTGAAAAAAAATGTCATTGAGGAACTCAAAGGCTCCATCCAAATAGAAACAGCAGAAGGAAAGGGAACGGTTTTTCATATCCGTCTGCCCCTGACTATGGCTGTGATCCATGTGCTCTTCATCCGGGTGGAAGATATGGTTTTTGCTGTTCCGGCCGGTTATACTGATGAAATCATCCGCATAAACCGGGAAAAACTGATTCAGGTCATGGAACGCAGGGCAGTGCGGCTGCGCGGACAGATCATTCCCATTGTCCGGCTGCGTGATATTCTTTCCCTTCCGGGAGAAAGACCGGTTAAGCCGGAAACCGAATATCTGATCCTGATTACCTCTGCGGGCAGTGAAAAACTGGGGGTAATCATTGACGCACTGCTGGATGAGGAGGATATGGTCATCAGACCTCTGCCAGCCCACATGCGCAATATTCCTTTTGTGTCCGGGTGCATCATATCCGGAGGCAATGAGATATTCAGTGTCCTGCATATGCCCAGGATTATCGAAAGTGCAAGAGAGGTCAGGGTGCGGACACGGACAGAAAGGAAACCCGCAGACAAACCCCGTCATATCCTGGTGGTGGATGATTCCCTGAGTACGCGCGAGATTGAAAAAAGCATTCTCGAATCTTACGGATACACGGTCAGTCTGGCCGGTGACGGCATTGAGGGATATGAAAAAGCCAGAAAAAACCGTTATGATCTGGTGATTACAGATGTGGAAATGCCCAAAATGGAC
This sequence comes from Desulfococcaceae bacterium, assembly GCA_050180235.1. GTDB lineage: Bacteria > Desulfobacterota > Desulfobacteria > Desulfobacterales > Desulfococcaceae > JAABRU01. Next base: position 35,828 of record JBFXEJ010000027.1, read on the forward strand.
GGTTTTTCCCTTACGCAGAAGCTGCGTGAAGAAGAGGACTGCAGGGATATTCCCATCATCCTTGTCACTTCCCTGGACAAAGAGGAAGACAAAAAAAGAGGTATTCTGGCCGGTGCCGATGCCTATATTGTCAAAGGCGATTTTGAACAGTCCGCGCTGCTGGACACAGTACGCAATCTTCTGGGCTGACGGGTGTCAGGTATCCATCCTGTCCATAAACACTGAACACCGAACACTGATAACTGATAACTGATAACTGACAGGTGACAACTGATTTCCATGTCTGAGCAGAAACTGAAAATACTGGTGGTGGATGATGAACCCTTTGTCCGGGATATGCTGGAGTCCATTCTCCGTTCAGCAGAAATGCCGGTGGAAGTGGAAACCGCAGATAACGGGGGTGAGGCGCTGGACAGATACCGGCAGCATCCGGACACGGATCTCATCATTTCCGACATAAACATGCCGGTAATGAACGGGCTGGAACTGATACGGAATCTGCGCAATATCAGTCAGGATGTGCCCATCATCATTCTGACAGGAAACAGCGAGGTCAAAACAGCCATAAAAGCCCTGAATTCCGGAGCCAGCGACTACCTGCTCAAGGATGAAAATATTGATGACACCATTCCTGTTTCTGTAAAAAGGGTTATGGAAAAATATGGGCTGGAGCGGCAGAACCGGCAGCTTCTGAAAGAACTTGCCCGCAAAAACAGGGAACTGGAGCGGCTTTCCCTGCTAGATGGACTGACCGACATTCCCAACCGCCGCTGGTTTGACAAGGTAATGGAGCAGGAATGGTGCAGGGCCATACGGGAAAATATCCCACTGTCCCTGATTATGGCTGATATTGACTATTTCAAATATTACAATGACAGTTACGGGCATCAGGCCGGAGATAGCTGCCTAAGGGAAGTTGCCCGTGTGCTGAATACTTCCCTGCAGAGGCCCGGAGATTTTGCGGCCCGATACGGAGGTGAGGAATTTGCAGTGATTCTGCCGGATACGGATGAAAATGGAGCCCGGAAAGTGGCCGAAATCATACTGAAGAGGACAGCCTGCCGGAATATTCCGCACAGAGCCTCGGAAATTGCAGGACATATCACGCTCAGTCTGGGATTTTCCACAGCCTGTCCTGAAAGAAAATCTTCCTTATCCTTATTGATCGGAAATGCAGACCGTGCGCTTTACCGGGCAAAGGCAGAAGGCAGAAACCGGGTGGAGCAGTTTCCTGATCCGTGCGGGGGAGAATCAAAGCCATGAGTCCGGGAAATGCCAAAATTCTGGTGGTGGATGATGATCCCTTTGTGCGGATGATGCTGGGAGAGATTCTGGATTCTGAGGGATATGCTGTCAGATGTGCTGTCAACGGTGTGGATGCTTTGGAAAAATATTCACAGCATCCGGATACGGAACTGATTCTTTCCGACATGAACATGGCCGGAATGAACGGTCTGGAATTCATCCGGAGACTGCGTGAACAGGATCGGCATGTTCCGGTAATCATTCTGACGGTCAATACGGAAATATCCACAGCTTTGGAGGCCATCCGCAGCGGTGCAAATGACTATCTGTTAAAAGATGATAATATTCAGGATGTTATTCTGATTTCCATAGAAAAGAATCTTGAAAAGCACCGTCTGGAGCAGCAGAACAGGAAACTTATAGAGGAACTTGCACGCAAAAACAGGGAACTGGAGCGGCTTTCCCTGCTCGACGGCCTGACAGATATTCCCAACCGCCGCTGGTTTGACAAAGTCTTCTCCCAGGAATGGCTGCGGGCCGCACGGAAAACAAGACCGATCTCCCTGATTATGATCGACATTGACTATTTTAAAAACTATAATGACACATACGGCCATCCTGCCGGGGATGAATGCCTGCGTAAAGTGGCCAGGGCACTTGAGCAGTCACTGAAACGCTCCGGGGATTTTGTGGCCCGTTACGGAGGCGAGGAATTTGCCGCTATTCTGCCGAATACAGCAGCAAAAAACGCTCTGCCTGTTGCTGAAAAAATGCACAGCGGTATTTCGGGACTGAAAATTCCCCACAGCGGTTCGGATGTGGCAGACCGGATCAGTGTTAGCATGGGCATTGGTTCCGCAATACCCGCAGACAGGCGATCAGAGTCTTCCCTGCTTATCTCGCTCGCTGATGAGGCTCTTTACCGGGCCAAGGAAAAGGGCCGCAACCGTACTGAAATTATGCAGATGAACCGGAACTGTCTGAAAAAAACAGGAACTGAATTTTGAAAACCGGGGCCATGATGGAAGAATACATAAAAATACTGGTAGTTGACGATGATCCCTTTGTCAGAATCATGCTGCAGGAGATTCTGGAATCAGCAGGTTATACTGTAAAGACAGCCGGAGATGGCGCGGATGCACTCCGGATATGGAATCAGGATCGGGGAAGTGCTGAGCTGATTATATCGGATATGAACATGGAACAGATGAACGGGCTGGAACTGATCCGGAATCTGCGGAAACAGCAGGCAGATGTTCCCATCATCATTCTGACGGTCAATGATGAAATATCCATAGCTTTGGAGGCCATCCGAAGCGGTGCCACCGATTATCTGCTCAAAGACGAGAATATTCAGGACACCATTCTTATTTCCGTGGAACGGGTGATGGAAAAGCACAGGCTGAAGAAGCAGAATCTGCAACTGATGAAAGCCCTGGAACAGAAAAACACCCAACTGGAACATTCCAACCGGGAACTGCTGGCCCTGAATCTGCAGAAAAACAAGTTCCTGGGGATTGCAGCCCATGACCTGCGCGGACCCATTGGCGGAATCATGGGACTCAGCGGTGTGCTTCTGGAAGAGACAATGGGAAAACTGTCAGAGGATCAGTCACAGTTTATCAGCATGATTCATTCTGTATCAAAGGGAATGCTGGAACTCCTTGACGATCTGCTGGATGTTTCGGTCATTGAAAGCGGAAAACTGGAAATTCAGCCCCGCAGTGACAATCTGAAAAAACTGCTGGAAAACCGGATAGTCATCTGTAATTTTGCAGCGCACAAAAAACAGATCCGGATTCATACAGATATTCCTGAACTGCCGGAATTCCCTTTTGATGCCAAGCGCATTGCCCAGGTTTTTGACAATTACATGAGCAATGCCATCAAATTTTCTCCGCTTAATTCAAATATATATGTTATAATGGCAGAGGATGGCAGTATGATCCGGGTCAGCGTAAGGGATGAAGGCCCCGGTATTTCAGCGGAAGACAGGGGCAAACTTTTTGGGGAATTTCAGCGTCTGAGCGCAAGACCCACAGCCGGAGAAACCAGCACCGGCCTTGGTCTGGCCATTGTGAAAAAAATCATTGAAGGGCATGGGGGAAAAATTGCGGTGGACAGCAGCCCCGGGGCTGGTTCCACCTTCAGCTTTCTGCTCCCTTCAGGCAGAACACAGGAAACTGGCAATTGACACCAAACAACTGATTAACCGGCAACTGACAAAAAGATAATAGAATGATTGATAACCGTTTTACTGCTTCACTGAAAAAAAATTATGACCGTTTTTTGAAAATCCGGGGAAATCCAAAGGAAATTGCCCTGGGTTTTGCTTTGGGACTTTTTGTCGGCATGAGTCCCACGATGGGTATTCAGATGTTTATTGCCGTATTTATTGCCGCTGTTTTGAAATGGAGCAAAATCGCAGCCGCTGCCGGTGTATGGATCAGCAATCCATTCACTGCGCCTTTTGTTTACTGGCTTACCTATTATACCGGAGCAAAACTGCTTTCTTATAAAATGAATTATCCGCTGCCCCATGAACTGGATATGGATGCTGCACTTCTCATGCTCAAACATGCCCCGGAAATCCTGTGGATAATGACCGTAGGAGGCGTGATTCTGGGAATTCCCATTGCTGTGGCCGGATATTGTTTTTCCTTATCCGCCATATTGAAATACCGGGAGCGTATTCAGCAAACCATTGCCAAAGAAAAGGAAATCCTGACCCGTACCAAAGAGAATATCAAAAAAAAGATCACCCGGAGGAGTGGGAAAAAAACGGGCTGAATATAGTTCTTTTGCCAACTTTTGTCCTCTGCAAAACCCGATGGAGGAGTGCAAAAATTAAGCGGAGCGGTTTTTTGCACCTGCTGTTCACAAAGGACAAAAGTTAAGGAAAATACTATAATCCGGTTTTCGCCGGAATAACAGCGGATACTGCAAAAATACTGTTGCTCAGAAGGAAAAAGAGCGGTTTATCAAAGCCATAACCCGCAGATCCGGTGATGTTTCGGTCATGCCTGCACCTGCATGGACTTTGATTCCCCATTCATCTTTCACCCATCCGATGCCCGCGCCGATTTCCCGGATATCCTCGCCCACATTTGAATCATAACATAAATGCCCTTCCGGATAATTGTAGAGATTTTTGTTTTCATTATTGATAAATTCCACATAGGATGTCAGGGTTTCGGAAATCTGATATTCCATTGTCAGGCCCAGAAAAAAAGTATCTTCGTCAATATAATCATGGTCGCTGTCCACATGGTTGATCCCGAAATTGCCCGCAAAATAGAAACGATCCCAGCGCCTGCCAAGCAGCAGATTGATGCCATAGGAATATTCATCATCATTGGTGGGATTGTAATTGTACAGATCACCAATGGATTTGTCCCGGTCTCCTGTGGGAATCAGGATATAGGGCATCAGCGAAGCATCCAGAGGCATTCCTTTTTCCTGCCCCAGAACACGCACTTTTCCTCCCAGAAAAATATCTCCGATGCCGGTTTCATCCACATCAAAATCTGTGTTCTTCCAGTATTCCCACTGTGTTCCCGCAGCTATTTCCCAGAAATTACCGTCTCCGTAAGTCAGACTGAGGGGAACCACCCAAATATAACCATCCCGGCATTCCAGATTGTTTTCGTGAAAAATGGAATACATGGCCCCGGTTTGGATATGAAAGCCGTCTGCCGGAAGCGGTGAATAGGTATAGGCATATCCTTTAAGTCCATACAGCGCGAGCATTTCATCTGCACTGACATGCAGGGGAAACGCAGTAAAACTTGCAAATATCAGAAGACAAACAATGCAGTATCCTGTTTTTTTCATTTCATTTCACCTTTTCCTGTTATATGTTCCAGAGGCAGAGCATACACTGTCCGGCAGAATTCCGGCAGTAAATCCTGATGTTCCATCATTTCCGTTGCGGAAAAATGTTTTCCCCCGCCTTCCGCAGCCATCTGCTCCAGTCTGTCTTTTCCTTTGGAATCTTTGTCTTTCTCTCCCGCATACACTGTGTGAAGAATGAAATTTTCCCTGTATTTCTCTTTGATTCGGCGGATTTGCATTACTGCGCCCTTTTCATCCCCATCATCCTCATGGAAATTTTCAAGCCCGTCTGACATCAGCACCAGAGTCACCGGAACCTTCAGATCTTTGAGTTTTGACTCGTCCATCTGCAGGAATGCCTCTGCCAAAGGAGTACGGCGGTTGAACACCGGGTAATCTGTCATAAAACTGTCCTGAATTTCTGATAAAACTTTGTCTTTTTCATGAATGCTGATGGGAAGAAAATCTTCGATCACTTCCTTTTTTCCGGGAAGATAAGCAATCTGGAGGATACCGGTGCTGCGTCCTGCAGGCAGTTGTTCATATATACTGGTCAGGAGTTTTTTCACCACTGCCATTTTTGTTTCTCTGCGATCTTCCGATGTTTGCCTGTATATGATTTTTTCCTGCATGGAACCGGAGGTATCTGCCAGAAACAGCACAGTATTCTTCGGAATTTCCAAAGCCCGTGCCTGCGGTTTTTCCGCAGGAGCCTTTACCTGAATGTTTACGGCCAGCACTTCGGACGGAATGCCTTCCAGCCCGTATTTGTCAATGCCGGAAAACCGCAGATAATAGGTTCCGTCCGGAATTCCGCTTACATCAAAACTTTCTCCGGGTGAAATCACTGCGTCAGACACCAAATCCAGCATATCTGATTCTTTTGCCAGTTGTGCATGAAACGCTGTGGATTCTTCCATTGCTTCAATACCAAAGCGGATTGGCATCTGCTGATATACATTTTGCAAACCTGATACTTTGGGGGCCGGAAGCAGTTTCACTGCATCCATTGGTTCCATGCCTTTCTGCACAAGGGTTCCTTCCCCGCTGTTTACAGAAACCCGCTTTCCCTGTGCTTCCATGTCAACAATGCCTTCCAGCACCTCGGAACGTGTGGCGGTCTGTGCATCCGAAGACAGCCTGAAAATGGTTCCCCTGATACCGGCCACTGCGGTTTCTGTGCGAATGTTCAGGCGGGATTTCTGTATCAGGGCTGTCATTTTTCCGAAACCTAGCATCAGATCCCGGACAATGCCGAATCTTTTTTTCTCAGCGCACGCTGATATAAGCATTTCCGTATTTTCTTCCAGTGTAAGAACCGAACCGTCAGCATACCGTATCTGAAGTCTGCTTTTTTCCCCTGTTTTCACACTGCTTTTCTGATGAACAGCATCTCCGGCATGAAGCGGAATCCATTCTGCCCCGTCTGGAATCTGCATCCGGACATCCCCCTTCACAAAGGCGGCTTCTCCGGTAACTGCTTCTTCTTTCAGCAGTTTAACAGGAACCGCCAGTTCCGTACCGGACTGAATGACATGGGGATTACGAAGCTTGTTTTTCTTTGCAATCTCCGTCCACTGATTCGGATTCTGCAGCAGGTCTTTGGAGATTTTTATCAGTTTGTCCCCTTTTTGGGTTGTAATGGTGATGGTATCCTCTTCCGCTGCCTGCAAAGGTTCTACAGAATAAAACAGCATTCCTGTCAGCAGACAGACAAGACATATCTGTTTCAGACAGCCTCCCCCGGCCTTTGTTCCTCTTTCCCAATTTCCGATTTTCCTCATACCCAAGCTCCGATATGTAATGATCCTCTCTGCCTTCGGCTACAATCAGGCAGCATTAAAAATGCCAATAAAAAGTCAAATTCCGACAAAAATTTGATTCCGGTAAGATTTGCTAACTTTCTGAAAGTTGGCAAATTCTGTGTCTCTGTGTCCGCTGCGGAAAAGCCATGTGCATCTGTTTCCCACAGAGAACACAGAGGACTGCACAGAGAGCACAGAGATTTTCTGTGCAAATTAAAAATTGGATTCCGGTAAGATTTGATAACTTTCTGAAAGTTGGCAAATCCTGTGTCTCTGTGTTCTGCTGATGAGAGTCTGTTGCATCAGAACGGTTTCAGCGGCCATATGTATTGTGATTCAGACTTGACAAATCCGAAATCCACTGTCCGGTTGGTGTTGGGATCTGTATCACCGTCATTGACAGATTCCTGATCTCTGTCAAGGGTTATGGCCCTGCTCACAACCCCATGCCCGGATTTTTCATACCCGTTGTCATCATTATCCACATTGTTATCCGGATCAGCTTCTCCGGGGCTGGTCACATACTCTTTCAGAACTCCGGTCGAGAAACTTTCCGGTGCAATCTGAACAATATATGATCCGGGGCTGAGATCTTCAAACAGATAATATCCCTGCACCCCGCTGCGGGTTGCAGTGGTCATGGTTTTCAGGAACTGATCCACGCCCGGAGTAAAATCTCCGTTTCCATCTGCATCAGCATAAAGGGAAACCTTCACACCGTCAACACCCTTTTCACGATCAGTCTGCCAAATACCGTCTTTATTGTCATCAATCCATACGGTATCACCCAGACTCAGGGGGGAACGCTTCCATACGGTTCCGTCATCAGGATCAAGGGTTCCGGGATCATCTGTGCAGACAGAAATCAGCGATTCTGCCGCCTCATCTTCCCACTGACCGTTTCCATTCTGATCCCATACTGCACAGCCCCGGTTTTCCACCAGATTCATATTTTCAGGAACCGTTGTGTCATACCAGATACTCACCCTTCCACCCTGTCCCGGTATGCTTCCTTCCCAAACCACCTTATTGGTATTTGCATCAAAGCGGAAATCTCCGAAATCCGCTCCCAGACTGCCATCCACATAGGAAACCCCCTGGGGAATGTCATCTTCCACATAAACCAGAAGAGCGCTCTCATTCTTGTCGTTGATCCATGTCAGTTCCCAATGAACCACCGGGAATTCTCCGGAAAAACGTTTTTCCGCTGCCGGAGGATCATATGCGTTGGGATCCCACATAACCACAGCTACTGTGGGAAGATTCGGTGTGCAGGTATAGGGATCATCTGTTTTTTCATCCGGCAGTCCGTAACTGCTCACGATTCCCTGATTGGAAAGTGGAACACCGTTGGGAGCATCTCCACTGATCATTGCCTGGAAGGTAATGACAGCCTTTTCTCCGGGAGCCATTGTTCCAATTTCCACAACCACTGATGTGTCTCCGCTATTGTTGCCGGTTTTCACTTCCCCTGCGGAATTGCTGACCGTGCCGGGAATCAGAGACACAAATCCTTCAATGGTATCAGAGAAAAGAAGTTTTTCCGATGTTTCACCGCCGGAATTCATAATGGTAATGTTATATTCCACAGCATCGCCGGGATAGAAAGTTCCGCCGTTGTAATCCACTATGCTTTCATAGGCTTCTATGATTGCACCTGTTCCGGGTTCTGTGGGAACTTCCGCATTTTCATCAAACTGGGGCTGCGGATGATTATCCACAGATACAGGTTCTCCCGCACCCAGTATATATCCCTGATTGCGGAGTTCATATCCCTCAGGTATATCTTCATTCACCTTTACGGTATAGGTGATGGTTACACTTTCGCCCGGAGCAAAATTCTCCACAGCAACCTTCAGAACATCTTCTTCAACCCCGGTTCCCGTGCTGGTTTTCAGGCTTCCGGGTACCATTGTGGTATAATCCGGAATCCCGTTGAACAGATAAATATCAGCTATGCCGGATGCAACGCAGGCCGGCCCGGCCATCTGACCTGTGCCGATGTCTCTGCTCTTGGCTGCAACATGGACAACACCCTTCTGCCAGTGTCCCTGCACAGTTACAAAGAATTCACCGGAACTGAATCCATCATCCGTATTCCACTTCAGACCGCTCAGACCTGTGTTGGGATCAGGACTTACCTGCTCAAATCCCGGAGTTGCTTCCAGAACTTTTATGCACGAAGGCAGTTCCAGTATCCAGTTGCTCAGATCCTTTGCACCGGACATTTCTTCCACAAAATACCGCCATGTGGAATTTCCGTCCTCATGATACTCTGTTCCCCTGAAGGTAATCCTGTAACCGTTAAACAGTTCTATGGATGTGCCTGCCGGATTATACTCACTGCTTTCCCCATTGTTGGTGAGAGTAATCTGCCAGGTGATCAAATCACCGGGCCGGGGATTTGCAGACGCATCCGAGGTGATGGAAGTGATAATATCCAAATTGGCGGATATACTGCTGACCGGGCCGGATACGGTCGGATCATTGAGGGCTGATGTGTTGGGATTATCCGTAGGTTCATCCCCGATATTGGAGCCTGACACATGGCCCTGGTTCACAATCCATCCTCCCTTTGGCACATCGTTTCTGACCTGCACATAATAACTGATGACAATGCTCTCGCCCGGAGCCACTGTTCCGATATTCACGGCAATTTCCGCTTCCCCGTTCTGACCGCTTACAACCGTTCCCTTTGAAGTGACAACCGAGTCTTTGACAACCGTGACAGAATCGCCGGGAACATCTGTATACATCACATCAGTGGCCGGACTGTTGCCCCCGTTATAAAGGGATACACCGTACCATATGACATCACTGTTCATCAGAGCGCCCCCATTGATGTCCACAGCCACTTTTGCAGTATTGCACAGATCAGGAAGCAATGGGATTCCTGTCTGCTCACAGAAATTGGCAGTACCTGCTCCGTTTGCCGGAACAGTGACCCAGACCACATTGGGAGAAGAGCTTGCATATCCTTCGGGCTCAACTTCCATAACGGTGTAAATACCCGGAGGAATATTGACAAAGGCATAGGAACCGTCCCCGGCAGTGACCGTTGAGGCAATCACATTTCCATCCGCATCTCTCAGTTCAATAACAACTCCGCCAATGCCCGGCTTGCCATAATCATATTCGCATTTTCCGTCTTTGTCATAATAAACTATGCCGGTAATGCTTCCGGACTGTTTATCCCCGAAGTTGGCCGCTGCTGAGCCGCCGGATACAATGCTCACCGAAACGCTGTTGTCTGTGGTGGAAGTGAATCCGGCTGGATCAGTCTCTTTCACTGTGTACTCTCCCGGAGGAATATTGACAAAGATATAGGAACCGTCACCTGCTGTCACTGCGGATGCAATGACCTGGCCGTCTTTGTCTGTCAGTTCAACCGTAACTCCGCTGATTCCATCTTCATTGGCATTCTGTTCACCGTCTCCGTTGATGTCATGGAAAACAACACCGGAAATTACGCCCTGCTGCTGATCTCCGAAACTGGCTGTGGCTGCCCCTCCGGAAACAAGGGTGACAGGAACCGAATTGGGTGTGGTGGAAGTGAATCCCTCCGGATCGGTTTCTCTTACCGTATAATCGCCCGGCACCACATTTATGAAAATATAGGAACCGTCACCGGCTGTTACAGCAGAGGCAATGACATTTCCGTTTGCATCAGTGAGTTCCACTGTCACTCCGCCCAGTCCCTTTTCATCATTGTTCAGGATTCCATCTCCGTTGCTGTCCACAAACACAATGCCGGATACTGTTCCTTTCTGCTGATCTCCGAAATTTGCAGAAGCCGAGCCTCCGGAAGAAATCATTACAGGAACATCATTGTCTGTTGTGGAAATGAATCCATCAGGATCAGTTTCGCTCACTGTATAATTGCCCGTCTGCAGATTGGTGAACACATAGGAACCGTCCCCTGCGGTAAGGGCTGAGGCAATGACATTGCCCTGGGAATCCGCAAGCTGGATAACAACACCGCCGATACCCGGTTCGCTGCTGTTTTGAATGCCGTCTCCGTTGCTGTCATTGAATACAGTTCCGGACAGAGTTCCCTTTGCCTGATCACCGAAACTGGCTGTGCCGGATCCGCCGGATACAAGATTCACAGGCACGGTATTGATGGTAGTGGAAACAAATCCTTCGGGATCAGTTTCGCGCACAGTGTAACTTCCGGGCTGGACATCAGTGAACATATAAGTTCCGTCTCCGGCTGTGACTGTGGTGGCAATCACCTGACCCTGTGCATTGATCAGCTCCACTGTAACCCCTCCCAGTCCGGTTTCACTGCCATTGAGAATACCGTCTCCGTTGGCATCAGCAAAAACCATTCCGGAAATGCTTCCCCAGTTCTGATCTCCAAAACTGGCAGTGGCTGCTCCGCCTGAACCCAGATTAACAGGCACAGTGTTTGCTGTGGTGGAAACAAATCCTTCAGGATCTGTTTCTTTCACAATATAGGCTCCGGCAGGAATTTCTGTGAAAACATAGGAACCGCTGCTGTCTGTGAGGATTGTGGCAACAAGATTGCCGTCAATATCCCTCAGTTCCACAGTCACGCCTGCAATACCGGGTTCACCGCTGTTCTGAATTCCGTCTCCGTTTATATCATGGAAGACAGTACCGGAAACAGTGCCGTTTTTCTGATCCCCGAAATTCGCTGAAGCCCCGCCTTCCGCAGTCAGGTTTATGGGAACCGTATTGCCGGTGGTGGAGACATAGCCTTCAGGATCAGTTTCTCTGATAATATAGGCTCCTGCGGGAATGTCTGTGAAACTGTAAGAACCGTTCCCCCCGGTGACTGTGGTGGCAATAACAGCACCATCGGGTGTCAGCAGTTCCACAGTAACACCCGGAATGCCGGTTTCACCCGCGCTGATCACGCCGTCTCCGTTCACATCATTGAAAACCGTGCCGGAAATGCTGCCTATTATCCGGTCTCCAAAACTTGCCGTTGCTTCTGTGCCTGAAACCAGATTCACAGGAACAGTATTGCCGGTGGTGGATACATATCCCTCAGGATCAGTTTCTTTCACCACATAGGCTCCGGCAGGAACGTCTGCAAAACTGTAAGTTCCCTCCGGTGAGGTGACTGTGGCTGCAATCAGATTTCCCTCACTATCAAGCAGTTCCACGTTTACACCGGAAATGCCCGGTTCCTCACTGTCCCTGACACCATCTCCGTTGACATCATTGAATACAATGCCTGAAATGCTTCCTTTTTTCTGATCCCCGAAATTGACCGGGGCTGTTCCGCCGTCCGGAAGCGTTACGTCAACACTGTTGCCGGTTGTGGAAATATAACCTTCCGGATCTGTTTCTTTAACCGTATAATTTCCCGGATTGACCGGATCAAAAGCATACCGCCCGTCTTCTCCGCTAATCACAGAAGCAATGACCTGACCTGTGCTGTCTGTCAATTCCACAGCAACTCCGGGGATGCCGTTCTCGCCTTCATCCTGAACCCCGTTGCCGTTTTTGTCTTCAAACACCAGACCGGAAATAACTGCCGGTCTCTGATCTCCGAAAACTGCCTCAGCACTGCCTGTATCTGCTGTACTGACAGAAACCTCATTGGGCGTTGTGCTTGTGTATCCGCTCAAATCGGTTTCCCTGACCGTATAGTCACCGGGCAGAATATCCGGGAAAATATAAGATCCGTTTTCATCTGTCACAGCACTGGCAATGACCGCACCGGTTGCATCCAGCAGTTCCACTTTCACACCGGAGATTCCCTGTTCTTCGGAATCCTGTATGCTGCTGCCATTGAGATCATGGTAAACAAGTCCGGTGATATAACTATAAACCGTTACACTCACATCAGCAGTTACGCAGTTGCTGTGCGTATCACAGATGGTATAGGTAAAAGTGTCGGTTCCGGTATATCCAGTATCAGGCGTATAAGTGACTGTTCCATCCGGATTGACAACCGCAGTGCCGTGAGGCGGATCAGTTACCGCCGTAACCGTGAGCGGATCATTATCCGGATCTTTGTCATTGCTCAGCACCGTAATATCTACAGGTGTATTGACCTGCGTAATCGCTGTATCTGGAACAGCAAGGGGAACATTGTCTTTTAACGTGATCGTAACAACAGCCGAGTCATAACCGCCTCTTCCGTCATCAATGGTATAGGTGAAGGTGTCAGTGCCGGTAAAACCCGGATTCGGTGTATAGGTGAATGTCCCGTCAGGACTCAGAACCACAGTGCCATTGCCCGGCTGCGTGAAATCTGTCACTGTCAGGGGATCGCCATCCGGATCACTGTCATTGGGCAGCACAGCAATATCCACAGGTGTATTCAGATTGGTTGCTGTACTGTCATCCTCTGCCACCGGCGGACGGTTGCCGCTGAAAACCGTAACTGTCAGGGTACTGGTGCTGGTATCTCCGTCAGCATCCGTGATAGTATAGACAAACACTTCGCTGAGACCGGCCGGAGGCACATAGCCCCATGTCGGGGGAGTGTAACTGTAAGTGCCGTCAGCATTCAGGGTCAGACTGCCACCTGCCGGGGTTGTAAAAGGTGTTCCCGGAACAATCGCTGTGCCGTTCTGATTTGCTGCCGTGACTGTTGTTACCGGATTTCCCGGATAATCATTGTTCAGCACATTACCTGTCACTGCCGGGCCGTTTTCCTGTGCGGTATTGGTATCAGGTCTGGCCTCAGGCAAATCATCCACAATAATGGTCACCGCAGCCCGGTCGCAGTTGCCGTCCGGGTCGCAGACTGTGTAGGTGAAATAATCGGCTCCCACGTAATCTTCATCCGGTGTGTAGATGAGCGTGTCATCAGACGGATCATTTGGAGTTCCGTTATTGTCAACAGTGACTGTTCCGTTGGCCGGATCAGTCACATCCGTATCCTTGATGGTGAGCGGATCATTGTCCGGATCGCTGTCATTGTTCAGCACATCCACTGTCACCGGTGTGTTTTTCGGTGTGGTTTCCGCATCATCAGCGGCCGCGGGAACCTCCGCATCCACCAGCACACTCACAATTGCTTTGGCTGTGTTTCCGGTGGCATCCACTATGGTGTATTCAAAGGTGTCTGTTCCCGTGAACCCCGTATCCGGTATGTAGGTGACAGTTCCGTCCGGATTCTTTGTCACTGAACCATGCGGCGGATCGGTCACAGCGGTTACGGTCAGCACATCATTGTCCGGGTCTGTGTCATTGTTCAGAACCGGGATGGTGATGGGCGTATCCGGTCTGGTCACTCCGCTGTCGGCCACTGCCGTGGGTGCATGATCATCCACATTGATCGTTACTGTAGCCGTATCACTGCCGCCGTGTCCGTCTTCAATGGTATAGGTGAAGGTGTCAAAACCCGTATATCCGGGATCAGATGTGTAAATCACCGTTCCTTCCAGCTTGAAGCTGACACTTCCATTGTCCGGCTGCGTCACACTGACCACTGTTATGGCATCATTATCCGGATCACTGTCATTGACCAGCACAGGCACAGAAACCGGCGTGTTCAGAGGTGTTGAGGCACTGTCATCCACTGCATCCGGCGGATCATTTGTTTTCACCGGAGTTACAGTTTCATCATCAGCTTCGGGTGTATTTGGATCATCCGTGCGTGTATCCGGCAGTTCAGTGCTTTCCACAATTCCCTGATTTGCCACCTTCTCAACATCGACTGGAAAATCTTCATTGATAATCACATCAAATGTGATGACAACACTCTGTCCCCCGCCGTTGAGGATTCCGATTTCCACATCTACAGAAGTATCTCCGGTCTGATTTCCGCTGATAACGGTCAATCCCGCAGGATTGGTAATGACACTTCCGGCGGTCAGCGTGGTGTTGACATCAGGTGTATCTGTAAAATGCACATCTGAAGCTGCTGCATTGCCGCTGTTGGTAATGATGACCGTATATCGCAGAGTGTCACCCGGAGAAACTGCACTGTTTCCGTCTGCATCTGTAAGCAGTTCTGCGCTTTTGCTGACCGGAGCAAGCATTGGCCCGGCTGTAAGCGGAACCACTGTGGGCTGTTCCCCCGGCTGTGCAGGATCTCCATCGGTTTTCTGACTGCTGTCATTGTTTCCGTTTCCGTCAGAATCGTAATAGACAAGTCCCTGATTGCTGATTTGGCTCACGCCTGCGGGAAGCGGATCATCAACTTTTACACTGAAAACAACTGTGTTTTCCCCAAATGCGGCAAAATCAATGCCCGTAATCCGCAGCACAGGTGTTTCACCTTCCACTGTGCTGCCTGAGGGAGGAACAACACTTCCTGGCACATACGTTGTATTCGCGGGTATGCTGTCTGTAAACTCCAGATCCTTGACAATAAAGGAGCTGGTGTTCTTCATTGTGACGGTATAGGTCAGAACATCTCCCGGCTGAACACTGCCCCCGTTTTCATCCACTACGGTTTTCAAAGCAATGCCTTCAGGAGTTCCGCCGACCGGCACATCTGTAGGCTGATCTCCGGGATTGGAAGAATCTCCGTCTGTCAGATCCTCGGAATCATTGACCCCGTCTCCGTCAGAATCAAAATTCACCACACCCTGATTGGAAATCAGGGTTCCGACTGCTATGCCGGAATTGACCGTCACATCAAAAACAAGATTCACAGAACCGCCCGCAGCAATATTTCCGCTCCATTCAATTCTGTTACTGCCGCTGTTGTACGAAGCTGTTCCGGCATCCGCATTCACACTTCCGCTGAAATAAGCTGTGAATGCGGGAATATTGTCATAAAACTGCACAGTGCCGGAACTGTCCTGATTGCCGATATTCCGAATTTCCACTGTATAACGGAGCGTATCTCCCGGAGTCACAACAGTGTTTCCGTCCGCATCATTTTGCAGAGCAACGCTTTTGGTGCTTTCAAAATCCGGACCTGCAACAACCGGAATAATCGTGGGCTGTTCCCCCGGAACCGAGGTGTCGCCGTCTGTCTGCTGACTGCGGTCATTGCTTCCGTCACCGTTGGAATCATAATTCACAGTTCCCTGATTGGAAATCTGATTCACACCCGCAGGAATAGGATTGACCACCTGCACCCGGAATGTGATGGCAATCTCTCCATGTGCGGGCAGGGAAATTCCCTGAATCCGCAGCACCGGACTTTCAGACTCAACCGTGCCGGAAGGCGTGGAAACACTGGTGGCAACATAGGCCGTGTGCGCAGGAATGGAATCCACAAATTCCGCTCCGCTGATGGCAAAACCGCTTTTGTTCAGCAGGGAAACCGTATACAGCAGAATATCCCCCGGTTCCACATTGCCCCCGTTTTCATCTTTCACGCCCTTTGTGGAAACAATGCCTGCAACCCCTGTTTTTGTATCCGTTGGCTGTTCACCGGGCAGACTGGTATCGCCGTCCGTAAGATGTTCTTTGTCATTTGTGCCGTCACCGTCAGAATCGTAATTCACTTTTCCCTGATTGGAAAGAACAGTTCCCGCAGCTATGCCTGTGTTCACCGTGACATCAAAAGTGACGGTCACAGACTGATTTGCATCAATACTGCCGTTCCATTCAATCTGACCGCTGCTGTAAACCGCAGTGCCGGATGTGGACAGCAGATTTCCGGCATAGGCTGTATTTGCCGGAATACTGTCTGTGAAAACAAGTCCTGCGGCATTCTGGTTTCCTGTGTTCCGGATCACAACGGTATAACGCAGAGTGTCATCCGGTGTAACCGCGCCGTCTCCGTCCGCATCAATTCGCAGGGTAACGGTTTTGGTAGTCTGGGTAAAATTCGGGCCGGCTGTGATCGGAATCACAGTGGGCTGTTCTCCCGGAGTCACGGTGTCGCCGTCTGTCTGCTGACTGCGATCATTAATTCCGTCCCCGTTGGAATCATAGTTCACAGTTCCCTGATTGGAAATCTGGTTCACACCCGCAGGAAGCGGATTATTCACCTGCACCCGGAACGTAACTGTCAACTGACCGTGAGCAGGCACGGCAATGTTCTGAATCCGCAGAGTCGGTGTTTCACTGACCACTGTGGTGCCTGCCGTAGCCGTGACACTTGCCGCAACATAGGCTGTATTCGCTGGAATGGCATCCACAAATTCCAGTCCGGCAACATCAAAACCGCTCTGATTTTTCAAATCCACAGTATAGAGCAGAATATCCCCCGGCTCCACATTGCCCCCGTTTTCATCTGCCACGCTCTTTGTGGAAACAATGCCTGCAACCCCTGTTTTTGTATCTGTGGGCTGTTCACCGGGCAGACTGGTATCTCCGTCCGTAAGCTGTTCTTTGTCGTTTGTGCCGTCACCGTCAGAGTCGTAGTTCACTTTTCCCTGATTGGAAATAACAGTTCCCGCAGTTATGCCTGTGTTCACCGTGACATCAAAAGTGATGGTCACAGACTGATTTGCATCAATGCCGCCGTTCCATTCAATCTGACCGCTGCTGTAAACCGCAGTGCCGGATGTTGCCAGCAGGTTTCCTGCATAGGCTGTATTTGCCGGAATACTGTCTGTGAAAACAAGTCCTGCGGCATTCTGGTTTCCTGTGTTCCGAATTACAACGGTATAGCGCAGAGTGTCATCCGGTGTAACTGCGCCGTCTCCGTCCGCATCAGTTTGCAGAGCAACGGTTTTGGTGGTCTGGGTAAAATTCGGGCCGGCTGTTACCGGAATCACAGTGGGCTGTTCTCCCGGAGTTACAGTGTCGCC
>JBFXEJ010000028.1:0-53249 GCA_050180235.1 Desulfococcaceae bacterium
CCAATTCTCCATTGATTTTTTCAGAAAATCCCCTCCTGAAAGGGAAAGTGGTGTGTTTCATAAGTATGTTTTCAATGGCGAACCGGTATTATGTCTGATAAGCGGATAATCACACTGATTTGAACAAAAACAGGACAAAGGACAGAACCAGGGGAAACAGATGTCAAAAAAGGAACCATGGAGCACAGCCCAGATTCTCAAAGCAACCGGGGGGAAACTCCTGAGCGGAAATCCGGAATCTGTTTTTTCAGGGATTTCCACAGACTCCAGAACCATATCCGAAGAGGAACTGTTTGTTGCCATAAGCGGAGAGCATCATGACGGACATAATTTTATCCCGGATGTTGTTGGCCGGGGGGGAAAGGGACTGATCATTTCCGGAGCAAAGATCGGAGAACTGTTCCATAAGGAATGGGAAAACAGGTCTGTTGTCTGTATTGCTGTGGAAGATACGCTTCGTGCCCTGGGTGCGCTGGCTGCTTTCAGAAGAATGCAGAGCGGAGTTTCTCTGGCGGCCATCACAGGTTCCAACGGCAAAACCACCACACGGCAGATGACTGCGGCCATTATTTCCAAATATTACCACACCCTTTCCACATCAGGCAATTTCAACAATGAAATCGGACTTCCCCTCACACTTCTCCGGCTCGAACCCGGTCATGAATGGGCAGTGGTGGAACTGGGAATGAACCATCCCGGTGAAATCGGCAGACTGACCCGCATCTGCATACCGGATGTGGGAGTCATTACCAATATCGGCCCGGCTCATCTGGAAGGACTTGGTTCTGTGGAGGCTGTGGCCCATGCCAAAGGGGAAATGCTCAGCAGCATGTCTTCCGACACTGTCGCAGTGCTTAACGCAGATGATCCCGCATGTATGAAACTGGCTGCCCGATGCACGCAGGAAATCATCACGTTCGGTTTGTCCGAGGAGGCACAGGTCAGAGCTTTGGATGTAAAGAGAAAAGGTATGGAAATCTCTTTCATTCTGGAAATATCCCCGGAAATGGCAGAAGTCTGTCTTCACACGCCTGCCGCATTTATGGTGCATGACGCTCTTGCTGCTGCCGCGGCTGCATACGGAGCCGGTCTTTCTGCAAAAGAGATTGCTCCCTGCCTTTCAGATTTCAGACCCGCAGAACGCAGGATGAATATCTTTCAGACCGCGGGGGAATTCTGCATTATTGACGATACCTATAATGCCAATCCCGGCTCAGTGAAGGCAGCACTCAACACACTTGCGGATCTGAAAGGAAAAAACCGGGGCATTGCCGTACTCGGCGATATGCTGGAACTGGGAAAACAGTCTGAAACTCTGCATAAGGAAATCGGCATGTTCTGCGCAGATGCCGGTATTGACATACTTTTTCTCACCGGAAAGCAGAAAGAACATGCTGCGGCAGGAGCGCAGGAACGCGGAATGAACCGTAAACAGATTTTTACCGGCTCCCGTGAGGAAATCATCAAATCTCTGAAAGAAATTCTTCAGCCAGGGGACTGGGTGCTGATAAAAGGATCAAGGGGAATGAAAATGGAACTCATCCCGGACACACTCAGGGACTGGGCGGACAAAAATCCGGGAAAGGGAAACTGACATCTTATGCTTTATCATCTTTTATATCCGCTGCACACAGACTTTGCTGTTTTCAATGTGTTCCGGTATATAACCTTCCGCACCATTTATGCCTGTCTCACGGCTTTTCTCATCTGTTTTATCCTTGGGCCCTGGGTGATCCGGAAACTCCGCACCCTGCAAATTGGGCAGTATATCCGGGAAGAGGGGCCTAAACATCACAATATTAAGGCAGGAACACCCACTATGGGCGGTTCGCTCATTGTTTTTTCCGTAGTACTGTCCACTCTCTTATGGGCAAATCTGACCAACCCCTATATCTGGATTATTCTTTTTGTGGTCATTTCTTACGGACTGATCGGTTTTGCTGATGACTGGCTTATGCAGATCAAAAAACGGAATATGGGACTTTCCGCGCGGCAGAAGATTGGACTGCAGACAGTCGCGGCACTGGCAGCAGGATATTTTTTCTGGCTCTGCCCGGATTTTGACACCCGGCTGACTTTGCCCTTTTTCAAAAAAATTTCCCCGGATCTGGGATGGGGTTATATCTTTTTTGCGGCTTTTGTCATTGTTGGGACCTCCAATGCTGTCAACCTGACTGACGGACTGGACGGGCTGGCCATCGGGCCTGTGATTGTGGTGTCTGTCACCTATATGATATTTGCCTATGTGACAGGGCATGTGAAAATCGCCAACTATCTTCAGATCAATTATGTGGCAGGCAGCGGGGAGGCCTGTGTATTCTGCGGGGTTCTCGCGGGAGCGGGACTGGGCTTTCTCTGGTTTAACGCTTATCCCGCACAGGTCTTCATGGGCGATGTGGGCTCCCTTTCCCTGGGAGCTGTCATCGGAACCATCGCGGTAGTGACAAAGCAGGAGATTCTTCTGGTGCTGGTGGGCGGACTTTTTGTCATGGAAGCCCTGTCTGTAATTCTTCAGGTGGGTTTCTTCAAAATGACCAAAGGCCGCAGGATCTTCCGCATGGCCCCGCTGCACCACCATTTTGAACTCAAAGGCTGGCCCGAACCCAAAGTTATTGTAAGGTTCTGGATTATTTCGATTGCGCTCGCGCTGCTTTCCCTCAGCACCCTGAAACTGAGATAATGCAATGATCAGAAAACATGAATTCCGTATCAGAGGTTTTGTCCTGAGCGATTCCGACATCCTGATTCTTTTTCCGCTTCTTTTCCTGTCAGGCATCGGGATTGTGATGGTTTACAGTGCAAGTTCCGCTTTGGCACTCCGGAAATTCGGAAGTGATTACCATTTTCTGATCCGGCAGGCCGTATTTGTCATGATAGGATTTGTGCTGATGTTTTTGTGCAGACAGATACCCCTGAAATTAATTCGTTCTTTCACCTATCCCATATTGGGAATATCCCTGGGCCTGCTCATCGGGGTACTGATTCCGGGGCTGGGTGTATCCGCGGGCGGGGCAGTGCGTTGGCTGCGGTTCGGCACATACACCTTTCAGCCTGCCGAGTTTGCCCGTTTTGCACTTGTACTGTATCTGGCCTATTCTCTGGAAAAAAAAGAAGAGCGGATAAAGGAGTTTTCCATCGGCTTTGTTCCGCATGTGCTGATTATGGGACTGATATGTCTGCCTGTTCTGCGCCAGCCTGATTTCGGAACCGCAGTGATTCTTTTTGCAGTAACATGGATTATGATGTTTGCCGGAGGTGTCCGTATCAGACATCTGGGCATGTCACTGCTGCTTGTGCTCCTTCTGGTCTGGTTTCTGATTATCAGCACACCCTATCGCATGAAACGGTGGACCAGTTTTACAGATCCGTGGAAATATGCCTGTGATGAGGGATACCAGACCATACACTCCCTTATGGCCTTTGGCAGCGGCGGAATATGGGGGGCAGGTGTGGGAAAAGGGTATCAGAAACTGTTTTATCTTCCTGAACCGCATACGGATTTCATTTTTTCGGTACTCGGAGAGGAGCTTGGTCTGGTGGGGGTTCTGGCCGTAATCCTCTGTTATGCAGTTATTGTACGGCAGGGCATGATCATTGCCAGAAATACAGACGATTTTTTTCTGAGCCTGCTGGCAACCGGACTGACCGTATCTCTGGGGCTTCAGGTCTGCATCAATATGGGAGTGGCCCTGGCTCTGCTGCCTACCAAAGGGCTGACCCTTCCTTTTCTGAGTTACGGGGGGACATCCCTGCTGGTGAACATGGCATCTGTGGGAATACTCATGAATATCGGAATGTCACAGTATGAAAAATAAGCCTCTCCGAATTATCATTGCAGGCGGAGGTACAGGCGGTCATCTTTTTCCGGGCATCGCGATTGCCAATGCCTTCATGGAAAGGGATGCCCAAAACAGGATTCTGTTTGCCGGAACCGGGAAAAGCGTT
The DNA here is from genome assembly GCA_050180235.1 of Desulfococcaceae bacterium. Lineage (GTDB taxonomy): Bacteria > Desulfobacterota > Desulfobacteria > Desulfobacterales > Desulfococcaceae > JAABRU01. The sequence continues at coordinate 3,946 of JBFXEJ010000028.1, forward strand.
GAAATGACTATTGTCGCCCAGGCAGGATTCCCCCACAGAAAAATTACAGCCGAAGGTCTCAAGGCACGGGGGCTGACCGCACAGATACGCTCTTTGCTGAAACTGCCTCTGGGAATATGGGAATCTGTCAGAATGATTCGGGAATTCCGGCCACATATGGTGATCGGGGTGGGAGGATATTCTTCAGGGCCTGTGGTGCTTGCTGCGCGGCTGCTGGGTGTAAAAATTGTGCTTCATGAACAGAACCGGGTGCCGGGCATTACCAACCGGGTGCTGTCCTTTTTTGCAGACCGTGTCTGTGCTTCCTTTCCCCCTTCCGGAGAAAAAGGATTTCCGGCCTCTGTAATGGCCTCCGGCCGGATCCGCGTGACCGGAAATCCGGTGCGCAAAGAGATACTGCTGATCGGGGGGAAAAAGTCGGAGAGTCAGAATAAATTTTTTACCGTATTTATTACCGGGGGAAGTCAGGGCGCCCACCGCATCAATACTGTCATGACGGAAGCAGTTCACCATCTGAAAAACCCGCAGGAATTCTGTTTTGTCCACCAGACCGGCCCCCAGGATGAATCTGCGGTCAGGCAGACATATTATGATGCGGGTATTTCCTTTGAAGTGCGTCCCTTTTTTACAGATATGCCCATACGGTACCGGAATGCGGATCTGATTATCTGCCGGGCAGGGGCTTCCACTGTGGCTGAAATAACAGCTATGGGGAAACCTGCTGTTTTTATTCCATTTCCACATGCAGCAGATGACCACCAGACAATGAATGCCCATGCACTTGTCCGGGCCGGAGCTGCGGAGATGATTGCTGAAAAGGATTTGGATGCCCGGAAATTTGCAGAGAAAATTGCCTATTTTGCAGATCATCCGGAAATGCTGAAAAAAATGGCAGGGAAAGCAAAAATATTCGGAAAACCGGATGCCGCAGAGCAGATTGCGGATGTCTGCTGTTCCATTTTGGGACAGCATATCTGAAAACCGTCCGTCCGGGTAGCTGTTATGTCTGTCCGGAAAGGTTTTGCATTTACACAAAGTTTTTCACATAGGACACAGAGATTTTTTTCCAGTTTTTCATGCTGACTGTGGGGGACAAATCTGTCCGGGCAACTGAAAACCGGAAATTTCAGGATGAATATGAGGATTGGCACAGAAGAACGGAAACATCTCAGGGAGATGCTGGGTGAAAATATCCGCTTTGACGAACCCATGTCCCGGCATACTTCCTTCCGGGCAGGCGGGCCTGCTGCGGCATATGCAAGTCCGGACAGTAAGGAAAAACTCTTAAATCTTATCCGCTGGGCTGCGGAGCAGGAATTTCCTCACAGCATTGTCGGAGACGGCACAAATCTGCTGGTAAAAGACAGCGGTTATCCGGGGATTATCATTGTTTTGACAAAATGCCTTCGGGAAACAGAGATAATCAGAGAAGAAAATGACGGCAGGGTAATCATCCGGGCCGGAGCCGGGGTGCGGATGAAAAGCCTGTGCAGATTTGCCATGCAAAACAGACTGGAGGGAATCAGCCCTCTTCTGGGCATTCCGGGAACTGTGGGCGGAGGCATTTGGATGAATGCGGGAACATCGCGAGGAGAAATCGCGGATATTCTGCACACAGTCACAGTGCTTTCACCGGACGGGAATATCCGGCAGATTGACAGACAGAATCTCTGTTTCACATACAGGAAACTCATTTGGAGCCGGGAGCATGTCTCCTCTGAAGGAAAAAAACCCGTGATTGCGGAAGGTGATTTTGTTCTGCACAAAAGTATGAAAACTGTTGCGGAACTGGACTCAGAGGCACAGATGATTCTTGCACAGCGGCACAGAAGTCAGCCCCTGGAATTTCCCAGTGCCGGATGTTTTTTCAAAAATCCCGCCTCAGGCAGATCCGCAGGAGAACTGATAGACCGGGCAGAACTGAAGGGCGCACGGGTCGGAGGCGCGGAAGTTTCGGCAAAACATGCCAATTTCATCATCAACAGGAACAGAGCCAGTGCATCCGATATTCTTTCTTTGGCAGATATGGTGAAAAACAGGGTTGCCGAACTATTCGGAATTGAACTGGAAAGAGAGGTGAAGGTAATTGGACAGTCTGTTTATCCGTAAAAATGATTATCCCTGGCAGCCGGAAACCGCGAACCGAAACGGAAACAGGCAGGAGGAACTGCTCAAAGGAATACTTTTTCTTGGTATTCTCAGTATTATCCTAATCTCGGCCTATCATCTGATTACCCACTGCAGTTATTTCAGGATTAAGGATATTGCGGTAATCGGCAATGAAAGGGTTTCCAGAGATGAGGCACTTTTGTATGCGGGAATCCGGGAAGGAATAAATATTGCGGATTTGAATCTTTATGTGGCGCAGAAACGTCTGCTGGCCAATCCCTGGGTTGCCGAAGCCCGGATGGACGCTGTCTTTCCTTCGGGAATACGAATACATATTGCAGAACATCAGCCTTTGGCTGTTTTTGACATGGGACGCAGATTTATCATAAATCAGAAGGGAAATATTTTCAAGGAAGTGGAACCCCATGACTTTTTGGAAGTTCCCACAGTCAGAGGTCTGAAATTTACAGATATTACGAATCCGGATGCGGGTGAGTCTTTCAAAGCGGTGATGGATGTGTTACACTGCGGTCAGCAGCAGGAAAGTATTATTCCCAACACTCTGATCCGGGAAATCCGGGCAGAACGGGAAACTGGACTTACACTTGTCACAGCAGATAATTTTCACCCGGTTCCGGTAAAAAAAATCTGCCTGGGTTTCAGCGATTATCCTCTGAAATATATAAGGTTGCGGAAACTGTTTGCCTATCTGAAAGAAAACAGCGGGATGCAGAAGATAGAATCCATTGATCTGAACAATCCGGATCGCATTGTGGTCAATCCCGGCAGAACGGAATCGCCCGCTGGCGAAAATAAGGAGGTTTGATGCAGGGACAGGAAGAAATCATTGTCGGACTGGATATCGGAACGACCAAGATATGCGCTGTGGTTGGCGAAGTATCCGGAAAAGATATTAATATCATTGGCATCGGAACCCATCCCTCTGTGGGACTGCGCAAAGGGGTGGTAGTCAATATCGAATCCACTGTGGAATCCATCAAAAAGGCGGTTGAAGACGCTGAACTCATGGCCGGATGCGAAATATCATCTGTATATGCAGGTATAGCAGGCGGACATATCACAGGATTCAACTCCCGCGGCATTATTGCCATCAAGGGCGGTGCCGAGATTACACAGCAGGATGTGGATCGGGTCATTGATGCTGCACGGGCAGTGGCCATTCCCATGGACAGGGAGGTGATTCATGTCATTCCCCAGGAATTTATCGTGGATGACCATACCGGGATTCTCAATCCCGTAGGCATGTCCGCAGTGCGGCTGGAGGCAAAAATCCATATTGTCACAGGCGCTGTGACATCGGCTCACAATATTGTCAAATGTGCCAACCGTGCCGGGCTGGATGTGGCTGATATTGTTCTGGAATCACTTGCATCCAGTGAGGCGGTTCTGACAGCGGATGAAAAAGAACTGGGGACCGCTCTGCTGGATTTGGGCGGCGGCACGACGGATCTTGCTATTTTTTCCGGAAAAAATATCCGGCACACCTTTGTGCTGGCCCTGGGCGGCAACAATCTGACCAATGATATTGCCGTAGGTCTCCGGGCGCCGCTTGCGGAAGCGGAAAAAATCAAGAAACAGTACGGTACCTGCTTTTCACGGAAAATCAAAGGGGATGATTATATTGATGTGCCGGGAATGGGCGGCCGTAACACCCGGAAACTCTCCCGACAGGTGCTCTCTGAAATTCTGGAACCCCGTATGGAAGAAATATTCACTCTGATTCAAAGGGAAATTTACCGGGCAGGCATGGAGAACTCCATCAATTCCGGCATAGTTCTGACCGGGGGTTCTTCCATGCTGGATGGCGTGATCGGAATTGCGGAATCCATCTTTCAGGTGCCGGCCCGGCTGGGAAAACCCAAAAATATCGGGGGGCTGGTGGATGTGGTCAACAATCCCATGTATGCCACAGGAGTAGGACTGGTACTGTTCGGAGCGCGCAACCAGAGCGGCAAAAAAATCGGCAGAATCAGAGATGCCAATGTCTTTACCAGGATCATGAACCGCATGAAGAAATGGTTTAAAGATATAATTTGACTATCAGAGGAAAATCAGATATATATACAGAAATCAGTATCCCTTTCATTCTTTCAGGAGGTGGGAAGCCATGTTCAGCTATGTTGAAAACAACAATAATAAGACAGCGAAAATAAAAGTAATCGGCATTGGCGGCGCAGGCGGAAATGCTATCAACAATATGATTGATTCCGATCTCCGCGGCGTAAGCTTTATTGTAGCCAATACAGATATTCAGGCCCTTGAAATGTCCAGATCCCCGATAAAGATTCAGATAGGAGACAAGCTGACCGAGGGGCTGGGCGCAGGAGCCAATCCCCAGGTTGGGCGTGAGGCTGCCATGGAAAGTGCGGAGTCCATACGCAATGCCCTAAAGGACAGCCACATGGTTTTTATCACAGCCGGATTTGGCGGCGGAACCGGGACAGGAGCCGCTCCCGTAGTCGCTGATATCTGCAAGGAACTGGGAGCTCTGACCGTTGCCGTGGTGACAAAGCCTTTTTCCTTTGAAGGGAAAAAAAGAACCATGCAGGCGGAAGAAGGCATTGAAATCATACGTGAAATTGCTGACACAGTCATTACTATCCCCAATGACCGGCTCCGGGGACTGGCCTCCAAAAACGCGACCATGATAGAAATGTTCAGAAAAGCCGATGAGGTGCTGCTGCATTCGGTCAAGGGCATTACCGACCTGATCCTTATGCCCGGTCTTGTGAACCTGGATTTTGCTGATGTGAAAACCACGATGGAGAAAGCCGGCATGGCCATTATGGGCATCGGTTCTGCCAGCGGAGAAAACAGGGCCATAGAAGCCGCAGAGCGGGCCATTTCCCATCCCCTGCTGGAGGATCTGTCCATTGCCGGAGCCAAAGGTGTGCTGATGAATATCACCAGCAGCAGCAGTCTGACCATGCAGGAAATGACAGAGGCTTCCGAACGCATTTACACTGAAGTTGGGGAAGATGCTGATATTATCTGGGGAACAGTGGTGGATGAAAGTCTGGGGGATGAGATTCGCGTGACAGTGATTGCCACAGGGATTGAGGAACCCGGTGCTGTTTTGGCAGAGCGCAGGAAAAAAGCCGCAAATTTCAGACAGGAAAGGACCGGCCGTGAAACAGCAGCCACACGGGAAGTCCGGCAGGCTCCGCGGCAGCCCATGCGGGAGATGTCATATAAGGATATAAACAGGGATACAAACAAAGATATGAAGAATGTTGTGGATTATGAAGAACCTGCCTTTATGCGGAAGAAAAAATTCAGGGGCGAAAGCATGGATGCGGAGTATCCCGGCCCGGACGTATATGACAGCAAGACTGTTGATCCGGAGGATCTGGATATTCCCACTTTCCTGAGAAGAAAAGCAGATTAGGAATTTCACTTATTTTTTCCAAACCAGGTTGGTGCAAACCTGGTTTTTTTATGGAATTTGACAGATTCGGCCGGAACTAAGCGGAAATTCTGTGCAAACATGCAGAAAACCTGCTTTTCCGCAGTCATGGCACTGCCATCCTTTTCAGATACTTCAGAATCTTTGCGTTTCCTGGGGTAAGGTGATTTCCAGAAAAGAATATACCGGAAAAGTATCAAAAGCTTCCAGCTTTTGCCTGTGCCTGTGAACTGAACCGGGATATTTATTTTCAGAAATCACCTAAAATCATGACTGCAAAGGATGACGGCCGGACAGTCAAAAAAAATTTCTGCATTTTAAGGTGCTTTCCAGAAAAGAATATACCGCCAAAGTATCAGAAGCTTCCGGCTTTTGCCTGTGCCTGTGAACTGAACCGGGATATTTATTTTCAGAAATCACCTAAAACTGCAAATCAGCGGGGGATTTCCGCAGAAAACAGACTGAACCTGTCTTCTGCTGTCCGACAGAAAACGCTGCCATGACGGCATGCGGATTATGATCCCTTTTATGCTGCCCTTTCAAAAAACAGGACATCACCCGCTTCCACCGTCATACCGATGCAAGCCGTTATGACAACAGTGCGTAACATGCGTTATGATCTGAATCCGGTTCCCTGCAAAAGGAGTTTTCATGAAATTGCTGCCAGACATATCCTGTTTCCGGTTTATTGCATTATTGTGCACTTTTATGTGCCTTTTTTTGCATATATCAGCGGCTGCATACAGCAGAGAGGATGATGGCGGGATTGATTTCACTTCCCTGAGCCTGGAGGAACTGAAAAATGTGAAGATCACATCGGTTTCCCGGACTCCGGAGAAACTCTCGGAAGCTGCTGCCGCCGTCTTTGTGATTACAGGCGATGATATCCGCCGTTCCGGCGCCACAAGCATTCCTGAGGTGCTGCGCATGGCTCCGGGTGTGCAGGTGGCCAGAATTTCAGCCACAGAATGGGCGGTGAACATCCGGGGACTCAATGAACAGTTTTCCAACAAACTGCTGGTACTGATGGACGGCCGCAGTGTTTACACCCATGTTTATTCCGGAGTATTCTGGGACATGCAGGACACTGTGCTGGAGGACATTGAACGGATTGAAATCATCCGGGGCCCCGGGGCTGCGCTGTGGGGACTCAATGCCGTCAACGGGGTGATCAATATTATCACCCGCAGTGCACAGCAGACGCAGGGAAGCCTGGTTTCTTTGCTGGGCGGCAGTGAGGAGGGTATCGGAGCCGTGCGTTACGGAGGGCTGCTGGGTGACGGGACATATTACCGTGTATATGCCAAATATTTCAACCGGGGCAGTCTGACAGACAGTGACCGGGATATCCGCAATGATCCTTCCAAAGGAGACTGGCGATCAGGAAGAGCAGGTTTCCGGATGGATACAGGTGAGGCACAGGAGGCTGATCATCTGCGTTTACAGGGAGAGGTTCATACCGGCAGATTTGACAATGATATGTACATTGTTGAAAATAATACCTCAGCCGGGCCGGTGCGGATAAGTGATGTATCCAGAGCTTCGGGAGGACATATGCTGGCACAGTGGGAACACCGTTTTTCCGAGACTTCGGATACAGTGATGCAGTTCTGGTATGACTGGTATGACAAAGATTTTGAGGGAAGCAATGTGCGGGCAGACACCCTGGATGCGGATATGCAGTTCCGGACAGAACCCCTTAGCGGACATAATCTGGTTTGGGGCACAAACCTGCGGTATATCCGGGACAGGTTCGGGGAAGGCTATGATATAAGTGTGGAACCGGCTCAGGAAAATCTGTTTACAGGCAGTTTTTTTGTGCAGGACAGGATGCAGATGATTCCGGACAGAGTGATGCTGAGTCTGGGCGTAAGATGTGAATATAATGACTATACCGGATGGGAAACCCAGCCCAGTGCAAGAATTCTCTGGTTTGTGAAGGAAAGACACTCTCTGTGGGCGGCTGTGTCCCGTGCTGCGCGGGTTCCTTCCCGTGCCGAGGATGCCGGAGTTCAGGATTCATGGTTTTTTTCTTCCGCCAGTGCAGAACCTTTAAGGGTGCGGGTGGCAGGCAATACAGAGCTTGGGTCGGAAAGCCTGTGGGCCTATGAAAGCGGATACCGGTTTCAGCCTGCGGAGAACCTGTGGTTCGTAACTACTGCTTTTTACAATGAATACGATGATCTCATTGATTACAGCCGGAATGATTCCGCCTCAGAAGATGAAATTATGGATTTCCGCTACGAAAATATTGCTGATGGGGAATCCTGGGGAATTGAACTGGCTGCGGACTGGCAGATTCTGCCTGCCTGGCGTTTGCAGGGGGCCTATACCTTTCTGGAAACCGCCATACACATGGCCTCAGCAGATGCTGATGCCGCAGGTCTGACAAAAGGTTCTAACCCCCGTAACCAGTTTTCACTTCGTTCTGTACTGGATATAGGCCGGGATCTGGAATCAGACATATGGTTCAGATATGTGGATCGTCTTTCGGACAGCGAAGTGGATGAATATGTTTCCCTGGATGCACGGCTGGCCTGGCGGATGACACCGCAGCTTGAAGTGGCTGTGACAGGGCAGAACCTGCTGGAGCCGGATCATGCGGAGTTTTCCTCTCTGAAAGTGGAGCGCAGTTTCCATTTCAGACTTCAGTGGTGTTTTTAGGAACGGTATTCTGATATGCTTCGGAAACAGAATATAAATAAATCCCGCGTTTTTGTCTGTAACGATTTCCTGAATTTCAGGAATTTGGGGAATCTGATCCGGGAATATGCGCGACTGGTTACAGCCGTGTACCTGTTTGCGGGAAAAACCTTGCTGCTGATGGGAATTGTGCACCTGGGCCTGTGCACATGGGCAGGGGCTGAGGAACTGTCAGGAGCGGAATACCGGGTAAAAGCCGGGTTCATCTATCATTTTGCCCGTTTCACCCAGTGGCCTTCGGATACGTTTGCAGATGAGGAAAGCCCTATTCTGCTTTGTGTGGCCGCAGAATCAGGCGCTGATATTCTCCTGCCACTGCACAGCAAAATGATCCGGAAGCGGCGGATTGAGGTGCTGCGTTACAGGGAGCCGGAAGAGGCGCCAACTGTCTGTCACATTCTTTTTGTGACAGCTTCGGAAGAAGCGCTCTTCCCGGTTATGCCCCAGGGCCCGGTACTGACCATAGGGGAGACAGAGGAATTTGGCAAAAAAGGGGGCATCATCCGCTTTTTTATGGAAAAGGATCGTCTGCGTTTTTCAGTGAATCTGAAGGCGGCGCGGCGTGCCGGTCTTCAACTGAGTTCCCAACTGCTTATGTCCGCGGAAATTGCAACGGAGGCTCCCTGATTATGCGCGGCATAAAACTGACCATCAAACAGAAGGTGATCCTGATCACCCTGATCACCAGCGGCATTACCCTGCTGCTGGCATCTTTGGCCTTTGTTTCCAAAGAGATGGTGACTTTCCGGGAAAATCTGGTCAAGGATCTTTCCTCTCTGGCCAATGTGGTGGGCATGAACAGTGAGGGCGCCCTGGTGTTTGACGACCGTTATACAGCGGAGCGTCACCTTTCAGCCTTCCGGGCCAATCCCGGGATTGTCTACGCCTGCATTTACCGGCAGGACGGAAATGTATTCGCAGTCTATGTTTCACCTGATGCGGAAAAAAGGCATCTGGAACCCCCGCCGCTCCGTGAGACCAGCCATTCTTTTGACAGTGAATATCTGTATCTGTTTCAGCAGATTGTCATTGAAAAGGAAATCATCGGCACCATTTTCATTCAGCATGATCTCAAAAATATCCATATTCAGGTCCGGCAGTATCTGATAATTGTTATGGGAATTATCTGTGTGGGCTTTATTGTGGCTCTGATCCTGTCCATTTTTCTCCAGCATATCATTTCCGGACCGGTTCTGGAACTGGCTGAGACAGCCCGTATGATTTCCCAGAAAAAGGATTATTCGGTACGTGCGCGCAGACACAGCAGTGATGAAATCGGCATTCTCATTGACGGTTTCAATGAAATGCTGCAGGAAATTCAGTCAAGGGAAAAAGAACTGAAGGAGCACCGGGAGCATCTGGAGGATTTGGTCGTTCAGCGCACTGCGGCGCTGCGCGAGACCAACGCAGCCCTGCTGCAGGCAAAAGAGGAGGCAGAGTCCGCAAACCGGGCCAAGAGTGAGTTCCTGGCAAATATGAGTCATGAAATCCGCACCCCAATGAATGCTGTTCTTGGTTTTACAGAACTGCTGTATGCCAGTATTACGGATGAGAAACAGCGTTCCTGGCTGGATTCCATCCGATCCGGCGGCAAAGGGCTGCTTTCACTGATCAATGACATTCTGGATCTGAGCAAGATTGAGGCACGGAAGCTGGATCTGGAGTATGAACCTGTAAGTCTGAGGGCTGTGTTCAAAGAGATCGGGCATATCTTTTCTTTAAAAATAAAAGAAAAAAAACTTGATTTTATTATGGAAATTGATCCAAACCTTCCTGAAAGCCTGCTGCTCGACGAGGTTCGGGTGCGCCAGGTGATTTTCAATCTCATGGGCAATGCGGTAAAGTTTACTGAAGAGGGCTGGATCCGCCTGACTGCTGAAAAAGCTCCCCGGAATGACACAGATGGCAGCATTGATCTGATAATGAGTGTTGAGGATACAGGCATTGGAATTTCCCCGGGATCGCAGGAAAGGATTTTTGAGGCTTTCGGGCAGCAGGACGGACAAAGCACGAAAAAATACGGGGGAACAGGGCTGGGGCTGACCATCACCAAACGTCTGGTGGAGATGATGGGCGGAAGCATTTCCGTGCAGAGCAGATCCGGCAAAGGCAGCCGGTTTGTAATCGTGCTGCACAATGTGGTATGCGGCACGGCTGTGGTTAAATCACCGGCCTATGATGCAGCCAGAGATGAGGAAATAGTCTTTGATCCCTCTGTGATCCTGATTGTCGATGATATAAGGGCCAACCGCAGCCTGATCCGGGCCTATCTGCAGGATACCCCCATACGCTTTCTGGAAGCTGAAAACGGGGAGCAGGCTGTGCTGATGATGCGCAAACACAAACCTGACATGGTGCTGATGGATATCCGCATGCCGGTGATGGATGGATGCGAGGCCACGGAGCGCATACGCAAAGATGATGATATCCGGCATATTCCGGTGGTGGCACTTACAGCCGCTGGCATGAAGTCAGAACAGGATCGCATTATGGCCTGCGGATTTGACGGCCTGATGACCAAGCCCTTCAAAAAGCAGGATCTGATCCGCAGGCTGTCGCATTTTATTCCCTACCGCAAAAAAGGGGAGCAGCAGTTTCTTCCGGATGCTGAAAAAAAAGCCCCTCCGCAGGAACCTGCTGCTGCGCTTCCGCCTGCTCCTGAAGTGCAGGAAAGGCTGCCGGAACTGCTGCACCTGCTGGAAAGCGAATTCACACCCAAATGGGAAACAGCCCGGCAGAACGGTTTTTTTGATGATATTGCAGAATTCAGTGAACTTATAAGGAAAACCGGTCAGGAGTACGGCGTGGAAATGCTGGATAAATTCGGTCAGGAACTGGGGCAGCAGGTAAGCAGTTTTGATATTGAAAAAATTAATATGACTTTGGATGCCTATCCTGAGCTTGTCAAAAACATCCGGGCTTTGTGCAAATGAAATACAACTGCCGTCTTCCCATCTGATTCATCTGACTGACAAATACAGTATAACGCGTCAGATTCCAAAAAGATTTGACAACTTTTCAAAAGTTGTCAAATCTCTAATCTTAGGTGATTTCCATTAATGATTATACCGTTTTTCGTAGCTGAAACGGCGGGCACAAAAAGCCGTGCCCACCCTACAATGATGGTACATTTTTTCATGGAAATCGCCTTATACCAATTCGCCATTGATTTAATCCAATTTTAAAAATCCTCTTGAAAGGGGCAGGGCTGTTAAGTTCTCCGACTTTTTAGGGACAAATCCCCTCTTGATAGAGGCAGGGGTTTGCAAAAATCCCGGCATAAAAATGTCAGCAGAACCCTGACCTGCTGATTCGTTTTCTATTGCTGAATTCCTGTTATGATGAATTGACAACGCCAATTCCGGTGTGATAACCTTTGTCATATCGGAGGAAATATCCATGACCGTTTTCATCAGTTACGCCCCAAACGACCGTGCAGTTGCGGAAAAACTTCATGCTGACCTGAAAAAGAGAGGGCTGAATCCCTGGATGGCTGACACAGACCTGCTTCCGGGTCAGAAAAAAGAAGAAACCATCCGCAGAACCATCCGGCAAAGCACTTATTTTCTGGCTGTCCTGTCTGCTGCGTCTTTTTCTCAGCGCGGGGCAATTCACAAAGAAATCCGGCAGGCTCTGGATCTGCTGGATGAATTTCCGGATTCCGATGTGTTTGTGATTCCCTTGCGCACAGACAACTGCCCAATTAGCCATGAAAAGCTGGAAAATCTTGTACCGGTGGATTTGTTTCCTGATTATTCCAAAGGGATTGAACGACTGCTCCTTTCCCTTTCCCAAACACAGCGTTCTGTCCGCCCTAGACCGGCAGAAAATACACAACCTCAGAACCGGGAAACCGCTTCAGAATCCAAATCCGAAAAAACTTCCCCGGAATTTCAGCCACTTTCTCCCATGCGTTATGCGTGGATCAGCCTTGCCGCGTTTCTGCTGGGACTGATTCTGCTTTCTGTTTTTGTGAACAAAGCCGCTGATCCCAATGTCAGCCACCGCGTGTTTTATGTGCTGCTGATTCCTGTAGGACTTTGCACTGCGGCCTTTCTGTTCGGAGCCATGCGCTCTTATGCGGTTTACAGCGGAAAAGTGCTGAACGGAATGCTGGAAATCGGGGGACCGGCTGTAATTGCCATTTTGACAGTCATCGGCGGATTTCTTCTGGTTCCTGATACCAAGCCTTTTGATATGACGGTATTTGTTCACGGATCAAAAGGACAGCAGGATGCGGTAATCAGAAACAAAGGAATGGTGACAATGGATCTGGACGGAAACCGCAGATCCGAATCCATTGGGGAAAAGGGCCAGGCCTATTTTTCCGGCATACCCGCCGGTTTCATAAATCAGGAAGTGCTGATAAGCGTGGAGGCAGAAGGGTTTGAAATGGCAAAACCCGGCAAAACAGTTCTGAAACCCGGCAGCATTTACGTGGAAGTGAAACCTGATGGCCGTCTGGGAAAAATTTCCGGAAAAGTGCGGGATGCAGACGGAAAACCTCTGCCGGGTGCAGGTCTCAGCATTGGGAAACTGCAAACCGTGAGTGATGCAGGCGGCTGGTTTGAAATGGAAATTCCGCCGGAAATGCAGAATCAGGAATATCTGCTTGAGGCATATCTTGAAGGGTATCCCGCTTGGCGGGAACTGGTTCCGGCAGGCGATAATCAGACAGTGGTTTTCAGAAAAAAGGAGAACTGATCCATGAAACATATGATTTGTTTTATTGCCGCTCTTTTTGTGAATATGGGATTTTCTGCGGACGCTGCGGCACAGGCTGTTCTCCGGGGCAGGGTTGTGAAAGACAGAATCAGAGGAAATGCCGTAATTGGTGCAAAAGTCAGTTCTGACGGGGCAAAGGATTTTTATACAACGGAAAACGGCATGTTCAAACTGGAATTTCAGGAAAAAACTGTGGGGGAAAGGGTTGAACTGTTCTGTGAGAAAGACGGAATGGAAATTGTCAATGAAATGGATTTGGAAATCAACCTTCCCAAACAGCCGGACAGCCAGACCCTGATTTTAATGTGTTAGACAGGTCAGCGGAATCTGTTTGCAGCAGATTATTACAGAATCAGATGGGAAGACAGCATTGATAAAAATTTTGAAAAACAGTTGGCGCAGATCAGGGAGGAATATGAGCAGAAACTGGCAGGTCTGGATGTTGATTTGAAAGAAAAGGAAAGAATCATAAGGGAAAGAAACAGAGCCATAGCCCAATTGACAGAAGAAAGAGATAAAGCCCGGATGATGGCAGGAGAATGGGGGAAAGAGTATGCTGAAAAAAATTTGAAGCAGGTATCTGAGATGTATAAAGAAGCATACAGATATTTCCTGAATGGAGAGATTGATCAGGCAATGAAAACACTGGATGATGCCAAAATGGATCAGGCTTTGGCAGCAGCCAGAAAGCAGAAAGAGGAAGCGGAAAAAGCCATTCAGCAGAGCATAGAAAATTATATGCTCAAAGCCCGGCTGTGCATTATCGGGTTTCAGTTTGCAGAAGCAGAAAAGAATTTCCAGAAGGCAGTGGACGCTGAGCCGGAGAATTTGGAAAATACCTTTGAATTTGCTGTTTATCTTGAAAAACAGAATAAGGAGTTGAAGGCCCTTCCTTTATATGAAAAAGCCCTTTTTCTTGCTGAAAAGCGAAAAAATGAGGGAAATATTGCCACTGTTCTGAACAATCTTGGGAATTTGTACTGGAATAAAAATAATTATATGTCTGCGGAAAAGGCATATAGTCGGGCTTTGGATATTTATGAAAACCTGTCCGAAGCCAATCCCAGTAAATATTTGCTATATATGGCTAGGGCACAGAACAATTTTGGTTTGTTGTACCAAAGTGAAAATGACTATAGATCAGCGGAAAAGGCATATAGTCGGGCTTTGGATATTTATGAAAACCTGTCCAAAAGCAATTCTGATACATATATGCCTGATATAGCTATGATACAGAACAATATGGGGCTTTTCTATGCGACTAAAAATGAATATGCGTCTGCTGAAAAGGTTTTTCAGCGGGCTTTGGATATTTATGAAAAAATATCCAAAACAAATCCCGATAAATATCTGCCAGCTTTGGCTGAAATACAGAACAATTTGGGGTTTTTGTACAATTATAAAAATGATTATGCATCAGCAGAAAAAGCCTATCAACATGCCCTAAAAATCTTTGAAAAACTGTCTGAATCCAATCCCGATAGATACGATCCATATGTGGCCGGAACACAGAACAATCTTGGGAGGTTGTTTCTCTATAAAAACGAATGGGTGACTGCGGAAAAAAAATTTCTGTATAGTCTTGAAATTTTTGAAAAATTATCCAAAATTAATCCTGACACCTATCTGCCGGATGTGGCCATGACACTTGCCAATTTTGCCATTTTTCATAAAGAAATGCTGACAAAGGAACCAACAGAATTCCATAAAGAAAAAGGACTGGAATATGCAAAACGGGTAATGGAAATAGCGGTAAAATTTCCCCATGTTCCCAGAGTGCAGGAATACAGAAAAGGTGCTGAGGAAGTGAAACAGTACCTTGAAACCGTATCCATAGAAGAATTGCAAACCCGCAAACAGGCTGCCGAATATGGCAGTCTGTCATGGAAATATCTTTTTGACCGCCAATTCGCCAAAGCCGGGGAAGCCGCACAAAAAGGCATTGCCCTTGATCCTTCTCAGGAATGGATCAAAACCAATCTGGCCTCTTCCTTTCTTTTCACCGGCCAGTGGGACAAAGCCAAAGCCATTTATTTGGAATTGAAGGATAAAAAAGATCAGCATGACGAAACAAAAACTTACAGAGATGTATTTCTGGAAGACCTGAACGCACTGGAAAAAGCAGGCATCACCCACCCGGATATGGCAAAGGTGCGGGAAATGCTGAAAGAACCGTGATTTGCATGATGCAATGATTTGCACTCGTTCCCTCTCTCTGCGTCCGTGATGACAATTGTCTGAACCGGGATTCACAGGATTAAGAGATTAACCTTGATTTCAGTCAGTTGACAGAAAAGAACATAAACCCTGCCGGATTTGCTTTTTCGGAACCAGCCGGTTTGACCCACTGTCAAAGAATTATTGGTAGTGGGTCAAATCCGTTGATAAGGTCTCCCCGCCCTTGAGGGAGGGGCAGGGGGAGGGTGAAAACATCACTGATTATCCCCCTCCCCTGACCCCTCCCACCAGGGGAGGGGAATTTTTGGATCAACAGATTTGCACCACTACCGAATTATTATGCTGATGCCCTGAAAATATTGCAGAAATATCCGGTGAGTGATGACAGTTTCCGGGTAAAGGCATATCTTCTGATATACAAAAAGACAGATTCTCCGAAATTCGGTCAACTGCGCAGTCTTGTTCCTGAAAATGAAACATACACGCCGGAGACAAGGGAATTTGCCAGAAGGATGACGTAGAACAAATATCAGATGTAGTTCACACTTGTTATGGGACAGACAGGAATAACGGACAGGAGGATTTTATGCCTTTGCAAAAGAAAATACAGTTCCCTGAACCCCAGTATCTGCATGATGCTTCAGGCAGAAAATCTTTTGTGGTTCTGACTGTGGACGAATACAGACGTATTATGGGATTGCTGAAAGATTCCGGCATTTCTCCGGCTATCGGCACTGAAAAAAGAAAAAAGCAGAAAGACAGACCGATTTCCGGGAAAAAAAAATCTGCTGATTTCTACGGAATACTCAAATCAGCGAATCCGGATTTTGTAAAGCAGATCACGGAAGACAAGGAAGTATTTTATGACATTTGATGAAACATCCTTGCATGACCAGACGATATTTGTGGATGCCAATGCCATTATTTATCATCTTCAGGGCTTATCTCCGGTTGCAGGAAATGTTTTTGAACTTGCAGAACAGAAACTGGTAAAACTTATCAGCACAACAGGAATCATTGATGAAGTGATTCATAAACTTCTGCTGATAGAAGCAAGGGATCAATTCGGTTTTACAGGAAAAACCATTGAAAAACTTCGCAGGGACAAAACAAAAATCAAATTCCTTGCAGAAGATATGAACATTGTCTTTTCATTCATAGAACATATTGATTTACAGGTAAAAACCATTACGCATGATGACCTGAAAAAGATTCCGGAAACAATGAAATCTTATGGATTGCTTGGCAGTGATTCTTTAATTCTGGTGATGATGGAAAAATGAAAATAAAATTTCTTCTGTCCTCAGACAGGGATTTTCAAAATATCGGATGGATTAAACTGATACCCGCAGTTCCGGAATGATAATTTTCGGATAATTTTTTCTGCTGATCCACAGCAGACAATCGGAAACTGCAATGAATTACACACAGAAACAACTCTCCAAAGCACTGGAAAGTATGGAAAACAAAAGGCGGTCATTATGAATCCAAAACTCCAGAAACTCCCCATAGACCAGTCTTCCTTTGAAATCATCCGGGAAGACAATCTGCTGTATGTGGACAAAACCCGGTATATTCATGAAATGCTGGAAACAGGACGGTATTTTTTCATGTCCCGGCCCCGGCGTTTCGGCAAATCCCTGATGGTTTCCGCTCTGAAATGTTTTTTCCGGAACCGGAAGGAACTTTTTGACGGTTTATGGATAGCCGAGCACGGAGACTGGAAATGGGAGGAATATCCGGTCATTCTCTTTGATTTCAATCAGATCAGTCATAATGATCCGAATGAGTTCCGGGCAGGACTGGAAAGAAGTCTCCTGCTCACAGCGCAGCAGTACGGAGTATCTTCTGATGCGCCATTTCTGAAAGGAAAGTTTGCTGAACTGATTCTGAAATTGCGCCGGAAAACCGGAAAACCTGTTGTAATCCTAGCGGATGAATACGACAGACCTGTTATTGACCATCTGGGTAAAGGGGAGATTTTTCTCAAAACTGCCAGGACAAATCGGGATATTCTTATGGATTTTCTGGTCACCATGAAAGGAGGGGATTTGGTTCCGCATATCCGTTTCTTTTTTATGACCGGAATGACAAATCTGAGCCGTGCATCTGCTTTTTCAGGGCTGAACTTCCTTACAGACATGACTTTGAACAGAAAATATGCAGCCATATCCGGTTTTACGCAGGAGGAACTGGAAAACCGTCTCAGCGGACATATTGCACAATATGCTGAAAAATCAGGAATGACTGTATTACAATTCATCATGGAACTGGAAAGAAGATTTGGCGGATACCGCTTTTCTGAAAAAAATGTCCGGGTGATCTGCCCCGCACCTGTTTTCAATGTTCTGTGTAATTCCGCATTCGACAGTTCTCCGGAGCATGACAGTATGCTCACTTTTTCAGTCACTCTGCTCCGGGAACGAGGTTACAGTCTTCCGGAACTTGAAAGATTTTATGTCTCAGAGCATATTTTCAGCATGTATGAACCGGAACATCTATGCCCCGAAATCCTTCTTTTTCATATCGGCTGTCTGACTGTAAAGGAAGTGGATGAGCGTCTTTGGACGCTGGGTTATCCCAATCTGGAGGTTAAATGCTCCTTTCTCAAACATCTGCTCTACTCCTTCACCCGTGAACTGGACGGTACGCAGCGTTCCCGTTTTCTTCTGCTGGCCAACTATCTGGAAACAGAGGATTACAAAGCCTTTTTTGAAACTGTCAATGCCATTTTCGCATCCGTTTCCCATACCCTGAAAACAGAGAAAAACGAGGCATATTTTCACACGCTTTTCTATCTGATGGTGTCCGCATCCGGAAGCAGTGTGCAGAGTGAAGTCCTCACCAGCCGGGGGCGCATTGATATGGTTGTGGAATTTGCGGACAAAATCTTTGTCATGGAATTCAAATGCGGACACAGCGCGCAGGCTGCGATCAAACAGATTCATGAAAAAGGCTATGCAGACATGTACGCACAGAAAGGGAAAAAACGCATTCTCATGGGCATAAATTTCAGTACGGAAAAGAGGTCCGCAGATGAGTGGAAATATGAAATTCTGCCTTCCTGAGATGCTGTTCAGATGATTCCCGTCACTGCCATGACTTCACCAATCCCGATAAACCGGGCTCAGACAGCAGATGTTTGACATTCCTGAAAAATCATGGTAATCATGAATATCATATAACTTACAGTTCAGACGCATATCTGCCGTGACTGCAATAACTGTAAAAAAAATACAGAGGAGTCCGAACATGCCGGATGGCAGGGAAAAAAAATGCAAAATCCTGATTGTGGATGATGTGCCGAAAAATATTCAGGTGGTGGCCAATATCCTGCAAACCCGCGGATACAGCATGGCCTTTGCCCAGAACGGGGAGACTGCCCTGGAACTTACCCGCGCCAATC
Source organism: Desulfococcaceae bacterium (assembly GCA_050180235.1). GTDB lineage: Bacteria > Desulfobacterota > Desulfobacteria > Desulfobacterales > Desulfococcaceae > JAABRU01. The sequence continues at coordinate 22,494 of JBFXEJ010000028.1, forward strand.
CCTTTGATCTGATTCTGCTGGATATTATGATGCCGGGCATGGACGGGTTTGAGGTCTGCCGCAGGATACGGGAAAATCCTGAGACTGCGTCTGTGCCGGTGCTGTTTCTGACAGCCAAGACTGACACGGAAAGTATTGTGAACGGTTTTGCATCCGGGGCAATGGATTATGTCATCAAACCCGTAAATGAGGCGGAACTGCTGGCACGGGTGAAGACCCATCTTGAGCTTTACCGCGCCAGCAGGGAGATGCGGGAAATGAACCTGCGTCTGCGGGAGGAAATCAGGGAGAGAACACAGGCCGAGCAGCGTTTCCGCAGCATGTATGAAAATGCTGTGCAGGGCATGTTCCGCAGCACTGCGGATGGCAGAATCCTGAGCATCAATCCTGCATATGTGCGCATACTGGGATATGAAGACCGGGAAGAGATGATGGGAATTGAGGATATGGGTCAAACCGTGTATGACCAGCCCGAAGACAGAGAGAAAATGCTCAGTAACCTCAGAGCGCAGGGTGTGATTACGGATTATGAAATAAAAATCAGGCGCAAAGACGGGTCAACAGCCTGGATAATGATGAATGCGCGGCTGGCACGGGATGAAAAAGACCGGGAAATAATTGAGGGAATTGTCATAGATAACACAGCCCGGAAAAAAGCCGAGGAAAAACTGCGACTGAGCCGCGAACGGTTCCGGCATGAGGCCACGCATGACAATCTGACCGGACTGTACAATACCCGTCACCTGTACCGGGCGTTGGAAAAACTGATAACGGAAAGCCGGGAAAAGCAGACTCCGTTTTCCCTGATTTTTATGGATGTGGACAATTTCAAAAGAGTGGTGGATTATTACGGGCATCTCAAGGGAAGTCAGACCCTGCGGGAAATGGCTGCCACAATCAGGGAAAGCCTGACAGAACCGGCTTTTGCCGTGGCCTACGGAGGGGATGAGTTTGTGGTGGTGCTGCCGGATACGGACAAGGAAACCGCACTGAGCAAGGCCGAGAATATCCGGGTGGCAATTCGGGAAACGTCTTATCTGAGCAGTTACGGGCATGATGTCCATATACGGGCCAGCATGGGCATTGCCACGTTTCCGGATGATGCGGACGACCTTAACGGACTGCTGGCACTGGCGGATCAGGCCATGTTTCATGTTAAGGGCGAGGGCAAGGACGCAGTGAGGGCCAGTGCACGTCCTGAAACGGAAACAAAATAAAACGGACTTCCGGTTTGTTCTGTCCATAAACGCCAATGTCCGGATTGCATCAACCGCAGAACAAAGTTAATAGGGTAGTGGTGCAAATCTGTTGATCCAAAAATTCCCCTCCCCTGGTGGGAGGGGTCAGGGGAGGGGGATAATCAGTGATGTTTTCACCCTCCCCTGCCCCTCCCTCAAGGGAGGGGAGACTTTATCAACGGATTTGACCCACTACCGTTAATAGAACGGACTTCAGGTTTGTCCATGTTCATGAGCCGCTGCAAAGGCTGGAAGCTTATGCCGCTTTTTTTATTTCCTGTGTGCATAAAAAGGAGGCGAAAATGAAGAAATATTCAAAAGATACGGATATCGTGCACGGGGTGAGCAGATGTCATATCACTTCCCATGATCTGGTTCCCCCCATCCATATGACCTCAACATACAAATTCAACAGTGCGGAACACGGAGCAAATCTGTTTGCTGGCAGTGACACCGGCTATATTTACACCCGCATATCCAATCCAACTGTGGATCTGCTGCAGGAAAAGGTGGCCATGCTGGAGGGCGGAGAATCTGCCATTGCAACTGCTTCAGGCATGGCTGCCGTGGCTTCTGCGGCAATGACACTGACTGCTCCGGGAGACAATTTTGTTTCCTGCACCACCCTGTACGGTGGCACATTTGCCCTTTTCAACTCAAATCTCAGGAAATTTGGCATGGAAGCCCGTTTTATATCTCCGGCAGATGCCAATTCCTCTTCTTCCATTGATGCGCTGACAGATGAAAAAACCCGTTTTCTTTATCTGGAAACCCCGGCCAATCCGACTCTTGATGTGATTGACATCAGGCTGTGGGCAGATACTGCCCGGAGCCGGAACATCCCGCTGGTTGTGGACAATACCTTTGCTTCCCCTTATCTGCAGAATCCTCTGGAACTGGGGGCTGATATTGTCATTCATTCCGCTACCAAATACCTGAGCGGACACGGGGATGCTGTGGGCGGAATCATTGCGGGAAAACAGGAAATGATGGCAAGGATACGGGAACAGTGTATTTTTCATTTCGGCCCGATCATGAGTCCCTTTAACGCGTGGCTGATCTCGCGGGGTATCAAAACCCTTGCAGTGCGCATGGAACGGCACTGTGACAGTGCGATGAAAATTGCAAAACGGCTGGAAAAAGATTCCAGAGTGCAGAAGGTGTATTATCCGGGTCTGATCTCACATACTGGGCATGAAATCGCCAAAAAGCAGATGAAAAAATTCGGGGGGATGATTTCTTTTGAAGTCAATGGCGGTATCGAGGCAGGAAGAAAGGTCATGAATTCCGTAAAACTCTGCACTTTGGCTGTAAGTCTGGGTGACTGCGAAACCCTGATTCAGCATCCTGCCTCCATGACACACGCGACTTATTCTCCGGAAGAAAGAAAAAAAGCAGGCATTACAGACGGACTGATCCGCCTTTCCGTGGGGCTGGAACATCCGGATGATATTATGGCAGATCTGAATCAGGCACTGGGAAAAAGGCAAAGGGAATGTGTACGCAAAACAGGGCAGCAGTCTGCCGCTTATGCTGCTCCAGCGGATTCATAAACAGAATCAGGGTGTTGGATAAAAAAGCTGAGCGTATGTTTTTTGTTGAAGTTATAATGCAAATGGCTGTTTATGCCGGATTTCCGGCAGCTATTAACGGGCTGTCTGCGGCAAAAGAAGTTTTCAGGGAGCGTGATGATTCCGGAAAAAATTAATTCACCGCTTATTTATTTCTGCCGGGCTTTCCAATTATTATGCACTGCCGTCATACAGACGAAAGCCGGTATCCGTAAAAGACTGAAATCACCGGACACCGGCTTTTGCAGAAATGACTTTGGACGTAAATAACCTCCTGTTTTTTTGGAAGATCTGTGTAACAGCAGCCCTTCCGTTCTCCCATAATCAGGCAGGTATGACATATTTCATCCATCCATACGAAGATCAAAAAATTCCAATCCCAAATCATTAAGAGAAAACAGCAGATAAAAACAGAATTCCCTGTGGAGCAGGGACCGGGATATTTTTCCTTTTTTTTCATTATTTCATTTTCACAGGTATTTTTTTATATATCAATATATTATAAAAAACCATCCGGAATGCCCCTTTAAACCTTCTTGACTTGCAAAGCAAATATCCTATATGTGTAAGGTTTATGTTTTGCAAAATCTGAAAATATCTCATGGAAACGGAAAAGATATGAGCATAAAACTTAAAATAAGAGAACTTCTTCTGAATGCAGCGCGGAAAGCCCATGACAATGGCTCGCTTCCGGCATCGGATTTTCCCGATTTTGTTATTGAAGAACCCAAAACCGGGGCACATGGTGATCTTTCCGCAAATATGGCTATGGTCATGGCCGGAATACAGAAAATGGCTCCGCGTAAGATTGCTGAAACCATTATCAGTCATATGGACGACAAAGAGGGCCTTCTTGCCAAAACAGAAATAGCCGGCCCCGGATTCATGAATTTTTTCATCCGTCCCGCAGCGTGGCTGCCGGTACTGGTCAGGATTCATGAACAGGACAGTCTTTACGGCGCATCTGATATGGGCAAAGGCCAAAAAGTGCAGGTGGAGTTTGTCAGTGCCAATCCCACCGGACCCCTTCATGTGGGACACGGACGGGGAGCGGCAGTGGGCGATGTCACGGCCAATATCCTGTCTTTCTGCGGTTATGACGTGCAGAGGGAATACTATATCAATGATTCCGGCAGACAGATCAGCACGCTGGGACGCTCGGTATATGTGCGCTATCTGCAGCAGTGCGGAAGGGAAATAGAATTTCCCGAAGATCATTATCGCGGGGACTATATCAAAGACATTGCTGCCGTGATCCGAAAAGAAAAAGGAGACAGCCTGCTCCAACTGGAAGAAAGTGAGGGACTTTCCTTTTGCGCGCGTTTTGCCGCAGATGATATTCTGGCAGGTATCCGGGATGACCTGGAATCCTTTGGCGTGCGCTTTGACAACTGGTACAGTGAGCAGTCCCTTTTTGATTCAGGCCGTGTGGAAAAGGTCATAGAAGATTTCCGCACACGGGGCAGTCTGTATGAAAAAGACGGCGCACTCTGGTTCAGAACCACGGATTTCGGAGATGAAAAAGACCGGGTTATTGTCCGCTCCAACGGCCAGACCACGTATTTTGCATCAGACATAGCCTATCATCAGGACAAATACGAAAGAGGACTGGAGCGGGTCATTGATGTATGGGGTGCGGATCATCACGGCTATATTCCCCGTATGCGGGCTTCAATACTTGCCTCAGGCAGAAAATCCGAACAGTTTCAGGTGATTCTCATCCAACTGGTCAATCTGCTGCGGGGCGGTGTGCAGGTGGCCATGTCCAGCCGGGCCGGTGAGTTTGTCACCCTCAAAGAAGTGCTTGATGAGGTGGGCAGCGATGCGGCACGTTTCATTTTCCTGACCCGTCATTATGAAAGCAAACTGGATTTTGATCTGGAACTTGCCAAAAAGAAAAGCAATGACAACCCTGTTTATTATGTGCAGTATGTTCATGCCCGGATTTCCAGCATTATGGAAAAAGCCGCGGAAAGAGGCGTGCAGAGCCGGGAATGGACATTGGAAAACATTTCCGCACTCAGAGAACCTGAGGAAATCCGGCTGATTCAGCATCTGTCCCGTTATCCCGAAGTTGTGGAAAACAGCGCAAGGCTGACAGAACCCCACCGCATCACCTATTATCTGACAGAAACTGCTTCTCTGTTTCATGCGTATTACAACAAACACAAGGTGCTTACGGATGATCAGGATCTGACGGCCGCACGGCTGTGTCTGGTGCTGGCCGTGAAAAAGGTCATCCGCAACGGCCTTGTCTTACTGGGAGTTTCCACTCCGGAAAAAATGTAACCCGGTATGATGAAAAAAAACGGAATCAAACCCAGGCCCCTGACTACGGCCTTTTCCTATCAGCAGTCTCAGATGAAACCGTTTGCCCCGGTATTGGGAAAAAACGGCGCATCCGAACTGTTCCGATGGGGTTTTACGCTTTTTGTGGCAGTCTGGATGTTTGTTCTGGGGATAATCGTGGGCCGGGTGACTACGCCCACGGATTTTGATATCAATGCCATTGAAAAGGAACTGGCACGGCTGCGGGATGCGGAAATGGAAAAAGACAGGGAAGAAATCAGCATGGGGCTGGCCACGCTCAATGACACACAGCTTGATTTTTATGATGAACTGCGCGGCACTTCCCGCCGTCCCGCCACTGTTCCCCAGCCTTCGGAATCTGCACCGGTTCCTGAAATCAAACGTGCAGTTCCGAAGACAACTGTTCCTGAACCTGAAAAAAAAGAGGAAAAACCGCGTGTTGAGTCATCATATTCCGCTGACCTGCCTCTGCCCGTACCCCAGCCGGGGAATGTGGAAATGACTGTTGCCATACAGGTGGCCTCATTTGCAGCCCGGTCAGATGCGGACAGAACAGTCTCCCTGCTGAAAGAAAAAGGATACTCCGGCATATTTGTAAGTCATGAGGACGTTCCGGATGTGGGGCCAAGATACCGGATAAAAATGGGATATTTCAAAAACAGAAAAGAGGCTGGCATGGTTGTGGAAAGGCTGAAAAAAAGGGAATTTTTCAAAGACGCCTATATTTTTAACCGGAAGTGATTTGTTAAATTGCACAGTGATAAGGAGATAAGGATAATGCCTGTCAGATGGGACATAGCAGTATATGATCGCCATAAGCAGCGTTTCAGGAAGACGCAGGATGCCATTGTTTATGCGTCCGTGAAAACACATCTTGAAAAAGTCAAACCTGACAAAAGCTGTTTCCTGAACAGGAATGTCAGAGACTTCGTTACTCCTGACATAAGAAATGACCTGCTGAAACACAACTGCAAAATGATTTCCAATTTTAAGGATGGACTTAACTTTATATGTTCAGAACTTTGAAAAAGGATGGAGTTGACTGCGCATAAACGAAACAACAGGGAAAGGAGATTGTCAAATGAAGCGTTTTTCATGTGTTAGCGGAAAGTGTTTTGTGATTCTGCTGGCAGTTCTGTTTGCACTCACTGCCTGCGGAAAATCAGAGGACAAACAGGATGCGCCTGCTGCGGGCGGAGAATTCAACAAATTTTTCCCCAAAAGCCAGGACGGATTTGATGTTGTATTCACTCAGGAAAAGGCAGGAATGGCTCAGGCAAAGCTGAAAAAGGACGGAAAAGATGCGGCCATGCTGACCATTGCTGATCTCAAAGGCAACCCGGATGCTGCGGGTAAATTCAAAAACAGCACAGCAAGCATTTCCGGTTATCCGGCTGCGGCCAGCGGTGGGCTGGGAACTGCTGTTCTGGTGGCAGACCGTTTTCAGGTCCAGGCACGTTCCAATGATGGCAGTTTTACAGAAAATGATCGCAGACTTTGGCTGGAACGATTTAATCTCAGCGGACTGGCACAACTTAAATAAAGGAGACTGGTTATGGGACTGTTCGGTTTTGGAGAAAAGGAAAGCATTGCGGATCTGGTTAATCAGCTTCCATCATCCGGAGTAACTGTTCTGAGTCTGAAATCGCTTGATTTTATTGTACCAGGCGGATGGAACAATTACACGAATTTTGATGAAATGCTCAAGGCTGTCACCCATGAAACAGATGATGCCTTTCTGCAGTCTGTGAAAAAAAGAGCCATTGATCTCTACAATGACAAATCACAGGGTTATAAGTCAGCGATGCAGATTTACTCCCGTGTTGACACTGCGGACAAGGCTTTGGGCGCTGCTGCTTTGACAGACAAACTTTCTGAAAAATTCAGTCTGCTGTCTTTTATGAAATACCTTACACCAAAGGCGGATACCGCGCAGGCCATTGATCTGGTTCTGAAAATGATCAGTGAACTGCTGGCATTCACAAAAATCAACGGAATTCCCGGAGACAGTTTCAGTGATTTTCTCGGTGCGCTCAAAGACTACAGCGGAGAGTCAAAAATCAGGATGGCAGGGCTTATCTGCTTTGACGGGCTGATTCCGCTGGGGCCTGACTTTGTAAATTACGGAATGAAAACCCTGGGCAGCCTGAGTTCTTCCCAACTGTCAGGAAACAAGACCTTCAATGCCATCAGTGAGTATATTCCGGGCGGCGATGCCGACAGCAAACTGGCGTTCATCCGCAGCGGATTTGACGCTGTAAAGGACTGGATGAGCGGGTTTATTTCCCAGAACAATCTGTCTTCGGATAAGGTGGTAAGCAATCTGAAAAAATATGTGGATGTTTCAGATGACAAACTGGATTACCTGGCTGCATTTCTGGATGTGTTCACCAGTTATTTCCAGCACACCGGCACACAGACTCTGGCTGTCCGGCTTATTGAGCGTGCAGTCAATGAGGTTTGAGATACAGGATTTGACAACTTTTGAAAAGTTGTCAAATCTTATGGGAATCTGAATTTTATACCGGTTCACCATTGACCTGATACAATCTGCACCTGATCCGGAGGAGTGCAAAAATTAAGCGGAGCGGTTTTCTGCACATCCGAAACAGCGGAAAAACTTACAATATTTGGATCAAACCAATGGAGAATCGTTATTAATTCGCATTTATAATAATTTGTTACAAACCCTTAGCGTTTTGAAAACCCTAAGGGTTTCATGCTGAAATTTTTTTAGGATTTCATATATACCGGACATTATCGGAAAGTAAAACAAACTTCCAGCCTGTTCACAAACTCCGCACAAGCTGGAAGCTTATGCTACTTTGTATGATGAAACGCAGGATACATAAATGAAAATCACAAGAGAAGAAGTGCTGCATGTGGCAAAACTGGCCCGCCTGAATATGGATGAAGCCTCGGTGGACAAATTTTCCGGCCAGATCGGGACCATACTGGAATATGTTGACAAACTGCGCGAAGTGGATACCGAAGGCGTCAAACCCACATCCCACGCGATTTTTCTGAGCAACGCATTTCGGGAGGACATGACAAAAGAGCATCTGAACCGGGATGAGGCTCTGGCCAACGCACCGGAAAAAGAGGACGGCTGTTTTGCCGTGCCCAAAGTTGTGGGCTGATCAGGAGAGAATGATGCGGAAAGCGGATATGTTGCAGGACAATACCTGCATGAATGCAGGCGCGGGATATTGCCGCGGATTTCGGGCTGATTGGGAGAAATGATGCGAAAAACAGAGGTTCCGCAGGATAATACCCGCATGAATGCGGGAGTCAGGGAAATCGCGTATGCAGTGGATGAAAACGGATCTTATACACAGGTGCAAAGCCTGGGATGGGAGGCAAAGGACACAGTCAATGAGCAGGCATGGGAAGTGATTGTGTCTGAAATTGTTTCTGAAATCCGGCAGATCAAAGCAGGAAAGCGCAGCCCCCTGGCCTTTCATATGTGCAAAAATCTAATGAATGTCAGTCTGCTGGCCAGTTATGCGGATCTGCCGCAATGGCGTGTGAAGCGTCATCTCAGAGGCGATATTTTCAGAAAACTTGAACCGGATATGCGGAAACGCTACGCTGATGTTTTCAATATTTCCGTGGAGGAACTGGAAATGGTTCCTGACATTTCAGACGCGATTTACAAGGATGAAAAATGATACTCCCTTTTGAACACCGGCAGTCGGCCCACTGCGAAACCGGCGTAATGTCCAATCTTCTCTTCCATTACGGAATCCATGCAACAGAATCTCTGGTATTCGGCATCGGTTCCGGGCTTTTTTTCGGCTATTTTCCCTTTATCAGACTCAATCATCTGCCTTTGACCGCATTCCGGATTTCCACAGGCGGCATTATGGCCCGTACAGCCAGACGGTTGGGAATCGGTCTTGCCTGGGAAAAATTCCGCGATCCGGAAAAGGCCATGACCGCACTGGATGAAAAACTGGAGCAGCAGATTCCGGTTGGCTGCCGCACCGGCGCCTACTGGCTCAGTTATTTTCCCCGCAGATACCGTTTTCATTTCAATATGCACAATCTGGTTGTATTCGGAAAAGAGGATGACGAGTATATCATCAGCGATCCCGTGTTTCCTGATCCTGTGCGCTGTCCCCGCAAAGATCTGATGAAGGCCCGTTTTGCACGCGGCCCCATGCCGCCCAAAGGCAGAATGTATTATGTGGCAAAAGTCCCGGAACAGCCGGATTTTTCCTCAGCGGCAGATAAAGGCATGAAAGAGGTATGCCGCACCATGCTCAAAGCACCCATTCCCTTTATCGGAGTAAAAGGCATCCACTATCTGGCAAAAAAACTGGAAGCATGGCCCCAAAAACTGGGAGATGAAAAAGCACTTCTGTATCTGGGACAGGTCATCCGTATGCAGGAGGAAATCGGCACGGGCGGAGCGGGTTTCCGTTTTATCTACGCTGCTTTTCTGCAGGAAATGTCAAAACTCCGGGGGGATGAGCGTTTTCAGAATTTGTCTGAAAAACTCACAAAGGTCGGGGACGGATGGCGGGATTTCGCGGTTATGGCGTCAAGAATCTGCAAAAACCGGGCATCGGAAACAGAAACCTGGTCTGCAATGGCACATACTCTGCGGCAGTGTGCAGACGGGGAGGAAAATGTGCTGCGGGAACTTGGGCAGATCAGACCTCCTGCAAAACATCAAAATTTGATAGCGGGTCAAATCAGTTGATTCTGAAATTCCCCTCCCGGAGGGAGTGGTCAGGGAAAGGGGAAAAATGCCCTGCGGTTATACACTTTTTCCCACCTCCCCTGCCACTCCCTCAGAGAGGGAAGAGTTTTTTCCGCGTCATCAGCCTGTTTGACCCACTACCGGCAGATTTAGGTGATTTCCATAAAAAAATGTACCATATTGTAGGGTGGGCACGGCTTTTTGTGCCCGCCGTCCTGCTGAAAAGGTGGGCACAAAAAGCCGTGCCCACCCTACGAAAAACGGTATAATCTTTAATGGAAATCACCTTATGCCTCAATGCACATTCAGCAGATCTAAAACACCTCCCCCTCAATGGTGGAGGGAGAATTAAGGAAGTTTTAGATCTGCTGACATTCCTATAATGAAATTCCTGTCACCCCCGCGATTTTCTTTGCCAGGCAGAATACATTCCATGCGGTATTCTCAGTGAAAACAGGGGTGAACTGCATATCAGCTTCGGCAGTTCACACAAAACACTTGATTTTATTGCTTATATGCTCATAAAAAGGGGCATGGGTGTTTTACATAAGGTGATTTCTGAAAATAAATATCCCGGCTCAGTTCACAGGCACATTGCAAAAGCTGGAAGCTTTTGATACTTTGGCGGTATATTCTTTTCCGGAAATCAACTAAGTATATTTCAATGGCGATTTGGTATAACAGGTTTACACCTTCAGGATTCTTTCATACTTGATGCAATATGGATTAGTTATAGAAAATTCAGATAAATATCCGATCTGCCACAGTTGCGGATCCGGATTGATCTTATCTGATCAGGAGATACAAAATGATACTTGCCGCAGATAATTTGCAGATTACCCATCAGGATATGGATCAGGCCCTCCGGGATATGAATCCGGAACCCATCCGGCAAATGGTTAGGAAATGTGCGGACGCCGGCGCGGATGCCATTGACATCAATTCCGGGCCGCTTTCCCGTGATCCGGAAAAAAAAATGGCATTTCTCGTCGAAACCGTACAGGAAGTCACGGATCTGCCGCTGATACTGGATACTGCCAATCCCAGAGCTATGGAATCCGGACTTTCCGTAAGCCGGAACAGGACCGTCATCAACGGTTTTTCCCTGGAACCCGCAAAACTGGAGTTCATTCTCCCCCTTGCAAAAAAATATGATGCGGATATTATCGGATACCTGCTCTATCCCAACAGTCACGTTCCCCATACCGAAGCAGAAAGGCTGGAAGTGGCTGTAGAACTCTATGCGGCATTTCAGAAAGCCGGAACGGAAAATGACAGACTGATTATAGATCCTGTCATCGCTCCCGTAATATGGGAAAACGGGAACCGGCAGGATACAGAAATTCTTTCCGTATTACGCAATCTTCCGGATCTGCTGGGATTTCCGGTCAGAACCATTGCGGGAATCTCCAATCTGACCACAGGCCGGGGCCCGAAGGAACGGAAACTGCTGCTGGAAAGAACATATCTGCCCATGCTCGCTGCTTCGGGCCTGACACTGGCCCTGCTCAACATCTTTCATACTGAAACAGTGGCTGTGGCAAAAGCCTGCAATGCCCTGACCGATCCGAAAATATTCACATGGGAGTGGAACTGAACCTGTTTTTCTGTCAATAGCTGATGTTACGCAGCTTTGTCATAAGGTGATTTATGAAAATGAATATCCCTTTCAGTTCACAGGCACAGGGCAAAAGCTGGAAGCTTTTGCTACTTTGACGGGATATTCTTTTCTGGAAATCACCTAAGTTCCCCGTTTTTGAAAAGACTGGGTAACACCGGTTCAGGATAAATCAGTTTTTTCCCCAAATCTCCGTTCAAAAACCTTTCAAAAACAAAAATTGAACGGAAAAAAAGTATTTTCTCTTGCACAGGTCTCTTTCGGATTATATAACTGATGTTACGCCAATCCTTCAGAACCCGGCAGACTGCTGTATTCCCCGTCATTCCGGCAAAAGCCGGAACCCAGTATTTTCAAATGGTTCCGGATACTGACTTTCGTCAGTATGACGATCTGGCTTAACATCAGTTATATAACCTTCAGATGTCAGATTTCAGGGTTCAGACCTGAAACCTTAACCTGACACCTGAAACCCGGCATCTGAAAACTGTCAACTGAATTTAAACACGGAGCTGCTTTTGCAAATGAAACTCAGAACCAAACTCATGCTTTCCTATCTGCTTATCGGCATCATTCCCCTTGCCATTATCGGCGGAATTTCTCTTTTCAAAGGAAAAACAGCCATTTCCCGACAATTGTTCGGTCAGTTGGAAAGTCTGCGGGAAATTAAAAAAGTCCGCATCGAAGATTTTTTTGCCCGGCATGAAAGGGATGCCGGTTTTCTGGTGAACATTGTGGAAAATCTGGAAAAAGCGGCTTTTGACAAATTTGCTGTGGTGCAGCAGATCAAAAAAGAGCAGGTGGAAAAATATTTCAGGGATCATCTGTCCAATCTTGCTGTGATTTCCAAAACCAGTACCATAACAGATGCTTTGAAACGATTTGAGCAGTCCCTTGATTTTGACCAGGGAAAGATCGGAGGGGATCTGTATCTGTATCTGCTGACCATGTTTGAAAACGCGTTTACGGAAATGAGCCGGACATACAGATATGATGACATGTATCTTGTCAATGCAGCAGGTTATGTTGTTTACAGTCTGAAAAAAGGCGGTGAGGAGGGGCAGAATCTTATCACCGGCAGTCTTAAAGACAGCGCTCTTGCCGAATCTTTCCGTTCCGGGCTTACCACATTGAATCTGCAGGATTTCAGAAAGTATCCGGAAGAAGGGCAGTATAGCGCATTTCTGTCCGCGCCGGTAACAGATTACGGAAAAATCATCGGAACCATTATTATCCGCATGGGTACAGATGAGCTTAATGCCATTGTTCAGAAACGGGAGGGAATGGGCATCAGCGGGGAAACCTGGCTGGCCGGCAGAAGAGGTGAAGTTATTTCCGCACGAAGTAACCGTCTGATTGTGAAAGAAATGATGGGGGATGAAATCAGTGATCCGGATCTGGAAAAGGCTTTGTCCGGCATATCCGGTCAGAGAATCAGGATTGGCGGCAGCGGTCTGCCTGAACTAATCCGTTATGATCCTCTGCTGATTACCGGCATGAACTGGGCCATTGTCACAGTCATGGATTTGGAAGAGGTTATCAATCCTGAATCTGAGGGTGAAAATAATTTTCTCACCCATTATGCCGGGCAGTTCGGATACGATGATTTGTATCTGATCCATCCGGAAGGTCATATTTTCTACACAGTGAAACAGGGTAAGGATTACCGTACAGACATTCTCAAAGGCCCCTATGCCCGGACTGATCTGGGCAGACTGATTCAGACTGTGCTGGAAACAAAGTCTTTTGCCATTTCCGATGTGTCCCTCTATGCAGCCGCGGATAATGTGCCCTCAGTTTTTATGGCGCTTCCCCTGGTCAGAAACAATGAAACGGAACTGATTGTGGCTGTCCGTATGGGTATGGGACAGATCAATGAGTTCATGCACCAGAGGGACGGGATGGGAAAAAGCGGAGAAACCTATCTGGTGGGTCAGGACAGACTTATGCGCTCTGATGCGGTTCTGGATTCTGCAAACCGCTCGGTGAAGGCATCCCTTTCAAATCCTGAAAAAGGAAAAACAGATACCGCGGCTGTGCGGGAAGCCCTTGCAGGCCGGACAGGGGCAAAAATCATCACAGATTACAGGGGCAGTGCTGTTCTGTCCTCATATACACCTCTGAAGGTGGGAAAAAATACATGGGCACTGATCGCTGAAACAGATGAAAAAGAGGCATTTGCCGTTATTCGTGAGCTGGAATACTGGGTTTATGCCACAGCGGGCATCGGAATTGCAGCAATCATTTTTTTTGCCATCCGCATTACCCTGTCCATCGGAAGACCTGTGAAGCAGGTGGCTGAAGGACTGAATGAATGGGCAGTCCGCGTGGCTGCTGCTGCGGATCAGGTGGCATCCGCTGGTCAGCTTCTCTCCGAAGGTGCATCCGAGCAGGCTGCCGCATCCGAACAGTCCTCGGCTTCTTTGGAGGAAATGCGCTCAGCCAGTACGGAAACTTCGGAACTGACGAAGGGAGCAGGAGAACTGATGCGGAAAAATATTGAAAAATCAGGACAATCCCTGAAAGCCCTTGTAAAAGTCACCATACAGATGAATGAAATTGAAGCAGACAGCGCACATATCCGAAAAATTATCAGCACGATTGATGAAATTGCCTTTCAGACCAATCTGCTGGCCCTGAATGCGGCTGTGGAGGCGGCCAGGGCCGGAGAATCCGGAGCCGGATTTGCAGTGGTGGCAACTGAGGTAAGAAATCTGGCCATGCGCTCTGCCGCGGCTGCCAAAGATACGCAGGAACTGCTGGATGCCATTGTCAGACGCATTGCAGATGCGGCCCGCTCGGTCAAGCATGTAAACGCTGATTTTGACGGAATTATTGAATCCGCCACAATCATGGGGGAAAAGACAGATGAAATAACCACTGCCAGCATAGATGTGGCCAAAGGAATTGAGCAGATCAGCATTGCGGCGGTTCAGTTTGACAAACTGTCCCAGCAGATTGCTGCCGCTGCCCAGGAAAGCTCGGCCACATCCCATGAAATGTATGCGGGAGCAGAGGAAATCAGAAAATACGTCAGCAGACTCATCGCACTTCTCAGAGGCGGGAAAGATAAGGTAAACACATGAAAGTCAGCACTGTCAGCCAGATGAGGGAAATGGACAGAACCGCGATTGCGGATTTGGGTATTCCTGAAGAAGTTCTCATGGAAAACGCGGGACTCGCGGCCTGCACAGCACTGTCCCGGCATACAGGAATAAAGGACAAAGCCTTTGTAATCTTCTGCGGTTCCGGCAACAACGGCGGGGATGGTCTGGTAACGGCCAGGAAACTGCATTCTCTGGGCGGCAGGGTAAAGGTTTTTCTGCTCAGCGATCCGGAAAAATACAAAGGCGCTGCAAAAAAAAATTACGATATTGTCTCCCGTCTGCCGCTGGATATGCGTTTAACTGAATCAGCGGAAACCCTGCACAGAGAGCTGATTCATTGTGATGTGATCATTGACGCTGTTTTCGGCACAGGTCTTTGCCGGAATGTGGAAGGGCTTTGCAAAGAAGTGATTGAAAAAATAAATCTGTTCGGACAAAAGGGAAAAACCGTTCTGAGTCTGGATATTCCCTCCGGCATAAACGGGGATAACGGACAGATTATGGGCATCGCGGTAAAAGCGGATCTGACCGTGACTTTTGGCGGCCCAAAATCGGGAAATCTGCTGTATCCGGCTTATGATCTGTGCGGAAAACTGTATGTAAGCCATATTTCCTTTCCTCCGTCCCTGTATGAGTCGGATCAGATGAAAATGGCAGTGAATCTTCCGCAGGAACTGCCACAGAGAAATGCCGCAGGACACAAAGGCAGTTTCGGGGATGTGCTGTTTATTGGGGGCGCTGAATCCTATTACGGCGCGCCGTATTTTGCGGCCCATGCCTTTCTCAAAGCCGGTGGCGGATATTCCCGGCTCGCGGCCCCTGCCTCCATTATTCCTGTCATAGCTGCAAAAGCAGGGGAAATTGTATTTGTTCCCCAAAAAGAAAACACTTTTGGAAGCATTGCCATTTCAAACAAAAACGATCTGCTTGCCCTTTCCCGGAAAACAGATATGACCGTACTTGGCCCCGGACTCTCTCTGGATGAGGAAAGTCAGGAACTGGCCCGGCAACTGACAGCAGAAATTGCATCTCCTCTGCTTATTGACGGAGACGCTATTACTGCCCTGTGCAAAGATCGGAATATTCTCACAAAAAGAAGATTTCCCACTGTGCTGACCCCTCACATTGGGGAAATGTCCCGGCTCAGTGACAAAAGTGTGAAAGACATTGAATCTGACAGAATCGGTATTCTGCGGAATATGACTGCCAAACTCAGTGTCATTATTGTACTCAAAGGCCCCCATTCTCTGATAGGATTTCCTGACGGAAGAGTGTATGTCAATATGAGCGGAAATTCGGGCATGGCAACCGCGGGTTCCGGCGATGTGCTCTGCGGCACAGTCGCTGCCATGTACGGTCTGTGTTACGATATGGAAAATGCTGTGAGAAAGGGCGTATTCATACACGGTCTTGCAGGTGATCTGGCCGCAGAGGAACCGGGACGGGACGGCATGACCGCGCAGGATATTCTGAATTGTCTGCCATATGCCATGAAAATGGACAGGCAGGGAGGAAATGAAAAATTCAGGGAACTTTATCATGGCCCGGAAATCATATAACTGATTTTACGCAGCCCGTCTGAAAATCAAAAGGTTATTCACTTTTACCGTCATTCCGGCGTAAGCCGGAATCCAGTATTTTCAGGCTGTTCTGGATACCGGCTTTCGCCGGTATGACGGGATTGCGTAACATCAGTCATATAAGGTGATTTCTGAAAATAAATATCCCTGTTCAGTTCACAGGCACAGGACAAAAGCTGGAAGCTTCTGATACTTTGGCGGTATATTCTTTTCCGGAAATCATATAAAAGGACTGAACAGTTGTGTGTATCAGGATAAAATTCTGTCTGAACTCTGTGTGACTCTGAGGCTGAAAACAGACTGCCAGCCGGTCTGAACCGGCACCGGACATTTCAGACTGTCAAATTTTTCTGACGCATTTCATATAAAAAATCTGCTCAGCAGAATTAAGAAAGGAATCATCATGGCTCTGTCGGTTGTGGATTTGTACCGGGATATACTGCCCAAAACCAATTGCAGAGACTGCGGTTTTCCCACCTGCCTGGCTTTTGCCAGCATGGTGGTTTCGGAAAAACATCCTCTGGAAAACTGCCCGCATCTTTCTGCCGAAGTGGTGGAAAAATGCAGGAAGGAACTGGAAGCCCAGTATGCTGCGGGGAAATGGACCAAAAGGGATATGTCCGAAGATGCTCTGTTATGGGCCAATAACCGGGCTGCATCCATGAAAATTGAAGATTTGCCGGAGCGCATCGGCGGTACGTTAATCAAAGAAGGAGACGGTTATGCGCTGCGGCTTCCATATTTTACCGGCGCAGTTCTGATCCGTCCGGGAAGTATTGTCAAAGAAGATGGGGAGGAACTCAGCCGCTGGGAGCAGGTCTTTCTTCTCAATCATATGGCCCAGGGCGGCAGAGCCATGCCCGCTGGAAAATGGAAAACCCTGCAGGAATTTCCCAATACGGTTTCCAAAATCAAATCCATGCGTTCCCATGTGGAGGAGCCTCTGGTAAAACGCTTTGGAGGAAAGAAAGATGAACTCGTTGCGGCTGCCCTTTCTCTCGGCGGGAAAGATATTGTGGATGAACATCCTTCCGCGGATGCGGCCTTTCTTTTCACTCCTCTGCCCAGAATTCCGGTCATTTTGCTGTTCTGGGACAGGGAAGGGGATGAATTTGAGGCCAAAGTCAGCCTGCTGTTTGACGAAACCATTACCGTACATCTGGATATTGAATCCATCATGTTTCTCAGCGAACGGCTTCGGCAACTGCTCTGCGGAGATGAAAAATAATCAGTTTCTTCACGTTTCCGAGGAGCTCTGAGGATATTCGGTAAATCTGAAACGGGCAGTCACAGGGGACTGCCCTGCAATTGGAATTGTAAATTATGCCCTTACTGAATATAACTGAGGTTACGCAGATTCGTCATACCGGCGAAATTCGGTATTCAGAACCATTTGAAAATACTGGATTCCAGATTTCGCCGGAATGACGGCATCTGCAGCAGCCTGCTGATTTTTTGAAGTGTGGCGTAACATCATCTCTTAATTCAAATTTTTTATAACATCTTACGCTGGAGAAAAATAAAATGATAACTTACCCCGTTCCAATGGTTCCCGGCCCGGTAAAAGTGCCGGAGGCAGTGCTGAAGGCATATGAAACCAATTACGGCTCAGCAGATGTGGAAAAAGAATTTCTGGAACTTTACAATAAAACCGAAGACAAACTCAGAAAGATTCTGGGCACAGAAAATCAGGTGGTCATTCAGACCGGTGAGGGAATGCTGGCTCTGTGGACAGCCCTGAAAAGCTGTCTGAATCCCGGAGATCGGGTTCTTGCTGTGGCAACCGGTGTTTTTGGATACGGCATCGGAGAGATGGCAAAATCCGCGGGAGCGGAAGTCCGGACTGTGGGACTGGGATATGACCGTACCATTGGTGATCTGACTGAAATCGAAAAGGCTGTTGCCGAATTCAGGCCAAAAATGATTACAGTTGTGCACTGTGAAACCCCGTCCGGAACCCTAAATCCTTTGGCAGATTTGGGAAAACTGAAAAAGAAATATCATGTTCCCCTGATGTATGCGGATGTGGTGGCCAGCGCTGGCGGCACAGCAGTTCTGTCTGATGAATGGGAGATTGATCTGGCTCTGGGCGGTTCCCAGAAATGTCTTTCCGCTCCGCCATGCATGTCCTTTCTTTCGGTCAGTCCGGCAGCCTGGGACATTATCGAACAGGTCGGATATGCGGGATATGATGCGCTCAAGCCTTTCCGCACGGCACAGGAAATTTTTTGGTTTCCCTATACACCTTACTGGCACGGTATGGCTGCCCTTCATACTGCTGCGGAACTGCTCTTGAAGGAAGGTTTGGAAAACAGCTATGCCCGGCATGAAAAAGTGGCGCAGTACTGCCGAACAGGACTGAAAGAAATGGGGCTGAATCTTTTTCCTGCTTCGGATGCAGTGATGTCTCCCACAGTCACTGCCGTGAATATTCCGGGACATCTTACCTATACGGAACTGGACAGCAGACTCCGGCAGAAGGGAATGGTCATAGCCGGAAGTTACGGCCCCCTTGCCGTAAAAATTTTCCGTATGGGACATATGGGAACACAGGCTGATATGGATCTCATGCGCCGGGCGTTGGACATTCTGGCAGAGGCGATTTGATCTTCAATTCAGAAAAGGGTAGTGGGACTTTTATACTTACAGGGTAGGGGCATGGCCTGCCCATGCCCTTTGAATCAGGGGCAACCACAGGATTGCCCCTGTAGTAATCAATATCAGAAGTACCATTATCCAGAAAAGGACGGTTATGCAAACTGAAATCAGATTGTATCTGGATAACTTTCTGCTCGAACGTGCAGAATTGTATTCCGAAAAAATCGGGAAATCACTTTCACAGATAATTGCCGATTATCTGGCAGTTCTTGATATGGATTTGCCTCAGAAAAAATCCGGGATTACACCCATTGTCCGTTCTCTGAAAGGCTGTCTCAGCAATACCGGAATCACTGAAGATGATTATAAGGAATATCTGGAGAAAAAATATCTGTGAAAGTTCTTTTTGATACCAATGTGGTACTTGATCTGATGCTGGACAGAGAGCCTTTTTCAACTGTGGCAGCGCAATTATTGTCAAAGGTTGAAATCGGAGAACTGACCGGGTTTCTTGGTGCAACAACAGTAACGACAATCTCTTATCTGCTTTCCAAAGTTGTTGGAAAAGAAAAAAGCAGGGAGAAAATTGGAAAACTCCTTTTTCTTTTTGAAATTGCTCCTGTGGATATATCTGTTTTGCAAAATGCTGTTCAGTCAAAACTGCCTGATTTTGAGGATGCTGTACTTTATGAAGCAGGAAAACGTGTAAATGCAAAGGCAATTATCACAAGAGATAACAGGGGATTCACTGGATCATCCATAAGAGTGTACTCTCCGGACGAGTTCCTTTTTATATTGTGTTCTGTAAAATGAAATACGAAAAACGCACATACCGTGATCTGATTGACAGGGGCAGACGTTCCTTTTACCGGGTGACGGTAAAAGAAACAGACCTTTATGTTCATACAGAACCGGCAATGGAAAACAGGGTCAGGGAACTGGTTCTGCAATACCGGGGATATATTGAATCCTATATATTCCAGTTTCCGGAATTTGCCCGAACTCTAAGCCCCTGGCACATACACGGGCCGGTTCCGAATATCATCCGTGATATGGCCGAAGCCGGGGGAAAAGCCGGAGTCGGGCCTATGGCGGCTGTGGCCGGGGCAGTGGCAGAATATGCGGGCCGGGATCTGATGAAACAATCCCGTGAGGTGATTGTGGAAAACGGGGGGGATATTTTCCTGAAAACCGATGCTCCTGTGACAATAGCCATCTACGCGGGAAAATCCCCTCTGAGCCTGAAGGTGGGACTGCGGGTGAATGCGGCTGAAAAACCGATGGGTGTATGCACCTCATCCGGCACTGTGGGCCATTCCCTAAGTCTGGGAAAAGCTGATGCCGTATGTGCAATTTCCGATTCCTGCGCGCTTGCGGACGCGGCAGCCACTGCCATCGGCAATCATGCCAGGTCCAAAGGAGATATTCAAAAGGCCATTGCATTCGGACAAAGCATTGAGGGGCTATCCGGGCTGGTGGTGATTGTCGGGGATAAAATGGGCATGTGGGGGGATATAGAACCCGTGCCGGTCAGTGGCTGATTGGGGACAAATATTTTAATATTATTATTTCAAACAGTTCAACCCCAAACAGGATATCTGTAAAAAAAATAATCCACTGACAGTAAAAATATATTGAAAAATCGGAAAAAAAGATTTATAGTATTCTGATTGGTCTGAAAGCCGGGCAGCGTCCATAAAAAAACACGCGTGATTTCCGGCAGGCAGACTTCGCGATTGTGGGTGCCGTCCGGATTCGCCGGCCGGCTTTTTTTATGGATATGCCGAAAACACGGTTTCCGGCAATTTGAGTGAGAGAAAAAAATATAATGAGTTTCAAAACATTGGGTCTCAGGGAAGAACTGGTAAGGGCGGCAGAGGAACTTGGATTTGAAAAACCCATGCCGATACAGGAAAAGGCAATACCCGTACTTCTTTCAGGAGAAAGAGATTTTGTGGGACTGGCCCAGACAGGGACAGGGAAAACCGGGGCATTCGGCATGCCCCTGATTCAGCGCATTGATCCCCTTGTGAGGGAGCCCCAGGGAATTGTCATCTGTCCGACACGGGAACTGTGCATGCAGATTACTGAAGATCTGAAAAGTTACGCAGTGCATATGGACAGAATCATTATTGCACCTGTTTACGGCGGGGCAAGTATTGTCAACCAGATTAGGCAGCTCAGAGGCGGCGCGCATATTATTGTGGCCACGCCCGGCAGGCTCATTGATCTGATGGACCGCAAATCCGTCAGTCTGTCCAAAATTTCCTGCGCGGTGCTTGACGAGGCCGATGAAATGCTCAACATGGGTTTTCAGGAGGATATAGACCGTATTCTGGAAAAAATGCCGGAAAACCGCAATATCTGGCTGTTTTCCGCAACCATGCCGGAAGGTGTTGCAAAAATCGCCCGGAATTATCTGAAAAATCCCGAAGAGGTCTCTGTGGGGCATAAAAACCGGGGTGCGGAAAACATCAAACACCGTTATTATGTCACTCATGAAAAAAACAGGTATCAGTGCCTGAAAAGAATTCTTGATTTTACACCTGATATTTTCGGTCTGGTTTTCTGCCGCACCCGCAAGGAAACCCAGGATGTGGCTGAAAATCTGATGCAGGACGGTTATCAGGCCGAAGCCCTTCACGGGGATCTTTCACAGTCCCAGAGGGATTATGTTATGCGGAAATTCCGTCAGGGCTCTGTCCGGGTTCTTGTGGCCACAGATGTGGCGGCCAGAGGGCTGGATGTGGATGATATTACACATGTCATCCATTACAAACTGCCTGATGAGATGGAAATATACACCCACCGCAGCGGCCGTACCGCAAGAGCCGGAAAATCCGGAACCTCTGTGGCCCTGGTCAACACCAAGGAAATCCACCGGGTACGTGAACTGGAAAAAAGAGGAAAAATCCGTTTTGAGGCAACCAAGATTCCCGAAGGCCGGGAAATCTGCGAAAAGCAGCTTACGGGCATGGTGGACAAAATCATCAGTACCACTGTTAATATGGAAGAAATTCAGGGTGCACTGCAGGGAATATACGATGCTCTGAACGGTTTGACCAAAGAAGATCTGATCCAGCGCATGGTGTCAGCGGAATTTGACCGGCTTTTCCATTATTACCGTGATGCCGGTGACATCAATGTCCGGGCGCGCCAGGAAAGTGCATCGGAATCCAGATTCAGCAGATCCAAATCCAAAGAGGATTCCGGAACTGAAAGAAAAAAGGATCGGTTCAAAGACAGGGGCAGGGAAAGGGAAACTGAGCGTTTTTCCATTAATGTGGGACGCATGAACAAAATCAACGAAGGAGCCATCATCCGCCTTATCTGCACCCAGTCCGGAATCCGCTCCGGCATGATCGGCAGAATTGATCTGAACCGGGAATTTTCTTTTTTTGAAGTGGAAAAAAGCGCGGCCGGCATTGTGCGGAAATCCGTGAGCAATGCAAAACTTGACGGCAGAATTGTGGAAATCCGGCAGGTGATGGACAAGAAAAAATCCTTCAAAACCGAACGCCGGGTTCCGCGAAGCTGATAAAGCTGTGAGCGGCATAAACTGATCATTTTTATTCTGTTTTGTTTTCCCCCTTCCCATCATGGAAGGGGGAAATGTTTTAACAGTGCATTTTATGACATTGTTGCTTATACATAGGCAATCCTGACAGTCAAAATCTGACTTCCCCTGCCTCTCCGTATCCTGATCTCACCTTTTCCATTGACACTGCAAATCCTTTATTCTATATTTTTCTGACAATTTATGGATACCATAGCCGAAAGATGGGACAGGCATACATGGGCTGATACATATATTATATTGTTAAAACAGTATGTTCAGATTAAATAACTGTTTTTTCCCTGCAAATGTGCATGAAATATATTATAAATATCAGGATTTCTGAAAATGGCTGCGGCCTGTCCTCTTCCGGATCAGTACAGTCAGAAACATTTTCCGCTGGTTTTGATTTTTTTCGGATAAGGAGCTCAAATGGACGGAAAAACCGTAAAAGAGCCGTTGCAAAACGGTGATGAAAAATCCGGTCAGGATGCACCTGTACAGAACACCGATGCGGTGTGGGATCAGCTTATCAATGTTCCACATTCCGGGAATATGGAAAACAATGCAGAATCTTCCCCTCTGCCTGACCATCTGACTGTTTCGGATGACATGATGGAGGATGGGGAGAGCCTGGGCAGGGTGCCGGATTCAGAAGGCGGTCTGGATGATGTTCTGATTGATACTTCCGGTTTCAAACTGGATGAAATCCTGTCTGAGATACGTCAGATCCGGAAGGATTTTGATGAAAAAATCAAAACAGATATTCAGAAAGACAAAATCATTGATGAGCTCCATAAGGAACTGCAGTCCCATAAAAATGATTTTATGAAAAAATACATGGAATTCATGGTCATGGATGTCATACAGTTTACGGACAGCATGAGAAAACTGATGCAGTATTACAAAGATCAGGAAATTTCATCCATTGATCCCCTGAAACTGCTTGGCATACTGCAGGGAATTCCTTCGGATCTGGAGGATCTGTGTGCAAGGCAGGGTGTGAATGCCTTTGTCTGTGATGAGGATACTTTTGTTCCCGCGCGTCAGCGGGTTCTCAAACGGATCGAAACAGCAGAAGCCGCAAAAGACAAAATGATTGAAGAACGCATCCATCCGGGGTATGAATGGGACGGCAGGGTCATCCGTCCGGAACTGGTTACGGTCTATGCCTGCAAAACCCCGGCAGCCCAGACAGAAATGAGGGATTCCGATGACTAAGCAGATAAAACGGATATTCGGCATTGATCTCGGAACAACCTATTCGTCCATTGCCTGTGTTGACGAATACGGCAAACCCATTGTCATCCCCAATGCGGAAAACCAGAGAGTCACTCCCTCTGTGGTTTTTTTTGACGGTGAGAACATCGTGGTCGGGGATGTGGCAAAGGAAAGCTCCAAACTCTATCCCGGTGATGTGGTGAGTTTCATCAAGCGTTCCATGGGCGAGGCCAACTTTGTTTTTGAACATAACGGAAAGCAGTACCGGCCTGAGGAAATATCCAGTTTCATCATACGCAAGATTGTTCAGGATGCGGAACTCAATCTGGGCATTACAGGAACCAAAGATGTGGTCATCACCTGTCCCGCGTATTTCGGCATCAACGAAAGGGAGGCCACCCGCAGGGCAGGTGAAATCGCAGGCTACAATGTCCGGCAGATCATCAATGAACCAACTGCCGCAGCCATCGCGTTCGGCTCCATGGAGGCTGAACACGAGCAGGTGGTTCTGGTCTATGATCTGGGCGGAGGAACCTTTGACATCACCATGATTGATATCAAACCCAATGCCTCCATTGAGGTTATCTGCACAGGAGGGGATCACAATCTGGGGGGAAAGGACTGGGATGACCGCATCGTGGCCTATCTGGTGCAGGAATTTCAGAAAGCCACTGGAATCAAAGATGATATTCTCGAAGATCCTGATACCTGCCAGGATCTGCAGCTATCAGCGGAAAAGGCCAAAAAAATCCTGACCCAGAGAGACCAGACTCCGGTGCTCGTAACCCATGCCGGGGAGCGGATAAAAATTATCCTGGAACGCCGTGCATTTGAGATCATCACCCAGGATCTGCTGGAAAGGACCATCTCCCTGACCCATGAAATGCTGGAAGAGGCCGGAAAAAAGGGATACGAGCATTTTGATGAGATTCTTCTTGTGGGAGGCTCCACCCGCATGCCCCAGGTGGCTGAGCGGATCCGCAAAGAGTTTTCCATGGAAGGCAAGATCTTTGATCCGGATGAGTCTGTGGCCAAAGGAGCTGCCATATACGGATGGAAACTTTTTCTCCGGGATGAAATCAAGGAAAAGGTTGCGGAAAAGACCGGCAGGGATTTAAAAGAACTGGCAGAACTCACTGAAGTGGAGCTGGACGAGGTTCTCACAGAAGTGGAAGATCTGGTGGCTGATGATACCGGATATTCGGTTGCTGATATCCGGCGTTCCAATATCAGAATCCTGAATGTCACCAGCAAGAGTTTCGGTGTGGTGGCCCATGATTCCGAAGACAGGGAAATTGTATACAACCTTATCCTGAAAAACCGCAATGTTCCTGTCACTGTCACCCAGTCTTTCGGCACAGCGGTGGACAATCAGGAAATCGTATCCATACAGATTATGGAAAATGAGAGCAGTGAAAAAATCATGCATCCGGAACATGCGGTACTTATCGGCACGGCTGTGCTGAAGCTGCCCTCTGATCTGAGAAAAAACACCCCGGTGGAAATCACTTTCCGGCTCAATGAGGAAGGCCGTCTGGAGATTACCGCTGAGGAAACCAGTGAAACCCGGAGATCGGTCAACGCAGCCATAGACACCCGCTCAGTGATCCAGGGAGAAGAGTTTGAAAAAGCCAAATCCCGCAGCACAAAAACAAAGGTATCCTGATCCGGCAGAAAAAACGGATTTCTGTCTTTCCCAAACCCTGCAAACGGGCTGTGTTCCGGAATTACCGTCCGCGGGCATGTGCTACGGCATTCCCCTCAATTAAACTGACAACTGAACCCTCTGCACCGAGGTAATACATGGAAGAAAAAAATTTCTATCTGCTCCTGGAACTTTCAACCGATCCGCCTGAAGAGAATCCGGAAATCATTGAGGAGGCCATAAAGAGCAAACAGGCTCTCTGGAGCAAGCAGCGCAACCATCCCACCCGGGGCACCCTTGCCCAGCAGTATATCGGTCTGATTCCGGAAATCCGGAAAGTCATGAGTGATCCGAAGCTGCGCAGAATGGAAGCGCAGAAGGCCAAAAAGATATTCCTGGAAAAGGAAAAAGGCGTATTTTCAAAAATTGACAGGCATATCGGTCTGTTCATGAGCAAGGGGGATATCAGCAAAAGCGAAATCCGGAAAATATCTGTCTTTCATTCCGTTGAAGAGGAAAAAGTCCGGAAACGGGCAAAGCAGATGGAACCGCTTTACCGGATCAACCGGAAAGTGGATGAACTGGTGAAGTCAGGGAAAACAGGAGACAAAGATGCCGCGGGCATAGCCAAATCTCTGAAAGTAGAACCTGCCAAAATTAAGGAATGGATTGCAAAAAAAATCAGTGACCGGGACCGGGATATTGACAGATATGTCAGCAGATGTGTCAGGAGAGGATATATTTCCACCCCCGAGATCGGCAGTCTTGCCAGACTCTATAACATAAAAGAGGCGGAACTTCTCAAACGTGTCAAATGTCCGATCCGGAAAAAGCACGCTGAGGGCGAAAAAACAAAACCAATTGAAAAAACAATTGAAAATCTGATCAGTGACAAACTTGGGATTGTGGGGAAATCCAGTCTGTATGATTTTCTGGGGCTGTCTGCGGAAGAAAATCTGGACGAACTGCTAAAACGCGCGCGGTCAAGGGAAGCTGAGATTCGACGAATTTCCCATAAAGATGCTGTCACCACTGCAGGCAGCGCTCTGGCCGGCCACTGCATAGCGGTGTTCAGCTCAGAGGAAAGCCGGAAATCCTATGATCTCAGCCTTACCATGTCCCGGATCAGTGAACTGAACACAGATATTGACCTGGCTGAAAACAAAGGCAGAATCCGCCCGGAATATATGGATATTCTGCTGAAGGCCGCTGTGCGGCTGGGGCTGGATATTGAAGAGGCCGGCAAATATATAGAAGAATACTGCAAAAGCAAAAAATGGACGGTTGAAAAGCAGCGGCTGGATCCGAAGAAAAAGCGGCTGATGGTAATGGCTCTGGCCCTTATCCTCATTCCCCTGATCGCGGGCATCGGCATTTACGGTGCATCCCGGAAAATCAAATCTGAACGTCTCAGGAACGCCTATGAGACTGTTCTGAGGGATGCTGAGCAGCAGCCGGAACTGGAAGGCAAGGAGGTTGTTCTCGGCAATTATCTCAAATATTATCCGAACACTGAATACACAGCGGATGTGGAAAAAAGGATAA
This sequence comes from Desulfococcaceae bacterium, assembly GCA_050180235.1. Taxonomy (GTDB): domain Bacteria; phylum Desulfobacterota; class Desulfobacteria; order Desulfobacterales; family Desulfococcaceae; genus JAABRU01. Next base: position 49,191 of record JBFXEJ010000028.1, read on the forward strand.
GGGATATAGGCCAGCAGATCAGAGAACGGGATTTCCTCCAAAGCGATGAAAATGCACAGAAACTGATAAAGGCGGGAGAAACCGGAAAAGCGCTGGCAGTTTACCGGCAGTATATTGATCAGCATCCTGATACTGTGCAGGCAAAAACAGTTGCCCGAAGAATAGCTGAAATTGAGACAGGCATTGATGACCGGGATTATGAGGCACTGAAATCTGTGGCCGCCAAAGACCATGAAACCCGGATTGCGGCCTATAATGCTTATTTTGACAAACATCCGCGGGGCCGCCACACAGCAGATGTGCAGAAACTGATATCAGGAATGGTGGATGAATACTTCAGGGATCTGAAAAACAGTCTGGCAGCATGTGAAGCCCGGCAGGATTGGGAAAAGTGCATTTCCCTGAGCGAAACCTTTATCCGCAAATTCAAAAACACGGCACAGGCCGATGAAGCCAGGGGACTGGAGAAAAAATTCCGGAACAAAATCCAGATCCGCTCGGACCTGGGTGACATGAAACGCAAGGCCGAAGCATTTGGCACAGATTATGAAGCAGCGAGACTTGTTTATCTGGAATATCTGGAAGCCAATCCCGAACTTCCCTCTTATCTCAAAGAACTGATCGTGGGAGAAATCAAATCTCTGGATCAGAAAATCCGGAATCTGGAGCAGGCTGAAAAGGAATGGGAGGAAACCCTTGCCCAGAGCCGGAAGAATACGGTGAATATAGATGACAGAATCCGGAAACTGGAAGATTATCTCCGGAAGTATCCGGATTCTGCCCATATTCAGGAGGGGACAGCCATTCTGACGGAACTGAGACAGAAAAAAAAGACCGAGGATGAACGCAGGCGTCAGGAGCAGGAAGACAAAGCATGGCGGACTTTGGCTGCGGAAGCAGGCGGAGTCCGGATATCCCTGTCTGAAAAAATCCGGCTGACAGAGGAATTTATCAGCGCATATTCATCCGGGAAATATATAAAAAATGCCAGACTGCTGCTCAATGATCTCAGGAAGCAGAAAGCCCTTGAGAGCGAGCGTCTGCGGACAGAGCAGGCCAATCTTCTCAGAATGCAGCAGGAAAAACAGCGGATTGCAGCCCTGTTCCGCCAGTCCGGAGGCCGTTTTGCAGACAACGGGAACGGTACAGTGACCGACAGGCGCAGCGGTCTGACCTGGACCATGTTTGATTCCTCGTTTGAGCTTAACCGCTGTCTCAATTTTCCGGATGCCCAGAGATATGCGGAAAACCTGAACACCGGCGGTTACAGGGGATGGCGTCTGCCCACAGTGGCCGAACTGACAGCCCTGTTCCAAAACCGGCCTGTGTATCCGGCCTCTTCTTCTGCCAAATGGTTCTGGAGCGCAGAAACCTTCTGGCATGGCTGGAACAAAGAGGCATATATTGTCACCACAGGCGGAAACAAAGAATCGGTCAGTGTGGAAAAATGCGGGGCAGTGCTTGCTGTCAGGCAATAGGCAAAAATACAGCAGGAGGAAGGCATATTGTTTTTCCGCAGACTGAATATCCGTATTGCTGTCAGTCTTGTTTTCCTGCTGTCAGCCGCGATGGCGCTTCTCAATGCGGTTGTCATACATTCGGAAAAAAATCTGCTGCTGAAATCCGAAATTTCAAAAGGGACCATGCTGATAGCCGGGATTGAAAACCTTCTGACGGCCGCATATGCTTCCGGCACAGTGCTTCCACCGTCCGCTCTTACCCCCTGTCTGGAAGGAATGCTTGCAGGCTCGCGTTTTTCGGTTCTGGCTGTCACAGACAGTCAGGGAGAGGATTTCTGGTTTTCGGGAAAACCGGATGCTCCCATCGGGGAACTCCGGCATGTGACAGAGGAGATGATCCGGACAGGCACGCGGGTGATGCGTTTTACCGGCATCACCTGGGGAGTGTTCTGGACAGAAAAACGGGACATGCTTATCGCGTCCCCGGTTATGCACGGCCGGGAACGCATAGCAGGGATAGCCCTGGTCATGCCTATGCATCATATCTACCTGGATTTGCGTCAGTCCCAACTCCTCCTTATCATTTATATCCTTATCAATATATTTGTGCTGACATTTGCGGGGATTTGGCGCTTCTCCGGAATACTCCGCAGGCCCATGAACAGACTGGTAAAACGGGCGGAAGAATTCAGGGAGGATGATGATGTGCTTTTCCTTAGTGAAACAGACGGCAGTGAGTTCAGTCAGGTTTCAAAAGCCCTGAACAGGATGCTGTACAGGATAGCAGCCGGAAAGGAAGAACTGAAACATACAATCCGCTCCCTTGAAAAAGCCAACAAAAATCTGAAAAAAGCCCAAAATGATATCATCCGGGCGGAGAAACTTGCTTCCGTGGGCAGGCTGGCCGCAGGCATTGCCCATGAAATCGGCAACCCCATTGCCATTGTCATGGGATATCTGGATCTGCTCAAACGGCAGGATATCACAGCAGATGAAAAAACAGACTTCATCAGCCGCACAGAAAGTGAGGTCAGCCGGGTCAATGCAATCATCCGGCAACTGCTGGATTTTTCCAGACCTTCGGACGGAAAACAGATAGAAGTGCAGGTGCATGGAATCATTGAGGATACTGTGACCATGTTCAGATTTCAGCCACTGATGTCGGATATCGGGCTGAACCTGTCTCTTTGTGCGGATCCGGATACGGTAAAAGCGGATCCTGCCCAGTTGCGCCAGATATTTCTGAACCTGATGATGAACGCGGCAGATGCCATTGCTTCCGCGGGGAAAAATGCGCAGAGCGGAATCATCATCAGCACCTGTACGGAAATGATCGAAAAAAGCGCGGGGCAGTCCATACCCATGCTGCGGATCGAATTTCAGGATAACGGAGCAGGAATAGCGGAAAAACACATGGGAAACATATTCGAGCCTTTTTATACCACCAAGGAACCGGGAAAAGGGACCGGTCTGGGGCTGTCGGTCTGTTATATGCTCATTGATGCCCTGGGCGGAACCATTCGCGCTGAAAGTCTTGAAGGCAAAGGAACTTCCATGATTATCCACCTTCCTGTTTATACAGAAAATCAGAATAAGGGGAACGGAGTGCCCACAAAAAGCCATGACTGCGGAAAAGACTGAAAAACACCTGCTCATCATAGATGATGAAGAAAATATGCGTCATATGCTGAAAGCACTGCTTGGCAAATCCGCTTACCGGGTGGATACCGCCGCAGACGGATATCAGGGGCAGCAGAAGGTCAGCTGCACCCATTATGACTTTATACTCTGTGATCTGAAAATGCCCAATATGGGCGGCATGGAATTTATGCGGGCTGCCAAAGAACATCTGGCTGAAACCACTGTCATTGTCATGTCCGCATACGGCAGTATTGACACGGCCATTGAAGCCATGAAAATGGGAGCCTATGATTATATATCCAAACCCTTTAAGACAGATGAAGTACTGCTGACCCTTAAAAAAGCTGAGGAACGGGAGAGCCTGCGAAGAGAAAATGTCCAACTGAAGCAGCGTATCCAAACCTTGGAGCACAGTGGCAGTTTTGCAGGCATGGTGGGAAAAAGCAAAGCCATGCAGGAAGTTTTCCATCTCGCTGAAAAAGCTGCCCTTTACAGCGCAACAGTGCTGATTACCGGGGAGAGCGGGACAGGCAAGGAACTGATTGCCAGAGCCATTCATTTTAAGGGGGAACGCTGCCAGAAACCTTTTGTGGCTGTCAACTGCGGCAGCATTCCTGAAAACCTGCTGGAAAGTGAATTTTTTGGGCACAGAAAAGGCTCTTTCACAGGCGCTGACAGAAACCGGAAGGGACTGTTTGAGGAAGCTGAGGGTGGTACAATTTTTCTGGATGAAATCGGCGAACTTCCCCAGTCCCTGCAGGTGAAATTTCTCCGGGTGCTCCAGGAAAACGAAATCAGGCCCCTTGGTGATTCCAAAACCGTAAAACTGGATGGTAGTGGGTCAAATTGGTTGATTATGTGCTGTCCGAATAAAGACCACTCTTAAAATAATAACGGTTGATATACATTCCGATAACATTGTCGTGTATTTTTTCGTTCTTTGAAAAACAGATTGTCT
>JBFXEJ010000029.1:0-53148 GCA_050180235.1 Desulfococcaceae bacterium
TTCAAGTTCCTGACGTTCACTGTCTGTAAGACTCACAAGATATTTTTTCCGCATTGTTTTCTCCCTCAATTTTTTTTTCAGATTGAGAAATTATAATGCGTCAGTTTAATTTTGACAAGACAATAGAGCAGTGTGGCAAACGCTATTGGGACGCCAATCCCAAGGGCCCAGAGACTGTTGTTGACGGTTACGCCTTCCTTCCCCAAAAAGAAGGTCATTGTATCTAATACGACCGCTACAAACAGAAAAAGAAATCCGATACGAAGAGCAACTTTTCGGCGATACGCGATCCAGAGACTTGCCAATACCAATGCGATGCCAAAAATGTTGAGTCCCGATAATATCCAGTAATCTTTGAACCGTTGAATCCATTCCATATTTTCCCCCTTCGGAAGACCTTTTGATGCTGTGATCTGTTCCTTTCATCAATCGCTTATGATATGACTGTTTTTTATTAATATATCATGATGATACACCTGAACATGCGAAAGATAATCCGCGACATTTGTAACTTTGAAGGCATTTCTCTCTGAAGTTGCTTTATTCTGCGTTTGTGAGGCATTTCGCTTCCAACAATCCAATGCCGTTTCCTTAAGAAAATTTAAGGAGTGCCGGACTGAAAGTCTGACAGTCTTTTCTGAATTATTTCAGTGTCCCAAACTTTCAGTTCGGGACTTTTCCGCATTAAGGAAAAGGCATTGTCCAACAATCAGCGGAGGACGGCACCCTGCCGGAAGCACGAATCGCCCCGGCAGGCATTTGTTAAACAGTTTTTCCCGTCCAACATGCAAAACATTATGTTAAACGGAAATACCTTTCTGATTTTTTTTCACTTATCACCGACAAAACAAAAAAGCAAGATATTTAAAACAGCTTCTTAGGTGATTTATGAAAATAAATATCCCGGTTCAGTTCACAGGCACAGGTCAAAAGCCGGAAGTTTTTGCTGCTTTGCCGGGATATTTTTTTCTGGAAATCACCTTATATACAGGTTTGAAATGGATGATGAAAATATTTTTATTCAGCAGTTGACAGTCAACCGTAATTTACAGTATAATATATTGATATTTAAATCAACACTGAATTTGATCAGAGTTCAGATAAATTTTTATGAATTGATGTAATGCTTTTAATTCATATAATTTTGCTATAGTTGTTTTTGTAACTGATGTTACGCCAATCCGGAAGAATGCTGTATTTCCCGTCATTCCGTCGAAAGCATGAATCCAGTATTTTCAAACGGTTCCGGATACCGGCTTTCGCCGGTATGACGAATCTGCGTAACATCAGGTTTACAATAATCACAGGACAGGCGGTTTTTATGAAAAAACTGGTTTTTCTGATACACGAAAACTTCAGACCGGGTAATTATTTCAACTGCACAATTTCCAAACAGCATGGATAATGAAGAAAAAAAATTCGTAATTGATGTTCATGGAATCAGCAAATCTTTTGGCGCAAAAACTGTGGTCAGAAGCCTGGATATGCGTGTTGCCCAAGGGGAGATTTACGGCTTTCTCGGTCCAAACGGATCGGGAAAAACAACCTTTATCCGCATGTTATGCGGTCTGCTCCGGCCGGACAAAGGAAGCGGAACCTGTCTGGGATATGACATTCTCAGCCAGTCGGATCAGATCAAACCCCATGTGGGTTATATGTCCCAGAAATTCAGCCTGTATGAAGACCTTACAGTTTATGAAAATCTGGATTTTACAGCCCGGACTTACGGACTGAAAAACCGGGGGGAACTGGTAAATCGCTATATCGGACAGATGGGACTGGAACGGTTCAGAAATCAACTGGCCGGAAGCCTTTCCGGCGGATGGAAACAGCGGCTGGCTCTGACTTCCTGCATTCTGCATCAGCCCCAGCTTCTGCTGCTGGATGAACCCACTGCCGGAGTTGATCCGGGTGCACGCCGTGATTTCTGGGATGAGGTTCACCGGCTCGCGGCAGAAGGCATTACCTCTCTGATCAGTACGCATTATATGGACGAGGCCGAGCGATGTCACAGGCTGGCCTATATTGCCTACGGGGATTTGCTTGCTTCCGGAACCGTTGAGGAACTGATTCAGAATTCAGGGCTTGTCACCTGGCATGTGACAGGAAAAGAGATGCACAGTCTGTCGGAAAAACTCAGAAATCTGCCGGGTGTGGAACAGGTTGTGGCATTCGGAAACACCCTGCACATCAGCGGAGTGAATCAGAAAGAACTCGAAGCAGGTATCAGTCCTTATATGAACGATCTTTACCAGTGGAAAAAAGCAGAGACAAATCTGGAAGAGGTTTTTATCCATCTGATGCAAAAGGCAAACACCCGCTGAGGTTAACCCATTTTAAAAAAACCGGATTTTTTGAAAAAATCCGGTTTTTCAGGCATAAAAGAATCTCCCCATGTTGAAACGATTTTTCTCTTTCAGCCGCTTATGGGCAATTGTGGTAAAGGAATTTATCCAGATGAGACGCGACCGTCTCACCTTTGCCATGATGATTGGAATTCCGCTTCTGCAACTGGTTCTGTTCGGATATGCCATCAATTCCGATCCCAAACATCTGCCCACAGCCATTCTCTGTGCTGACAATTCTTTTTTTTCCCGCTCCATTGCTGCGGCTATGCACAACAGTGCCTATTTCCATGTGGAGCAGAATATAAAAAGCAGAGATGAAGCCTGCCGGCTGCTTCAACTCGGTGAGATTCAGTTTGTGCTGACCATACCCGAAGGCTTCAGCCGCAGACTGATTCGGGGGGAAAAACCCGTTCTTCTGCTTGAGGCCGATGCCACAGATCCGTCTGCCACAGGCGGAGCAGTCGGAGCGTTCCGTGAGATTGTCAGAAGGGCAGTTTGGCAGGATTTAAAAGGTTCACTGTCACATCTGCGGACAGATGATGAACCTGTGACTGTCAGGATTCACGCTGATTACAATCCTGAGGGAATTACCCAGTACAATATTGTTCCCGGACTCATGGGAGTGGTTCTGACCCTTACTCTGGTGATTATCACTGGCCTGGCAATCACCCGTGAAAGTGAGCGCGGCACAATGGAGAATCTGCTTTCCACACCGGTCAAACCCATTGAGGTGATGTTCGGAAAGATTATCCCCTATATTTTGGTGGGATACATCCAGACGACCCTGATTCTGACTGCTGCCCGTTTTCTTTTTCATGTGCCCATGCAGGGGAGTCTGCTGCTTATCTATCTTTTGTCCCTGCTTTTTATCGCAGCAAATCTCAGTGTGGGACTTACTCTTTCCACTGTGGCAAAAAACCAGTTGCAGGCCATGCAGATGTCTGTATTTTTCTTTTTGCCATCCCTTCTGTTATCCGGATTTATGTTTCCTTTCCGGGGGATGCCGGTATGGGCGCAGTGCATTGGCAGTGTACTGCCTCTGACGCATTATCTCAGGATTGTCCGGGGCATTCTGCTGAAAGGGAACGGACTGGCTGAATCCCTTCCCCATACTGTCCCGATAGTGATTTTTTGGATAGCCGTGATTTTTGTGGGACTTATCCGCTACAGGCGGACGCTGGATTAGGAAATCTGCCAAAATCCCTAATCTTCGTTCCTCATAGCGGATTTGATATAAGGCTATTTCCTGAAAAGAAAGTACCAGAGGAGTGCCAAACTGAAAGTTTGGCAATGTCTGCGGTTGATAATTCAGTCACAAACTTTCAGTTTGTGATTCCTTCAGACATGGTATATTCATATTTGTAAATCGCCTAAACAGCTCCCCCTTTTTCTGTATCTGCGGATGGATGGCGGATGGCATGTCCGAAGAAATAGGTGCAGACCGGCACGCCCAGAATCAGTCCCCAGAAATGAAAGAGTTTGCCGCTGATAGTCAGAATTATAAGCACAATCACTGGGTTGATCCGCATACGCGCTCCGTAGATTTTGGGATTCAGGATATAGCCTTCGATCAGGTGCACAATAATAATAAGCAGAATGGCCAGAAACAGGGTTTGCAGTCCGCCTGATGTCTGCAGCGCTATAAGGCATATGGGAACCGAACTCACAAAAACACCGGCCACAGGGATAAAACTGCAAAAGAATACAATGACAGACAGAAACGCGACATTTGTCCCCATTCCCAGTATATAAATGCCGATGGCTGTCAGAACAGTGTTGATCAGCGAAATATAGAACTGGGCTTCCAAAGCCTGCCCAAGCACCTGGGAAAAATTGAAAATATTTTCAGCCACCTCATCATAGATAAAGCGGAGTTTGGTGTTTTTCAGATCCGTGACATTGCTGCTCAGCCGGGGCAGATCAAAGACTATCAGGAATGAAAAAAGCAGGGAAAGAAGAAATGCTGAGGAAACCGAAGCAAAACGTCCCCCGATTCCGCCCAGAATACTGAGAACCTGATCTATTTTTTTGGTATTTCCCTCTGCAAATTCCCCAAATCCCATGAGTTCCTGCAAAAACGCGATGGTGGGCGATTTTCCTTTTTTTTCAGCAGGCTCATCCTCTTTTACGTTTTCCTGCGGTGTCTGCCCATCGATTAGTTCAGGGTCCCGGAGTTCCGGAATCACGTTATAAAGAACCGGGTACCGGTCTGCCAGATTCACGAGGGTTTCATCCACCTTTTTGATATAGACGGAGAACTGACTGACAAATGCCTCGGTCTGTTTCCGGACTTTGGGAAACACGAAAAGCCCCACAGCAGTCAGGAAAGTCAGCAGAAGAACAAAAACAGTGATGACCCGCAGTCCTCTGCTGCAGATATATTTTCCCAGCCGGTTGACGCTTCCGGACTGGATATAGGCAAATACAAATGTGAGAAAAAGCAGGAGAAAAAAGGAGCGGAGTATATAAAGAAGAGATGCCAGAATGGCCCATACGGCAAAGCGCGTTGTCAGGGGAATCAGATAATTCCAGGGCGCAGGCAAATCCGACAGTATATCATCCTTCTTTTCCATTTATTTTCCTTTGGAAATCCGGCGAAGCCGTTTCCGGCTCCGCCTTTGTGGGTGGGTAAGCGGAAAAAATGATTATGCAGTCTTAATCTTTGCTTCTTCTTCCCTGCCCAGTTTCTGTGTGGCCTGCTCGCGGAGTTTGTATTTCTGAATCTTGCCGCTGGCAGTGGTGGGATATTCATTGACAAACATGAAGAAAGCCGGGATCTTGTGGAAAGCGATTTTGTCTTTGCAGAAATCTCTCATCTGCTCTTCTGTGCCCTGCTTTCCGGGTTTCATCTGGATAAACGCGCAGACTTCCTCTCCGTATTTGCGGCTGGGAACCCCGACCACCTGCACATCCTTGATGTCCGGATGGGTGTAAAGAAATTCCTCAATTTCACGGGGATAGACATTTTCACCGCCCCGGATGATCATGTCTTTGATCCGGCCCGTGATTTTGCAGTATCCCTCTTTGTCCATGACAGCCAGATCTCCGGTATGGAGCCATTTGTCCTGATCAACAGCCTTGGCTGTGGCTTCGGGATTTTTGTAATAACCCTTCATGACATGGTAGCCCCGTGTGCAGAGTTCGCCCTGCACCCCGTATTCGACTTCCTCACCGGTTCCGGGATCCACAATTTTGACTTCCACATTGGGCAAAGCTCGTCCCACAGTGCTGACGCGTCTTTCCAGAGAATCCTCTGTGCGGGTCTGGGTAATGCCCGGAGATGCTTCGGTCTGACCGTAAACAATGGTCATTTCCGAAGCACCCATGTCACCGACCACCTGTTTCATAACTTCAATGGGACAGGGGGAACCGGCCATGATGCCTGTGCGCAGGGTTGAGGTTTTGTAACTTTTTTTCTTCATTTCCTCCAGTTCGGCAATGAACATGGTGGGTACGCCGTGCAGAGCAGTGCATCCGGATGCCTGAACCGTTTCCAGCACTTCATCAGGTTTGAAAGCAATCACCGGGGCCATTGCCGTCGATGAAACCACGCAGGTCAAAGTACCCAGCACGCACCCGAAGCAGTGGAAAAAGGGAACAGGAATGCACATCGTGTCTTTGCTGCTCAGTTTCATACATTCGCCCAGACTTTTGGCATTGCCGATGAGGTTGGTATGGGTCAGCATGACGCCTTTGGGGAAACCGGTCGTGCCGGAGGTATACTGCATATTGATGACATCATAGGGATCCAGGGAATCCTGACGGGCCTTGAGTTCTTTGTCGGAAATCTTTTTGCCCATTTCCATGACATCTGACCAGTTGAACATGCCCGGATGCTTTTCTTTGCCAATGAAAATCACATTTTTCAGCATGGGCAGTTTGGCACTTTTCAGTTTGCCAGGTTCGCTGTTTTTCAGTTCCGGACATACATCATAAACCACCTTGAGATATTCATCCGCTTCCCGCACACCGCCGATAAGCACGAGCGTGTTGGAATCAGACTGCTTCATCAGGTATTCCAGTTCAAAACTCCGGTAAGCAGTGTTGACTGTCACCAGCACAGCACCCATTTTTCCGGTTCCAAACTGGGAGCATACCCATTCCGGCACATTGTTGGCCCAGATAGCAATTTTATCATCTTTTTCAATGCCCAGAGCCATGAAACCTTTTGCAACCGTATTGCACACATCCCGGAATTGCCTGTAATTGTAGCTGATTCCGAGTTTGTGGTATTCCAGAGCTTTGCTGTCGCCGAACTGATCAGCCACAATGTCAACCAACTGTCCGATGGTGGTTTTTCCCACTTCATACTTGGGTAACTGCATACTTAAATCCTCCCCTGCTGTGTTTGATGTTTCTGTGTGAATTGGAAATCATCTTAAGGATTTGAAAATTGCTGATATACCGGTTTCAGTGTTCCGCATCTGTTCCCTGACACCTGAAGAGGTATTTCAGAAAGTTTCACTTCCCTTAAATGAACGTCAGTTACTTATTATGTAAAATTAAAAAAATAAGACAGAGCGTATTTCTGACTGAAAAAACCCTGAGGATATTGAGAACCCTCAGGGTTTCCTGAAAATCAGCCTCTGAAATCTTTTTTCAGATTCCATGCAGAAGGCCTGTTTTCAGGTTTTCCCAAAAAATCAGATTGCTATCTGATAAAAATCTGTTAGTTGACCTTCTTTTCCCGGCCCTTCCACTCTTTGTCGCGCAGTTTGAACTTCTGAATCTTGCCGGTTGCGGTTTTGGGCAGTTCGCCGAATTCAACATGCTTGGGTGCTTTGAATTTGGCAAGTCTTTCCTTGCAGAATGCTATGATCTCTTCTGCTGTGGGATTTTTCCCTGTCTTGGGAACCACAAAGGCTTTGGGAACCTCGCCCCATTTCTCATCCGGAACCGCGACAACAGCAACTTCCAGAACATCAGGATGGCGGTAAATCACATTTTCCACCTCAACAGTGGAGATGTTTTCGCCGCCGCTGATGATGATGTCTTTTTTGCGATCCATGATCTGCACATAATTGTCAGGGTGCATGACCGCCAAATCCCCGGAATGGAACCAGCCGCCTTCAAACGCAGTGGCAGTGGCCTGGGGATCTTTGTAATACCCTGTCATGACATTGTTGCCGCGCATGACAATTTCGCCGATGGTTTTGCCGTCACGCGGAACAGGCTTCATGGTTCCCGGATCCACCACATCCACATACATTGCCACGATAAAGGCCACACCCTGACGGGATTTGAGTTTTGCCTGCTCTTCCATAGGAAGTTTTGCCCATTCCTCATGCCATGCGCATACCGTATGAGGCCCGAACACCTCGGTCAGTCCGTAAGTATGGGTGATGGTTGCCCCAATGGATTCCATGTTCTGAATTATGGTCGGAGCCGGGGGAGCGCCCGCTGTCATAATCTGGATGGGTTTTTTGAATTTCACATTGTTGGCAGTGGCATAGGTTGACATGCCGATGAGAATGGTCGGAGCCGCGCACAGATGCGTGACACCTTCCTTTTCAATCACTTTGTAAATCTCATCCGGCACAACCTTGCGCAGACAGACATGGGTTCCGCTCATGGCTGTAACGCCCCAGGTGAAGCACCAGCCATTGCAATGGAACATGGGCAGGGTCCATAGATATGCAGACCGGGAATTGAAGCCGATTTCCAGCATTTCACCCAGAGCGTTCAGATATGCGCCCCTGTGATGATACATAACGCCTTTGGGCAGTCCGGTTGTGCCGCTGGTGTAGTTGATGGTGATGTTCTGATATTCATCATCCACATTCGGTTTGATGGGTTCGGGTGAACCTGTTGCCAGAAATTCCTCATATTCCATGCCACTGAGAGGTCTGTCAACCGTGACATCACAGATATTGACAAAGGTTCTTACCTGTTTGAGTTCGCTGACAACCGGTTTGATCAGTCCGGAGAATTCATTGTCCACAAACACTGCTTTGGAATCAGAATGATTGATAATATATCCCACTTCCTGGGCGGCAAGCCGGATATTGACACTGACCAGCACAGCTCCGAGCATGGGAACCGCGTAATGGGCCTCCAGCATGGGCGGTGTGTTCGGACAGACAAAGGCCACTTTGTCGCCTTTGCCGATACCGGTTTTTTTCAGTGCGCTGGCCAGACGGCAGACCCGTGCGTAAAATTCTTTGTATGTATAGCGTTTGTCATTGTAAACAACTGCGGTTTTGTCCGGATAAACAGATGCGGAACGGCTGATGAAATGGACAGGGGTAAGAACATCGAAATATACACTGCTGGGGGACATGAAATTTCTCCTTTGCTTGATAACTTATTGATGAATTTTAAAAAATATTTCAAAAATCCTTTCCGCATTTCTCATGCAGGAGATTCCCGCACTTAAAATTCGGAATTTGCTGCGACTGACGGACGTTACATCCTGCAATCCGAAAAATACCGGGGCTGCGGAGCCCCAAACGGAAAGTTTGGGACTCCGGAACCGGCCGATCTCTGCCGGTCAGGTGCTTATATACCGTTCATATGCTGTTTCCGGTAGTTTTTGATCATATCCTCATCCACCAGTTTCCGCATTTCCAGAACGCAGGTATCATCTGTGCAGGCTTTTCCCCATATTGCGGGAATCACATCGGTAATCAGTTTTTTCTGATCTGCATCGCTGAGATTCAGGATAGCATTTTTGATCTCATCAAATGTCATTTTGTTTTCCTTTCATGAAAAACTGTCAATAAATAAAACCGATCCAAGTCCGGAACGGAATGTTTTGCATGATCCGCAGAGACGCACGGATGTGCGTCTCTGCAATACAAACCGACTTGAAATTCAACGATTAATGATGCTTATGCTCATAGAAAGGCCATTTGTGGAAGAACCATTCGTTCCAGAGCAGCGGAATGATCCACCAGAAACTCCAGATCAGAGGTTCGCCGTGAACGAATTTGTGATCCCAGTGCGGGTTGCCCAGAGCCCATCCGCCCCATCCGGCATAGTAGAAACTTGCATAATTGAGGGCGCAGAGCAGCAGCACACCCACTGTTCTGAACCAGAAAGCTGCCCATGAATCCTTGTCCGCAAAAGGAACCATGTCATCAAAATAATGATGCCAGGCCAGAAAGGGAATCAGGGTGAAACCAGCGATTTCTGCGGCATGGTACCACAGGAAGCGCAGCAGTTCCGCATCATTGGGTTTGGCCTCTTTGGCATGATGAATCACTTCTTCCGGAAGCCACAGGGGAGCGAGCTTTACGCAGATCACTGCGATCACGTAGGCCAGAAACATGTTGATCAAAAAGGAAATCAGACCTTTCCAGGGCTGGGGCAGTGTAATTGCTGACCAGGGTTTCATGCGCCATACGTTGGCTGTCATGAAAAGAATGACGATGGCCCATTCCCACCAGCCAAACACCCAGTGCACATGATTGAATCCTGCAATACCGTCCCACCAGGGCATGCCCAGTGCGTAGGATTTGCCGAAAACAGCGCCGTAAAGCCATCCCCAGAAGGGAACAATCAGAACGGCATAAAAAAACAAAGTCAGCATGGAGCACCAGCCGATTTCAGCCAGACCGGCCTGGGGCTGGGGAAGATCGCTGGGGCGGATGGGCCATTTTCCGAAAAGAATGGTGACAAAGGGATAGGAGTAGAAACCGATTAGCACGAAACACACAACCGCACGTTCCGCGTACCGGGCTTCGCCTTTGACCAAAGCATCCAAAGCCAGGGTTTTGGCCACACCTTCCGGCATGATCGTCTGGCCTGCCGCAGCCATTGCTTCCAGGCTGCTCTGGCTCAGGAAAGTGAACCCAATTCCCAGTATGCGGTAAAAAATGATGTGGATGATGAACCAGGTGATAACAAGGTTCATGATGGTCAGAATCACACCTCTGGTTGGCTGTGGAATTTTTTCAAAAGGCCAGTCGCCCAGAAACATGTGCTGATACAGTCCGACCAGAATCATCATGGCCAGATACATGACAAAGGGATAGGGAAAAGAACCGATGGGGCCTCTGGGATCACTGAAGATATACCAGATAAACCATGCGATAAGAGTAAAAGAAACCAGTGAAACAATACCGGTGACAGGCTGTCCCCATCTGGGAACCAGTTCACCTGCCGCAGCCGGGGCCGGAGCCGCTTTTGCATCTGCCATAAAAAAACCTCCTTGCACAAAATGTTATAGTGGTTAAAAAAATTTGTATCGGCATGGGGAAACCATTTTCCGCACCCCGATCCAAAAATAATGCCAGTATAAACAGAACCCTGCCTATTTCTGCTTTACGCCTGTCTTCTGCCCCATTCCCTGCTTCTGAGTTCAATTCTGCGGATCTTTCCGCTGATGGTTTTGGGCAGATTTTCCACAAATTCAATTTTTCTGGGATATTTGTATGGAGCTGTAACTTTTTTCACATGCTCCTGCAGTTCCCTGGCCAGCGCGTCGCCGGCTGTATAACCCTGAGCCAGAATCACAAAAGCCTTGACCACTTCCCCGCGGGTAGCATCCGGGCTGGACACAACAGCGGATTCTGCCACTGCCGGATGTTCTATCAGCGCGCTTTCCACCTCAAACGGCCCGATGCGGTAACCTGAAGTCAGGATCACGTCGTCAGAACGGCCCACAAACCAGAAATAACCGTCCTCATCCCGGTATGCCCGGTCTCCGGTCAGATACCAGTCTCCGCGGTACACGGAAGCGGTGCGATCCCCTTCCTTCCAGTATTCTTTGAACAGACCGGCCGGCCGGTGGGGTTTTACGCGGACGGCAATGTCGCCTTCGGTATTGGGCGGAACCACCTTGCATTCCTGATCAATGACCTGCAGATCAATGCCCGGAGCAGGTTTGCCCATTGATCCGAAACGGGGTTCAATACAGGGAAAACTGCCGCAGAGCAGAACAGTCTCTGTCTGGCCGTAACCATCGCGGATCGTGCAGCCCGTGGCTTTTTTCCATACTTCGATGATTTCCGGGTTCAGTGGCTCGCCTGCGGCCAGGCAGTGACGGAGAAAGGGGAAAGAATATTTTTTCAGATCCTGAAGAATCAGCATTCTGTAAATGGTCGGAGCGGCGCACATGACGGTGACAGGATATTTTGAAAGCAGTTCCAGAGTTCTGATCGGATCAAAACGATCCGTATGATGGATGAACAGGGCCGCTCCGCAGTTCCAGGGACCGAAAAAACTGCTCCACGCTGCCTTGGCCCAGCCGGTGTCACTGATATTCCAGTGCAGATCTTCAGGTTTGAGATCCAGCCAGAATTTTCCTGTGGTGATATGACCGATGGGATAGGAGGCATGGGTGTGAAGGGCCATTTTGGGAAAACCGGTGGTTCCGGAAGTGAAGTAAACAATGCATCTGTCATCACTTCGGGTTTTGGCGGTTTCAAATATATCAGAGGCTTTGCCCAGAGCCTCGTCATAGAAAATCCATCCTTCACGGGGTTCGGAAATGATGATTTTGGTTTTCACACTGGGGCAGTTTTCCGCGATCTGATCAAATCTTTCTGCAATGTCTGTGTTGGTGATGATGCAGGATGCTTCCGCATTTTGCGCCCTGAATTCCAAATCTTTGGATGTAAGCTGTGTTGTTCCGGGAGCAATGACCGCTCCCATGCGGATAGTGGTCGTAAAACTTTCCCACCATTCAAGGTTCCGGGGAAGAATCACCATGACAACATCATCTTTTTTCACGCCGTTTGCCTGTAAAACATTGGCGAGTTTTTTGGAAGCTCTGCTCAAATCCAGGAAAGTTTTTCTGATTTCATTACCGGCATCATCTACCCACCATATGGCAAGTTTTTTGGGATCATCTGCCCATCTGTCAATCACATCCCCGGCAAAATTGAAATACTCAGGCACATCATGCTTGAATTCCCTGCAGGTTTTGTCATAATCCGTCATATTATGTGTCTGTGCCATTTACCATTTTTCTCCTTTGGTATTGCTGTCACATTTCGTCCGGATAAAAAACAGTTTTCTCAAAAACGCAGTATCTGAATCCGCTGCATTCTTTCCGGCAGCAAAAAATTGAGCGCTCAGTCAGTATTTGCAGGCAATAAAAAAATACAATCATATCAGAAAAATGGATTTTATAACTTCCGTATTTCATACAGGGCAGCGTGCCTGCCAAGCACAGGGCTTAATGCACGGATTTGCCCAATTTATAATCCATATTCCCAAAACAGGAATCTGCGACTTTTTGCAGGAATCAGATCCCCTTATTTGCAGGAATAAAAAATGGAAAAAATTCTGACTTGTTACATACATCAAAAAAACAGACAGATTATGAACGAGCGCTCAGTCATATTTATAAATCATTTTACATTCTGTGCATGGATTTGTCAATATTTTTTTCAGAACTTTTACAAAATGAGGAGGATTTATTATCTGATATTAAACATTTATTAAAAAAATCAGTTTGTTGCCTTATGACACATCATTTACGTCAAAGCCGGAATCCGGCAATTTCAATCTGCCGCTGATACCGGTTTTCCCTGTTATTACGTGGAGCTTAATACCGGTTCGCCATTGGCCTGATACAATATGCTCCTGATCCGGAGGAGTGCAAAAATTAGGCGGAGCGGTTTTTGCACAGACGGAACAGCGGAAAAACTGACAGTATTGGATCAAACCAGTAGCGAATCGGTATAACATGGGTAAACATCTGTCACTGATACCTGCGCATGGCTTCTGATACAGCAGCCCCCATCAGGATTTTCAGGGGAATATTCTTTTCCGCTGCCAGTTTTTTGCAGTCTTCGTATTCCGGAGAGACATGCACGACATGCCCTCCCCTTTCCGCGATTTTGATGCGCACTGGGCCAAATTCGGTTTCCAGATTTTCCATACGCCTTTGTGCTTTGATACGGTTTTCCATGCGGAATCTAAGCCCGATACTGCTGCTTTCTCTCAGGAGAAAATCTGAAAAAAGTTCCACCTGTTCCGGCTGACAGATCAGAGTCAGCACTGTGCCGGGCCGGTTTTTTTTCATCTGCACCGGAGTCAGAAACACATCCTTTGCGCCCATTTCCAGAATTTTTTCCATCAGATAATCATATATCTGGGGATTCATGTCATCCATATTGCATTCCATGACAGCGACCTCATCCTTTTCCTCATTCCCGGCATTTTCTGTCTCTCCGATCATCACTCGGAGCAGATTTGGAATGGCCGGTTCCGAAGTCCCGGCCCCGTATCCGATATGCTGAATCCGCATATGCGGCACAGGGCCGAATGCTGAAGCCAAAGTCGTGAGGATGGCCGCTGCTGTCGGTGTAAGCAGTTCTCCTTCAATGCCGCGGGAATATACGGGCAGTCCTTTGACCAGTTCCGCAACAGCCGGGGGCGGAACCGGCAGTATGCCGTGCGCACATTCAACTGTTCCGCATCCCAGATGAAGCGGAGAGCATACAATATTTTCAATTCCCAGGGCATTCAGACCAATGACTGATCCAACCACATCAATAATCGCGTCCGCAGCACCGACTTCATGAAAATGCACTTCTTCCAGATTTATGCCGTGAACTTTTGCTTCTGCTTCCGCGAGACGCAGGAAAATGGCAGAGCTTTTTTCTTTCACCCTTTCCGGAAGTCCGCTGCTGTGAATTATGTCCAGAATATGGGACAGATGGCGGTGATGATGGCAATGGTGGGACTGCTCCACTGTCACAAGCGCCTGCGTGCCGTGAATGCCTTTTTTCCGCACCTGTTTCATCTGGATATCATAATGGGAAAGGCCGAGTCTGCCAATCTGCTCTTTGAGAAATGTAAGAGAAAAACCTGCATCCAGCAGCGCGCCGAGGATCATATCGCCTGCGGCTCCCGCGAAACAGTCAAAATAGGCGGTTTTCATGTATGTGATTCCTTATTGCAAAAAAAAGCGGCACAAACTTCCAATTTGTGCTCTTTATGAACAAACTGGAAGTTTGTTCTGCGGTGAGTGTATGAACAGAGCAGCACAAACTTCCAGTTTGTGCGCTTTATGAACAGGCAGGAAGTCTTTTCTGCTTTGGTTTCGCTGCCAGGCGGTTGATGAGAGCGGCCTGGTATCCCGCGCCGAATCCGTTGTCAATATTGACCACAGATACTCCTGATGCGCAACTGTTGAGCATACAGAGCAAAGCTGCAAGTCCGCCGAAACTGGCTCCGTATCCGATGCTGGTGGGAACTCCGATAACAGGGCAGGAAACCAGACCGGCCACCACGCTGGTCAGAGCGCCTTCCATGCCTGCAACAACCACAGCCACATTGGCTGCAAACAACTCCTCACGGACATGAAGAATCCTGTGGATTCCGGCCACACCCGCATCATAAATCCGGTTCACATGACTGCCCAGAGTTTCAGCGGTAACTGCCGCCTCCTCTGCCACGGGAATATCAGACGTGCCCGCACTGACAACCGCTATATTGCCGATTTTTGTCACAGGCCGGGGCCGGATGACCACAATGCGGGCTGCCTCATGATATTCACTCTCTTCACATACTCTGCGGATTCCCTCTGCCATTTCCGCATTGGCACGGGTTGCCAGAATATTGCTGTGATGCTGCGCAAGTTTCTGCGCAATGGTCTGAATCTGCGCAATGGTCTTGCCTTCGCAGTAAATCACTTCTGCTACGCCGGTGCGCATACTGCGGTGATTGTCAATCCGGGCAAAACCGATATTTTCAAACGGCAGATTCTTCAATTGCTGCATGGCCGCATCTGTGCTCATCTGTCCGGTGCTGACCTGATCCAGCAGGTTTTTGATTTCCCCTTTGTCCATTATTCCTCTTTTTTCATTTGGATTCCGATGCTTCGGTTCAGACTGCCTGTGGAATATCCTTCCAAATCCAGCGCGACAAAGGCAAACTCCAGGGATTTGAAAAAGGATATGATTTTTCTGCGGATTGTGCTTTCCGTGAATCTGCCGAGCGAGTCTTCATCCACCTCTATGCGGGCTGTGTTTCCCTCATGCCGCACCCGTACCTGCCATGTCAGGTTAAGATCGCGGATAAAAGACTCGGCCTGATCCACCTGCACAAGTTTTTCTGCTGTGATTTCCTGTCCGTAGGGAATCCGGGAAGCCAGACACGCGGACGCGGGTCTGTTCCATGTGGGCAGATGCAGTTGCCTGGAAAGAATACGGATATCAGCTTTTGTCAGTCCGGCTTCCCGCAGCGGACTCAGAATTCCCAGTTCCCGCGCTGCCTGCGTTCCAGGCCGGAAATCCTTTGCATCATCCAGATTTTCACCATCCGCCACCCTGTCAAACCCATGCTCCGAAGCTTTTTTCAGCAATGCACTGAAACGGATTTTTTTGCAGATATAACAGCGGTCTTTGGAATTTTTCACAAATTCCGGATCAGCCAGTTCCCCTGTTTCCATGCAGATCAGGGGAACTTTCAGCAGTTCGGCCAGTTGATGTATATCAGTTTTCTCATGCGCGGCAGTGGTCTCTGAAAAAGCTGTCAGAGCCAGCACCTTTTCTGCCAGAACATCCTTTGCAACCTTCAGCAGCAGAGTGCTGTCCGTGCCTCCGGAAAAAGCTACCGCGATCCTGCCCGTCTCCCTGAGAATATTCTGCAGTGTCAGATATTTTGCATTGACAGTTTCCCAATCTGTCGGATTATCCTTCATCATAAATCAGCAGTTCTTTGCTGCTTTCTCCTCCCACCATTTTTCAGCCTCTTTCAGATCCCTGAAATCCAGAATGGAATCCCCGAACAGCCGCAGCATATTCAAATTCGCATCTGACAGTTTCTTCTCCAGTGCGGGCGGCAGACTGCCGAAACGTTTTTGCAGCAGTGTCTGGTAAGCAGAAAAAAAACCTGTTTTTTCTCCTATTTTTCTACCTCTTTTTTCCCCTCTCCGTTCAATTCTTTCCGCAATTGTCATGGTCACCTCCCTGGCTTTTTCATCATCAAAGTATTCTGCCCCCTGCTCAATGTATTTTCTTACGGTGTTCTCATCCTCGTTCCGGGCATGGTAAACATAGCGCAGGGCAAGTTCCAGAAATTCAAGGGCGATCTGCGGTTCCCTTATCTGTGAAAGTATTTCCATCACCCGCAGCAGATGCTGTCCGAAATCCTCATCAAAGATGTGCTTGAAAAGATGGAGCATCGCTCCCAGCGCCATATGATTCCCCATCACAAGCATTTCATCCCGGTAATCCTTCAGATCATAAAACTGGCAGGTGAAATCCGGAACAAAAAGGGAAAAGTCTTTTTTGTATCCTTTGAACATTTCCCTGAAATGAAGGGGAGAATTCCATTTTTTTTTCCCGTGATACAGCACAAGCGGGATAATGACCGGAAGTTTTTTGCTTTTCGGATGCTGTTCCCTGTATTCTTTCCACAGGTTCACCATATAGCACAGCAGGCGGAAAATCATCACAGGATCAGGCGAACTCTGATGCTCAAACAGGATATAGAGAAAAACCTCCATTCCCCTGATTTTTGTTTTGTAAACAATGTCAGAATGCTGATCCCGGAGTTTCTCATCCACATAGCAGCCTTCCGTGATTTCCAGACTGTCAAAATCAATATGCCGCCGGATGTTTTCCGGAAGATAAGTACGGAAAAAATCTGCGGCCAGTTCCTTTTTGCGGAAAGCGGCTTTGAAGGCCGCATCATGAGGATTCTTTACAGATTTTTCAGATTCATCGTCAGACAGGGACATTTTTCTGCTCCGCTGTAAAGTTATGCGGCAGGGCGGTGCTTTGCAGGCTCTGCCGCTTTGTTTCAATGCCTGAATATCCGCTTTCAGGTTAGCAGTATTCAAAAACCCCGTTGCTGATGACCTCTTCCCCGCTTTCCGCGTTCACAGTTTTCCACAGGGCTTTTCCATCCCCGGTTTTCCAGATCAGGGTGCGGATGGGAATTCCCGGATATAAGGGTTTTGAAAAACGGCAGTCCATACGTTTTGCCCTTTCCGGTTCTCCGGGAATGAGTGCTGCAATCAGCGCGCGGCAGGCATATCCATGTGTGCAGAGACCGTGCATGATGGGTTTTTCAAATCCCGCCATTTTCGCAAATTCCGGATCAGCATGAAGCTGAAATATATCACCGGAAAGACGGTAAAGCAGTGGCTGATTCTCAGACGGATGATCCGGCATATCCATGTCAGGCATTCTGTCCGGAAAGGAAAAGGTTTTCTTTGGAGCGTTCTCCCCGCCAAAACCGCCGTCCAAACGGGAAAAAATGGTGAACACTCCGGAAAAAAGTTTCTGTCCGCTGGAATGCACAGTTTCACTTTCCGCAATTATCAGAGCGCCTTTGTCCTTTCCCTTGTCATAATAATGGGTAACTTTCACTTCTGAAATCAGACTTCCCTCATGCGGAATAATATTGTGAAAAACCAGTTCCTGCTCTCCGTGCAGAATTCCTGCAAGATTAACATTTGTGGCCGCAGCCACCTGAAAAAAAAGTTCAAACACCGCTGCCACGGAAAAGCTGGGAATTACTTTGAGGTTTTTCTCATAACAGTAGTCCAGTTCCTTAAAACCGGCTCCCACCCCCAAAGCGTACATAACAGCATCTTTCCAGTTGTATTCTTTGCGGACAGGGCCGATGGTTTTGCCGATAACATCGAAATTCAGTGCCATGATACTCTCCTTGCCATGAGTTGAAAAAAATTGCGGATATTCCCGCAGAAATCTGAAAAACAGTCAGACATCTGTTTTTGTGAAATTTTTTGTCCCGGCAGCTTCGCAGCAGATTGAACAAACCGGGGCGATCATAGACTTCAACTGTCTAAGGTGATTTGCGGAAAAAAATATACCACCAAAGTATCAAAAACTTCCGGCTTTTGCCCTGTGCCTGTGAACTGAACCGGGATATTTATTTTCAGAAATCACCTGACTCCTGCTACTGCATGACCACGTTGAATTTTATATATTCCCCTCTCAGGAGGGGAATTGATACCATAAAATCTAAATTGGTCATGTACTACCTTTATGCCCATTTTCTATGAATCCCGCATAAAAGTCAAATCCAAAAATTTTAAGACGGGAAATGTGGTTTTGTAAAACAATACCAAAGAAACCCGTGATGTTTCCAATATCCGTTATTTCGGTGATCCCGTTTACATCTGGTATCTGAAACAGAATATTGAAGACAAACTGATAACAGAACTTTTTATAATGATAACTTATACCGATTTGCCATTGATTTGATCCAAATTTCAGAAAATCTCATCCTGAGAGGGGGCAGGGTGTTTTTAATAAGTATGTTTTCAATTGCGAATTGGTATTATTTACGCAATGTTATAAAAATCAGAAAATTATTTTTTTCGCCATTATGACGGTGGAGCGTGACATTCGTTAAGAATTTTTTACAGACAATTCCGGGATTTTTAGCAGGAAAAGACACAAAAAGATTGATTTTTCCTGAATTTTTCTGTAATTGTGGCAATTATGCACACAAAAAAACATTCCATGAAATCTGCCATCAACTTTCCGCTGTTTCTTCTCGTGATGCTCCTCACTGCTGCCCTGGCCGGAGCCGGTTTTCTGCTTACGGACATTGACACGGACATTACCCGTTATCTTCCCCGGCATGATCGTGTGATTTCAGACGCTGGCTATATTTTCAAACACCATCCCATTCAGGATCAGATTGTCATGGATCTGTCTCTGCCGCAGGAAAATCCGGATTTGCTGGCTGAATGCGGAAACCGGGTTGAGCAGTATCTTAAAGAAAGTCCTCTGTTCCGTCAGGTGGGCATGGATGAAATGCAGGAAATTTTTCCTGATCTGATTTCCCATATTGTGAAAAATCTGCCGGTTCTGTTCAGTCAGAGGGATTTGGAGAAATCTGTAGCTCCCATGCTGAATTCAGAACAAATCCGGATCAGTATGGCATCTTTGCATGAATCTTTGCTGAATCTGGACGGCATCGGTCAGACAGCGTATATTTCCGAAGATCCGCTGGGATTGAGAAATTCTGTACTGGCACGAATGGCCGATCTTGCGCCTTCAAAGGATATACGGATACACAAAGGAAAACTTATTTCAAAGCACGGAAAGCATCTGCTGCTGATGGCCGTGCCTGTCATGCCGGGAACTGACACGGCGTTTGCCCGGAAGCTCGCTGATTTTTTTGACAATATTTCGGAAAAACTGAAACAGGAATATCCGGAAGCTGTTCTGACTCCGGTGGGAGCGTACCGGGCTGCGCTGGATAATGAAAAAATTGCACGCGGAGATGTGCAGAAAGCCATCTGGCTTGCCACGCTGGGAATCGCACTGCTCCTGCTTTTTGCCTTTCCCCGTCCCCTGATGGGACTTTTCGCGTTTGTGCCTGCGCTGGCCGGAACTGCTGCTGCGTTTTTTGTTTTTTCCCTGATATACCGATCTGTATCCATCATGGCCCTGGGTTTTGGCGGAGCTATTATTTCCATTACTGTGGATCATGGCATTGCCTATCTTCTGTTTCTGGATCGCGCAGAAGAAACATCAGGAAAACAGGCTGCTTTGGAAATCCGGGCTGTGGGACTGATAGCCACACTTACCACTGTGGGAGCCTTTGCAGCACTCTGTTTCAATGATTTTCCGATTTTTGAGCAGCTTGGCCTGTTTACAGCTTTGGGCATTGCCTTTTCCTTTGTTTTTGTGCATACGGTTTTTCCCCGGATTTTTCCGATTATGCCTCCGGCTCCTTCCAGAAATCTGCCTCTGCGGAATGTGGTGAAAAAACTGTCCGGAACCGGGAAAAAAACAGCATTCGCGGCTCTGATTTTTGCCATTGTCATGATCTTTTTTGCCAAACCGGATTTCAATGTCAGTCTGAGTGCCATGAATACCGTAAGTGAGGAAACCGGAGCCGCGCAGGATTTGCTCACAGAAGTTTGGGGACAGCAGATCTTCAGCAAAACATACCTGATGACAGAAGCCGAAGATATGGAAGTGCTTCAGCAGAAAGCAGACCGTCTGCTGGAAATGTTTGAACAGGACATGGATTCAGACGCACTGCATTCCGGATTTGTTCCTTCCATGATTTTTCCGGGAAAACAACGGCAGCAGCAGAATCTGACCGCATGGAAAAATTTCTGGACACAGGAACGAATCGGAAATTTGGAAAAAAATCTTGCAGAAAGTTCAGCGGAGATCGGATTTACAGCAGAAGCCTTTGTTCCTTTTTATCAGATTCTTGCAGATGATTCCCTGTCTGCTGATTTTGCAGATATTCCTGAACAATATTTCAGACTTCTGGGCATATCGCAGGATACAGAAAAAAACACATGTCGGCAGTTATCCGGACTGACACCCGGAAAAGCATATGATGCGGAAAAATTTTGGGAAAGATACAGCCCTTTTTGCCATATCTTTGATTCCAATCTGTTTTCCCAAAAGCTGGGGCATCTGCTTTTTTCCGCATTCATCCGTATGCTTGTTATTGTGGGCATCAGCGTTACTGTGCTGCTTTTTCTCTTTTTCCTTGACCTGAAAATCACAGTGATCGCTCTGCTGCCGGTATGCTTCGCGATGATCTGCACAATGGGAACCATGAATCTCATCGGACATTCTCTTGATATACCCGGACTGATGCTCGCGATTATTGTTTTTGGCATGGGAATTGACTATTCGCTTTTTCTTGTTCGCGCCTACCAGAGATACCGGGATGAATCCCATCCCTGTTTTGAACTGATCCGTATAGCGGTTTTCATGGCCTCGGCCTCCACACTTGTGGGATTCGGGGTTTTGTGCTTTGCCGAACATTCCCTGCTGAAAAGTGCGGGACTGACCTCGTTTCTTGGGATTGCCTATTCACTGGCAGGTGCATTGACAATTCTGCCGCCCATGATGCGCTGGATTCTCAGCGAGGGCGAAAAAGAAAACAGCAGCGGAGATATACGGAAACGGATTATGAACCGCTGTAAAAATGCAGATGCCTTTCCCCGGATGTTTGCCCGTTTCAAACTCCGGCTGGATCCCATGTTTTCAGAACTGCCTGATTTTTTTGATGCGGCAAAGCCTCCGCGAATTGTGCTGGACATTGGCTGCGGTTACGGGGTTCCGGCCTGCTGGATGCTGGAAAGTTTTCCGGATGCAAGAATCATCGGCATTGATCCGGATCAGGAACGCACACGGGTGGCTGCTTATGTGATGGGAAAACATGGAGAAATCATAACCGGAAGTGCACCGGATATTCCGCAGATTCCTGAACCTGCTGATACGGTTTTGCTGCTGGATATTATCCATTTTCTTACTGATCCGGAACTGGAACTGAGCCTGAAACGGATTTATGAAAACATGGAAAACAAAGGACGCCTGATTGTCCGTGCGGTGATTCCCCCCGAAAACGGAAAATACTCCCGCACATGGCGGTTTGAGGCTTTGAAACTGAAAATTGCAGGCATAGCTTCGTATTACCGTTCTGCGGATAAAATTCGGGAAATGATGTGCGAAGCCGGGTTTGATATATTCTTTTCCGGCCTGTCCGGCGGAAATCCGGAATCTTTGTGGTGCATTGGTGAAAAGGCGGGGAAATGAAGTTTAGGGCAGAATCCTCTGGATTTCCTTCATCACAGCATCGGTTGTTTTTCCCGCGCTGTTGATCATCACCACAAAGCGGTACAAAGAACCGTCCTGATTTTCAATATATCCGGCACGGCTTTTCACTCCTGTCAGGCTTCCGGTCTTGTAGAATTCCCGTCCTTCATGACGCATGAGATGACGCCAGGGTTCGAATTTTTCCAGAACCTTCAGCATCTGCTGCGGTGAAATTCGGTTGTTTCTGGAAATGCCGGAACCTTCGTCTATTTCAATTCCTTCTGCTCCCAGAATATTTTCTGCATACACAGCCGCTGCTTTTCTTCCTTTTTCCAGATTTCCGGGCGGCCCGCAAGCCTTGATTCCGGCAGTAAGAAACAGTTGATTTGCAATGAAATTGTTGGAATATTCCATCAGGCGGATAATTACCTGATCCAGAGAAAAATCAGAGATATGCCGGTATATCAGCCGGTCTTTGCCGGGTCGGACTGTTCCGATTTTTATATCTCCATCTGTTTGCACGCCCTCTTTTTTCAGAAACCAGCGAAACAGATGACCCGCGTAGAAAAGGGTTTCCTTATTTTCCGCAGAAAGCACAATGCGCTCCTGTTTCAGCCCGGAACTGCGAACCCTGTCCAGCACAAAAGGCAGAAGCGGAGTCTGGGGCTCATCACTGACATATTCGCCATTGATCCGTCTGAAACTCACCGTATTGAAATTGACGCACAGCGCACCGTTGGGAGAATCATAGGGATTGAGGGTGGATGTGACACCGGGAATGACAGCCGGTTCAAAATGCGAATCATCCAGAATCAGATCATAAAAATGCTCTGTTTTTTCATGGACAGATTTGGCAATCTGAGGCATCACCTCTGAAATAAGCAGGGGATCACCGTATCCTTTGATAATCAGGTTTTCCTTTTCATCCATCCAGAATTCCGTGACAAATCGGAAATCATCTCCCAGATAATGCCGGGACATCAGGGCAGTAAAAGTTTTGAGGGTTGAGGCTGGCATACGCTGTATGTTCCCATTTTTGCTGAAAAGAACTTTGCCCTTCACGTCAGAGATCAGCACTCCGTCCTCCGGGCCGATAATCGTTTCCAGTCTGTCCCACTGCCCGGCTGCTATCCTGCATTGAGGAAACACAAGGCATATAAAAAAAAGCACAGTAAAAAAAAGTTTTTTCATTTTGATTTATTCCAATAAAAGACGGAATGGTGGGCATGTCAGTGCCCACCATTCCGTCTTTTCAAACATCTCTCATAGAAGGCGGGTCAGCCATTCCGGAGCCTCTCCGCTTTTGCTCCTTGCTATTGCTTTCTCACAGAATATAAGCCATTCCTCCGCGCTCACATGACCATCATTGTTCAGATCAACGAGTTCCTGAATTCCCTTCCAGGCTTTCTGTTTGGCTTCAACCAGTTTTTTCCATTCGGCACTGTCATCGCTCCAGCCCTTTTGTATCTTTGTATTATATGCCTGCGTTATAAAATCCCTTAATTCAAGAGTTCCACTTTTATCTGCATCCAACTTATTGAAAAAAGACATAAATTTCTTTTTTTGCAAATCTGTTAGCATATGTTCTCCTTTATGTATATGCAGCAAGGCATGTTATATTGCACACAGTCTTAGCGTTTGCGTTACGGGGCAGAGCCCCGTAACAAATTGTCATTGCAAAAAAAACGAATCGACTGCCGGTTTGTCGGCAGGCAAATTTCTTTCACTGCCGGTTCATCTCTGTCACCAGTTCTTCCAGAACCCTTTCCGCATCTTCCACAGGAACCTGACAGGTTCCCACTTTGCGGTGTCCGCCTCCGCCGTATCTGAGCATCAGCGCGCCCACATCCGCAGTCGCTGTTTTGTTGATAATGCTGTAACCGCAGGTCATTACAATATTCTGCCTGTTCAGTCCCCAAATTACCTGAATGGAAATATTCTGCTCCGGGTAAAGGCTGTACATCACAAAGCGGTTGCCGGTATAGATTTCATCCTGCTTTCTCAGATCCAGCACAATCACTTTTCCGCGGATTTTGGTATTGGCCTGAATCATTTCCCTGAACAGTCTGTCCTGCTCAAAATAGCGTTTCACCCTTTCCTTCACATCAGGCAGTTCCAGAATTTCTTCCACAGTTTTGTTACGGCAGTAACCGATCATGTCCATCATCAGTTGGTAATTGCTGATTTTGTAATCTTTGTAACGTCCCAGACCTGTCCGGGGGTCCATGATAAAGGAAAGAAGTACCCATCCTTTGGGATTGAGAATCTCATCAGCGGTAAAATCGGCAGAATCAGCTTTGTCCACAGCAGCCACAAGATTCCGGATATGGGAATCAGTGAATTTTTTGTCACCGCCGTAGTAATTGTAGATCACACGCGCAGCACTCCGGGCTGAGGTGTCGCTGACCCCTTTGAATGAACCATGTGCCTTTCTTTCATCTTCACTGGAATGATGATCAAACCACAGGCCGCATCCTTTCACATAGGGGATATTGGCCAGGAGATCGTTTTCAGTGACTTCGACTTTGCCATCCTGGATGTCTTTGGGATGCACGAATTTAATATCATCGATTATCCCGACTTCCTTTAACAGCACCGCACAGCCAAGTCCGTCAAAATCCGAACGTGTTAAAAGTCTCATCCTTTCCTCCTTGTGTGTTCAGTGTTCATTTGGCAATTGCCGATTATACCTGTTTACCGTTTATATAAAAAACTGATGTTATCCGGCGCTTTTAAAAATCAGAGTCTTAATGTATCCGCCGTCATTCCGGCAAAAGCCGGAAGCTGGAACCAGCTTTTTCCCCCACAAACCGGAAGGTTGTGCTGATTTAAGCACAAATAAGGACAGACACCTGTTCACTGACAACTGATAAGCAGGCAAACGAAATTTTTCGTGTATTCAAAAAATCCGGTTTTTCTGAAAATCCGGATTGTTCTGAAAACTTTATACCCTAAAATTTATACTGACTTACTTAACTGTCTGATCATTTCCTGTGCTGATTCCTTTAACTGACGGATAACCGCTGGCTCACCAATGGAAATACCCCCCAGCTCTGCCTTGATTTCCGCTGTGTCCAGCATAAAATCCTTTCCGTCAATGATATGGGTGTAGATAAAATCAATTTCCGGCTGTCCGGCAATCAGAAGCATTACGGTTCCGGCCATATCGCCCAGTGGCGCACGGTCTATGTGATCATACTGGAAGGTGGCAGTGTTACGGGTTCCTTTTCCGACTTCGGAATGAATGGCAAAACTGCCGCCGCACCTTTCTGCTGCTGCCTTCAGCAGAGAAAGCCCCATTCCCACCCTCCGGGTTGTCCGGGTGGTGACAAAGGGATCTGTGATATTGGCAAGCATATCAGGGGGTATGCCCCGTCCGTTGTCCCTGATTTCCACTGTGAGCAGATTGCCTGCCCGGTTTTCATTTATATATATTTCAATGCGGTTTGCTCCGGCTGCAATGCCGTTTTCCGCAATGTCCATAATATGAAGTGAGATTTCACGCATGTTTTTTTCCTGTTAAAACAATGGGACAGAGTAATTATCCGGCAATAACACTTCTTCCATCCAGGCCATGCAGAGCCAGCCGGATTTCCTCCAGACAGGGTGTATCCATAATCATTTCTGTCCGCGTTCTTCCGATGTCCTGCGGAAAATGGGCATCAGAGGAAGTCACACAGGCCAGATGACTGATACCGGGAATTTTTTTCCGAGCGTCTTTCAGTGGAATGCGAAAGGAGACTTCCACTCCGTCCAAAGGCAGATCCGGGGGGATAAACCCCAGTTGACTGATAAGCCCGAAAGCCTGCCGATCCACATGAGCGGCAATGCTCAGCCCCCCAAGCTGATGGGTTTTTTCCACTATTTTTTCAATTGACAGAGTGGTGGCTCCGATAAGCATTCTGTCATTTTCGCCGATGACCTCATCGTTTTCATCTGCGATAATCTGATAACCGAAATAATCAGGCCGGTTGGTTCCGGGCAGATGGGCCTGCACATATTCCTGCATGGCCAAAACCTGCGTCATATCGGCAAACAGGGCAAGAATATGAACTTCCTCTTTGGTGCAGATTTCCATTCCAGGAAGTACGCACAGTCCCAGTTTTTGGCCCACACGCATGGCAGCAGCAGCATTTTCTGCACAGTTGTGGTCGCAGATGGCAATGATATCCAGTCCTTTTTCCCTGCTTTTTTCCACCACTGCACGTGGGCTCATTTCCCAGTCTCCGCAGGGGGAAAGGCAGGTATGGATATGCAGATCCGCGTATCTTTGCATGAGGGACATAATCAGCCTCCCCGGCAAACCTGTTTCCGTGTTTATTCTGCCTGACTTCCCACACCAATTCGGTTCAGACGGGCTGCCAGATCAAATGAGGAACCGGGCCACAGCAGCAGGGGAATGCCTTCTTTTTCTGCTTTGTCAAGGGTTTCAGCATCAGGCTGATGACCTCCGGCAATCACAATGGCTGCCATTTCCCGCAGCACTGCCACAGCAATAATATTCTGATGTCCCTGAACTGTAATCCAGACGCAGCTTTCCGGTGCATTTCCCATGATTTCACTGAGCAGATCACCGCAGTATCCGTTCAGCACCGCACGATCCAGCCCGGCTTTTCCCCCGGCCACCTGCAAATTCAGTTTTTCCGCCAAATCCTTTACCATTATCGCCATGATTTTATCCTTTCTTTCCGAATATGATGTTTCTGTATATTTCTGCTATGGGCAGTTCACATTTCACAGACTTGAGATCAACAATTCCGTCTGCTTCCTGAAAAGCCGAATACCGCCATATTCTGCTGTCCTGGCGGACATATTTCTCCACCCTGCAGGAATGCTGTGAAACCAGAAGATATTCCGCAAGAGACGGGATGCGCTGATAAAAAGCAAATTTTTTGCCTCTGTCATACGCTTCTGTGGAATCGGACAGAATTTCAATGATGACAATTGGATTCAGTAACACATCCTCTGCATCATCTTCAAATTCCTCTTTTTCGCAGGTGATGACAATATCCGGGTAAGTGTATTTTGTCCTGTCAATTTTCACCTTCATATCACTGGAATACACATCACAGGTACTGTTCATAAGCCGGTTGCCGATGGCCCTGACCAGATTGGATGAAATCCGGTTGTGATTCCGGCTGGCTCCGGCCATGGCAAATATCTCTCCGTCAATGTACTGACTTTTTGTTTCAGATGATCTTTCCATTACCAGATATTCCTCCGGACTGATGAAACTTTCCTGGGGTAACAAAGATGGCTCCTTATGAATAGGTGTTAATCAAAGGACGCTGCAGCATTTCCTCATACAGCCGGATATAATTCCTTGCTGTGACTTCATGGGTGAAGGTACGGGCAGCCTCTTCCATAACCCTTTTTATCTGGGGTTCTTTGACATGCTGCGGCAGATTGTAAAAGCGCATGGCTTCTTTGATTGCCCAGAACAGACCTCCCGCGTCATGGGTTTCAAACAGAAATCCGTTTCCCCGGTTCTCATCTGCTTTCATATGCTCCACAGTGTCGTGAATTCCGCCTGTATCATGGGCCACAGGAAGAGTTCCGTATTTGGGGGCAATCATCTGGGGCAGTCCGCATGGTTCAAACCGGGACGGCATAAGCACAAAATCCGCAGCACCGTAAGCAAGATGCTCCAGATGCTCATCAAAATCACATACGGCCATACGGTTTTCCAGATGGTGAAAACGGGCAATATCCTTAAAATGCCTCTGGTATTCACCGTTTGCCACAAAAATGAACTGCAGATTCTGATCCCAGTAATCTGAAACCACTTTGTACAGAATTTCCGCAAGCAAATGGCAGCCTTTTTGAATCGGATCGAGCCGGGACGGCCAGAAAAAAAGCGGCGCGTTTTCATCCTGAATCAGTCCCAGGGATTCCTGAATAAAAAGTTTGTTCTTTTTCTTGACCTGACTGTGATTTTCCGGGCCGTAATTGCGGAACAGAGCCTTGTCACTTTTCGGATCAAAACCCGGATCCGGCGCGTTGAGAATTCCGGCCGCACACCCCGCATTCCATTTGCTTGCCAGTTCGCTCCTGATGGACGGTTCCACAAAACTGTGCTGTCCCCGTATGATTTCCATTAGAAAGGTCTGGCTGACGGTATTGACAAAATGGGATGCAAAAATGCCGCTGGAAAGAAAATCCAGGGGGTTTGTGTTGCGGGATTCATCATAACTGTGCGGAACCCGGCTGAAATACAGATGCCGCCAGAAAGAGGCCGCATCAATGCCCCGGTCTTCAATATAGGAAAGGGGGCATTTGACTGTATGAATATTGTGTATGGTGAAAAGGCAGGGAATTCCCCTCTCCCTTGCCATAGCCGGTATCAGTGCTGTCATCCAGTCATTGCAGTGAATCAGATCCGGTTTCACACGGGGAACAATATAATTGATCACATCCCGCTGAAAGGTCAGAGACAGCTTGGTGTTTTCCAGACCGTCTCCGGAATAAATCTGGTTGAGATAAAAAAAAGCACGATCCTCCACCAGATGAATCCGTTCTTCAGGCATGGTGTCCTGAATGGCTGTCTGCTCCTTTTTCAGAAACGGGGCCAGCCGGTCGCTGAAGATTGACCGGTAATCCGGAAGGGCCACATGCACATCAGCGCCCTGCTCAAACAGGGAACTGATCAGAGCAGCAGACACATCAGCCAGACCGCCTGCCTTTGCCGTCATATAATTGGCCAGATCTCCCATGCGATCCGGCAGATAGGTCACTTCCGGGGTGACAATCAGAATACGGGGATTTTTTCTGGATTCCGACATATATTTTATCTCCAAATCAGGGTGTTAGTGGTTGAAATTTTAGGGATTAGAGATTAGGGTTTAGGGGCTGGGGGTTAGGGGTTGGAGGATAGGGTTTAGGGGTTGGGGATTTATCATTTTGCCGGGGATGATCCGTATCCCTAATCCCAATCCCTATCCCCTAATCCCCAACCCCTATCCCCTTTCTATACCCATGTTACAAATCCGGGTACGAACCGGGTCCATACGTCCCCTTTGGGAAT
Organism: Desulfococcaceae bacterium; assembly: GCA_050180235.1. Lineage (GTDB taxonomy): Bacteria > Desulfobacterota > Desulfobacteria > Desulfobacterales > Desulfococcaceae > JAABRU01. The sequence goes on from JBFXEJ010000029.1 coordinate 28,827, forward strand.
TACACGGGTGGTGAATCCGTATCTGCCTGAAACGCGGCAGATTATATCACAGGCATAGAGATACAGTCCGTTTCCGTGTGCTTCCAGCATGGTCATGGACTGCACCTCGCTGCGGCTCAGTTCATCCACAGATTTCAGTACACCGTAGTAGAGTTCCACTTCCACATCATCAGGCCGCAGTTCTCCCAGATTGACAATGGTTGTCACCTGAAAGGTTTCGCCCACCCGGAACGGGCCTTCAGACTGGCGCTCAGGATAATCAATGCGGATGTTTTTCCACAGCAGACCCAGCCGTTCCCGCTGTTTTGCCAAAGCCGCGGCCTCCTGTGCATTGTCATTCACAAGATGCCGCAGTCTTTCTTTGGCAGGTTCGTAAAAACAGGTATTGTATTCCGAGACCATGCGGTGACTGCAGAACATCCGCATTCCCATTTTCATGGATTCCTTCATCATCTTCAGCCAGCGGGTGGGAATATCCCCGTTTTTCCGGTCATAGAAACAGGGAATCACCTCATCTTCCAGAACATTGTACAAAGCCTGGCTTTCCACAGCATCCTGATAGCCGTAATCTGTGTATTCCTCACCGTTTCCGATGCGCCAGCCCCTGTCTTCCGCATAACCCTCACACCACCAGCCATCCAGCACACTGACATTGAGAACTCCGTTTATGGCAGCTTTTATGCCGGATGTGCCGCAGGCCTCCAAAGGACGCCGCGGTGTATTAAGCCATACATCAGCGCCCTGCACCAGATGACGCGCTATGAAAATATCATAATCCTCAATAAAAATAATCCGATCCCGCACACCCGCGCGGCGGGCAAAATGAATGAGATTTTTGATCAGATCCTTTCCTTCGTGATCCCTGGGATGGGCTTTTCCCGCAAAAATAAACTGTACCGGCGTTGTTTTGCTGGTAAGTATGGCCTCAAAGCGATCCGGATCCTGCAGCAGAAGATACGCGCGTTTATAGGTGGCAAATCTTCGGGCAAAGGCAATGGTCAGTACATCCTGATCCAGCACCAGTTCCGCACGTTTCATAATCTCTCTGGGAGCATTCCTGCGTTTGTACTGTTTAAGCATAAGTTTGCGGCAGGTGCGGATTAGCCGCGCGCGGCTCATGGAATGTGCGCGCCAGAGTTCCTCGTCATAAATATCGTCAATGCGCCGGGCATTGTCGGGTTTGGATGGATGTTTCTGCCATTCCGGGCCGATGTAGCGGTCAAAAAGCTGTGCATTTTCATGGGACAGAAATGAGGCTATATGCACACCGTTGGTGACATGGCCGATGGGAATTTCATCTTCGGGTCTTCCGGGCCAGAGATGCGTCCACATATGCCGGGCCACCCTGCCATGCAACTGGCTTACTCCGTTGCAGTACTGGGCCATGCGCGCACCCAGGGCAAACATGGACAGGGGCGTGTAATGATTTGATCCGGGCGGCTGTCCCCAGGAAATGATTTCATTGGCACTGATGCCCAGTTTTTTCTCCAGGGGAATGAGATAGGGGCGGATCAGATCCGGGGGAAATTCCTCATTGCCCGCGGCCACCGGGGTATGGGTGGTGAACACAGTGGTTCTGGGAACAATTTCCAGTGCGGTTTTCAAATCCACTTTGTATGCCGACATGGTCTGGGCCAGACGTTCCAGACTGGAAAATGCGGAATGCCCCTCATTCATATGAATCACAGCCGGATGTATGCCCATTTTTTCCAAAGCCCGCATTCCGCCTATGCCCAGCACCATTTCCTGTGCAATCCGCATCTGCTGCTCCCCCACATATAAACGTGAGGTAATATCCCTGATATAAAGAGAATTTTCTGCAAGATTGGTATCCAGCAGATACAGGGGGACGCATCCCACATCCAGACACCACACTGCAATGCGAATTTCACCGGCCGGGCCATCGACTGAAACCCGGAGCTCATTTCCCTGCATATCCCTGGCCTTGCGTATGGGCAGATGGTAAATATCGGTTTCAGGATATTCTTCCTGCTGCCATCCCTCCTGATCCAGAAACTGCCGGAAATATCCCTGCCTGTAAAGCAGTCCCATGCCAACCAGGGGCAGGTTCATATCAGACGCTGCTTTGAGATGATCACCCGCGAGAATGCCCAGTCCACCGGCAAACAGTGGAATGCTTTCATGAATCCCGAATTCCATGGAAAAATAAGCTATGGTTTCCTGCTGCTGAAACACGGTATTATAATCTCCCGTATTTATGCAGGGAATTTTTTCATAATTTTCCTTTACCCGCTGTATATGGGACAGAAAACTGGAATCAAGGGACAGCTCCTCCAGCCGTTTCTGGGGCACAAAGGTAAGAAAACGTATGGGATTGCGTTCACACTCATCCCAGAGCCGGGGATCAATGCGCCGGAACAGATCCACCGCATCATACTGCCAGCACCACCAGATATTCCGGGAAAGGGTCTCCAGGAAGGCCAGTGGTTCGGGAATGTTGGGAAATACCTGAAAAACCTGAAATTTTTTCATATCAATGATACCTTTGAAAGCTGTCTATGGTCTGAGAGCGTGTTTCAAAACTCTCTCTGTAATCATTTTTCCCTTTATTAAAGGGGGATTAAGGGGATTTTCCGGGCGGATATACAGAAAATCCCTCCTCTCCCCTTTTGCAAAAGGGGAGAGAACAGACTTTTGAAACACCTTCTGATATCCGGCCTGCGGTCTGCAGCATTGTGTTTTTGAAAAATTGTTAAGATAGATTCCCTGTTTTTCGTTGCTGAATCCATTTTTCAATGTCGGAGAATGTATCACAATCCAATATCATCTCTCCCAGATCAAGCATGTCTTCGGGCCGTAATCCGTCCAGAATTTTCATATCGTCAAAAGGGCGTTGATATTTTTTCATCATCTGACGGCTTAAAAGTCCAAGATGACCTTCGTGCAACCCTTTCTCCAACCCTTTCTCCAACCCTTTCTCCAACCCTTCTTCCATTAAATATTTTCTTATCATAAAAAACTCCTTTCGTTCCTTCATTTCATTGAGAATGATGTCACGTTCCTCTTCTCCGACTTCGGCATAAATATCAATGAAGTCAGTATATTTCTGAAATAATGGAACAGATACCAGTTGAAACAGCCCGATATAGGCCTGCCGGATAACTTCCCATCGGTCTTCCGGTTTGTACTGCATTTTGGGCAGCAGGATTTTCACAACCGGATTAGGGCAATTATAATAGTCTGCGGCCTGATAATCAAACAGTTTCAGAAAAATGTATTCAAAATGGAGGAGCACACGGTTGTTCAATTTTGTATCCAGCCGGAGCATGACCTCTTTTTTCCATTTATGCCGGTCTGTGAATATCACGGTGGGGACAACCAGGGCTTCCGGGTATGCCTCCATTTTATCCGCTGTATAGTGCAGAAGTTTGTATATGGAAAATTTCTGTTTGTCTTCCTGAAATTCCGTCAGCCATAACAGCATCTGCTTCCGGTCCCGGAACGTAAAAAGAATGGGAAGATCCAGAAGAAAACCGGCATCGGTCAGCCTCTGTTTTTTCGGTTCCTGGCGGACAAATTCATATTTTACAACAGGTCCGAACTGCTGTACGGTTTCCGGGAGTATCCATTCCAGTGCTTCCACGGGAAAATCCAGAAACAGGTTTTTGAAATTCTGATCGTGGGATATCTGTGTCATTTGTGTACAGTTCCAATTTTAAGAATATTTAAGGACAAAAGCGTTCCGAACGGAAAGATCGGGTCTTTGAAATAATTCATAAATCTCTGTCAAATTTTCCGTCTGACACTCCTGAATCTTCTTATTTCTATAAGGTGATTTCTGAAAATAAATATCCCGTTTCAGTTCACAGGCACAGGGCAAAAGCTGGAAGCTTTTGATACTTTTCCGGTATATTCTTTTCCGGAAATCACCTAAGGGAAATGACTTGCAGATCAATGTCATGATACTTCAACAGGAAGCAGAATGACCGGTTGCTCGGCCACTGTTCCGGAAAATACGATAATCCATTACTCTTGAGAATAAGTTAAATAACTGATGTTACGCTGCCCTTTTAAAAATCATAACCATCGTCATTCCGGCATAAGCCGGAATCCAGTGTCTTCAGGCAATTCTGGATACCGACTTTCAACAGTATGACGGTAATGGCGTAACATCATTTAAATAATTGAAAAGTTTTTCATTTTTGTCATCCCGGCTCATTTCTTCCATTTCTCCAATCAGAAACAGCGCGTCCTCATATTGTCCCTTTTGGATAAAGGTTTTCAGTTCAAGAAGTTCTTCCATAGTATGGAAACAATAAACCGGTGCTCCTGAAATCCCTGCGTGAACATAATTTTTGCGTTTACAGATTCAGAGATTCCCATAAAAACAGGAAAGGGCGGTGAAACACCGCCCTTTCTTCATACAACAACAAGGGTTGAAAAATCAAGGAATGTTTATGTGAAAATTCTGATCCCCTGCTGCGGGAATCGGCAGAGGGTCAAACCGGCTGATTCTGATTCACCTTGACCCAAAAACCGGATTTATTGGAAAAAAACCGGTTTTTTTGCAGGTCACAGCTTCAAAACCTTGACCCAAAAACCGGATTTTTTGAAAAAATCCGGTTGTTTTTGGGAGCAAGAGTCCGGTTTTTTTGCAGGTTAGCGCAGCCCGGCCACTTTCTGGAGAACAAACACGGCCTCCACATGGCTGAGTTTTGTATCATTGTTTACATCCGCACCCCTGTTGACATTCGTAACCGGAATGCCGGCTGCAATCTGGAGAGCCAGAATAGCATCCCGCAGATCCACAAAGGTGTCCACATTCAGATCTCCGGGTTTTACTTCACCGATGGTATATGTAATATTCTGGGTAAATGTATCAAAGACAGAACCACTGTCATCCCGCAGCTTCACTTCTATGGTCGCTGTACCGAATGCATTGGTTTTGGGAGTGATGATCAGTTTCAGCGGATAACGTTCATCCATGTCCAAAGCCACCGGGAATGTTGCCACTGTATCATCGGATTCCGTCACTTTGATATTCACGTTCGGGACCAAATCCGTATTATAGGATAATGTGGTCAGAGTCAGGTTTCCGCCATCCGGATCATAGATGAGAAAATCCAATTCCTCTGTCCTGTTTTCCACTCCGGTTATAAGGGAAGGCAAATCCAGAATAACCGGACGATCATTTATGGGATGGATAATCACCGTGAACTTTTTGGTTACCTGAACCGGCGCTGGCTGATTTTTCTCATCAATGACCAGTATCTCAAGTTCTACAGTTCCGAACACATTGGTTCCGGGATTGATGGTCATCTGATAGGTATGCTCCCGCGGATCAGCCGGCTGAGACGCTGTGGGTGTCGGCTGAACAATATTTTCATAGGGAATCAGCGGATCGGTCACGATAACGGGATGAACATCAATGGTCTTGAATTCATTCACCCCTGTATCTTCATCAACGATGGTGAAAATAACCGTGACAGGAACATCCTCACTGGTATACACCGGGCTTTCGATAAAAATCTGGGGTATGGACGGGGATGCCACTTCATAAACAGTCATGGTGAATGTGGCTGTCGTGGGATCCGGATCCAGGCCGTCATACACCTGAATTTCTATATCCGCTGTTCCTGTCTGATCCAGCGCAGGATTGATGCTCATGGTATAGTTGGGATCATTGGGGCCGGCAGGCGTGATGTATGTCGGCCCTGTGATATTGCTCAGCGGCACGAGTGCCGTATTCAGGGAAATGGCATTCACAGCAAGCTGTCCGATGGGAGTATCCACATCATCCACCCGGAAAGTGACAGTAATCGGTGTATTGACCGGCGTCACCTTGGGACCGGGCGTAATGAAAATGGTCGGCGGGTCCGAAACCGGCATAACCGTAAGGAAAAAGTTTTTGGTGTCAGAGTCTCCGTCAATATCCTCCACAGCAACAGACACGGTAATCGGTGTTGAGGGATTGGCACCGGTATTGGCATTTTCCGCGGGCGTAACTGTCAGTTTGATGGCTCCTGCGGAGTAAACATCCTGCCTGATTTTGAACCCATCAGAATAATCTGTACCATTGACTTTGATATGCACTCCGTCAACCGGCAGTACACCGGCATTGGAAGACAGAATCGTCAGGGAGAGTTCATCTTTGTCCGGATCACTGATGGTAAAGCTGAACTCCTTGGTTTCATCCTCATTCATGGTCCAGTTTGTGGTGGTGGCCGTAATGGATGGCGCATCATTACCGGAATTTACCAGCAGAATGAAGGTGAGCGTATTTACGGCTGTGGGTGTACCCGTATTGTCCGTGGCCGTAATGGTGATTTCCGTATTTCCCACCAGAGCAGAGTTCATATGTGCCAGCGGGGTGACTGTCAGTGTCACTTCTTTGTATTCCTCAGTGGTTACAGGATCGGTCAATATCTCCACCTTGCTGATTTTCAGATAGGCAAAATCATTGGGAACGAGTTTTATATTGGATGAAACAGCCGACACAGTGACATTGGAAAGTGCAGTATCCACATCATCCACCCGGAATACAATATTTTCCGTTGTATCCTCATTCATGGTGACAACCTGATTGGGAATGATGCCGCTGATCACAGGCGGATCATTGGCAATCTCCACAGCCAGTTTAAAGGTGAGAGAATAACTGTGGTCCACTGCCGCACCGTCATCTGCGGTCAGAGTTACGCTGACCATGCCGGACTGGTTGGCAGCAGGTTTCACGGTAAGAACCCGGCTGGCTCCTCCGCCTGTGATATGGGCATGGGCGTAATCTGTTGGCAATATCGTTTCATCCGAGGATGTGATAGTGACAGTTATATTTTCCACCAGCGAATCAATATCCGTCAGTGTGAAGGGTATGTCCAGTTCAATATCCTCCTGGGCCGGGAAAATCTGATCCTTGCTGATTCCTGTGATTCCGGGATGATCATTCACCGGCAGCACATTGACTGTAAAGGTCATGGTATTCTTGGCTGTGGTTGTTCCGGTATTGTCATCAATGGTCAGGGTGATCTTGGCCGTCCCGTTGTTCGGGGTATTGGCATTCTCCTTGGGATTGATAACGATGATCCGTTCATCATCCGTAGAACCAGGCTCCACATGAAGATTCATGTATTCATTGGGAATCAGGTTGGTATTGGCGGATACAGCTTCAATTGTGATAGCCTGAACCGGCGTATCCAGATCGGTCACAATGATGGAAAGAGTGGTATTATCATCCTCGTTGATAGACACCACAGCATTGGGTTTGATTTCCGAGGTTTCCGTATCCACAGACGGCGAGTCGTTGACAGCATTAAGCCGGAGGATAAATGTCACGGTTGCTGTCGAGTTGGATTCTCCGCTGTTGTCGTTTGCTGTGACGGTTATCGGCACATCTCCGGACTGATCTGTCTGGGGAGTAATAACAATGGTTCTGCTCGCGCCGGTTCCGGTAATTTGAATATCCGTATTTTGGACAAGCGTTTCATTTCCGGATTCAGGGGTCAGACCGATAAGTGTTGCTGCACTTTCCTTGTCAGAAAGTGTTACAGGAATACTGGCTGCAACATCCTCCTCTGCATCAATAATCATACCTTCACTGATACCGCTGATTTCCGGAGGATCATTTACCGGATTAACTTCAATGGTAAAGGTGAAATCCGATGTGGCCGTATCTGTGTCTGTATTGTCATTTACCGTCATGGTGATGGTTCCTGTGCCAAAATCATAGGTGTTGGCATCCGGTTCGGGAACGATAACCAGTTTGCGGTTGCAGATACAATCCAGAGGATCCTGACAATCTGCGGGATCAATGATACATTTACCCTGTAAGGGATCATTTAAGGGATCATCCGATTCAATCACTTCCACATGAAGACTGGCATAGGCATCAGCAACCAGCTTTGTATTTCCTGATTTCACCGAAACCGTCAACTGATGGGGATCCTGCTCCACATCTTCCACCCGGAAGGGAATTTCATAGGCTTGGGTTTCATCCGGTTCAAGGTCTTCAAGGTCTTCGAAGAATGTCTTCACATCAAAGGGATCGATTCCCAGAATGGATGGCGGATCATTGATGGCTCCCACAGCAAGTGTGATGGTAAGCACCAATATATTGTTTTCCGCCTCATGATCATCTGCTGTGATGGCAATGCTCAGGGTTCCGGTCTGATTGTCCGCAGGCTGAATATACATGACACGGCTTCCCAAAGTCCCGGTGAACCAGATATTGGCATTCGGCACAATGTCCTGATTGTCAGATTCAGCGGAAAGCTCAATATCTCCCAAAGGTGTATCAGCGTCCGTCAGGGTAATGGCTATCTGTTTCTGGGTTTCTTCAGGCGTGGAAATGATCACCGCAGGATCAATATTGGTGATCTTTGGCGGATCATTGATCTGCGTGACATCCACAGTAAATACCAGTGTGGAAACAGCGGTTGCTGTTCCGGTATTGTCATTGAGTTCAAGGGTGATGGCCGCTGTTTGGTTGTCATAGGTGTTGGCATTCTCCTTTGGCAGAATGTATATGTTCCGATCCGCACCTGTTCCGGTGATACGCAGGTTGGCATAAAGATTCGGAATCAGGTTTACATTGGCAGATGTCACTTTTACAGTGATATTTTCCACAGCAGTATCCACATCTGCCAGCACAATGGGAATATCCAAAGAAGTATCCTCATTAATCACAATCACCTGATTTTTCACCAGTCCGCTGAAAACAAAAGGCGCATCGTTGACAGAATCAACCTCCACTGTAAAGACAATGATTGTCTCTGCTGTCTCTGTTCCGCTCATATCATCGGCGGTGAGAACGATATTGGCATATCCGATCTGATCCATTGACGATGTAATGCTCATCGTCCTGGTAGTCCCGGTTCCGGAGAAAGTGATTTTGCTATTGGCAACAACCGCTGTATTCAAAGATTCAGCAGAAAGCATAATATTTCCTACAGTTGAGTCCACATCTGAAAGGGTCAGCGTTATTGTCTTGGCAACCTCCTCCTCCAGTTCTATAATCTGTCCTTCTGAGACACCCGTAACCACAGGGGCATCATTCACCGCTGTCACGCTTAAGTTGAAAATCAGAGTATGTGTTGCTGTCGTGCTTCCGGAATTGTCATTGGCGGTCAGGGTAATCTGTGCGACTCCCTTTTCAGCCGTATTGGCATTTTCTTTGGGCCGGATGACCACTTTGCGGTTTTCTCCCAGTCCCTCCACATGAATGCTGTTGTAATCGTTGGGAACCAGATTGACATTGCTGGATAAGGCTGTAACCGTGACATTGCCGATGGCAGTATCCACATCTGAAAGCAGGAATGAAATCTCTTTCTGAGTATCCTCATCCGTATAGTATACATCATAAGCAGTGATTCCTGAAATGACAGGTGCATCATTGACAGAACTGATTGAAACCGTAAATGTAATCACTGTTGTGTTGTATTGTGTTTCCTGATCATTGGCAGTAAGCGTAATTATAGCAGAACCGCTCGCGTCATTTGCGGATGTGATGGTCATGGTTCTGCTGGTGCCGGTTCCGGAGAACGTGATTTTGTCATTGGCAACGACTGTCGTATCTGAGGAAATCGCCGAGAGTGTAATATCCCCTATGGATGAATCCACATCTGAAAGGGTAAGCGTTACAGTTTTGGCAACCTCTTCGTCCACAGTAATCACCTGGCCGTCTGTTACACCTGTAACAACCGGGGGATCATTCACTTCATTCACACTGAAACTGAAAATCAGCGTCTGGGTCGCTGTTGTGCTTCCGGAATTGTCATTGGCTGTCAGAGTAATCTGTGCAATTCCTTTCTCAGGCGTATTGGCATTTTCCTTTGGTCGGATAACCACTTTCCGATCAGATCCTGTCCCTTCCACATGAATATTGTTGTATTCATTGGGAACAAGATTGACATTTCCGGACAGGGCAGTGACTGTGATGCTGCCGGGATCTGTATCAACATCTGAGAGTGAAAAGGAAATCTCTTTGATTGTATCCTCATTGGTATAATGCGTACTGTAGGGCGTAATCCCTGAAAATACAGGTGCATCATTGACCGGTTTGACTTCAAGGAAAAAGTTGTAGGGTGTGGAAGCCGTTCCGTCATTCACAGTTACTGTGAGGGACGCTGTTCCGATCTGATCCAGTGCCGGTGTGATGGTAAATGTGTAATTGGCTCCGGAACCGAGCTTCTTGATATTGGTATTCGGAACAATCTCAGGGGAATTGGAGGTGGTTCCAACTGTCAGACTGCTCAGAGCAGTGTCCACATCCGCCAGCACAATGGGGATGGTAATGGCGGTTTCCTCGTTGGTCTGGAAAAGCTGCCCTTCTGTTATGCCCGTCAATGTCGGGGCATCGTTTACCGGAGTGACGGTCAGCATGAATACAGCAGTTTTGGGACTTTTTCCATCGGTGACAGTGACCGTAACGGATGTGCTGCCTGTGGCATTTGTTCCGGGAGTAATACGAAGACCGATTCCCTGGCTTCCGCCTCCGAGCTGTGTCACATAGGTTTTTCCTGAATTTTCGATATTCACATGCGTATCATCAATGGGAACAATGGTCGTATTGACCGCGCTGACACTGACCGTCAACTGATCTTCTATGTCAACATCACTGATGGTAAAGAAAATATCACCGGTCTGCGTATCTTCCAATGTTGTCACCGGACTGGTGGAATTCATGGTGATGGCAGGTGAATCATTGACAGAAGTAACTGTCAGTATAAAAGTTTCCGTTACTGTCAGAATTTCCGATTCCGGAGTATACTTGTCGCTGACAGTGACAGTGATTTCTGTCGTGCCATACTGATTCAAAGCAGGTGTGATGTTCAGAGTGCGGTTATTTCCCGTTCCGACCATAACGATATTTCCATTGGGAACCAGGACCTGATTGGAAGAAGTCAGTGTCACAGTCAGCAGTTCCGCAGGCGTTTCCACATCCGACACGGTAAAAGCTATATTTTTCTTCTGGGTATCTTCAGTGGTGGTCTGATCCTCAATCGTAGTGATTGTCGGAGGATCGTTCACATCCAGCACGGTGAAAGTAAAGGTTTTGGTGACAACTGCTCCATTTGAGTCCGTGGCCGTCAGTGTAATGGTTGCAGACCCGGTTATATTGTCTTCCGGTGTGATGGTGAGAACTAGTTCCGCTTCCTTATCAACTAAATCAGGGGAATATGTTGTGGCCGTACCGTTTATTGTAATACTGCTGTTCTTAACCAGTGCCTGGTTGCTGGAAGCGGCTGTAATTGATACTGTCGGCGTATCACCGTCAAAATCTCCGTGACGGACGATTATCGGAGGATCAGGATTGATCGTCAGAGAACCCGCCCCCTCATTTATTGTCTGTTCCACAGTGGGAACATTCAGCAGTACCGGCACATCCGTAACAGAATTGACTGTCACCGTAAAGGTATCTATTGCCGTGCCACCATTGCCGTCATCTACTGTCACAGTGATTATGGCTGTTCCGTGTTCATCCGGTGCGGGAATAATTTTGAGTGTAGGAGCTGCTCCGCTTTGATCAACAATAATATGATCGGTGTCATCGGGAATCAGAGTTATGTTACCGGATGTTGCAGTGATTGACAGCAAGGCAATGTCACCATCCACATCTGTCACTGTAAGGGAAAAAGGCCCAAGTGTACCGTCTTCTGAAACACTTTTGTTCGGAATGTCAGAAAGCAGGGGCGGATCGTTTACTCCTGTGACTGTCAGAACAAAGGAATCGGAAATATCTCCGCTGCCATCTGTCACCGTTACTGTCACATTCGCCGTGCCGTTTGCATTCAGAGGCGGATCAAGTTTCAGTGTCAGGGTTCTGCTGAATGTGGTTCCGTCAGCCAGCAGAGTGGTGGTATAAGGGCTGGCATACCCATTGATTAGGATATTGGCATCCGGCAGCACATCCTGATTGTCGGAAACAGCAGAAACTGTCAGAGCATCACCGTCCTGATCATAGACTTTGAAAGAAAAACTCAAAGGACTTGCATCCTCCGCCATTTCTTTGTCCGTAATATCATCAATGGCGGGCGCATGACTGACACCGAAAATGAATGTTTCGCTTGCGGATTTTGTTCCGTCACTTACTGTGACAGTGATTTCAAAACGTCCGTAAACATCTGTCTGGGGTGTGATCTGAATCGCACCTGCTGCTGTTCCGCCGGTCAGTGTCAGAGAAGCCGGGGAAGGTGTGACAGTCGGCAGTGCACCTCCAGTTATTGCTTCCGCGGTTGCACTGACTGTAAGTGTGGCTCCGTCATCATAAACCGTAATCGGAACATTCACCGTCCCAAAACTGTTGGTAATAACATCTCCAATTCCGTCAATGGAAGGCGGATAATTGAATCCGCTTTCATCAACAGCAAAAGAGAAATAAGCCCCTCCGGTATCACTTATCCAAGTGTCTGTCACACTGTCATGGATGTCCATTCCGGGATCGCCGACAACTGTGAGTTCACCGGATATGCCAACTGAAAAGCCAAACAGATCCCCGATGACTTCGTTATCATCAGCAGGCTGTACCTGTTTCAGGGCTGTCTGTTCCTCCCATGCTGAACCATTCAGTTTATATACATAGGCAGCTCCCTTGCCGCTGTTATCCGCATCCGCTCCCACAATGGCATAAGCATTTGTGATTGAAACAGAAACACCGTAATTGATCGCTGTTCTGTTATCTGCATTCAGCGGTGTCAGCGCAGACCATGCGCTTCCGTCATAGTGGGATACAAAAGCTTTGCCTTTGCCGCCCATAATTGCATAATCCCCATAAATTGAGACCGAACGTCCGAAGTTGAAAGTGCTTATATTGCTGTTCGCGTCCGTAGCACTTTGGATGTTAAAATGTGTTTCCTCAGTCCACACACTTCCGTCATAATGATAGATATATACAGAACCCACATTGGTGTAAAATGTACCGGAAACAGAGTAATCATCCCCAGGCATGCCTATAATCAGGCGATCTCCGGAAATCGCCACGGAACTGCCGAACAGGTCACCTCCCACAGAGCCGGTTCCTCTCAGTTTTGTCCGTAATGCCAATCTTTCAGAAGAATTAAGACTGGCCCACACACCCCAGCCAGAGGCAGGTTTCTTATAAATCAGAACGGAACCGGAATCGTCTCCGTTGTCATCGTCATAGGGAACACCTGCCACAGCAAAGGAATCACTGATTGCAACCGATGTGCCGAAGTTGTCACTGGCTGTTGCATCGCTGGCAGAAATTTTTGCCAAATCCAGCCATTCCGCCCCTTCCCTTCCAAAAATATACACACTGCCTGTATTGCTGGCAGTTACATCAGCTTCCGGAGCGCCCACGATGATATAATTGCCGGAAACAGAAACCGCTGATCCGAACTTGTCACCGCTTTGTCCGTCATAGGGATCAAGCCGGATTTGTTCGCTCCATGCACCGGATGCCAACTGATACACATATGCTGCACCAATATCTGTGGAACCCGCGTTTTTTGCTCCCACAACCGCATAATTTCCGTCAATGGAGACTGAATAGCCGAAATTGTCTCCTGACATATAATCAGACGGAACCTCTTTGTACAAAGCCGCGCCCGCCGCCGCAGGGAAAACAGACAAAAGCAGCAGGACTGCCATCAGTAAACTCAATACATTGCTGATATACCTTGATTTCATGTCATACCTCCTTAGGGTTTGTTTTCCCGCATTCTTTTATCTGTCTGCCGGAAAAAAGCCTTTTCCGGATGCAAATGCCGGGCTTGGTTTGATACTGTATGCTTCATAAAAAATATATCCTTAATAAAAAATATTCCTTAAAACAGAATACGTTAAAACAAAAAACGGAAACCTGCTATTTGCAAATCCTGCAAAACTGCTTGCAGATTTTCAATTATCCCCTTTTCTTCCGCCTTTTGCAAACTGCCACTGTTCCGATAACGGACAACTTCAAAAACGCGGCTCTCTGGCGTGCATTCAGATCGTCAAGTATTACAAATTTTGCTTTGCATTCCTCTGCCAAAACGATTGCTTCTGATTCCCCAGATCCAAGATGCAGTCTGAGTGTTCTGACAGCCAGTTCATTTTTCACTTTCCTTTTTTCTATCCAATCCGCATGTTTCACTTCATCTGATCCGGCTCTGCCTTTGCCCATAATAACAACTTCATGATAAACTGCTTCGGGAATGATGATTTTCGTGAACACTTTATGGAGAATTTCCAGTTTTCCCGCTCTGCACAATCCTATCAGACAGGATGAATCTGCAATAACCGGTTCAGACATCAGACAGTTTCTCCATATCCTTTTTCAAATCATCGCGTGTGTAATGGATAGGAATTCCCAAATCCCGGTTGATTTCAAAAAATTCCCAAAGGCTTATTCCGCTTATTTCACAGGCTTTGCTCAAAGAAATATGTTTATGCTCATAAAGAAACATGGCAACTATCCGCTTTACCTCCTGACTGATATTTTCAGGATTCAGACCTGCCTGAAAAGCAAGCAATGTCGGCAGTTCAAAATTTACAGTAAGTGTATTCATCTGTATTTATTTCTTAATTAATGAATATATGCTGAGGCATCAAATACGGCAGTGTCCCAAAATACAGTTTCAGCCATTGTGTCTGGACGTCCCGTAAAGATAATGATCGTGCTGTGCTGCCAAATCTGAAATACCGGTATCCACAGCGTGCTGATGTATCTGATAAATTGGTGCAGTGTTTTTCATCAGTTCTGTTAACGAAACTCCTCTTATGCGAGCCAGTTCTGCCATATATCCTATACGTTTTGAATCAAATTTTTCAATCCGTTCGGTCAAACGCAACAGTTCTTTATGCTCTGAAGCTGTGAGGGTCTCAGCCTGACGTTTTTTGTTGAGCAGATCAAAACGTATTCTCGTTTTTGACGGCAATCCTTTATTAATTTTAAGAAAAAGTGCTGTTTCTTTTTGTGAAAGGCAGGGAGATTTTCTTTTTGCCCGCAATGAAATTACCTGCGACATAAGCTGTTCAAGTTCCCTCGTATTCAGTTGCCCTACAACTTTCAGCAATTCATCAAAATGCAATTCTGTTTTTATATGAAGTGATGGCATTTTTTTCCTTTATGATTCTGAATGGTACAAACTTTATCAAGACACGATAAAATTGTCGGTAGTGGTGCAAATCTGTTGATCCAAAAATTCCCCTCCCCTGGTGGGAGAGGTCAGGGGAGGGGGATAATCAGTGATGTTTTCACCCTCCCCCTGCCCCTCCCTCAAGGGAGGGGAGACCTTATCAACGGATTTGACCCACTACCAAATTGTCATTGCCAATCCGCTTTTCGGATGCAGTTCATTGTGAATTTGCATAATTATGTCCGGTTCGCTCACGACTATGTATGCAACATAATTGATTTCAGCCAGTCTTATGGAACCGTCAGAAAGGCGCACATTCGCTATCCCCTTCATCTTTTTCCAATTCCCAGTCCCGTAAAGTTCCGCAGGCATCTCCCTTATTTTTACTGAAGCTCCTTTTGCTGTAACATCCTCATTTCGTATTTCGCCCAGTATTTCTCTCACCTGTAAGAGCATTATTCAGACCATTTCAACATGTCAGATTATGCCGCTTTCAGCAAACGTACACTGAAAATCTCATTTTCTGTCAAAGGAGCAATTTCTGATTCTGATACAGTTACTACAGCTATTGTATTGCCAAGAGCATTAAACACTTCCAAAGAATATCCGTCTTCACCTTTCAAAACACTGTGATATTCGACAACCGTGGCAATATCACCCTGTTTCAATTTTTTTGCAGGAATATTTTTTAGCAGGACAACATCCTGAAATAATCTGTATTTCATTTAATTACATTCCTTTTCTGTCAGGATACATAGTGATAAATTTTGTCTGCTGTGTTTCGTCTTCTGTCATCCAAATTGTGCAGACTGACAGACTGTTTCCATTCGGGCCTATGAGTTTTCCTTTGATTTCAAAAGTCTGTCCATATTGCGTATCTTCAGTCAGTGTGGCATGAAGTGTTAAAATCTGTGTCCGTAATGCATTCTCAAGGACTTTCCAGTTATGAAGTGTAAATCCTGCCTTTGCCAGCCATAGGGATTTATCATTTCGTTCTCTGAAGACCAGCAGATACCGTGTCAGTTTTTCATAGGCAATCAACGTGTTTTCAGGAAGTTTCATGCTTTATTATTTTTTGAATGATGTAAAAAACCGGAATCCGGACTCAAATCAAATCCGGAGGTATGTCACAAAAAAACCGGACTCTGAAAAGATGGCTGTATAAGTAATTTATGCAAAAATCATGCCAATTTATCTTCTGTTATATCCGCCTTTCAGTTTTTTTATCTGATTCCCCAGCTTATGGATTGCGCCTGATCCTGCGGAAAATAAAAATGACAAACTTTTTGTCATTTAATACCAAAAAAAATCTTTCTGCAACAAAAAACGTCACACAGAAGATACTTTATTGTTTATATCCTGCATAACTTTTTTCAATGTCAATATAATTTTTTTTATCACTATTAATTTTTTTTAGAGTTTTGCAATCATCATACCTGCGGAATTTTCAACCCGGCAGGTATCACATTAATCATAAGACATTACAGGAGTTAAAATCTTTGTAAAGACATTGATAAAATTAACTGCGGATCACACGAATTTTTGGTTTTGTTTTCGTGCAATTCGTGTGATTCGTGGTTAAAAATAAAAACACCGGCCGGTATATGCAGAAATTTTAATTTCCATAAAGTCTGTATTATATCTTTGGGATTTTTGCCTGTAAAGAAATTTTCAGCCACACCCGCAGCACTTCACTTGCGCTCCATGCCTGAGCGTCACAGCCTTTGGGAATATGGGGAAAATTTCCGTCCGC
Source organism: Desulfococcaceae bacterium (assembly GCA_050180235.1). Taxonomy (GTDB): domain Bacteria; phylum Desulfobacterota; class Desulfobacteria; order Desulfobacterales; family Desulfococcaceae; genus JAABRU01. The sequence goes on from JBFXEJ010000029.1 coordinate 45,612, forward strand.
AATTTCCGGCAGATGTCCCACACAGCCGGTATTTATAAATTTTGTGCTGCTTCCCAGCCATGCCAAAGCAGTTTTCTTTCCCTCCTCTCCATAAACCTGCGCCCATGCCTCGCAGAAAGAGGGAAATACCCATGTCCAGGCGGTTCCGTTGTGATACGCGGGTTTGCGCCGGGTATCCTCATCACCGGCGTAGATTCCCTGATAAGGATGATGCGGATCATTAAGCAGGTTTCCATGATGCCGGATTTCCAAAGGATATTCCACAGGCCGATCTGCGAGACTTCGGATTGCGCCCGGAATGATGAGAGAGGAACACGCGTCCAGAATATTCCGGCAGATTTCAGGATCATCCACTGCGCCCAGCGTAATGGCAAAAAGCTGGTTGGGACGTAGCGCATCATCTGCTTTGGCCTGCAACGCGGACTGTCCGGGCCGGGCATGAAGACAGTCTGAAAAATACCCTTTATCCCTGAGAAAAAACAATTCTGTCAAAGAGTTGCGCACCTGCTGAGCAGCCTTCTGCCAGCAGACTTTCTCCGCTTCCGGAGCAATTTCTTCCAAAAAAGAAAGCGCGGAATGCCACAAAGCCTGAATTTCCACAGGATAACCTTCGCGCGGAGTGCCTGCCGGGTGGTTGGTGTCCATCCAGGTGAAATGGGACGGACTGAACAGAAGCCCGGAATCCGGATCAGCCATAATGCCGCTGGGAGTTCCCTTTATCAGAGAATTCGCCATATCTGAAAGGATTTCCCGGATCTTCCGGTTTCCGCAGAATTCATCCAGAAAAGAATCATTGCCTTCGGCTTTTGTAAGATCCGCGCAGGCCGTGAAAAACCACAGGGGAGCATCGGATGTGTCCCGGTTTCCCGCGTCATTTCCCCGAATCATGTTGGGAATGGTTCCTTTTTCCTCAAAACGGGCAAACTGTTTGAGAATGGCGCGGGATTCTTCTGTTCTGCCTGCGGCAATCAGTCCCCGGACAAAAATCAGGGTATCCCGTCCCCAATCCAGAAACCAGGGATAGCCCGCAATAACGGTTTGCAGATTTTCCCGCGCGACCACAAAATGATCCACAGCCCGCGACAAAGCAGATACCATATCACAGGAGTCTTCGGCAGAATTTTCTGAAACCGGCAGAATGGGATTTCCAAATGCTGCCGGTTCCGAATCTGCACCCATAACCTGCGCGTGCAGTTCACATCCCTGTCCTCCGCGAAGAAATGCGGAAAAATATCCGGGACTGAACAAATCTGAATCCGGATCAAGTCCTCTGCCAGCCTCCAGAGGCCGGTGAACCATGTAATGCCATTCGGGTTCATAAGAAAAACTGCCCGGAGAAATATCCATGTGCAGTTTCCTCTCCGGTGCAGGCGCAAAAACAAATCCGCCGGACTGGGATTGCACAGCCTGGGGCCAGTCACGCTCCGGGCCGGCAAAGGCTTTGGTGACATCATGGAAACTCCGATCTTCCATATCAGGCCGCAGAATCAGGCGCACGGGTTTTTCATCCGGCAGTTGGCCGGATTTTCCTTTTGTGCTGTCACGGAAAAAAGAAATGCGCATGGCATTTTTTCCCCTGATCATTTCCATAGCGATATACAGATCAATATCCTCGCCCTGACCTGTGGGAATGCGGTATTTCCAGAATGCCCGTGAGCTTTCATCTGTGCGGAAGGTGTCCAGACAGTTGCTGCCGATTTCATAGGAAAAACCCTGAAAAACAGCCCATGCACGGCATCGGGTGAACATAATGCGCCGATCTTCCGGATACAGGGGACTGATATTCGCTGCAAGCAGTCCGTCATAGCGGCTTTGCAGAAATCCCCAGGAAACCCCGGCATGGAGCATTCCGCCTCTTGCATTGGTTGCCAAAAAAAGCAGGTCGTTACGGAGAATTTCAGTTCGGTGAAAGATCATCTGCACTTTTGCATTTTCAGGACGGGAAAGAAAGAGAATATGGCCTTCCCCATGTTCGCATTTTCCGGGTGCATATATGGAAATCCTCATGGTATGGGAAATATGGCTTTGCGGAACCGGAAAGGGAGAAAAAAGCGCAAAATATTTTCCCTGTCTGTCCGGCAGACTCTGCTCATGACCAATGGCTGTATTTCCGTCCATTACCGAAGCACGGAAGGGAAAAGGGGAATGCACGAGCAGAAAATGATCCGGAGGGATCATGACTTCCCGGCGCAAATCTTCAGGCCAGTTCCAGCAGATCACACGCGACTGATTGCCGGAAGAATGCAGACTGCGGCAGTATTCCGCAGGATTTTCAGCAAGCTGCCCGGCTGCCGCATACGGATCAAAATCTGCCATATCCCCTGTGCCTCTGCATTGGCAGAATATCTCCAAAGCCTTTGCCCGGAGACGCTGTAACGTGATTCGTTTTGGAACAGAAAACCCATTGAAACCCTGAGGGTTTTGAAAACCCTCAGGATTTGGGGAAGGCAAATCAGCGGTTTCCAGACAAAGCACCTGCGCGGGCTGCAGATGACAGATGCGCATATCCCCTGATTTTTCCGCAGAAATGTGGTTCCCTCCAAGCAAATCCCTGAAATTTTCTGCATTCATATCATTCACATGCCAGGAAAGTCTGACTGGATTGGCATCATCCAGATTCACCAGCACAAGCAGTTTGGCTCCCGAAGGCCGGTGATGGCGCAGCAGCACAATACCGTTTCCCTCTCCCTGCTGAATCAGGCGCAGATCTGTCTGATCATAAAAAGCAGGATGATGGCGCAGAAGCCGGTTCAGATGCCGGATATAGTCAATCTGGTTTTCCCCCGCGCCCCAGTTCAAAGAAGAGGAATCATGCACATTGATTTTTTCCGTGGCAAACCATTCCACACCGTTGGCAAAACCGAAACCCCCGTTAAGGGAAGTCAGCGCGCACAGGGCAGTCCGCATCTTTGCATAGGCATGGGAACGTGCGGCAAGCCGGTTGTTGTCATGGGTTTCAGCAAAATGGATCATCACTCCTTCGGTTTGTCCAATGTCAAACGCGCCGGGCAGATAATAACTGATCTGTCCCCGGTCATAATTTTGAAATAATTCCGAATATGCCCAGTTGAGATTGGCTCTGTCCAGCAGATCACGGGTGACAGAAATCTTGCCGCCCAGTCCTTCCAGAAAAAAAACCGTGTCCGGATACTGGTCCCGCACTGCCGCGACAATGAAACGCCAGGCCCGCAGGGGAATCTTGTACCCCGCATCGCAGCGGAATCCGTCTACGCCCCGTTTGCACCAGGTAAGAAAAACATCTGCCATATATTCCCAAAGATCCGTATGGGAATAATCCAGTTCTGTGAGATCCGCCCATGTCACGCCCCAGGCTCCGGGCATACGGATGTGTCCCTGCTCATCACGGGACAGCCACTGGGGATGGGTTTCATGCAGACTGGCTGCCCAGCCCGTATGGTTTATGGCTATATCCATGATGAGTTTCCAGTACCGGGCATGAACAGCGTCCACCAGTTCAATGAACTGATCCAAAGGTGTGGCTTTGGGATCAAACTCTGCCAAAGCAGGGTCAACTTCCGTGAAACTTAGTGCTGCATAGGGACTGCCGAAACGTCCCATGCGTGCGTAGGTGGTGGGAGTGGGATGAACAGGAAGCAACTGTAGCCAGCGGCAGCCGAGTTCGCCCATGATGAAATCCAGTTCCCGAATGACATCCCGGAAGGTTCCGGATTTGGGAATGACAGTATATCCGGCATGATCCAGCATTCCAATACATGCGGACTCCGGCTCCGATGGTCTGCCTTTTCCGGATTTGTTCGGGCCGAACTGACGGACAAACGCATTATAAATGATGTTCGCACAGCAGGTGTCTGCGGGTTCTGTGTTGATGACCGTGTTGGGTCCGGGGGGCCACAGGGGATCGGTTTTTCCTTCAGCCAGAAAATAGGACTTGGCCTCAAAATGTCCCACTTCGCACAGGGGGAGTTTTACGGTAAAAATACCCTGACCGGTCTCTTTCATGGGAATGTCAAACCAGTCACGGGAAAGAGGGGATTCATCATGCAGCACTTCCCGGAGAATCTCGGAGCGCACGATTCTGCCCTGACCGATATTGGTGCGCAGCCAGGCACGGCCCTTTGGCTCCTCATGCGCAGACAGCGTAAAAGTGCAGGTATCTCCCCGGAATTGCAGAAGATGCGCACCCGGAGCCGGATGCTGTTTCAGACGGTCAGACACATTCATATCTCACCTATCCAATGATCTGAGATGGCATCAGCTATATCTCCGTTTCTCTGTTCCCTGATTTCCTGAATTATGGAGGACAGGTCAGCTACAATGGCTTTGTTTTTCCGTTCAGCCAGTATGCTGCTCCGATTCTGCAGGATGCTGCTGAAAATACCGGTTGCCGGATCGGATGTTTTACAGACGAAAATATCCTTCTTTCGCCGGGAAGCCTCCTTCCGAAGACTTTCTTCAAAGTCACTGATATACTGATTCAGTGTCTCCTTTGGCAGAGCATCCGGAAAATGGATCGTGATAAGCATGAAAACATCTCCTTTCCCCATTTGCAAGAATCGTCACTGCTTCCCGCGTCAGTCTGGGATGGGCTGCAAGTATCTGTTCAACAGATTCTCCCGCCGACATTTTTTCAAGCAGCATTTCCACTGTGATGCGTGTACCTGCAATGACCGGCTTTCCCATCATTACAGAAGGATCAGATACAATGAGATTTTTCTGTTTCATGGTATTTTTCCCAAAGATGATGATTCCTGTTTTGCCAAGTGTGACTGCCTGTCTGTAAATGCAGTCTGATTGTATGAACTGTGATTCGTCTGATTTTTCTGATTATAGTGCATAATTTCACTTAAAATTGTGGCTGTATTCCGAAGTAATGTCAGAATGTCGGATTACGCTTTCGCTAATCCGACCTACAATTTTAAATGCAATGAAACAATAGTATTTTCATTAACTTTTGTCCTTTATGAACAGCAGATGCAGGTGCAAAAAACCGCTCCGCTTAATTTTTGCACTCCTCCATCCGGTTTTGCAGAGGACAGAAGTTTGTAAAAGAACTATACTCTGATGAACAATGCCACCCGTTCCCATGCAACAGTTCGGGAACGGGGGAAAAACGCAGAAATCCTCTGTGTCCTCTGTGTTCTCTGTGGGAAAGAACAGCATCTTTGCTTGCGTTCCCATGCTTTGTGTCCCGTGACTGCTGGATATATGCACACACGGGACGTGAAACGTCCGGGCTGCATTCCCACGTAAAACGTGGGAACGAGAGGAACGGGAGGAAAAATCCTCTGTGTCCTCTGTGCAATCCTCTGTGTTCTCTGTGGGAAACAATACCCCGGACAAGAATATTTCTTTTCCGGACAGTCTGTTACTGTCCCTTTTCGCCCTTCGCCCTCGTTCCCACGCTTTGCGTGGGAATGCCTTCCGGACGCTTTGCGTCATGTGACTGCCGGATATATGCACACGGGACGTAAAACATCCGGTCTGCATTCCCACGTAAAACGTGGGAACGAGATAAACGAGATAACATCTCTTTTCCGGCCAGTGTGTTATTGTTCTTTTTTCTTCATGGTTTCCGGAGGCTTCACAGGTTCCGGGACAGAAATCTTTATCTGCATCTCAATCTTTTCCAAAGGATTGTCTCTCGGATCTCTGGGCTGAGAAACAATTTTATCCACAGCCTCCATGCCGGAAACTACTTCACCGAAAACCGTATACTGCCCGTCCAGATTCGGGGCATCAGCCACACAGATGAAAAACTGGGAACCAGCGCTGTCAGGATGGCGGGATCGGGCCATTGACAAAATGCCTCTTCTGTGGGGTTTATTGCTGAATTCGGCCTTGAGACTGTAAGCCGGTCCCCCGGTTCCGTGCATACTGCGATCCGGATTTTTGGAATTGGGATCTCCGCCCTGAATCATGAATCCGGGAATTACACGGTGAAAAGTGGTTCCGTTGTAAAAACCGGTTTTTGCCAAATCCAGAAAACTGCTCACATGATTGGGCGCGGCATCCGGAAAAAATTTTACGGTAATCTCGCCGAATTTGGTCGAAATAACCGCACGAGCAGTATTCATGACCGCAATCTCTTCATGACTGAAATTTTTCTGACGCACCTCGGCCGCGTATCCTGCGGAAAAAGCAGAGAACATCATACAGGCACAGAATGTTACACATTTCAGATACAGACTCATCTCTTTCTTACCTCCGTTTGCTTATGAAATATTTTTTTGGGAATAGGGATTAGGGGATGGGGTTTGGGTTGGAAAATATATTTCAGCATTCACATTCTTTTCCCATCCCTGAATCATGCCCTCAACCCCCAAACCCCGCTCCCTAATCCCTGTCCCCTAAATCCTGACACCTTTTCTCATTTAATCCGAAAATGCGGAAAAAAGCAATGCCAAAGAACAGGGAATATCTGTTCCGGAGAAAAAAATATCTTCGGATCAGGTTATCAGATGGATAATTCTTGTAGCGGGGGAAAAAAAATGTTATAAACAGATTTTGGGTAAATGGGAAATTGTCGATAAATGAAAAAACGTATTATTCTAAAGAGGAAGAAACAGAAACCATGATGCAGACATTGAAAATTGATATTTACAAACCCCAGAAAAAGGAACCTGACACCAAAATCACCATCCCCCTTTCCTCCCTGAGCATATCGGAAAAACTGCTGCCCAGCAAGGTAAAGGCATCTCTGGAGCGGGAAGGGATTGATCTGAGTGAACTGAGTGTGCTGTTTGCCAAACAGGGACCCAAGGGAACCCTGATTGAGGTGGAGAATTTAACGGAAAAAATCGTTATCGCCATCGAATAGACGCAGATTCGGCAGCATTAATGTTCGGGGAATGTTCCGGGTAATAAAAAAGGAACTCCCCGCGTTTTATATTAAAAAGCGGGGAGTCAGAATGCACATGCGCCCTGAACCAGAGCGTTTTCAGCCCGATCAGCCGCGGCGAGCGGCGCAGGTTCCGGAAGGCTGTTTAAAACCTCCGGAGCCGGTGGGAATTCCATGTGCCCGGACAAATCCGGCTGAGATGCATTTTTCCACATCCCTGCTGCTGCATTCCGGACATTCCGGCAGTGCTGTGTCAGTTGAAAAAATAAGTTTTTCAAACCGGCTGTGGCATTTTCTGCATTCAAATTCGTATATGGGCATATTCTCAACATCTCCTTTCCATATTTTTAAAGAAAAATAAACAGACAAAACCAGTCCGTCAAGTGCCGGTTTGAAACAACTGTAATATCAATACAGAACGGGCGGCCGGGCAGATGCTGGGGTACTGTCTGATAAGTCCCCTTGCGGACCACCGTCATGCCGACAAAAGTCAGTATCCGGAAGATGCTGAAAACAGCGGATTCCTGCTTTTGCCGGAATGACAGTGAAAGAGATTGACTTTCTGATTTTTATATGGCAGGCGTAAATAATCTGGTAGTGGGTCAAATCCGTTGATAAGGTCTCCCCTCCCTTGAGGGAGGGGCAGGGGGAGGGTGAAAACATCACTGATTATCCCCCTCCCCTGACCCCTCCCACCAGGGGAGGGGAATTTTTGGA
>JBFXEJ010000030.1:0-52580 GCA_050180235.1 Desulfococcaceae bacterium
TTCAAGTTCCTGACGTTCACTGTCTGTAAGACTCACAAGATATTTTTTCCGCATTGTTTTCTCCCTCAATTTTTTTTTCAGATTGAGAAATTATAATGCGTCAGTTTAATTTTGACAAGACAGTAGTCAGGGATGGTTTCAGTTACCCAGCCGGCTTTATCAGTCAATGTAACTGCCGGAACTTTTATCAAGGCCCATACTGTAGCAGAACTGCCGATATTTATCGTCGACCCTGCCGGATTTGTGAATTTCCAGACCTCTTTGTATGACTTTTCGGAACTTTGTGCAGCAGGTGCTTTCATGGGTACAGAAAATTTGTAAGTTCCGCCCGGAGCAACACTTCCGGATATTGCCACTTCGCTGACAGTGCTCATTCTGCCGGCCGTATTGGAAACATACCTGAGTTTGTATGAAGAAGTCCAAGTGCTGGTTCCCGTGTTTTTGATCGTCCAGGTCTTGGTAAAACTTGCTCCTCCGGCAAAAGGTGTGTAGTCAGGGATGGTTTCAGTTACCCAGCCGGCTTTATCAGTCAATGTAACTGCCGGAACTTTTATCAAGGCCCATACCGTAGCGGAACTGCCTACATATATCGTTGTCCCTGAAGGATTTGTGAACTTCCACACCTCTTTGTATGCCTTTTCAGAACTTTGGGCTGCGGGTGCTTTCATGGGTACGGAAAATTTGTAAGTTCCCCCCGGAGCAACTGTTCCGGAAATTTTGACTTCGCTGATGCTGCTCAGTCTGCCAGCGGTGTTGGAAACATACCTGAGCTTATATGATGAAGTCCACGTGCTGGTTCCAGTGTTCTTGATCGTCCAGGTTTTGGTAAAGGTTGATCCTCCGGTCACTTTCGTGTTATCCAGAATGGTTTCACCTACCCAACCGGCTTTATCGGTCGCTGCTGCCACCGTGCCAGCGCAGAACAGAGAAGACACAACAAAGCAGAAACACCACACAACCAAAGAAATCCGATACTTGGTCAACAACTCTTTCACTTTTTTCATGTTACTTCCTCCTTTGTGTTTGGTTTAAAAAAATGGGTTATTGTTTGAAGAAGTATAAAGCAAACCTCATGCCAATCTTCAAAAGAAAATGGAAATAGTTTATAACTCTGATTTTATTTGAATTATAATATGAGACGGATCAGGCTGTGTAAGGCATTTTTGTAAACCATGCCTGCTGAGGAAGGTTCAAAATATACAAAAAATGCAGGTGAAGTGTTTTTAATTATCTGTTATTTATGAAATTTATAACTGATGTCAGGGAAGATGAAAAAACTGTAAGGTTTGTAAACCTTGTGAAAAGAGAAATGTTTCTTATTGTATGACTGAGGTTACGCATCAGCGTCATACCGGCCCGGTGAAAACCGGGAGTCCTTATCCAGAGCCATTTGATATTCATGTGCCTTCGTCATAAGTATCTGTAAAAAAATAACATGTACAATTTTCTGTCCGAAAACCCTAATGGTTTCCAAAACCATTAGGGTTTGTAACAGTTTATTTTGATGCAGAACCTAAGAAAGATTTGGAAGGGATATGCAGGGTCAGTTATGATTTTTTTCTCTCTCTTGACAGAATACAGTATTTTACGGTAAACAGGTTATTCTAAATCTTCATTGACTTTGTACAATGCCGCCATTTTCTTAACCACGAAACACACGAACTGCACGAAAGACAGGATAGGACAGAAACCGGCATTCTCATTTTTGAAAACGAATACATAACACAAACACTGACTAATGAAAATCTGAATGAGCCTGATCTGATTATGAAAACCGACTCTCTGTTTTACGAACTTTTCAGAGTGCATCCCGCCGGGCTTTTTGAACTGGCCGGGCTTGAGGCTGAGGGGGAATATGTGTTTGAAAGCATCACGGTCAAAAGCACGGAAAAAAGATTTGACGGCTTTTTCAGACCCAGACACGGATCAGGACATAATGTTTTCCTTGAAATTCAGGGCTATGATGACCCGATGATTTACTGGCGTCTGCTCAGGGAGATTGCCGCGCACCATGAGCAGACCGGAAGCGAACAGGCTTTCACTGCGGTCATTCTTTTCATTGATGACAAATACGATCCCAAAAACTGCCCGGTGAGGTTTGTTTCCCCGAACCGACTGATCCGCCTGTATCTGCCGAAATGCCTGAAATCGATCCGGGACAAAGCCTCTCCGCTTACCGTGCTGAAACCCCTTGTTTTTAAGGATAAAAAAAAACTTCCCGAAGCTGTTCCCAAATGGAAGGCGGAAATTGAATCCCTGAAACTGCCGGAATGCACAAACAAAACCCTGACAGAACTTCTGGAAACTGCCATTCTGAGCCGTTTTCCCAAACTGACACGAAAGGAGATAGAGAAAATGATACAACTGACACCGCTTGACAAAACCGTTGCCGGTCAGGAACTTATTCAGGAAGGTATTCTGAAAGGTATTGAAAAAGGAGAACTTATCGGCAGGATTCATACCATGCAGAGATTCCTGAAACGACGTGCTGCACCAAAAAAAACGCTTCTTGCACAAAGCCCGAAGGAACTCAGGGCAATACTGAAAAAACTGGAGGCAGAACTGAAGATTGTCTGAACCCGGATTTATACCAATTTGCTATTGAATTTATACAATAAGGTGCGTTGTTTCCTCTGTGTTCTCTGTGGTTTTTTCTCTCTGTGTCCTCTGTGGGAAACCGAATCATAAGTATATTTTCAATGGAGAATTGGTATTAGAGGATTAAAGGATTTACCCGGATTCCCCAATTGTCCGAACCCGGATATAGAGGATTAAAGGATTTACCCGGATTCGGCAGACGCAGAAAATCCCGGTCAATCCTTTAATCCTGAAAATCCCGGTTCAGACAATTTACTGCTGCCGATCTGCCGGGCATTTGCATGAACTTGCAGCAATTCCCGATTTTTTGATTCTATCATGCAGGGTTTGTCTTGAAACACCTATTTTATCAGCAAGCTGATGCACACTTCCCTTTTCTTCCCTCAGCAGTTTCTCCAATCCGGCTTTTTCCAGGTATTTCAAATCAGCTTCCTCCAGCCCTGTCTGTTCGGTTTTCTGCCATATTCTCATATCTTTGGTTCTGAGGAAATATTCCAGGGGATCTTTCTTCAGTATTTTGAGCAGTTCGTATTTTCCGCTTTCCCCATAAGAGAAATCCCCTTTGCTGAAGCGGATGGCTTTTTCCATATCCTGCTTTTCGACAATGCCTGATATTTTCCCGGACATCATAATCGCACTTTGCAGAACATTCCGCAATTCCCGCACATTTCCCTCTGCAAAATCTTCGTGCCTGAGAAATTCCACAGCTTTGTCACTGATTTTCAGTTTCTCCGGTTCCCGCTCGTCCCGTTGTGATTCATTTTCCGGATGCCCCTGTTTTTTTCCCGCAAAACCATCCTGCTTTCTGAAATCAGCAGCTTCCTCATTGAAATCCCTGATGAACTTATCCACCAGTTTCGGAATATCCTCCTGCCTCTCTCTCAAAGGAGGAATATGAATCACCAGCGCGCTGATCCGGTAAAACAGGTCTTTCCTGAACCCGTTTTCCTCATTATTTTCTTTAAGCAGTTTCAATTTTTTATTCGTGGCGCAAATCACCCTCACACTGATCTTTTTTTCCTCTTTTGCTCCAATCCGGCGAACCTGTCCGGATTCCAGCACCCGCAGCAGGGTTGTCTGAAACTTTGAAGAGGCCTCTCCGATTTCATCCAGAAAAATGGTGCCCCGTTCCGCTTCCTCAAATTTGCCGGGTCTGCTGATTTTTGCATCTGTAAATGCACCTTTTTCATGTCCGAAAAGCTCGCTTTCTATCAGCGTTTCAGGAATTCCCCCGCAGTTGACAGCAACAAATTTCCCTTTTCTTCCACTGCTTTTGTGAATGGATCTGGCCACCACCTCTTTTCCCACTCCGGTTTCGCCTGTAATCAGCACGGGCCAGGGAAAACAGGCGGCTTTCTCAATAATATCCTTTATGCCCCGGATTTCCACGGATTCGCCCACGACTTCCTCTGTGTAGCGGATTTCGTAAAGTTCCTGATATCTGAGCCATGCTTCAATAATATTGCTGAATATCCGGATAACATCCTTCTGATCCGGAGTGAAAAGGGAATATTCACCGGGTTCCTGGGGATGGTAAAGGCTTCGGCCTGTCAGCAGGATATAATGCTTCTTATCCGGCTCTCCGAATACAGTGGCAAAAAGCGAACGGACGCCGATGGAAGCAAAACGGCTCTGATCCAGTTTTTCTGTGAGAAAGTCATCTGTTTTATCCCTGAAAAAAGGCTGCCATCCTTGTTTTCCGCTTTTTCCGTACCGGTTCCAGTAAAACAGAGGCGTGCAAACATCCTCCTGACCACTGTTTTTCAGCCGTACTGAAATTTTCTTTACCACATCCTCCATATCTTTGTGGAGAACAGTATCACGTATCTTTTCCTTCATCCTGTCCAGTGCTTTTTCATTCCGGATATGAACATGGTAGCAGGGGGCTGACTTTTTTACATGGAACAGCAGCCAGGAATCATTTCTGAACTCCGCAAAATCACCATCTGTGAAATGTTTAAGAATTTTGGACGGTTTTATCATATCATGGAGCAGACGGGCCGCGACCGATTTTATCTTTGCGACAAATGCCGGAATATTCTCTTTGCGGCCTTTATAAAACAGCCCGCATTTGTGGCGTCCTTTCGGGCTGATATCGGCAAATGTGAAAAAATCATACCAATCTGAAAAAAATCCGGACCATCTGTTGGAAATAACTTCATTTCCCTCTCTGATTTCAACTGGTTCCCCTTCACTGAAACAGATAAAGGCACACTCTGCTGTTTTGAAAGGGGTGTGATCCTTCAGATGTGCGGCAATCAGATCCTGTTTTTCCTCATATCCCCATATTCTGTAAGGTTTGTAATCAGTGTTTTTTTCAGGGCCAGCCGGTAATACCCTTTTTCCGGATTGTGTCTGCACATGGTTTCCAGATTCATCCAGATATGAACATACAAAAGCCGGCTTTCCGCGTCTTTTCCGATTTTTTCCATCATATTCCCTGAAAACACTCTGTCCATCAGGCTGAATATGCGATCCTTTTCCGTTTCCCTCAGATTGTCAGGATGTTCAAAATACCTGCCCAGGACATTTCTGAGATCGTTTATGTGATTCTGCTGATCCCCTGCCCACCACTGCCGGACAAATATCCTGCACAGCGTCCTGTTCAGTTTCTGCCGCAGCAGATCAATGCGCTTTTCATTCACACCCGGGTTTGACTCAAAACAGGCTTCCCGGTATATGCGGATGCCGATATTGGCTATGGACTGAATCAGTTCAAACAGATCATCAGATATGCTGCGGAAGTGTGTTTTCACTGCGTCCGAAAGATCGGAAAATATCCTGTCTCCGTAAAAAACGGTTTCAAAAATCACATCTTCCGGGAAATCTCCGTTGCCGGCCCGGATTTCTGTTCTCAGGATTTTTTTTTCATCAATCCCCAGTATTTCTTTGTATCCGGATTCCTCCAAAATTTTTTCCTGAATTCTGTCCTGCGGCTGTCTGTACCGGTTCAGCGTGACAAGTGTTTTGGAGAATGTTGAAAAAACCGTTTCCGGACTGATGACAGCGGCTTTCTGCACTGCCTGATCTTTTTCCGGATCATATTCCCAAAGAGAGGAATAATTTATCCCCAGACCATCCCTGCCTGTACTGCCGCTGATACACAGTTTTTCCATAATATCCTTAAGTTCCGGTGCTGCATTTCCCCGTATACGGGTGGCTTCGGAAAGTTTTTCATACATCCTGTCCTTCACATCTCCCTCACAACCATAGCGGATCAGATCATAATATCCGCCTTTTGAGGAGGAAAAATCTTCGGGGCAGAGAATTTCCCCGCATGGCAGAGAAGGAGGTCCGGACTGAAGAAAACTTTCAAATTTTCTGTAAAAACAAAGATCTGCATCCGGAATGTCCGGAGAATCCGGAATGCTGTTTGGCCCAAACCGGCATTTCACTCCGGGATGCCAGGCATTGATGACAGGATAGGAAAGAGACACATACGCGATAATCCTGGAATTTCCGGATTTCTTTTCCTCCCGGCCTTTCACAGGCACTGCAAGAGAGGAAAGACGGTAACTGACAATGTTTCTGAAAACCGAAAATCCTTTGGGATCAATCACCGCGTCAGGCATGCAGATGCCCTTTCCCCTTTGCAGCGCATATCCGGTTGAGCCTTTGCCGATATACAGACGCTGATCTTTGAGAAAGTCACAGGCCCGGCTATCTGCATCAGCCAGAGGGGTTCCATACGCGATATACACCGAGCCATCCACCTGATCCGCAAACCATATCCATATATTCAGGAAATCCAGCATCATATGCAGTCCGTTCTGGGCTTCCGCAGACAGAATGCCCTGGGGATCTTTTTCCAGACGCAGAAATCTCCGGATATCTTCCGCAGGACAGGCAGTATATCCCTTTTTTTCAATTTTTCCCACAATTTCTCTTACGCATTTTCCATAACGCAGAGCAAATACCTTAAGCCAGAAACAGTAATTGTGTCCACTGCATCTGTCACAGTCCGGCATCCAGATTTCTCTGCTTTTCTCACTGCACCAGTTCGTGAGAATAAGCTGCTTTCCTGCGCCGGGAAATCTCGCGGTCATGACAGTCTCATAGCAAAGGGAAGAGATGAATCCTGAGCGGATGTCATGGAGAAGATTCATAAAGTATTTTTTGGAGTTTTCGTCTGCTGTCATCGTGGTCGGCCTTTTTGTCTGTAACTGCTGATATATTTTCCCCTTACGCGGCTGTCCGGATTTTCTCTTTCAGTTCCCTGATGCGCATATCAGTTCCCTGCCGTGTTTTTTCCAGTTCCAGCAGCATTTCTGCTTTGCGGTCTTTGTCTGTCTGCTTTTCCCCCGCAGTTTCGCTGATGCGTGACAAATCCGCAGCATAGGTGTCAAACCGGCTGCACAGGCATTCGTACATCTCTTTTGCCACAGCATCCGCGAGTTTGAAAAAATACTGGAATTTGAGATTTTCCCGGTAATCCTTGAAGGAAAACTGGAGGGAATGCGCGGTTTCCTTTTTCAGACGGGCAACACCGCCCCGGAGAGCCATAATTTCCCCCTCATTTTCAGTCACAGTTTTTTTGAACAGTTTTTTGAAAAAACGGACAATCCGGTAAAATCCCAGACGCATGACCGCATCCGCGCGGATACCTGCTGTGTAGTTCACAGATGCAGATGCCTGCACAAAATGTATGCCGGATTTGTGTTTTGCGCTTTCCATGTCCGGAAGCCGGATTTCCTGTACGGATTCCCGGATCGGGGCAATGCCAAGAGAATCAAGAGTCCGGTTGTATTCAGACAAAGCATCCCGCACCATGACATCATAAGGCGCGGACAGAGTCATAAAATGCTCCTGTATCTTTGACTCCTCCTCCCGTGCAAAACGGATCACTTCCGGATTGACGTTTTCGGCCATGAAGACATCCACAGCCCTGCGGATTTCCTGAAAAATCATATACATGGCATGATTAAAACCGGATTTTTTCAAATCTGTGACATAATCCGAATAAACAACACTGTACTGATCCAGAAAACTGACAGCATCTGCGGGAATTCCGTAACGCGAATCAAAAAAACGATCCGTGTCAGTACGGATGGTTTTCTGAATTTTCCGCACCGCTCCATCCAGCGTACTTCGGATCATGCTCCTGATTTCCGCAGTTCTGTCCTGATGTTTTCCTATGCTTTCAAGCATTTCCCCCACGCCTGAGACATCCCGCATCAGAATATCCCGGTTCAGGGAAATCCGGTGTTCCAGTCCCGATGATATGACCCCAAGGCGTTCCAGATGGTTTTTCAGCAGCAGGGTATAGCGTTCTCTGCTCAGTTTCTGAGCAATGGCAGTTTCAAACCGTCTGCTCTCCCTGTTGGAATATTCCGCAAGTCCCAGTTCCCCCTTCCAGTGGGCAAAGCGGAGACGGTCTTTTACATGCAGTTCTTTTTCCTTTTCTGTGAACAGATTGAAAAGAGCGGATAAAACGTAAACATCAGGATCAGGCCGGAGCAGGGCAATATCCTCTTTTATTTTTGCAGTTACCCGTTCCAGATCATTTACATTGTCATGTTCCCCGAAATCAAAATTGATCAGAAAAATGGTATTGTCCATGATGCCCATCCTGCGGATAGACGAGAGAAAGCGTATGTCGGCCTGACGCAGTCCGGTGCGGCTGCTGATGACATAGACAATCAGGTGCGTGAGAAGCAGATAATCCTGAATCATGACCAGATGCAGGGGGTTGGGGGAATCGCTCCCCTGACAGTCTGCGATTTCAATATCCGGAGCCATATCTCCGGTGCTGATTTCCAGTTCAATATCCCGCAGCCACACGGCCAGAGAATCGTCTCCGGTGAATTTTTTGTGTTCTGCAAAAGATTTATCCTTATATTCAACAGTGACAGGTTCTTCGGCAACAATATCCTTTATCTGCTCATAGCCTTTGAGATAGGAACTCAGGACCACAGTGTCGGTACTTCGGCTGTCATTGCTGATAAGCAGATCCCTGTTCAGGGAATCCAGCGCGGCTGCCAGTTCGCTGCGGTCTTTTTCTCTGCGGATGTCAAAAGGATTCTGATCCGTGCGCCAGTCCGGAGAGGGGAAAAAAAGCAGGGATTTTTCCATTTCCGCATTGACTTCTTTCCATGATTTGAACCAGAGCGTAGCCCGGAGTGCATCTCCCCGGCGGATACGCGTGACAATGGATGTGACAACACCCGCGCCCCGTTTAAGATAATCATCTTTGAACAGGGAATTGACAAAGGTGCTTTTTCCGGATTTGATGGCCCCGACCACGGCCACACGGAGCTGACCTTTTGCAATATCCTGCCGGATATTCTCACACCCTGAAAGCCAGTTTTCAAAAACCGGATCTCCGGCTCCCACCATATCCAGTGTTTTGGAAACCAGTCTGCCCGTATCCTCAGCAATTTTCAGAAGTTCATCTGTAAAAACTGTGTAATTATCCATAATATTTTGCATTTCCTCAGCATATTTTTTTCAACAGAATGTTTCAGGCGCTTAAACCTGCTATATTATCAGGTGAAAGGCAATCTGTAAAAGGTTAATTCTCCGATCATAATATTTGTTCTTCACGGAGGCAGGGGAATTTGAGAAAAAATGATCAAAATTCCATGACAGCCTGATTAACGGTGTGATGTTCTGCCTGAAAATATCATGAACAATCACCCTGCGCAAAAACGCCATACCGGGTTTCTCCGGTATAGCGGGTGAGCAATATCATTTATTTATAGTATGTTCCTCAACTTTTGTCCTCTGTGCAAAAAACCGCTCCGCTTAATTTTTGCACTCCTCCATCGGGTTTTGCAGAGGACAATAGTTGGTAAAAGAACTGTAATTTGTATTCCCAAGTTGCACCCACTCACGACCAGGTAATAAGTCCGGGACTGAATTTGCTGAAATCATCCCCGCGGGGCGTAACCCTCACGGTAAACCCGTAGCGCCCCGAAAGTTTGCAGGGCACGTTACAGCGGTAGAGATAATCTCCGTTTCCGCGATCTTCTTCAACTCTCATGGGAACCGTGCCTATGGCATTAAGGGAATCCACAGACCGCATGTGGCCGTAGTAAAGCTCAGCATCCAGTTCCTGCGGCCGGAGTTCTCCGGTATGAATCAGCACGGATACGGTAAAACAGTCTCCCACCCGGTAAGGGCCTCTGATTTCCTGCACCGGCAGGGCAATGCGTATATTCTTCCAGTGTTTTTCAAACCGCTCTTTCTGCAAAACAAGTTCCCGTGCCTCACGGGCATTGTTTCCGGTGAGTTTCTGAAAACGATCCGCTATGGGCAGATAAAAACGCTTTTCATATTCGCCCACCATCCGAAGGCTGCAGAATTCTTCCATAGCCATTTTCATGGAAGCCTTCATCATTTTAATCCACCTGGTGGGTATTTCACCGCTTTTATCCTCATAAAACCAGGGAATCACCTCATTTTCCAGAACATTGTAAAGTGCCTGGCTTTCAATGGAATCCTGATACGCATGATCTTCGTATTCTTCACCATTGCCGATCTTCCATCCTCTATCCGGAGAGTAGCCCTCACACCACCATCCGTCCATGATACTCACATTGAGCACACCGTTGGCTGCGGCCTTCATTCCGGAAGTGCCGCAGGCCTCATGGGGACGGCGGGGAGTGTTGAGCCATATATCCGCGCCCTGCACCATATGCCGGGCCAGGCACATGTCATAGTCTTCCACAAACACAATCCTGTTACGGAAACGGGGCTCGCGGATAAAATGTATGAGCTTTTGAATCAGTTCCTTTCCCTGCTCGTCTCTGGGATGGGCCTTGCCCGCAAAGATGAACTGGACAGGGCGTGTTTCACTGCTGATTAGCGCTGCCAGACGATCCGGATCTTTTAACAGCAGATGAGCCCGCTTGTATGTGGCAAAACGTCTGGCAAATGCTATGGTCAGAATATCCTGATCCAAAACCGACTCAATGCCGGAAACAACAGCCCTGGGTGCATTCCGCTGTTCATACTGGCGGATCATCATTTTGCGTACATAGCGGATGAGATGTGTTCTGCTCATTTCATGAGCGCGCCAGAGTTCCTCATCATAAATTTCATCAATGCGGACAATGTTCTCGGGTTTCCGGGAACTCATATACCATTCCGGCCCCAGATGCCGCTCAAACAACTGGGCGATCTCAGGTGATATCCATGTGGAAACATGAATGCCGTTGGTGACATGGGATATGGGTATCTCGTTCTCAGGCAGACCGGGCCAGAGATGCGCCCACATCTTCCGGGCAGTTCCGCCGTGAAGGCGGCTGACACCGTTGCAGTATTCAGACATGCGGATGCCCAGTGCAAACATTGAAAACATCTGCTCTGAACCGTGTCCGTCAGCCAGTCCCCAGGAAAGTATATTCTGAACATCTGTGCCAAAACGTTCCGCAAAGGGAATGAGATAGGGTTTCACAAGTTCTGCGGGAAAGGCGTCATGCCCGGCTGCAACCGGTGTATGTGTGGTGAATACGGTAATCCTGGGAATGATTTCCAGCCCTGTACGCAGATCCAGTTTGTACCGGGACATGAGATTGGAAAGATGTTCCAGCGCGGAAAAAGCGCAGTGGCCTTCATTCATATGGCAGACTTTGGGGAAAATATCCATTGCCGCCAGCGCGCGCATACCCCCAATCCCCAGAAGAATCTCCTGTGCCAGCCGGATTTTCGGTTCCGCGACATACAGCCTGGCCGTAATTTCCCGGATTTCAGGCAGATTTTCCGGCAGATTGGTATCCAGAAGAAAAAGGGGAATACGGCCTACGTTTATCCGCCATACCATTGCACGGATTTCTCCGTCAGGGCCGCTTACGGAAATGCTGATTTCATTTCCCTGCGCGTCCCTGACACGCTCCAGCGGAAGATGGTAAATTTCGCTTTCCGGGTATTTCTCCTGCTGCCATCCGTCCTGACTGAGCAGTTGGCGGAAATATCCGTAGCGGTAAAGCAGACCAATCCCCACCAGAGGAAGGGACATATTGGATGCCGCCTTGAGATGATCCCCGGCCAGGATGCCCAGACCGCCCGCAAACATGCGGATGCTCTCATGAAGGCCGAATTCCATGGAAAAATAGGCAATGGCATTCTGCTGCCCGTAGGGTGTCTGAGACCAGTCCACTGAATAGGCCACCCGTTTTTCAAAACGTTCTTTGACCACATTCAGATGGGCCAGGAAACTGTCGTCTGCTGCCAGATCCTCCAGCCGTTTCTGGGAAATATTTGCCAGCATGACAATGGGGTTTCTGCCGGAATCCTCCCAAAGACGGGGATCAATGCGCCTGAACAGTTCAATGGCCTGGGGTTTCCAGCACCACCAAAGATTCCGGGAAAGAATCTCCAGAAAAGAAAGGGGTTTGGGAATACTTGGGTAAACCTGATATGTCAGAATCCTATTCATGAAAGCACCTCCTGTGTAAAGTTATCTGCATATAATCCTTTCGCAATACGCAAGAGATGTGCCGGAAAAAAAAGAAAGTGGGATTCTGATTAATTATTTGGCAATATTGAAATTTAAGTTTCAGAACGGAAAATATCCGCTCAGGATTCAGACGGTATTCTGTCTGTTTTTTTTACACAGTGTAAATAATCCTGGAAAAGGGGGGCAAAATATCCCGCAGATACAAAGTGAAGTTCCGGACTGAAAGCCGGGTAGTGGCTGCGAAATCCCAAACTTTAGGTTCAGGACTCCTCTGCCTGACTTAATGGCAGAGGAGGCAGCCCGGAGGATTTCATTCTCATTTTTTATGCGGGGAGTATTCCAGGGCGGCTTTGATGAAAGCCGCAAACAGGGGATGGGGTTTCATGGGGCGGGATTTGAATTCAGGGTGAAACTGGCAGCCCAGAAACCAGGGATGATCTTTTATTTCCATAATTTCAGCCAACTGACCATCCGGAGATGTGCCGCTGATGACCATGCCGCATTCTTCGAGTTTTTCCCTGTACGCGTTGTTGAACTCATAGCGGTGACGATGCCGTTCAGAGATTTTATCCTCCTGATAGGCCGAATATGCCAGAGTATCCTTTGCCAGGCAGCAGGAATAGGCTCCCAGCCTCATGGTTCCGCCTTTTTCCGAATTCAGGTCACGGGTCTGTATGGTCTGGGTCTGTTCATCAAACCATTCTTTCATAAGATAAATGACAGGATGGGGAGTGGTCAGATCAAATTCCTGACCGTGCGCATCTGCAAGCCCGGCCACATTCCGGGCAAATTCGATAACTGCAATGTGCATTCCCAGACAGATGCCGAAATAGGGAATTTTCTTTTCCCTTGCATAGCCGGCCGCGCAGATTTTTCCCTCAATGCCCCTTGATCCAAATCCGCCCGGAACCAGTATGCCATCAGCATTTTTCAGTTTTTCCGAACAGTTGTCATGAGTAATGGTTTCTGAATCCACAAATTCGAGCTTTACTTTGGCACGGTGGGCCACGCCGCCGTGATAAAGAGCTTCGTTGAGACTTTTGTAGGATTCTGTCAGATCCACATATTTTCCAACAATGGCGATGGTTACGGAATGTTCCGGAGATTTGTACTGCCGGACAAAATTTTCCCATGCATCCAGCCGGGGTGCACGGGTCCAGATATGCAGTTTTTCCACAATCCGGTCATCCAGCCCCTCTTTGTGAAAGCCCAGGGGAACTTCATAAATGCAGTCCACATCTTTGGCAGTGATAACCGAATTTTTGTCCACATCACAAAACAGGGCTATCTTGGATTTGATGTCATCGGAAAGGGGGAGCACTGTCCTGCAAAGAAGAATATCAGGCTGAATGCCGATACTCCGGAGTTCTTTGACACTATGCTGGGTGGGTTTGGTTTTAACCTCGCCGGCAGTCGCTATATAAGGAACCAGCGTGAGATGGATGTACAGGACATTTTCCTTTCCTGCATCAGCCCGGAACTGGCGTATGGCCTCCAGAAATGGAAGGCTTTCAATATCACCGATGGTTCCGCCGATTTCCACAATCACAATATCCGCTCCGTTGGATACGAGACGGATGCTGTTTTTGATCTCATCCGTGATATGGGGAATTACCTGCACGGTTCCGCCCAGATAATCCCCTCTCCGCTCTTTGGTAATGACCGAATGGTAAATTCTGCCGCTGGTGAAATTATTTTTCCGGCTCATGACCGCGTTTGTGAACCGCTCGTAATGTCCCAGATCCAGATCGGTTTCCGCTCCGTCATCTGTGACAAAAACCTCACCGTGCTGAAAAGGGTTCATGGTGCCGGGATCCACATTGATATAGGGATCCAGTTTCTGAATGGTCACGCTGAGTCCCCGGGTTTCCAGAAGCGCACCGATGGATGCCGAAGCCAGCCCTTTGCCCAGAGAGGACAGCACTCCTCCGGTGACAAAAATATATTTTGAATTGGAAGCCATTGATTTCCCCGTTACAAAACAGAATCCGGGTTCCGAGGAGGGCCCGAATTCCGGTTAATTCATATTTTGGCAGCAGGGCTGTCAGGTTCTTTAAAAAATCCCATCCTGAGGGGGGCAGAGGGTGTGCAAAATTCCCGACTGAAACACACCCCTTTAAATACTCAGCCGAAATTTTTCAGGTATTCAAACAACCTGATTTTTCGGAAAAATCCGGTTTTTCTGAAAACCCTGCACCCGAAAATTTATGCTGACTTACTTATCCCCTGCCAGGAGGGGAATGAGAACTTAACAGCCCTGATATTTTGGCAATGGGTCACACCGGCTGATTCTTTTAATCTGAATTTTGCACAGAAAAGAACTGTGCAACTCTGCGGAAAACTCTGCGGTTAAAAAATATCTGTCAGGCGATTTGACCCTCTGTCCATATTTTCAGTGCTGCTGCATACAGCGATCAGTCTGTCTCTTCCCCTTCATCAAACACAAAAACACTCTCGGAAAACATGGCTGAATTTCCCAGTTCCTCTTCAATGCGCATCAGCTGGTTATACTTGGCAATGCGATCTGTGCGGGAAAGTGAGCCGGTTTTGATCTGGCCCGCGCTCATGCCCACAGCCAGATCCGCAATAAAGGTGTCTTCAGTCTCGCCGGAACGGTGGGAAATGACAGTTGTGTATCCGGCTTCTTTGGCCATGCTGATGGTTTCCAGGGTTTCCGATACCGTGCCGATCTGGTTGAGTTTGATCAGGATGGAATTGGCTATGCCGTTTTCAATGCCTTCCGCGAATATCTGGGGATTGGTGACAAAAATATCGTCACCAACCAGTTGAACCCCGATGCCCAGTTTTTCTGTCATCTCGTCCCATCCCTCCCAGTCATCCTCGGCCAGCCCGTCCTCAATGGAGAGAATGGGGTATTTGGCAACCAGTTCTCCGTAATAGTCAATCATTTCCGAAGCTGTGAGAATCCTGTTTTCCGAAGCCAGCACATAGCTGCCGTCTTTGCGGAATTCGCTTGCAGCCGCATCCAGTCCCAGCCCGATATCCTGTCCCGGAACATAGCCCGCGGCCTCAATGGCACTCATAATCAGTTGGATAGCCGCTTCGTTGGATTCCAGATTCGGGGCAAACCCGCCTTCATCGCCCACAGCCGTGTTCAGACCTTTGCCTTTGAGGATTTTTTTCAGAGCATGAAAGGTTTCCGCACCCATGCGCACAGCCTGGGCAAAGGATTCGGCTCCGAAAGGAATGATCATAAATTCCTGTATGGACAGATTATTGGCGGCATGGGCCCCGCCATTGATCACATTCATCATGGGAATGGGCAGATAACGGGCATTGATTCCGCCCAGATATTTGTACAGGGGCATGCCATATGCCTGAGCCGCTGCCCTGGCCGCTGCCATGGAAACACCCAGTATGGCGTTGGCTCCGAGTTTTGATTTGTTTTCTGTTCCATCCAGTTCGATCATGTGCAGATCCAGCCCGAACTGATCAGCCGCGTCCATTCCGTGAATGGAGGGAGCGATCACGCTGAGCACATTTTTCACAGCCTGGATCACTCCTTTTCCCCCATAACGGCTGTCCTCTGTATCCCGAAGTTCCAAAGCCTCCCTCTGGCCTGTGGAAGCTCCGGAAGGAACAATGGCCCGTCCCAGCGCACCGCAGGCCAGTTGGATATCCACTTCCACAGTGGGGTTTCCCCGTGAATCCAGCACTTCCCTTGCCTTTACATCAATAATTTCGGTCATTTTTGTCTCCTTTTATGTATATTTCCGATTTTAAAAACAATACAGCCATTATGCCTGAAACTGCCCGCTGAAGGGGGGCATAAAAACAGATCATAAACTTGATTTAAAAAAAAAGAAATGTTACTCTCCCTGACTGTTGATGTCAAGATGCGGATCAATATCCGGACATTCGGCCCGGACTTTTGGAAAAATTTTTTCATGGTATGATTAGGCACGGGAGACCGTCTCCTTCCGCACCCTGAAAATCTTTTTATGAAAGTCAGTACTTCCGAATAGTTGCAACTTTGTCAAACCGAGGTAAAAAAATGAAGGCAAACGATTTTTATACCCAGAGTCACCTTGTCGTGGCAGCCATAAGGATATATGAGCATGGACACAGTGAACCTCCTTCTGTGGATGCCATCTGTGAAATCCTGTCCATGTCTCTGGAGCAGGGACACCTCCTGTGCAAAAGGCTCGATGAGAAGGAGATTATCGAGATGGTCAAAGGCCCCTACGGCACCCGTCTGTTTATCCGGGATCATCTGAAAATCGAAGAAATCCCCAGACATGAACCTGGAACCACTATCCGGGAGGAAATCGAAAAGTTTCAGAGCACACAGAAAAATTTTAAAGAAAAAATTGAAGCTTTTCAGGCCAAAAAAGAAGAAGATCAGCGCAATCTTTTTGCCAAAATTGAGGAAAAACTGAAAAAGGTGAAAGGCAGGACAGAACCTTAGCGGGAAAATCTGCCGTCATCCTTTGTCTTTTCAAGTTTTCCCGAAGCATCTGCCAACCACCCCGTCTTTTGGACTTCACGCACATCGAACTCCGGCACATAGGGCTTGATGTCCAGAAGCGGGGTGCCATCCAGCATATCCGCCTCCTTTATATACAGTTTGTTGCCTTCAATTTTTATAAGACACACCACTGAAAGCCCTATGGCATTGGGCCGGGACGGGGCACGTGTGGCAAACAGACCGTGTGTTTTGTCATCCAGAAAGGGTTTGACCGTCAGGGAATGCTGCCGGGATTTGTGAAGGTGGTACAGCAGAATGATATGGGAAAATCCATCCAGATCTGCAAGTCCCTGGGAATATTCAGGGAATACCTCTACAACAGCCTCGGCTGCTCCCTGGGCTGTGGGCTGTATGGGGGTTCCATCAGCTTTTATAAAGGGTGTACGGATGAGGCCAATAGCCCGGTATTCTATGGTATTCATTAAAATTTCTCCGCTGTTTCAGAAATATAAATTATAAAAACATGCCCTTGAGTATAAAAAGAACCGCTATGGCCAGAAATGCGTAAAAAATCATATCAACAAAATCTCTTTCCACCGTTTTCTGCGGTTTTTGAGGGACAGGAGGGTTTGAAGTCTCCCGCTCATACGGTTTTTCTGCGCTCCGCTGCCCCGGCTGCTGCGGCTTTTTGTCTTTTTGGGGAGATGCCGGCGGCTTTTCTGCCCGCTCCGGGTTATCCGGCAAAGGCGAAACAGCCTGGGGCGGATTCTGCACCGGGGGCTGAGACAAATCCGCCTGAACCGGCTGCGGAACGGACGGCATGGAACGTTCCGGAGTCTGTGCCATGAACGGAGGAGCCGGAGGCGGAGGAGGTGATGTCTGGGAGGGTGACGGTATCCGGCCTTCGGGCGAGGAGATAATCCCGTTTTCTGATCGGGCAGTTGCATACTGATCCGCGCCGATGGGCGTTAAGGAAAGTTCTCTCAGATTCCATTTGGCAGTCACTTTTACCGGGCCGCGAAAAAACCTGCCGTTAATGTCTTTTGATTCCCCTTCCTTAATATAATAGGACTCCACCGGAAAATATCCCACGGAAAAATCTGTCAGATGTCCCTCTTTCACATTCTGCGCGGCATTTCTGCCCACATCAGTACCGGAAAAAAACACATCGCATTCCAGACTGTTTCCGCTGGGATGAAATCTTCTCGCACTTCCCAGCACACTGGAAACACTGGAGCGGTTATGCGCGTCCAGCAGGGGAATTTTTCCGCTGGGCGGCAGTGAAAAACCGTCGACCAGCAGCACTTCCTCAATATACTGTTTGCTGTTCCAGTCCCATACACGGACAGGATTTTCTGTCACAGCCACGACCCGAACCGAGCTGGTCTCCTCATCAAAACTTTTGGGTCTCCAGGTATCTCTTGTAAAGAGTTTTTCTGTCATAACTCTTTGTCTCCCTGTATAAACGGTCAGTCATCTTTGATGAAGCAGTAAAAAAATTTTCATTTCCTGCCATTCCTGATTAGTCCGGAGTGACATTTTTTTGCGGATTCATCATCTTTGAAACGCTGAAGGTTTTCAAAACCCCAGATTTTTTTCGGATCGGCATTCTTCCGAAAACTGTATATATGATATGAAACCCAAAGTGTCAAATCATCTTGAAAAAAATATTTCCGGTTCTGAAGAAACATATCTGATAACTTATGCTGTGCAGTATCGTCATACCCGCGAAAGCCGGTATGACTGTGGAAGAGCATAACCTACTGATTTTTGAAAAGACCGGGTAATACCATCTGATAAAATGTCCATGAACGGATGCCCACAGCCGGGCATGAAAACCTGTTTCCGAAAAGCAGGGTAAATCTACCGGTGAATACCCGTTCCTCCCCATTGATTAAATCTCGGGAATAATGTTCATTATCCTCTGCTGATTATAATTTGCATTGAAAAGGAGGCTGTGATGACAGATCCCTATATTCCTGTGCTGAAGGAAATGTATTGCTTCAAAAAACTGTCAGAAAATGATATTATTACAATTAGGAAGATATGCAGGGAAGAAACCTTCAGTCCGGGAGATATTATTTTTTCCGAAGAGGGCAGTGGAGACCGCTGTTTTATTCTTCTTGACGGTCAGGTGGAAATCCGGCAGAGATACCGGCTTCCGGAAGAGGAAAGGATTTCCGTATGCCGACCCTTTCAGATTTATGCTGAAACAGCACTTTTTGATACATACAGCGGAAACGGCACGGCTCTGGCGGAAACTTCGGTCAGGCTGCTTTCCATATGCCGTAACGATTTTGAAAAAATTGCGGAAAAATCCCCGGAAATCATGTTTTCCGTTATCAGAGACGTATCAGACATGATACGGAAAAGATCAGAGGGTCTGCTTCGGCAGTTGCAGGCAGGAACCCGATGCCTGGAGGAAATCTGCCTGCATTTGCACAAAGAAGCAATGCTGAAAAATATACAGTTGGGCACTTAAGGTGATTTCCATGAAAAAATGTACCATCATTGTAGTTTCAGCAGGACGGCGGGCACAAAAAGCCGTGCCCGCCCTACGGAAAACGGTATAATCATTAATGGAAATCACCTAAAACTGCAGACAGAGCCCGGCGCAATGGTTCTGACGGTTGACCCGCTCTGCGATACCGGGGGGCTGTAAAAAAAATAAGCAGTACAATTTTTCTGCCCGGAAACCCTGATGGTTTTAAATTCAGGGTTTACCGGTTATTTTGATACAGAGCCCAAGCCCGTAATCCAGTACCAGGAATCCGGAGATCAGTTCCCTGAAAACCGCTGTCAGATGAAGAAATGATGTTATTTCTTGACGAACTGTTTTATATAAATTAAATTATCCCTGAATAGCTGGCATATCATTCACTGAAACAGAGTATGGAGGGGAACTGTTTGGTCAGAGGTGACGATATTTCTTCAACCGAAAGACTTCTTGAGCTGATACGGGAAAACAGTGGCACAGATTCGGCAGACGAAATACCATCTCTGCGCCCTGTTCCGGCAGTATACGGAACTGCTTCCAAAACAGAGTTCCACTATGATCAGGAACAGGATGCAGCAGATATTATGCGCGGCGCACGCGGCGTGATTCTGCCCCAGACCCCCAAATCCTTTTATCAGAAACTGATTTCCTTTCGGGAAAAAATTACCGTTGGCATAGATATTGGAAACGGTTATCTGAAACTGGTCAGATTCAGCCGCACAGGGGGGCAGAAGCAGAAACTGACAGCTTACATGAGTGTCCCGGCTGAAAAAGATTTGTCAACGGAAAAGCCGCTGTCCGGTTTTCTGAAATCTGTTCTTAAAATATTCTGCCATTCCATCAGCCGGATGGATATATGGGCAGTCATGCCTCTGGAAAATACAGAAATGCGCTTTCTTGCAGTTCCAGCGGTTTCCCCAAAGGATCTCCCCAAAACTGTTTATTGGGCATACAAAAGAATAAAACCCTTCAATGAAGCGGAGAACATATTTGATTTTGAATATATCGGGGAATATACTGAAAACGGCATAAAGAAGAATGCAGTTATGGTATATACTGCACCGCGCTCTGAAATTGAAAAAGTCAGAAATATTTTTTCAGAGGCCGGTTTCCCCCTGACAGGGATTTCTGTCTATCCCTTTGCCATTCAGAATCTTGTAAAGTCTAAGTATATCAGAACCGAAGGGCAGAATATCTGCTGTCTTTATGTGGGAATGAACTGGTCGCGCATAGATATTTTTTTCCCTGACGGGAATCTGGCCCTGTCGCGCATAATCCGGGCATGCCTGGGCAGTATGCTCGAAGAACTCCGAATCCGCCTGAATGAGCAACGGCTTCCGCCTGATCCTGAAAATGCGGAACCGGATGAATCATACGCGGAAAAACAGACTCCCGTCAGTGATGATGTGATACGGAAAATTTTTTTTGCTCTGGTCAGCAGTTCTCCGGAACTGGAAATCCTGCTGGAGGAAAATGAACTGAATATCACTGCCGGAGATATATTCGGAATGCTGGTTCCCGCAATTGAACGGCTGGTCTGGAAGCTGGAAAGAACCATTGAATCCTATCAGATGGATATCGAAAAAAAAGGGGTGGGAAAAATTTTCATATCCGGTGAAATCAGCGGGTGCAGACGAGTTATTGATTATATCGGAAAGCGTATGGATCAGCGTGTGGAAACAAGGGACATGGACCCCTTTGCCTGCGATTTTGTGGATAAAGATATGCAGATCCCTGATTCTGCGGCAGAAAGAGGTGGGTATGTTCCTGCTGCTGGCATAGCCCTTTCCAGAAATTTCTTTACACCGAATCTCATTTTCAGTTATGAAGACAAACAGAAATATCTTAATTCCAGACGTGCGGACCGTTTCGTGAGCATTGTTTTTGCACTGATTGCCATTGTATCACTTTTTGTCTGCTTTGACCAGGAAAAGCTCTTCCGGCAGAAGCGCTGCGAACTTGAGAAAGTCCGGAAGGAATATGAAATGGAAGTCCTCAGTCGAGGCAATATGGTGTTTGACCGCGATATGATCAAAACACTGGCTGACAGGATTACTGAGAGAAGAGAACATGCCCGGAATTTTGCCAGACGCTATACAGACGTTGCCGTTATCAGTGCTATCTGTGAAAGCACAAAGGATACCCGAATCCGTCTGACAGAGCTGAAACTCATTGCAGGGGAGACAAAGGGGGGGGGACAGGAATCCCGGAACAAAGCCGGTGAAAACATTCCCGGCATCATACTGGAGGGAATCATCACAGCAGAGGATGCTGTCAAACGCGAAGCCATTCTGCTTGACTATATGGCTGATCTGAATGCCGTAATGATTCTCGGGGATGCTGTTCTCCGAAACAGAACAGAACAGAAACAGGAAAAGTCACCGGTGCTTCATTTTACAATCCATATTTCAATCCGGGCAGAAACAAAAAAGAAATGAATGCCAGACAGAAAATACTTCCGGATATAAAACGCAGCAATATGATCTGTTATATCCTGTATGCCGGGATACTGATCGGATTTGCCGCGTTCATTGTTTATCCGGATTTCAGAGAAATAAAGCAGCTTGAATCCGATATTAAATCTGTGAAGAAAAAAAATGCTGAACAGCAGATGCTCTATACACAGTATCATCTGTACATGGCCGAGATTGAAAAACTTGACAAAATCAATTATTTCAATTTTACCGTCAGCATCGGGAGCGAAAAATGCAATTTGCTTGAAATAAATAATGAAATTAAAGATATATGCAAAAGTTACGGCTTCAGGTTCCGTGCTGGCGCCTCATATATGACCGACACCGGGGATCGGGTACTGCTGAGTTTTTCCATCACAGGCAATTTTCAGAAACTGCGCGATGTTCTGATTGATTTTGGCAAAATATCGTGCCTGGAATTAATTGAGCAGATCCGGATTTTCCCTGCCGGGAATATTCCTGACACAGAAATGTCCGGGCCCCTTTCGGAAAAGGAGATTATGCTGACTCTTCGGCTGTTCCGGCCCCAGTCCTGAAAGGAGACAGATATGTCAAACCGGGAAAAAATCACTGTTATTCTGGCATTTGTCGCCATGCTGTACGGAATCTACGAATATATTTTTTCTGCAAAGCCGCAGATGTATCGCAAAAATGCGGAAGATGCGGAAGACATATTGCAGTACATAGCCCAGATCAGTCAGGAACTGGCCAGAACAGGTCTCACGCCTTTTGAAAATTATCTTATTGAAAAAACAGAAAAAAAATGGGAAGATATTTTTATGCCCACACCACTGCGGGAGAAAGAGGATAATCAAAGAGGGGAACTTCAAAAAATAAAACTGCCGGTTTATACCGGATATATGCAGATGGGAAAACGGATGATCGCGATTATAGACGGGATGGATTATGAGGTGGGAGAGTCTCTGCCGGTAAGCGGATATGAACTGATCCGTATTTCCCCGCAGGAAATTACCGTCCGGAATCAGAAAAAGAAACTTTTTCCCATATCCATTGACATAAATGAATCTGAAGGCCCTTATGAAAATATACGGAAAAAATGAAATTTTTCAGACAGAAACAGGCGGAAGTCAGGTATTCTCTCCGCATACGGTGAACTGCCGGACGTTATTCTGCATGCTGTTTTTCATCCTGCTTTCCGGATGTGCCACAGAACCGCAGAAAACCCATGATGAATATGTGCTTCCTGCCCTGTCTGCCCAATCCGCTGATAATTCCTTAGCGGAAAGCCCGGAGACAGCCGCACAGGATACGGGGCATGTTCTTAACGGAAATCAGCCTTTAATTAATAAGGATGCAACAGGGCAGAAGGAAAAAGACCGGGCTGTGCCGGCAGTTCCCGGCAGAGGTTCTGATGCGGCAGCTAGCGGAAAAAGCGGGGAAAAAATCTCCGGGCAGAAAACTGCAAAATTTTTGCCATCTGAAAAAATGGATTTCCGGATACAAAACGGTGATCTGGTACTGCTGCTGAGGTCATTGGCGAGAATTGGCAATATCAGTATCATGATCAGTGAAAATGTTAAGGGAAATGCTACCATTGATATACAGAACAAACCATGGGATCAGATATTCACCGGACTTTTGCGTACACACGGCCTGATGTATGAATGGGAAGGGGATATTATCCGCGTCATGACAATTGAGGATATCGGTCAGGATGTCAGGGAACTGGAACTGCGGCAGAAGCGGGAGGAGCAAAAGCGGGGCATTGAAACGGTCGCACCCTTTGCAACAGCAGTAATCAGAATTGAGTACACAGATGCCAACAATCTGAAAGAGATTTTTGAAAAATTCCTTGACGCAGGCACAAATGTCAGACGCGGGATTGTAATGGTGGACAAACACAGCAACTCCCTCATTGTGCAGGCCAGAGAAAAAGAGATTGGGGAGATGCTGCTGCTTGCGAAAAAACTGGATCGGCCCACGCGTCAGATACGCATTGAAGCCCAGATTATCGAAGCCAATTCAGATACAGCCAGGGAACTTGGCATTGAATGGGGCGGATCTTATTCCGGAAGTATTGGCGGCGGCAGAAAATTATGGCTTACCCCAAACATTGATTCTCTGGTGACGGGAGAGGATGACAATAATACTGCAAGCACCGCAGGCACATCGGACAGCACCGGTACCGCTGCTTCCGGCAGCAGTTCCATACTGATGCAGAAACTGCCTTCCGTGCTGGCCGTGGATTCAGGGCTGTTTATCGGGGCAGTTGCAGAGGACGCTGGGAAATATCTGCTGGGCATTCAGCTTTCCGCTCTTGAGGAAGAAGGAAAAATCCGCATTCTTTCCAATCCTTCCATTTCCACACTTGACAACCACACCGCCCTGATTGAAAGCGGCCGGGAAGTGCCTTATCAGACCGTGGAGGACGATGAGGTAAACATAGAATTCAAAAAGGCGGCACTCAGTTTGGAGGTAACTCCGCATGTGATTGAAGACAGTTTCCTGAAAATGAAAATCATCACCTCCAAAGATGAACTGGATTTCAGCAATTCAGTCGAAGGCAATCCCACAGTTATCACCAAAAAGGCTCAGACCGATGTGATCCTGCGGGACGGTCAGACAATGGTTATAGGAGGGCTGAGAAAAGAAACTGAAAACAGGGGACAGTCCGGTGTTCCGGTTCTCAAGGATATTCCCCTGCTTGGCAATCTGTTCAAAAAAGAATACCGCAGCAGCAGCAGGGAAGAAATACTGATTTTCATCACGCCCCGGATTGTGAAATAGACATTGCCGGAAATAAAAACAATGACAGGTTTACAGTTTGTGCTGCGGCGCATGAACAGACCGGAAACCTGATTTCCCCCGGCAGTTGAAGAGATCTGCACACATAAAAATGGAATATTTCAATCTTCTGCATCTGAAAAAAGAACCTTTTTCCAATTCACCGGATCCGGATCTTTTTTTCCAGTCCCGCCAGCATGTCGGATGTCTGCAGAGACTGGAGATTTCCCTGCGTCTGCGGAGAGGACTCAACGTGGTCATCGGGGATGTGGGAACCGGA
Organism: Desulfococcaceae bacterium; assembly: GCA_050180235.1. Lineage (GTDB taxonomy): Bacteria > Desulfobacterota > Desulfobacteria > Desulfobacterales > Desulfococcaceae > JAABRU01. The sequence goes on from JBFXEJ010000030.1 coordinate 24,424, forward strand.
AAAACAACCCTGTGCAGGCAGCTTATCCGAAGACTGGCCTCTGATAAGAATATGGAAGTCCATCTGATTCTTGATCCTTTTTTCAGGACTTCTTCGGAAGCCCTGATGGCAGTGTCGGAAATGTTCGGCAAAACAGCAGGAGACGGTTCTCAGGCTGATATTACAGACCGCCATATCAGAGAGACCATCAAGCAGTTTCTTTTCCGCAAAGGGGTTGAAGAGAAAAAAAACATTGTCCTGATTATTGATGAAGGCCAGAAGATTCCGGGATTTTTTATGGAAATTCTCAGAGAATTTCTCAACTATGAAACCAATGAGCACAAACTCCTGCAAATCGTCATTTTTGCCCAGATGGAATTTAAGGAAACCCTTGCTGTCCATGCCAATTTTGCAGACCGGATCAGTCTGTATGATGTTCTGTCCCCTTTGAATTTCAGGGAGATGAAAGAGATGATCCGCTTCCGCCTGAAACAGGCAGGTGCAGGAGACGGGGCAGTATATCTGTTCACATATCCGGCTTTGCGGGAAATATACCGGGTGACAAAGGGATATCCAAGAAAAATCATAAATCTGTGCCATCAAAGCCTTCTGATGATGATTATACAGAACCGTTCCGGGATCGGATGGTCACTGATCCGTGTATGCGCGGGCCGGGGACTGTACGGAACTGAGCCGGAGAAAAACATATCCCCGATGGCAAAAAGTATGCTGCTTTTTTTTTCAGGAATCTGCGTATGCCTGCTGCTCATCGGAGTTGTTCAGTACCGTTCTGTAACAAACATCAGAGAAATATTCCGGTGGGGCGGATTATATGCTGAAAATACGGGAAAGACAGCATCGCATCTTCCGGCAGAATCCCTGAAAACACAGAAAGGGATAAAAGAGTTTCCGGACAGTCTGGGGCAGCTCTCTCTCAACTCCGGGGAAACCCTGGGGGAACTGGTTCGGATGGTATACGGCACGGCTTCTCCCAGGATTCTGGAAACCGTTTTGGCCAGGAATCCGCATATCGGAAATCTGCACCGTATCCCTGCGGGACAGCGTATTGTTTTTCCTGCCATTTTTCCTGATGGAAAACCCGGGACTGTCCGTGAATATCTTATTGAAATATATTCTTATTCAGATTTTGAAACAGCGATAGGCCGTATGCGCTCCCATGCACAGGAACAGGGTGAGGCAGTTCGCCTTATTCCGTGCTGGAACTTTCAGGAAAAACTGAAATTTTTCATCATTCTGGATGAATATTTTCCCGATGAGCCATCTGCCCGGCAGAGGCTGAACCGTCTTCCCCCGGGATCCGGAGCGAAAATCAGATCCCCGGATTCATGGGACAGGAATACGGTTTTTTTGGCCGGTTTTTCAGGACAGGGTGACTGAAACTGGCAGATGGGGGCTGGAAGATGGTCACTGATAACAGGCAAAGGAAAGGATGAAGGAGAAAATCCTTGAGAAAAAAAATCGGAGAAATCCTGCTGGAAGCCGGAATGCTGACAGAAGAACAACTGCATGAAGCACTTATTGGGCACAAAAAATTTGATATGAGATTCGGTCAGTATATTGTGCAGCAAAATATCATTGATGAATCCCAGATGGTCAGTGTGCTGTGCAGACAGTTGCGTCTGGAACGGTATCAGCCCCGTCATTATTTGCCTGATCCGAAGCTGATCGAAATTATGTCACCGGAAATTGTTCAGAAATATCAGGCTGTTCCCATTAAAAACGGGGGAAGACTGCTGACTGTGGCCATGACAGATCCTTTGGATATAGAGGCTTTGGATACCATTGAATCCCTTGTGGACAGGGAGGTGAAACCGGTCATCTGCACAGAGCAGGAATTCAACGAACTGGTGCAGAATCTATTTGGGGCGAATGTCGGCATTTCCGAACTGATTCGGAATATTCAGCCCGAAGGTGAATTGAATGACAGCGGAGATGATCTGTCCGGGGATTTGGAAATCAGCGGACATGATCTCAAGGGCATGGCAGAAGATGCTCCTGTCATCAATTTTGTGGATACCCTGCTGTCCGAAGCTACCCGGCAGAGAGCAAGTGATATTCATATCAGCCCGGAAAAAAACCGGGTGCAGGTGCGTTTCCGGGTGGATGGAAAACTTCATGACGTGCCGGCTCCGGGCAAGCGGCTTTTTCTGCCCATTATCTCCCGCATCAAAATTCTGGCCAATATGGATATCGCCACAATGAGGATACCCCAGGACGGCAGGTTTACCATTAAAAAAAATCACAGGGAGATCAATATCCGGGCCTCCACCCTGCCAACCATACACGGTGAAAACATGGTGCTGCGTCTGCTCGACACCAGTGCGGGAATTTTTTCTCTTGAACAACTGGGAATGAACCGGGAGGACAGGGTGAAAGTCGAATCTGTGCTGGGAAAACCCTATGGCATGATACTGAGCACCGGACCGACCGGAAGCGGAAAAACCACTTCCCTGTATTCCCTGCTGAAGGAAATCAACCGTTCGGATATCAATATCATCACTCTGGAGGATCCTGTGGAATACCGTATTGAGGGCATACGCCAGACCCAGTTGAACCATAAGGCAGGCATGACATTTGCCAGCGGTATCCGCTCCATTCTGAGGCAGGATCCGGATGTAATTCTGGTGGGTGAGATACGGGACAGTGAAACAGCCGAAATCGCAATTCAGGCATCTCTGACCGGACACAGGGTGCTGAGCACGCTCCACACCAACAATGCTGCAGGGGCAATTACCCGTTTTATTGACATGAAGATTGCGCCATTTCTGATTTCCTCTGTACTGCTTCTTCTGATCGCGCAGCGTCTGGTGCGCAAACTGTGCACCAACTGCAAACAGGCGTTTACTCCTCCGGAAAGTGTTTTGGACTACTGGGGAATACAGAAATCGCAAAACAGCATTTTTTTTCAGGCAAAGGGATGCCATAACTGTATGAATAGCGGATATAAAGACAGAACCGGCATTTTTGAGGTGCTGGCCGTGGATGAAATGGTCAGGGAGATGATTCTTAACACCCAGTCGGCCAGCGACATCAGTCTGGCAGTTCAGAAAACAGGAAAACTCAGAATACTGAAGGAAAATGCCGCTGAAAAAGTGCGCGCTGGCCTCACCTCCTTTGAAGAAGCAGCATCCGTGGTAATGGTATAAAAAAAATGGCAAAATATACTTACAGAGCCATCAATGAGCAGGGAAAAACCTTATCCGGCACGGTGGAGGCGGATTCCCCGGAAGCGGCCAATGATATGGTGCTGAAAATGGGGCATATACCCGCGGGTATCAGCAAAAGTATGGGGTTTCACTCTGATGCTTTTGATATCCGGAAACTCCTGTATCCGGTAAGAACCCGTGATCTGATTATTTTTACCAAACAGTTCAGAACCATGTTCCGTACCGGTGTTCCAATGCTGGAACTGCTGCAGATTCTGGAAAGGCAGACGGAAAATATCACGCTGAAAACAGCCATTGCCTCCATATCCGCAAATATGCGGGAAGGATACAGTCTGTCTGATGCTTTTAAAAAGCATCCCCGGATATTTTCCCCTCTGTACTGCAGTGTGCTTCATGCCGGAGAACGCAGCGGAGCACTTTCCGATGTTCTGGAGCGTCTTAGCTATATTATGGAGCACGAAGAGAAAATAAAATCGGACATCAAATCCGCTCTCTGGTATCCGGCCTATGTCACCGGTTTTCTGGGTTTTGCCTTTTTTGTGCTGCTGATATTCGTCATCCCCAAATTTGTGAGCATATTCCGCTCCCAGGGTCTGGTTCTTCCTCTTCCCACACGCATCTGCCTGTGGATGTACAATACCTTCAGTCACTACTGGGGCGTTCTTCTTCTGAGTGTTTTTATTATTGTCTGTGTGCTTTATCTCTGTCTGAGAACAAATCAGGGGAAATATGTCAGAGACCTGATATTTATGAAAATTCCGGTTTTGGGCACACTTTTTGTCAAAGGTGCCATGTCCCGTTTTGCCAGTATCTTTGCCATTCTGCAGTACAGCGGTGTTTCCGTTATGGAATCCATGACCATTCTCTCAGGAACCATTGGCAATGCGGCAATTTCAAAGGAATTTGACGGGATCAAATCAGCCATACGGCAGGGGAACAGTATTGCCTCCACCCTCCGTTCAGCCAGATATTTTCCCCCCATGGTGCTCAATATGGTGGCCATCGGAGAGAAAACGGAAAAACTCGATGAAATGCTGTCGGAAATATCGAGACATTATGATTCGGAAGTAGAGTACTCCATGAAAGGGGTCACGGAATCCATCACGCCGTTTCTGACCATCAGCATCGCTTTTGTGGTAGGTTTTTTCGCTCTGGCCATTTTTCTGCCCATGTGGGATATGACAAAAATTATCCGCTGAGAGTCATTTATGGAAAAAAAAACCAATTCTCCCAGTCCTTTACTGAATGCGGTCAGCTTACTGAACAGATTTTTGGGCATGAAAAATGTCCGCTATCATATCAGTTATTATGTCATTATACCGGGAATCTTTGCCGGATATTCAGCACTTTCCTCTGTGCTGACCTACCGGCTGATTCAGTACTGTCTGAAAAACCAGTTGGATCCCGGATCCTTTTTATTATGGCCCATTTTGGGGATCAGTCTTGTCGGATTTCTCTGCGGTCTGCTCATTTTCCGGGTTGTCATAGAACCTTTGCAGGATTTTATGAAAAGCGCGCAGGAGGTGCTTCCCCAGCCCCAGAATACCAAAGACAAATCCAAAGAACCGGTGGAGATATGGAAAAATGTCTTCAAACAGGTCAAAACCGTACTTTCTCTGGTGGATGCCCGGAAGCTGTTTCCTGAGATTATTGCAGAAAGCGAAGTCATGCGCTCTGTTCTGGGCCAGATTACAAAAGTTGCCCCCACAGAATCCACTGTACTCATCACCGGGGAAAGCGGAACCGGCAAAGAACTGGTTTCAGCAAGTATTTACAGGCAAAGCAAAAGAGCGGACAAGATTTTTGTCAAACTCAACTGTGTGGCAACACCCAAAGATTTGTGGGAAAGTGAACTGTTCGGACATGAAAAAGGAGCGTTTACCGGAGCAACTGCCCAAAAAATCGGCAAGTTTGAACATGCCCATGAGGGCACGCTCTTTCTGGATGAAATCGGGGATATGCCTTTGGAAACGCAGGCAAAACTTCTGCGGGTGCTTCAGGAAAGGGAATTTGAACGGGTGGGGGGAAACAAAACCATCAAAGTGGATGTGCGCTTTATTGCGGCCACCAACAAGAATCTGCCGCAAATGATAAAGGATGGAACATTCAGGGAGGATCTGTTTTTCAGGATCAATGTTTTTATCATAAATCTGCCTCCACTGCGGGAAAGAAAAGAGGATATCCCTTTGATGGCAGAACATTTCTGTTCTATGGCTGACAGAAAAATCAGTATATCTCCGCTGGCATTGCAGATGCTGAAGGAAAATTCGGACTGGCCGGGCAATGTGCGGGAACTGAAGAATATTATTGAACGCGCCACAGTTATGTGTGAAGGAAATATAATTGAGCCGGATCATCTGCCCGATCATATTGTCCGGGAAGGCATTATTCCGGATTTGACTGAACCTTCCGTCCCTGATACGGAAAACGGAAACAGCGGTATTCTGACACTGGATGAACATATGGCCCAGATTGAAAAAAGTTATATAACCAAAGCCCTGGAAAGAACAGGCGGGATTCAGGTAAGGGCGGCAAAACTCCTGGGAATAAAGGAGAGAGCACTCTGGCACAGAATTAAAAAACACAATATTGATGCAAAATTTTTTAAAGGATGAAGTCTGCCCGTTCTGAATTTGTGAATACGGAAAATTGCTGTCACAAAAACAGGCAATGGGGCAAACCGTCTGATAACGGTTCGCTATTTTTTTCTGTGCGAATTTCAGACCGGGAAAAAGATCAGGCTTTGGTATATCAGCAATTTTCAAATCCCTGAGGTCGGAACACATGAAACTCAATTCTGTCATCAACCGTTACCTGTTTATGGAAATGCTTTTTCCATTTTTCATTAACGTGATGTTTTTTCTCTTTGTTTTTCTTCTGACAGAAATTCTTCAGATCACCAATATGATCGTCAACTATAATATCGGTCTGTTCCGGATTTTCCGGCTGCTGATCTGCACCATGCCCTACTTTCTTGTATTTGTCATCCCCATGTCGGTAATGATGTCTGTTCTGCTTACCTTTCTTCGCATGTCTGCGGACAATGAAATCACAGCCCTCAGATCCGGGGGCGTCAGCATATACCAGTTGCTGCCTGCTGTGCTGAGTTTCTGTCTGCTCGGATGTCTGCTGACCGGATTCATGATTATGGAAGGGATGCCGCGGGGAAGAGCTTCTGTAAAACAAATTACTTTGGATATTGCAAAATCAGGCATTGACATTGGTCTGAAGGAGCGCACCTTCAACAATATGTTTCAGGGTGTCATGCTGTATGTGAACAAAATTGATATGAGAAGCAAAGAACTGATTGATGTGTTCATTCAGGATGAGCGAAATGGGGATGCGGCAGTAACAGTGATTGCTCCCAGGGCGAAAATGTTCTCTGAACCGGAAAAACTGCTTTTCCAACTGCGGCTGTTCAACGGAACCATCAACCATGCAAATCTGGAAAAACGCTCTGTTAATACCGTGCGTTTTGACACCTATGATCTGACACTGGATTTGCGCAATGCTGCATCCGGTATCGGGCTGGGGCCGAAAAATGAGAAAGAGATGAAACTGGGGGAACTGCAAAAATATATTCAGGAAAATTCCGGCAGCAAAACCGGCAGATATTACAGTGCACTGCTCGAATTTCACAAGAAATTTTCCATTCCCTTTGCCTGTTTTGCACTGGGCATTCTTGCCGTGCCCCTGGGCATACAGAGCAAAACAGCGCGCAAATCCTTTGGGCTGGGACTGGGGCTTTTTCTCTTTCTTTTTTATTATCTTCTTCTGTCCGCAGGCATGGTGTTCGGAGAAACCGGAAAATATCCCCCTCTGCTCGGTATGTGGATGCCCAATATTGTCACGGGCGGTATCGGGATATTTCTTTTTGTCCGCACAGTAAAGGGCTATCCGGTTTATATTGACAGAATTCCTTTTTTGCTGAAAACGCGGAAAAATATTGAATTGCCACCTGAAAGATAAAAAAACAAAATTATAGTTCTTTTACCAACTTTTGTCCTCTCCAAAACCTGATGGAGGAGTGCAAAAATTAAGCGGAGCGGTTTTTTGCAAAGAGGACAAAAGTTGAGGAAAATACTATAAATATGCTGTCACTGTGATGCCCGGTCAGCATCCCGCATAAATTATCCCAATCCGGGCATCAGCCGGAGATGCACAGCATAAGGTGATTTCTGAAAACAAATATCCCGGTTCAGTTCACAGACACAGGGCAAAAGCCGGAAGCTTATACCAATTCTCCATTGAAAATATACTTATGATTCGGTTTCCCACAGAGGCCACAGAGAGAAAAAAACCACAGAGAACACAGAGGAAACAACTCACATTATTGTATAAATTCAATAGCGAATTGGTATTATACCACTTTTCCGGGATTTTCTTTTCTGGAAATCACCTAAGCTTTCAGGATGATATGACAAAAGCGATTTTTTCCTGATCTTCCCTCCGCAGATAGGGATGCATGGGAAGGCTGAAAATACGTGAGGAAAAATCCTCACTTATGGGAAAATCCCCTTTTCTGTATCCCAAATCAGCAAAAGCGGTTTGCAGATGAAGGGGAATGGGATAATAAACTGCCGTGGGGATTGATGCTTCTCCGAGTTTTTTCTGCAAATATGCCCGGTGCGCCTCATCACGCGCCAGAACCGAATACTGCGCCCAGATGCTTTTCATCTGTTCCGGGACTGAGGGAAGCCGAATATCCGTAATTCCTGCCAGAAGTTCCGAATACCGGGCCGCCACAGCCTGCCGCAGTTCCTTTTCTTCAGGAAAAATACCGAATTTGGACAGAAGAACCGCAGCCTGTATGGAATCCAGACGTCCGTTTATGCCAATGCGTATATTGTCGTATTTGTGGGGGCCTGAACCGTGAACCCGGATGGAGAGCATTTTTTCAGCCAGTTCTCTGTCATCTGTGAACACTGCGCCGCCATCTCCGTAGCATCCCAAAGGTTTGGCAGGAAAAAAGGAGGTGCAGGTAATGGGAACCAGTGAACCGGTTTTCCGTCCATGATATTCCGCGCCAAAGGACTGGGCAGCATCCTCAACCACAAACAGACCGTGCTTCCGGGCTACAGCGTTTATCCGATCATAATCTGCCGGAAGCCCGAACAGATCCACTGCAATAATGCCTTTGGGCCTGAGCATTTCCGCGCCGCGGGGCAGGGGATGAAGCTGCGGATTCCCGGCTTTCATGGCGCTGATGGCGGTATCGAGTTTATCCGGGTCCAGATTAAAGGTCGCGGGATCAATATCCGCAAATACCGGGACTGCGCCCAGCAGACGGATAACCTCTGCCGTTGCTATAAAAGTGAAAGGAGTGGTGAAAACCGCATCTCCGTAGCCAATGCCGCGGGCCATCAGTGCCATAAGCAGGGCATCGGTTCCGGAAGCGCATCCAATGGCATGGGGAACACCGGCAAAAGCGGCCAGTTTTTCCTCCAGTTCCGCTATTTCCGGCCCCATGATGTATTTTCCGTGATCAAGAATCCTGAGGATACGCTCTTCAATTTCCTTGCGAATCCTCTGCTGCTGCGTCACCAAATCAATAAACTGCATAAATATCTCCTTACATGCAGATGCAATATTCCAAGTTCATTAAAAAATTTCCGGATTGCCAAACTGAAAGTCTGGCAGACACTGCTGAATCTCCTAACTGTCCCAAACTTTCAGTTCGGGACTCCTCTGCTCTTAGTCGATTTCCATGAAAAAATGTACCATCATTGCAGGGTGGGCACGGCTTTTTGTGCCCGCCGTTTCAGCAGGACGGCGGGCACAAAAAGCCGTGCCCGCCCTACGAAAAACGGTATAATCATTAATGGAAATCACCTTAACTGAAGGGTATTCAGGCCACTGCTGCGTCCTGAAAATGGGTTAAGGGAGCTTTGCCAATGGGAAAGACGTTGAATCCCATCTGAAAAAGTTTCCGGTGATCCAAAATGTTTCTGCCGTCAAAAACAAAGGCCGGTTTGATCATGGAATCGTATATGCGGGCATAATCCAGCCCCGCGTACAGGGGCCATTCTGTAATTACCGCAATGGCATCACATCCGGCTGCTGCCGCATACGGATCTTTTTCATACACAATATCCCCTCTTACATCTTTCAGATCCTTTTTGGCGTTTTCAATGGCCTGGGGATCGCTGATTACGATCCGTGCCTTTTCCTCTGCCAGTTTCTGTGCAATGAATATACCGGGACTTTCCCTTGTGTCGCCCGTATCCGCCTTGAAAGCAAACCCGAACATGCAGATCTTTTTATTGGCCAGGGTGTTGAACATATTGCTGAGCATATTCAGCACAAATCGCTGTTTCTGATAATCATTGATCCTAATCACGCCTTCCCAGTAATCAGCCACCGGTTCCAGCCCGTAACAGCGGCAGATATAAACCAGATTGAGAATATCCTTTTTGAAACAGGAACCGCCAAAACCCACACTCGCGTTCAGAAAACGGTTTCCCAGACGGCTGTCCATTCCAACTGCCCTTGCAACCTCTGTGACATCCGCATCGGTTTTTTCACAAAGTGCTGAAATGGAATTGACTGAGGATATTTTCTGTGCCAGAAATGCGTTGGATACCAGTTTGGAAAGCTCGCTGCTCCAAAGGTTTGTGGTGAGAATACGCTCTTTCGGAACCCAGTTGGCATAGATTTCCACCAGTTCCATGCGCGCCTTCATTCCCGCGGGTGTTTCATCCGAACCTATGAGCACCCTGTCCGGTTTTTCCAAATCCCGTATGGCCGTGCCTTCAGCCAGAAATTCCGGATTGGACAGTACCTCAAAACGGTTGGCATTGTCGCCTGCTGTCAGGATCCGTTTCATGGCCAGAGCGGTTTTAACCGGAAGCGTGCTTTTTTCCACGATGATTTTGGCAGACTGCGCACAGTCCCGGATTTGGCGCGCTGTTTTTTCCCAGTACTGCAAATCCGCAGCCATACCCGCGCCAGCGCCAAATGTTTTGGTGGGCGTATTCACGCTGACAAATATGATGTCCGATTCCCTGATCCCTTTTTCAGTTTCTGTGCTGAAAAAAAGATTTCTGCCTCTCGCTGTTCTGACAATCTCATCCAGACCGGGTTCGTAAATGGGCAGATGAGCCGAGTTCCACTGTGCAATCCGATCCGGATTGATATCCGCGACCGTAACACTGTAATGCGGGCATTTGTGCGCTATCACGGCCATTGTGGGGCCGCCCACGTATCCCGCGCCTATACAGAGAATTTTTTTTCTGAATGTGCGGTTCATTTCTGCTGAGTTTCCCCCTGTTCTGTCTGCTGAGTTTCTCCCTGCCCTGTTTCTGCCAGTTTGAAGATAATTTCATCTTTGCCCACAAGCCCGAATTCATGCCTTGCGATACTTTCTATAAAATCAAGGTCATTGCGCAGGCGTTCTATGGTGCGGTAAAGGGAAAGATTTTTCTGAATCATGTTTTCATTTTTCCGGATCAGAGTTTCCCGTGTTTCCTTCATCATGTTCAGTTCCGCAAGCCCTTTATCCCCGTAAACAATAAATCCGAAAAGAGAAAACATGGCAGCAACAGCCAGGATGACAAAAATATTCTGACCTGAATTCATTGTGACTCCTGTGACAGTTCAGTTTCCGCGGAGATTTGACAAATTTTCAAAACCTGTCAAATCCGATCCAAATTTTTTTCACCGGCCCATGCGGAAATATACTTTTTTTAATTACAGGAAATAAAAGGATTTTGCAAGCGAATTCATGTCATATGCCCCTACCGGAACAGCAGATGGCTGTTTTCTTTTATTGTCATTCTCAGGGGATAAAGGTTATATATGGGTTTAAAGTGTCAGGCGGACTTTACGGATTTGTTCTGAGACTGATACCTGGCACTGAACATCTTATTGGCAGGAAAACAAGGAATGAAGGATTCTGTTACAATCCGCCGGGAAGCACGTATCCTGGCTGTGGATGACACAGCGGTAAATCTGCATCTGCTGAAAACCCTGCTGTCGGTTCAGGGTTATACGGTGCAATCAGCGCCCAGCGGCAAATATGCACTTAAATATCTTATGGACAAATCCTGCGATCTGCCGGATCTTATTCTGCTTGATATCCGGATGCCTGAACCTGACGGATATGAAGTCTGCAAAGTGCTGAAGAATGATGACCGCACCCGTGATATTCCGATTATTTTTATCAGCGCTCTCAATGAGACTATGGACAAGGTCAGGGCATTTTCTCTGGGGGGAGTAGATTATATCACCAAGCCATTCCAGACAGATGAAGTGCTGTCAAGGATTCGCACCCATCTGAGCCTGCAAAGGATGCACAAAGATCTCCTGGAGAAAAATCTCCAACTGGAAAAGGAAATTGTGCAGAGGAAACAGGTAGAGGAAGCCCTTCGCAGCCAGTCCCATGAACTCAGTGAAAGAATTGAGGAAAGGGATCGCCTGATCTCCGAACTGAAAAATGCAGCGGCACAGATAAAAACCCTCAGAGGTCTTATTCCCATCTGTGCAGGGTGCAAAAAAATCCGCAACGATCAGGGCTACTGGGAGCAGATTGAAATATATATCCGGGAACATGCAGACGTCAGTTTTACCCACGGCATCTGCCCGGACTGCAAACTGCGCCTCTATCCGCCCAGTGAATATCCGGAACTGTACAGACAGAATTCAGGTGTCAGTGTTAAGGTTTCAGGAAAACAGGACACTGACAACTGAGCACTGAAACCTGCTCACCACAGGAGAATTGTATGAACGGTACCTGCACAACGTCCCCTGAAGCAACGGTTCTGATAGTGGATGACACCCCTGCCAATCTGCATCTGCTGAGAACGATCCTCAGCGGGCATGGCTATGCTGTAAAATCTGCTCCGGACGGTGCTTTTGCTCTCAATTATTCCAGATTAAAGCCGCCGGATCTGATTCTGCTGGATATTCGTATGCCTGAGATGAACGGTTATCAGGTCTGCGAAGCACTGAAAGCTGATGAGCGTACCCGGTCAGTGCCGGTGATTTTTGTCAGTGCGCTGCAGGATTCCACTGACAAGGTCATGGCCTTTTCCGCAGGCGGTGTGGATTTTATCACCAAACCCTTTAACAGGGAGGAGGTGCTTGCCCGTGTCAGAACCCATCTGAACCTGCGTAAAATGCAAATGGAACTTGAAAACCGCAATTCCGAGTTCTGCCGGGAACTTGCCGAGCGGCATAAGACAGAACAGTCCCTTTGTGAAAGCAATGCGCATCTGAAGGCCATTATGGATGTGCTGCCGGACAAACTCTTTGTTCTGGATGAGGAAGGCCGGTATATGGAGATCATGACCCCGGATGAAACCCTGCTGTACATCTCTTCCGAAAAACTGAAAGGCAGCCTGATGCAGGATATTCTCCCCCGGAAGACAGCGGACAGTATTTTGGAAAATATCCGGAAAAGCATATCTGAAAAAAAAATTCAGATTATTGAATATCCGCTCCGGACCATCAGCGGTTTCCGCTGGTTTGAGGGCAGAATGAATCCTCTGGGCATCCGGATGAACGGTAAAAACTGCGTGGTGATGATTGCACGGGATATCAGTGAACGCAAAATTGCCGAAGAAAAGATACGGCAGGCAAAGGAAAGCGCGGAAGCCGCAAACCGGGCAAAAAGCGAGTTTCTTGCCAGAATGAGTCATGAAATCCGGACGCCCATGAACGCGATTATCGGCATGAGTCATCTGGCCCTGCAGAAAGAACTGAATCCCAGGCTTCATGATTATCTGAGCAAAATCCATCATGCAGCCCATGCTCTGCTTGGGCTGCTCAATGATATTCTTGATTTTTCCAAAATCGGGGCCGGAAAACTGAAAATGGAAAACGGGAATTTTGATCTCTGCGATGTGTGGAAAGAAGTTTCTGATCTTCTGGGGATGAGCGCGGAGGAAAAAGGACTTGAACTGATTTTCCGTATGGGAAAAGACGTGCAGCGTTATCTGAAAGGCGATTCCCTCCGCCTGAGTCAGGTGCTTATCAATCTGATCAACAATGCCCTGAAATTTACAGAAAAAGGGGAAATCACAGTATGCGCGGAACATCTGGGCTGTATGCCTGAACATGGGGTGAAAATCGGCTTCTCTGTCCGGGATACCGGCATTGGAATTGCGCCGGAACATATATCCGGCCTGTTTCAGTCCTTCAGTCAGGCAGATGGATCCACAACCCGGAAATTCGGTGGGAGCGGGCTGGGGCTGGCCATCTGCAAACATCTCGCGGAGATGATGGGCGGAGACATCCGGGTGGAAAGCGAACCCGGCAGGGGGAGTGTTTTTTCATTTTCTGCCGTATTCGGACTGCAGGACAGTGAAAACAGGAAACCTCTGAGTTGTCTGCTGCCGGAACATCCTGAGCCTGCCAAAAAGATTAATAATGCAAAAGTGCTGCTGGTGGAAGATAATGACATCAACCGTCAGGTGGCATTTGAACTCCTGGAACATGCCGGGCTCCATGTGGAAACCGCGGCAAACGGAAAAGAGGCTTTGGAGGCCGTATATGCATCAGATTACGATGCCATCTTCATGGATGTTCAGATGCCGGTAATGGACGGATACGGGGCTGCAGGGGAAATCAGGAAATGGGAGGCAGGGAAATCAGTCCTCAGCTATCAGTCCTCAGAACCCAATCCTCGGAATCCGGTTCCCAGAACTCCCATCATAGCGATGACTGCCCATGCCATGTCCGGTGAAAGGGAGAGGTGCAGGAATGCGGGGATGGATGACTATATCAGCAAACCCATTGATCCGGATCAGTTGTATGCCCTGGTGCGGAAATGGATTGGAATATCTGCCGGATCTGCGGAAAACAGAGAATGCGTTGCGCAGAAACCGGAAATCTCCTTTCCCGATCTTCCGGGCATTGATTTCCGTGCAGGGCTGGAAAGACTGGCCGGAAACCGGGAACTCTTTCAGAAAATTCTGGAAGATTTTTCCAGTGATTATGCTGATATTCCCGCTCTTCTCCGCCGGGCTGCGGACAGCAGGGATATGGAATACATCCGCAGGACGGCCCATACCCTGAAAAGCGTGGCCGGTCACATGGGCGCAATGGAACTGCAAAGAACCGCGTACAGTCTTGAGACTGAACTTTCTGAAAATACAGGCAGTGATGTGGAAAAACTCTTGGATCTGTTTGAAAATGCCCTGAATCAGGTGCTCCAGTCCATCAATATTGTGAAGCAGATGCCATTGCACAGAAAAAACAGTGCTGATAAACAGACCGGGGGGAAACCTGCTGAACATTCCGAAATCGGTTCACTTCTGGAAAAACTGCAGTATCTTCTTGAGGACGGGGATTCTGAATCCGCGGAATGTGCTGAGCAGTTAAGAATGCTTTTAAAGGATTCTGATCCGGAAAACCGGGCTGTGCTGCTTGAAAAACAGATTCAGAATTTTGATTTTGACGCGGCAGGAAAAACTCTGGACATAATCCGCGAATCTCTGCATATTCATATGTGAGGAATATGAAATTCATTATCACAGCCATTTTCTGCATATTAGCTTTCTGCCCGGTGTACGCAGATCAGGGAAAATCTCCGGTCTTCACCGCGGAAGAGAAGGCATGGATTGCCGCTCATCCTGTCATCCGGGTCGGTTTTCCCGAAGGCTTCCCCCCGGGCGCATTCCGGGACAGGAAGGGCAGACCCGCGGGACTGCTGGTTGACTATATCCGCCTTGTCAGTGAACGCAGCGGCATTCATACCCACGCGGTTTTCCTTTCCTGGCCGGATCTGGTTGCGCAGGCAAAGGACAGGCGGATTGATATGTTTATAGGAAATGAAACAGCCGAACGCACGGCTTTTATAAATTTTTCAAAGCCTATTATGCCGGTTCCGACCGCGATTGTCAACCGAAGTGAAAGCCCCTTTATCATGGGGCTGGAATCTCTTAAAGGCAGGGATGTCGCTGTTGTCAGGGATACAATCACCTTCATCCGGCTGCAGCAGGATTATCCGGAGATACATATCATCCCCGTGGAACTGCCTTTGGAGGGACTGGAATGCGTGTCTTCAGGAAAAACCGAAGCCTATGTCGGTTATCTGGCCGTGTCCGAATTCCTGATTCAGAAGCAAAGATTATCCAGTCTGAAAGTCGCAGCCCTGACCGGATATCCGGATATACAGATGGGTTTTGCCGTGCGCAAAGACTGGCCTGAACTTTCTGCCATCATTGACAAAATACTGGCTTCCATCAGTCCTGGGGATCAGGCTGCAATCATGGAAAAATGGCTTCGCGTTCCCTATGATTACAGAATCAACTGGACTGCCGTGCGCTACCGGCTGCTTATTGCCGGCGGACTTTGCATCCTCATTCTGGCAATGGCACTGATATGGAACCGCCGGCTGGCAAAGGAAATCACTGAACGCAGACATGTTGAAAAAGCCCTTCAGGATCAGTCCCGGCGTCTGAATGAAAGGGTGAAGGAACTGAAATGCCTGTACGGCATCTCCAGCCTGGTGTCAGACGCGGGGCTGAACCATGCCCTTACATGGGAAAAGATTCTGACAGAAATCGTGGCACAGATTCCCCCGGCCTGTCACGATCCGGAAATCACGGGTGCAAGGCTTGTGCTGGACGGTCTGGAAGTCCGTACCGGCAATTTTTCGGAAACCCCGCAAACACTGAAGCAGAATATTCTTGTCAACGGAGAATTGGCAGGTGTGCTGGAGGTCTGCCATCCGGATGAAAACGCGGAAGCTGATAATGACCCTTTTTACCCGGAGGAGCATCATCTGATCAATGCCATTGCAGAGCTTCTGGGCCGCATTGCAGGGCAGCGCTGTTATGAAAAAAGAGAGAAAAGACGTCATCGCTATGAAGCCGGTCTTTCGGCCTGTTCCCGGACACTGCTGGCAAACGGGCCTGTGGAGGAAATCATGGGAGCGGCCATCGGGCATCTTCTTGCCGCGGCAGAAGTACACCGGGTATATATTTTTGAAAACTTTGATGATCCCGCGGATGGACTCTGTATGCGGCAAATCTGCGAAATATGCGCTGGAGGAATAAAAGCGGAAATCGGCAATCCCCTTCTGCAGCATCTGCCATACAGTGAACTGGGATTTCTCCGTGCAAAACTTGCAGAAGGGGAAAATTACAGCGGTATTGTCGCCCAGTTTCCTTTGGCTGAAAGGGGGGTGCTGGAAGCCCAGGGAATTGTTTCCATTCTGATTCTGCCTGTTTTTGTAAGGGAAAACTGGTACGGGTTCATCGGTTTTGATGACTGCGTCCAGGCACGGAACTGGGCAGAGGAGGAAATCCGTATGCTGCGGACGGCCGCGGATATGCTGGGCACATTTGTCTGCCGGAAACAGACCGAAGCCGAACTTGAAAAAGCAAAAACAGAGGCTGAGTCGGCCAGCCGCTCCAAAAGTGAATTTCTTGCCCGGATGAGCCATGAAATCCGCACCCCCATGAACGCTGTTATGGGACTGACACATCTGGCCATGCAGACCGAACTGACAGCGCGGCAGCATGATTATCTGAGAAAAATCAAATCAGCCTCGGAATCTCTGCTTGGCATCATCAATGACATCCTTGATTTTTCCAAAATAGAGGCCGGAAAAATGGAAATGGAATCAGCCGAGTTCAATCTGGATGAAGTGTTTGACAGTCTCTCGGATATGGTTCGCCTCAAAGCCGAGGAAAAGGGCATTGAAATGATCTTTTCACTGGCCGATAATGTGCCGCGTTTTCTCATCGGAGATCCCCTGCGCCTGGGGCAGATTCTGCTGAATCTGACCAGCAACTCGCTGAAATTCACGGAAAGCGGGGAAATTGCTGTCCGCGCGGAAATATCCGGGGAGCCGGAACCGGCCTTTGACCGGGTGAAGCTCCGCTTTTCGGTCCGGGATACGGGAATAGGCATCAGCCCGGAAAAACTCTCAGTGCTTTTTGATCCCTTTACCCAGGCAGACGGTTCTGTCACCCGGAAATTCGGGGGAACCGGTCTGGGACTGGCCATCTGCAAACGCCTTTCCGGAATGATGGGCGGGGAAATCCATGCGGAAAGCAAAGCAGGACAGGGAAGCACCTTCACGTTTACAGCCGAATTCAAAAGACAGACCAGACTCAGGAAAAAACGTTTTCTTACGCCCCCGGAACTGGTGGGAATACGGGTGCTGGTGGCTGATGACAACAGCGGTTCCCGCGATATTCTTAATAAAACCCTTTCCTCTTTTTCCTTTGATGTTGTTTCCGTTGAATCCGGAGACCGGGCGCTGGCCATAATAGAAGAAAACAGGGAGCATCCCTTCTGTCTTGTATTTCTGGACTGGAACATGCCGAATATGGATGGTATTGAAACAGCAAAACGGATCAAAGATCGGTTTTCTCCGGATCAGATACCAAAAATCATCCTGGTGACAGGATACGGTGAAAAGGTGATGGAGCAGACACACCGGCATCTGCTGGATGCGGTTCTGGTAAAACCTGTAAGCCGCAGTGTGATCTTCCAGACCATTCTGGAAGTCATGGGGCAGAAACAGACTGAAATCTGTCCGCCAAAAAAGAAAAAGAAAGATACTGCTCTCAGAAACCGCATCCGGGGCACACGGGTGCTGCTGGTGGAAGACAACCGGATCAATCAGCAGGTGGCTGCCGAACTGCTCCAGTCTGAGGGCCTTTCTGTTCAGGTGGCAAACAATGGAAAAGAGGCCCTGCAATGGGTGCGGAAATCCGGTTTTGATTTGATATTCATGGATATTCAGATGCCGGAAATGGATGGTTACGAAGCCACAGAGGAAATCCGGAAATGGGAGGCCGGGGACTCAGTCCTCAGAACTCAGTCCTCAGAACCCAGTCCCCTGCCCCCAATCCCCAAAATCCCCATCATCGCGATGACAGCCCATGCCATGAGCGGTGAGCGGGAGAAATGTCTGGCCTGCGGCATGGATGATTTTATCAGCAAACCCATTGATCCGGAAAGGCTTATATCTGTACTGTCCCGCTGGATTCGCAATGATCGCTGTCAGTGCAGTGAAAATGCAGTGCAGTACGAATTTGGAGAAAAGGACAACCGCCCTGCCAAAGATGAATTTTCTTTTCAACTGCCCGGAATTGACACCGGGGCCGGTCTGAAACGGGTTGCAGGCAACCGGAGCCTGTTCCGCAAACTGCTTCTGCAGTTTTATCAGGATTACCGGGATACAGTTCCAAAAATCAGAACCATGCTGGAACAGGGAAATGCAGCGGAAGTCCGCAAACTGGCCCATACAATCAAAGGAGTGTCCGGAAATATGGGCGCACAGGAACTGTTTCTGGCAGCAGGACAACTGGAATCCGCCATTCGGACAGATCAGAGCGGAAAATATTTTCTGCTGTGGGAAAAACTGGCAAAGGAACTCAGCCGCGTACTGCATTCCATAAAAATGATGGAAAAAATTCCGTATCCTGAAAATCCGGAACACAGTTCAGATGAATATCAATGCACATCAGAGATCTCCGACCTGATTCCGATACTGAATGAACTGAGGAAACTGCTGCGGGAAGGGGATGCGGAAGTACTTGAAAAGACCGGGTCGGTCAAAGCATATCTGAAGAAATGCGGTTTGGCAGTACCGGGGGAACAGCTTGCGGAACAGATTTACAATTATGAATTCGGAGAAGCACGGGAAACTCTGGAAAAAATTCTGCTGACACTGCAAAACAGAAAATGATTTTCCCCGCATTTTGATACTTTGAAGGGATATTCTTTTCTGGAAATCACCTAAAAAAAACCGCAGGGATATTTCTGATCTGCTGAGGGGTTGGAAATGTAAGTATGAAAAAAGACAAAAAAAACCGTATAACGGATCATATGATGTTCATAGGGCTTGGGCTGGCCATGTTTTACTGGCTGTGCGACTCCTTTCTGAGCATTTTTTTATCAGACAAATCCAATATTGCAGATTTGATTTTCGGCACAAAACTGGATGAAATCTGGACCCGTATTGTGGTGCTCTGTCTTTTTGTCATTTTCGGATCCCATGCCCAGTACACCATAGACAACCGGAAAAAAGCGGAAAATGCTTTGCGGGAAAGTGAGGAGAGATACCGCACTTTGGTGGAAAATATTCCCATAGGAATCTGCCGGATTGAGCCTGATTGCAATGGATCGTTTTTAATGGCAAATCCATCTTTTGTAAAAATGTTTGCCTATGAATCCGAAACCATGCTCCGGAACATTGCCATGCAGGAAATCTGGCAGAAATACGAAGACTGCCGGTTTTTTTCCGAAAACCTGATGAAACACGGCAGTTTTCATCAGAACGAAATTCAACTGAGAAAGAAAAACGGCAAACTCATGTGGACTTCGGTGACAGCCAGGCTGGTATATCCGGACGGTCCGGAAAAACCGGCCTGTTTTGACTGCACGTTTGAGGATATTGATGAACGCAAAAACGCGGCAGAACAGATTCAGCAGGCGGCCGAAACCCGCAGACGTTTTCAGAAAATGCTTTCTCCGAATCTTGCGGATTTGGTGGCTTCCGGCGAACTGAAGGTGGAAAAGGGCGGAGAAAACCGGGTGGCAACGGTGCTTTTTGCCGATATCCGGGGCTTTACCACCATGAGCGAAACCACACATGCTTCCGAGATTCTCCGGATGCTTAATGAATATTTTGAAGTGATGGTGGATATTATTTTCCGTTATGAAGGCACTGTGGACAAATTTATCGGGGATGCCATTATGGTTATATGGGGGGCACCTGTCCGGCATGAGGATGACCCGGTACGTTCGGTCAGAGCTGCCCTGGCCATGCGGGATGTTCTTAACAATTTTAACCGGAAACGGAAATCTGAAGGCAGGCAGGCCATTCAGGTCGGCATCGGCATCAATACCGGAAAACTGGTGGCCGGATATATCGGCTCCACCCATACCATGAGTTATTCAGTGATCGGAGATACAGTCAACACAGCATCCAGACTTTGCGGAGCAGCCGGATCCGGACAGATTCTGATTTCCGAAAGCACTTACAGCCATGTACAGAATATTTTCAGCGTCACCCGGCTTGAACCCATTGTGGCAAAAGGAAAACTCCATCCGATCAGAGTGTTCAATGTGGTGGGGGAACCGGGTGTGAGGGAATGATTAATGATGAATTATGAATGGATAAGAGTGGTAGGGTGTGCATACTCTGATTTTTTGGAAAAAAATCAGAGTATGCACACCATGTGATTTTTTCAACAGCAAAAAATTGGTGCGGGCTCCGCTTTTGCCCGCCCTGACCTCTGAATGTTTGGCAAAACCGCAGACTCCCAGACTTTCCGTTCGGAACTCCGGATAAAAGGGCGGGGAGTGCCAAACTGAAGGTTTGGCTATAAAAGGATTTTTTTGAACCATTTATTTTTCAGCAGAGGAATTTCAATGCTTATCTATCAGAAAAACGGACAGTATTTTGCACAGGCCGCAACAGGGACAGAGGATTTGGGTGCGGAAGAACTGAGGGAACTGGGGGCCGCCGATGTCCGATCCGCATTCCGGGGCATTTATTTTTACGGAGACAGGGAATGTCTGTACCGTGTCAATTACCAGTCACGTTTTCTCAGCCGTGTGCTGGCCCCGCTGGCTGTGTTTGACTGTCCCGATCCGGACATTCTTTACCGAAAGGCACAGTCTGTTTCCTGGCCTGATATTTTCGGCACGGAGAACACATTTGCTGTTTTTGCCAATGTATCAAACAGCAAAATTACGCATTCCCAGTATGCGGCCCTGCGCGTGAAAGATGCGGTTGCTGACCAGTTCCGGAAGCGGCATGGTGAAAGACCCAATGTAAACACAGAAAATCCCGATGTCCGGATTGATCTGTATATTCACAAAGATAAAGCCACCATCAGTCTGGACACATCCGGTGGTTCCCTGCACCGCAGGGGATACCGCAAAGATGGGCTGGAGGCTCCCATGCAGGAGACAGTGGCTGCTGTGATTATCCGCATGTCCGGATGGGACGGTTCCATGCCTCTGGCTGATCCCATGTGCGGCGCGGGCACCCTGTTAATCGAAGCAATGATGCAGTACTGCCGGATTCCGCCGGGCTATCTCCGTCCCAGATTCGGATTTGAATTTCTTCCGGATTTTGATCCGGATATATGGCATTGTGTAAAAAAAACTGCGGATCAGGAAATACAGACACTTCCGGATGGCCTGATTTCCGGCAGAGATATATTGCCTCAGGCAGTGGAAGTGGCGGAAAAAAACTGCGGAAATCTGCCATCGGGAGAGAAAATCACTTTTTCTGCCGGAGCATTTCAGGATATTGAACATATGGAAAATACAGTGATTGTATGCAATCCGCCCTATGGAATCCGCATGGGAAACCGGGAAAAATCCGACATTTTGATGAAGGAATTCGGGGATTTTCTCAAACATCGCTGCAAAGGTTCCTCGGCTTATGTGTATTTCGGAGACCGGGAGTTGATGAAAAGAATCGGTCTCAAACCATCCTGGAAAAAAGAACTGCGCAACGGCGGACTGGACGGCAGGCTGGCAAAATATGAGATGTATTAAGGCGTTTGCAGGATGATGTGCGTTTTTCCATTCTGATGCAGGCTTCAGACAGCCTGCACGCCCGTTTATGACTGTCTGAACCACGATTCACATGATTAAAGGATTTGCAGGATTTTTCTGTGAAATGCTGAGCAGGCAGGGCGGACACGGTTTTTTTGTGCCCGCCATTTCAGAGGCGGGCACAAAAAAAACTGTGCCCACCCTACCGGAAAATCATGGTAATCAGAAAAATCAGATGAATCCCGGTTCAGACAGACTGCACACCACGTTTATGTTTGTCTGAACCACGATTCACATGATTAAAGGATTTGCAGGATTTTTCAGTTAGCAGGTAGGGCGGGCACGGTTTTTTGTGCCCGCCATTTCAGAGGCGGGCACAAAAAAAACTGTGCCCACCCTACCGGAAAATCATGGTAATCAGAAAAATCAGATGAATCCCGGTTCAGACAGACTTCACGCCCCGCTTATTCCTGTCTGAACCATGATTCACATGATTAAGGGATTTGCAGGATTTTTCTGTGACCCGCGGAGTATTTAAAAAACCGGATTTTTTCAAAAAATCCGGTTTTTCGTAAAATCATGGAAATCCCTTAATCCTGGAAATCCTGGTTCAGACAGACTTCACAGATTCCTGTTTACAAAAGGAAAAAATTGGTGTTTATGTCAAAATTCATGAGACATTGTTTCATATCCGCAAAAATCTTTTGCTTAGGGGGAGGGAATGGATGACATACTGAAAACCGGCATGAAGAGCTTTGTCCGGGCTTTGGGGGAATATCTGCCCCGTGAATTTTACGAAGCCATTTGCAATGAAATCAGACCCATGCTGGAACCTGATGAATTTTCCGGCATATGCGGTCAAAAACCTGTGAATGCAGCAGAAACAGAGAAAATTCTTCTGCTCCGGCCTGTTTTTCAGCACATGAAAGGCACAGGGAAAGGCACAGGGAAAGGCTCGGAGGATCAAAAGGCAAAACCTGAATATTCTTATCCCCTGCAAAAACTTGGGCCGGAAAGCATTTTCCCCCAAAATTTGCCGCTGAAAAAAGCAGATTACGATCAGCTTCTCAAAGATTTCAAAAACACACTCCCGAAACTGCAATTCCGCAAAACAGAAAACCATGCCCTGTGGTTTGAAAATCTGGAGAGCCTGATTATGCTTTATGCCTCATGCTTTCCGGCTTCCGGGAATTCCAAAGATGCGGATATTTCCTTATACGATTATGCCCGCATTCAGTCGTCCTTTGCTGTGGCCGATGTAGCATATAAGGATACGGAAGGCGATTGTTCTTCCCCGCGCTATCTGCTGATCAGTGGCGGCATTTCCGGTATTCAGAGTTTCATTTTTCAGAGTTACGGAGAATCCCGGAAATACCGCTCCAAACTGCTGCGGGGCCGTTCCTTTGCCGTGTCCCTGATTTCCGAACTGGCTGCGGATATGCTCTGCCGTGAAATGGGACTTCCCTTTCTCTCGGTCATACTCAACGCGGCAGGGCGGTTCACCATTCTGGCTCCGGATACGGAAAAGACCGTCAAAGCCCTTGATAAAG
Organism: Desulfococcaceae bacterium; assembly: GCA_050180235.1. Taxonomy (GTDB): domain Bacteria; phylum Desulfobacterota; class Desulfobacteria; order Desulfobacterales; family Desulfococcaceae; genus JAABRU01. The sequence continues at coordinate 47,618 of JBFXEJ010000030.1, forward strand.
TGCAGAAAAAAATCGCTGGCTGGCTTTTCCTCCACACCTGCGGAGAAACCCATCTCAGCCTTTCATGGCAGGAAGCCGGGTCGGAAGATTTCACACCCGAAGGCTTTCCGCTCTTATGGGACGCTGTGGAAAAGAAAAAGGAAAGCGCAAAATTCCGGAAGATTGATTTGGAGGAATACGGCGGTGCGGTTCCCACTTATCTGAAAGGATTCAATGAATTCGGAATGGGGCTTTGTCCTCTTTGCGGAAAAAGACCCGCAGAGGCAAAAAAAGACAATCTGGCTGCCTGCCGGATGTGTCTGGATCATATTCATCTGGGGGAAAATCTGGTCAAAGAAATTCCAATAGCCGTGCTGGATGCCGGAAAAACCGGGGCCGGAAAACTCCGCATTCCTTTTTTTGATGAATACCAGATTATTTTCGGTGATATTCCGGAAGAACTGCCCGGAGAAGCCATTCGCAGATACTGGGATTTGAACCGGGAGGCTGCCGGCGATGTGGCTGTGAAATTCATCAACGGCTATATTCCCCGGTGTACCCCGGAACATAAAAAATACAAAGAAATGCTTTCCGATATGGGAAGGGACGAGGCCGAACAGATCCGGGAAGGAAATCCCATGACCCTGAATCTGATTGCTCTTATGGCAAAAGAGAAAATCAGGGCAGACAGGGCGGGCGAAGCAGATACTTACCGGGGCGTTGATGCCCTGGGCGTACTCAAGGCAGATGTGGATGATCTGGGTCTGCTTATGGCCTGCGGCCTGGAAGAGCGTTTTTCACTGCCCCGTGTTTCCACACTCAGCCGTCAGATGAACCTTTTTTTTGCTCTGTACCTGCCCCATCTGCTGGAAAAGGGAAATGATCGCTTCAAAGGCGGATATTTCCGGGATGTTTACACCGTGTTCGCGGGCGGGGATGATCTTTTTCTCATCGGCCCCTGGAACCGGATTATTGATCTTTGTGTGGAAATCCGCAAAGAATTTGATCTTTATGTATGCAAAAATCCGGACATTCATTTTTCCGGGGGCATCAGTTTTCACAAGGCACATACACCCATTGACCATATGGCAGCCGCGGCAGAGTCTGAACTGGAAAAATCCAAATCCTGTGAGGGAAAAGATCGCCTCACCCTGTTTGGTGAAACCGTGCGATGGGAAGATATGGATTCTTTTGAGGATAACAGGGGAGAAATGGAAACTCTGCGGGATATTCGCGGGCAGATGGAAACATGGCTCGATGATGCAGACGAAACCATCAATCAGGCCATGCTTTTCCGCGTGAATGAACTCATGCAGATGGCGGCAAAAGAAAAACTGCTGACCCAAAAACAGGCAGAGAGTTTTCAGGATATGTCCTGCGCCAAATGGCCTTCCCTGCTGGCCTATACTGTGGCCCGGAATGCTGCCAAAAAGGCGGAAAGAGACAAAAGAGCGGAACTGACAGATGAAGTGGCAGAGAAATTATACCACTGGATTCACACATGCCGCAGCAAACTGAAAATTCCCGTATGGCAAATTCTATACAACAGGAGGTAACACCATGTCTGAAACAAAAATCATATTCTGGGCAGATGCTGGCAGGTCCAAAATTGATCCGAAACTCTATTCTGACCGGGCCGAAAATCTGGTCAAAGAGATGAAAGATGACTATGAGAAAAACAAAAAACTGAACAAAAGAACCCAGGTTCGCAAATTCTATGATGAAGTCCAGCGGCTTTACATGGAATCCAGACGCCTGAATCTGAAAAAGCCCGAGGATCAGCAGAAATGGGATGCCATTCTGCCGATGGTCAATATGCTCTCTGCCAAAGCCGCGTATGCAAAAGGCCGGGAACTGGTTTCAGACAGGTTTCTGAATTTTATCAAAAACTCGGTGGATCAGATCACTGATCCCAGAGATCTGACGGTATTTGCCAATTTTTTCGAGGCATTCATGGGTTATTACCGGCTTTACCTGCCAGCCAATTAATATCAATTCGCTTTCAAAACATGGGCATGCCAAATGCTGTTTTTTCGTATTTTTCGTGTTTTTCGTGGCAAAAAAAGAGGCATTCCCAGAACTTTGAAAGCAATTTGGTATAAAAAGCAGGGCGGGTGAAGAAAAAAAGGTGGGTTTCGCTGTCGCTTCACCCACCCTACGATAATTTATAAAGCAGGGCGGGTTTCGCTGTCGCTTCACCCATCCTGCGATAATTTATAAAGGGGGTATGCGGATATGAAACTGGAAAGTATAAAGGAAATCAAAGGTAAAATCATTCTGAAAAGCGGACTGCATATCGGCGCGGGAGATACGGAAATGCGCATTGGCGGAACTGACAACCCGGTTGTCAAACATCCCCATACGCAGGAACCCTATATTCCGGGTTCTTCCATCAAAGGCAAGGTGCGATCCCTGCTGGAAATGAGAAGCGGACTGATGAGACTGAGTGAAGGAAAACCGCTTTCCGCCAATACACTGAAAGAACTGAGAGCGCAGGGTGAAAAACTGAAAGAAAAATCCCTGAAAGATGAAAATGTCCGGCAGGAACAGGAATGCGCGCTCATTCTCAGGCTGTTCGGGGCCGGAGCCGGTGACAGTGATGAGGATATTGCAAAGGAACTGGGGCCTACACGGGTATCTTTTGCGGACTGCCCCCTGAACAGACAATGGAAAAAAAAGGCATCCGCGGACATGCTTCCTTTCATTGAAGTCAAGTCTGAAAATCAGATCAACCGGATCAAAGGCACTGCGCTCAATCCCCGTTTCACTGAACGGGTTCCGGCAGATACCATATTTGATTTCAGCATAAGTCTGAAAATACTGGAAAGGGATGAAGATTTGGAAACCCTGCTGCTGGAAGGACTGCGGCTGCTGGAAATGGATGCCCTGGGCGGAAACGGCAGCAGGGGATACGGCCGTATTTCCTTTGCATTTGAAAATGAAACAATCCGTGAAAAATACCGGAAGGTTATACCCCTGAACAGTCAGACATCCAAAACAGATTAGGGGGGATTATGCAACTGTATGAAATATGCCTGCAACCCCTTTCCGGTTTTGGAACCCCGCTGAAAGGTGATACCATTTTCGGACAGTTCTGCTGGCAGCTTGTACGCAATCCGGATTTGCTGAAAAAGGGAAATCCGGAAAACTGCCTGAAAACATATCCGGAGAAACCCTTTGTGATTTTTTCCTCTGCTTTTCCCAAAGGGCCGGAAGGTCAGTATATTCTGAAAAAACCGGATCTGCCTTCTTTTATGTTCCCCCTCCCCCGGCTGGGCAATGCTGATGACTTGGCCTTTTTCTCCTCCCCCCAGCGGGGGGAGGCCGGGTGGGGGGAGAAACAACGCCCTGTAACTAATGACCGTTTTCACCCTCCCCCGGCCCCTCCCTCAAGGGAGGGGAGCCTTGCGTCAACAGCATTGCCCTCAAGGGAGGAGAGTGATACATTCCATCAGGGAAGAGAAGGAGAAAGCAAACCGGACTGCCAGACCCGGCAGAAGAATCTGAAATCCCTGAAAAAGAAAAAATGGATGGTTCTTTCTTCCCTGCGGAATCTGAAACTCTCTGATCTGAATGCGGCTGATCTGCACAGTGATGAGGAACTTTCCGAAATCATTACAAAGGGAAAAGAATCCTTTATCCGTTCCCATTTTCAGAGCCACAATACCATCCACCGCATGACAAACACCACCTTAACAGATAGGTTTGCGCCCTATGTGATTAAAAACATGTTTTATTGTCCGGAAATGAAACTCCGGCTTTTTTTCATGGCAGATGAAGAGATTCTGGATGCCGGGCAGGTGGCAGAGGGACTGAAACGGATGGGTCAGTGGGGTTATGGCAGAGATGCTTCTTTGGGCCTGGGACGTTTTTCTGTGGGAATACCTGAACCGGTTCAGATAACAACTGACACGGATGCGGACGCGTTTTATACGCTGGGGCCGTGTGTGCCGGAAAAAGGCAGTTTTGCCGAATCATGGTTTACGCCCTTTGTCCGTTTTGGCAGACACGGAGACAGCCTTGCCACATCTTCCAATCCTTTCAAAGCCCCGGTTGTCATGGCAGATGAGGGGGCTGTGTTCCGGGTTTCTGATCCGGCTGTATTGCAGAACAGATATGCAGGCCGGGCTGTGGAAAATGTATCGGTTCATGAAAACATTATGGTGCAGGGCTACGCGCCTGTCCTGCCCCTGCATTTGGGAGGGATATTATGACTGAACTGAAAACTGATCTGAAGAAAAAGACCTTTTCCTGTTTTCTGAAAATACTCTCCCCTGTTCATATCGGATGTGACGAGGTGTATGAACCCACCGGTTTTGTGGTGGATGAAAAAACCCGTGAGCTGGTAATCTTTGATCCCTTTGCCTTTTTTGGGGAAATGTCTGCGGAAGACCGGGAAAAATTCACGCAGATCTGCCGGAAGGGAACAGTGTCTTCCATTCTGGAAATCTACAAATTCCTGCGCGGCAAAGAAGCCAAAGGCCGCAGGGTTCCGCTCTGTTCCGATTTTCTTTCCCATTATGATCAGACCCTGAGCTTGGTGAATGAAAGCGATATTCAGAATGAACTTAGAGACTTCCGAATTCAGCGCACAGCTTTTCATCCGCACACCGGTCTGGCCTGTATTCCCGGCTCTTCCATCAAAGGGGCTTTGCGAACAGCTTATCTGAATGCTGTAGCCAAATCAAAAAAGCATTTGACCACAACCTCGCACAAAAAACTGGAAGAATATCTTCTGGATACAGACAAGGCCGAAAAGAAAATCGAAAGCGATCCCTTCCGGCTGGTAAAGGTTTCGGATTTCATGCCGGTGAGAAATGTGGAAACCCGTATTGTCTATGCTGTGAATGAAAAAAAGGGTAGTGGGTCAAATTGGTTGATTATGTGCTGTCCGAATAAAGACCACTCTTAAAATAATAACGGTTGATATACATTCCGATAACATTGTCGTGTATTTTTTCGTTCTTTGAAAAACAGATTGTCT